>NZ_CP041217.1:2800000-3407500 GCF_006542275.1 Saccharibacillus brassicae
TCAGGCTGCCGCTGAAAAATACGGTAAGCCATAGAAGACGCGATTTTCTCGGCGGCCCATTATTTAGGCAAGAGCGGCGCATCGAGCGGGAATATCGAGGGCGCGGTACACAATTACAACCGAGATCCGGCGTATGTCGCGGAAGTCATGAAGTATGCCACGATGTACGTCGAGCAAGGCTATAACGTAATCGAAGTTCCGCAAGCCGGCCAGAATGGGTTTGTACGTCCGATCAGCGGAGCCGTAACGTCGAACTTCGGCATACGGACGCATCCGATTAACGGCAAACAAAAACTGCATGCCGCGTCAATTTTGGCTGTTCGACCGGGGAGCCGGTTCCGGCTTCTAAAGCGGGCAAGGTGATCTTCAGCGCCTGGCAAAAAGCCAGCAATCCAAAAGCCGGCTATGGACAGTATATCCGGATTGACCACGGCGGCGGGTACGTTACGACGTACGGCCATTTGTCCAAGCTGATTGCGGGCGTAGGCGATACTGTACAAGCTGGCAGCGCGATTGGAGAACGCGGATCTACAGACGGAAGCACGGGGCCGCACTTGCACTTTGAAATCATCATCAACGGCAATCCGGTTGATCCGCTGCCGTTCGTTGGAGGGAAATAATATGTATTCGGGATACCGCTATGAAGCCGACGGACGTTACCACGTTGCCGATCCGATCGGCCGAAGAGATTATGGCGTATTTGAAAGTCCAGAAACGAAAGCATCCTCAAGTCTGGATTACCAATGGCGAGGATCATATCATCGCCTAAACGAAAAACGGCCATATTATTTTTCCGGAATATGTAGCCGTGGCCGATATACGGGATGAACTGCTGAAAGATCCGGATTACGATCCTGAAAAGCTTATAAGCGAGCTGGTCGGATCCCACATTGTATATGAGGGTTACCTGCCAACAGATAAAGAAGACGCGGTGCATCTGCTGTAAAGCTTGTACAGTCCGTACATTCAGCACTATAAGCAAGCTTAAAAGAACGGCTCAAATACGAGCCGTTCTTTTTTGGGCTGCGTGAAGTTTGGCGAAGCGGCTGGGATCCGGCCAACAGATCGGCAGTGGAAGGCACGACGTACTAAAGAGAATAAATCAAATTCTTCTACATATGATGTATAAGCTTCAAAAATGAAGATTCAGCTTGGAAGTGAAAACCCTGAAATCATGTATCGGCATTTTATTCTATGTTGAACATGAACAAAGGATAGAGAATTGCTTTGTTGGCTGCGGTGACTACGTCGTTCATGTTGGGTCGAGCCGCGGTCAACCTATATTGGATCTGAAGAAAGGGGAAGGAGGGAAATAAGATGAATCGACTACAAGTGTTTATTCGTAAATGTAATGACGCGATTAAAGACATTGGACGGTGGACAAAAGGGTTTCTGGAAAGTAAAGAAGGCCGCTATACCGTTTCGGCTGTATTGCTCATGGTACTGAAGTTTGCACTAACCGGCACGCTGTAATGAACTAAATGCAAAAAGAGAACCAGCCTTACTGGTTCTCTTTTGTATTCAAAAAAGAATGATTTTGTTTAATAGAAGTGGAAATTATGACTCCAGCAAAGATTGAATTTGCAATTTTAAATTTATTCATTTAAGAACACTCCAGTCAACTTATTTTTTTTTTGGAAATATCAAAAACATCAAATTTAATAACATGATCAAACAAAAAGGTGATGGTTAGGGCTCCCAGAGGAATCATGGCATAATACCAATAAGGATTATTCGGAGCTTCTCCAGGGGGGGCCTGAATTAGAAATATGAACAAACCAATACAATAAATTGAACCTATTAAGATACCAGTTTTGTTCCTTTTTCTTTTTTTATGAGACATAATCGTTCTCCTCCTCTCTTCAAAATTTTGCTCGGACGTATTCAAATTCAAATTCCTTTCTATTTAATCCTTATTGTTAAGAACGCAAAAAACTAAACATTCGTTACCTTAAATTCAATATTATTTTAAATTTAAATTTTACTTGCTTACTTATCGGCTCCTTACCATTACATGTCCTTGAATTTATTCACCTGATTTGTATCGTTTTAAAAGAACGTCTACAAGGGAGAATTTCTTGAGATTTTGCGCATTTTAATTTGATAGATCGGGTTGTGTTTGTTATTCGAATTGTCAAAGACACGTTACGGTGAAGATCCAATTAAAATTAAAAAAGTTATATTGCAGTTATGGTTTTATCTTTTCTAGCAGTATCTACTTTTTCACAAAAGGCTAATGCAGACCACTACCCAGGAGGACCTACTACGGGTCAAAGAGTCGCCTACTATAGTGATTCTATTACTAATTATGGGTACAATTCGTTATTTAAGAAGCCAGCTACATTGGTTTTTACAATGTAGATGCTTTGGAAAAAGTTGCGGATGTGATCGTTGTAGGAACGCCTCTTCTTCCATTTGAGGAACGTGAGCATAAGGCTACCTATTATGATGATAACGTAATTCAAGATTTTTATACTTTAACTGATTTCAAAGTGGAACAGGTTATTAAAGATCCTGATCAAGCGGTTCAGGATGGAAAAATCAAATTTGTTGAACCGATATCTATTATCATCAGCAAAGACGGAGAGAAAATAATTCGCTCAATTGCAGATTATCAAGATGTTCAAGAGGGAGAGAAGTATTTGGTTTTCTTAAAGGATAATACCTTAGGTCAATATGGCGTGATCAATATGAAAAACGGCACATTTGATTTGAATGAAAATGTAGAGAATTCATTTAATGCTTTGGAAATTGAAGGAGATCCGGTACATGAGAAAATGAAGCAAGAAGCTTTGGCCAAATATGATCTAGATTGATCCACTCGAAACACATATTTATTAAAGGGTCCCTATAAAATGGGGCCTTTTTTGTTACAAGTGAAGCAATCTTAGGTAGAACGGCGCTTTCCCATGTGCTTAAAAGCATGGGTTTACGAACAGCGGAAAATACACCCAGCGGTTCGGAGGAATTTATGGATTTTACAGAACAAAACTATAAAAAATTTAAAATCTTTTTCCGATATAAGATCAGTATTTTTATATCGAGCCAGATAATCGAGGAGGAAAGTTTTTGAAGTCTACCCAAAAAGCATTAGCATCCCTATTTGTTGCAGCCAGTATGCTGGGCTCTTTAAGTGCTCACGCGGAAAGTGCTCCTGCATTCAAAGATTTGAACAAGGCGTCTGCGTGGTCGCGCGATGCCATTACTCAAGCAAAGCTGCTGAATTTGTTCTCCGGAGATGCCGAAGGCAACTTCCGTCCCAATATCCAGATTACACGCGAAGAAATGGCAAAAGTAATTGTCGAGCTGCTGCAGCTTCCGTTAACACCTTCGGCTAATTCTTCTTTTAAAGACGTGCCCAAAGGGTACTGGAGCGCGCCTTACGTTGAAGCTGTCAAAAAAGCGGGAATTATGCTTGGCAGCGGAAACGGAAAATTCAATCCCAAAGAAACGCTGACGCGCGAGCAGTTGGCTGTCGTTATCGTTAAGTCACTCAACCTTCCTCTAGAAGAGAGTTCCGATCTTTTGAATCAATACGAAGATGCCGGCTCTATTCACGATTGGGCTTCTCGCTATGTAGCAAGTGCCGTTAAATCGGGTCTGATGGCAGGCACCGGCAATAAATTCAATCCAACCGCTGTTAGTCAGCGTCAGGAAGCAGCGATGATCGCGGTTCGCACCTATAAAGCGAAAGAAGCAGCAGCTTCCGCGCCAGCACCGTCTCCGGCACCGGTTCCAACGTCAACGCCAACTCCTGTGCCGACACCAGCGCCAGCACCAATTCCTGTGCCGACGCCTGCTCCAGAGCCGTCTCCGACACCAGCTCCGATCGTGTCTGTACCGACGGAACCAGCACCCACACCGGTACCAACAAATCAGGCGCCTACCGTTTCCCAGATGAAAATTACCGGAGAAGCGGTAGTCGGCAGTACGCTTGTCGGCAGTTATGTATATCAGGATGCGGACGGGGATCTCGAGAGCGGCACTTCCTTAAAATGGTATAGATTGAACGGCGATAATTCCCGCTCCCAGATCCTCACAGCCGCCGGAGATTCTTACAAGCTGACTCAGGAAGACGTGGGCTACCGAATTGCGTTCGAAGTCACGCCAACAGATGCCCGCAATAAGCAGGGCGCAGCCGAAATCGTAATTTCCGGACTTGTAGAGGAAGGCAGCCATGAACCGTCCGTCAGCGAAGTCGGAATTTCCGGAACGCCTCAAGTCGGCCAGACCCTGACAGGCACGTATACATTTAACGCTTGGGATGCCGCAGACTCTGATCACAGCACGTACGAATGGTACTCTATAGAGCCCAACCACTCTCCGACGCTGATCGAAGGCGCTACCGGCAAAACCTATGTCCTGACCGCCAACGACGTAGGCAAACAGCTGAGTTTCCGGGTTACGCCTCAGGATTCCCATCAGCGGATCGGCATGTCTATTGCTTCCCAATTTACTGCCGCCGTGACGGACGTGAATCACGAGCCGTCCGTCAGCGAAGTCGGAATTTCCGGAACGCCTCAAGTCGGTCAAACCCTGACAGGCACTTACAAATTTAGCGACCCGGACTTGGAAGACTCCGATCTCAGCACTTATCAATGGTACTACATGGACGGACCTTTTTGGTCTCCGATCGAAAACGCAACTTCCCGCTCCTATACGGTAACTGAGGGATTTATTAACAGAAAGCTGATTTTCGAAGTCTCGCCCAAGGATTCCCGCGGCAAGCAAGGCAATATCGCCGCTTCGGAAGCTACAGCAGCGGTAACGGCGGCTAACCATGCGCCAACGGTTTCCAACGTTAAGATTACCGGTACTCCGGAAGTCGGAATCAAACTGACGGCCACCTACACATTCACCGATGCCGACGGCGACGATGAACTGGGCACAACCTTCCAATGGTACCGGGTAAGCGATGACGCAGACAATACCACAGAACGAATCAGCGGAGCAGACCAGGCGTCCTATGTACCGACCTCCGAGGATGTAAATAAGACATTGATGATTCAAGTGACACCCAAAGACGCCAAAGGTCAGACAGGCATCCAGCAGTTGGGTTTTTCTTCCGTCATCAAAGCTACTAACCAAGCGCCGTCCGTCAGCGAAGTTACCATTTCCGGCACGCCCGAAGTCGGCCAAACGCTGACAGGCACGTACAAGTTTAGCAAAGTGAATTTGGAGGATTCCGATCTCAGCACTTATCAATGGTATTATATGGTCGGACCTTTTCTACATCCGATCGAAAATGCAACTTCCCGCTCCTATACGGTAACGGGAGCCGTTATCGGTCAACCGCTGGTGTTCCAAGTCACGGCCAAGGATTCCAACGGTAAACAAGGCAATGTAGCCGCTTCGGAAGCTACAGCAGCAGTGAAGGCGGTTGAATAGGCTCCGAGCTTAAACTAAGTCAGGACTTTCGGCACGTCTCAGGTCGGCCAGATACTAACGGGCACGTACAAATTTAGCGATCCAGACATCAAACAATAACGAATAGGCCAGCCCCTTAGGTAGGAATTTCCTGCGAAAGGGGCTTTTTATAATACTTGAATACAAGTCAGACTACTACAGCTTTATTAATAAACACGTGTTATTATCCCAGAATAAAGAATCAGGGAGATGATTGAGTGGGGAAGATTGATATTTTAAGTGAAGTCGTAATGGAACTTTGTTATTTTACGTTCACCACGAGAAGAATAGGGCTGATCGCCGTTTCGGAAGATGAAGTAGAAGTCCATTTGCAAAAAGTGACTTCGCCGGAAGTCGCCCGCTTTATTAAAGAGGGCATTAAAATTTTGAAAATAGGGTACGTGTTTTCTCCAACGCTGAAGATGTTTTTTGAAGCAAGAATGCTTGAATGTATGCGAAATCCAAACCTCAGTGCAGAAGAATTAAAAGCGATTCATTACAGTGTATATCTTTTTGAATATTGTCAGCAGGAAGATTTACAAGAGGTTATTCGTTATTCTGAAGTCATACTGGACTTCGAATATTCAGAAGAAGTATCCTTTGTTCGTTCTTCTGAAGATGTAGTGAAAAGAGTTGTCACAACGCTGGATTTCCTTAGAATTAGGGATCAGGACACTATAGCCGTCAGTCGAGAGGAATTTGAACAGTATAAAAGAGAAGGTTGGAAGAATGATCCTCGTTTTTAAGTGGTGGGAAAGAAGAAGAGGAGGAGGAGATCGGATGAAAAGAACAGAGATTTTGACGGTTTTAAGTGAGATTATCATGGAGCTTTGTTACTTCGTCCTTACGATGAGAAGAATAGGACCTTTGGATATTTCCGAAGATGAAGCCGAAGTATATTTACAAAAAACAACTTCGCCGGAAGTCGCCCGCTTTATTAAAGATGGTCTCAAAGTTTTGAAAAAGTATGGTGGTTTTGAAATGATGAAAATTATGTATGAGGTTAGAATGCTCGAATGTATTCGTAATCCAATGATTACAACAGAAGAATTGAAGGCGCTCCAATATAGTGTATATCTTTTTGAATATTGTACAGGTGGCAATTTGGATGAAATGGTACGTTTTTCGAGGATTCTAATAGAGTTCGAGGCATCGCAAGAAGGATCTATATTCTATTCTACTGAAGAAGTACTGGTCAAATTGAGACGAGTACAAGAGTTCCTTAGAAGTAAAGATTACGAGCACGTTGCTGTCGATCGTGAGGAATTTGAAAATTACAAAAAAGAACATTGGAAGCAAAGTGATCTTTAACACAAAAATATTAGGGATGAGTAGATTATTGGAACGAATTTAAACTTTAGATAGCAAATAGAATCGTCGCGACGATAGATAGCCCTACCATAATCAATGAAACGATATGCCTCCGAGAGCCTGGAATATATCTTAGCTCGAGGACGGAACAACTAGCAAAAGCAATTGTGATTACTAGAAGAATCCAAGCAAAAGGGCGATTAACGAAAACGAGAATAACAATTGCAAGTAGGGGCGAACCAATGATCGTCCACTTATATAAAGGATAACCCGTTGTATCTGACATATACTTTTTGGTTTTACAAATCTTTTTACTAAGAAAAAAGTGAGAAAAACCAAAAACAGCGAGCGTGAGAAAAAATAAAGATACACTTTCCATAACATTCACCTGCTTTTTTTTAAAACATCTTACTATGAAGAGGTGGAATTTACAAATGCATAGCAAATTAGAGGATAGTTTTACACAGATACCAAATAACAGCCAACACCAAAGAACTGAAAATGGAAGACTCAAATATCAAATCAGTGCAGCCGCTGCGGCAGTCCTGTTCGCTGCGGGTCTGATTTTCCTCAATCAACTTCAGACTGGCCCGGCCCCAAGTTCGACTCCGACTCCGCACAAGCCGGCGGCCCAAGGAGGGTCTTTCCAATCCGCAAGCATCGCTGTTTCTTACCGTTCCCTTCAAGAACTGACGGCTTCTGCCGATCTGATCGCCGAAGTCGAGATTACCGGCACCCGCAGCAAGGGATCCGGCGATCACTTTCTCGGCTATACGGCCGCGGCGGTAGACGTGACCGAGGCCAATTCCAATGTTCAAGAGATCGTTATCTACGGGGCTTCTCCGCCGGAAGAACAAGAAGGCGTTTGGAGCGAGGACCGGGTTTCTTTTGAAATCGGAGCCAAGCATCTTCTGTTTTTGAAAAAAGGAAAAGATCCTTCAAATAACTCGCTATATCGCGTATCCGGCGTCTATCAGGGGATCTTTAACGTAGAGAACGGCACGGTCAACGCGTTGGATTCGGGTTACGGAGCCGAATTAGCCGCAGCTGCCGATGAAAGTTCGGATCCTGCGTCGGCCGCAGGCGAAAATTATATGCCTGGAGAAAGCGTAGCGGACTTCACAGCGAAAATCCGCCGGATTCAAGAGGGCCTGAATAAACAAGCGGCCTTCACACCTGACACCACCCTCCAAAACGGGTAAAGTAACAGCAGGAGGGATGTACCATGCGCATTCAAATGGACGAATATACGACAGGCAAACTTCAGGAAAAGCTCGGTGGACGTCCCGGCAGTCTCCGGCTCATCTACGATACGATCAACTGCGGCTGTAACGGCATCGTGACGATCCAGATCGCGGACAAGCCGTGGGACACGGACGTGAAGGTCGAAGCGGAAGACTTCGAATTCTGGACCGACCGCCAGCAGGAGCAGCAGTTCGATCCGGTCATGAAGCTTGAAGCGGATCGCAGCTACCCGTCATTCAAGCTGTCCAGCGACGGATCGGTGTTCAGCCGGGATCTGAGGATTACGGATCTGCGCGTTCAGCCGGTTTGAGTGAAAAGAGACAGGAAGCATTCCCGGTTTAGTTTTAGTACTCAAAAGAAATTAAAAACAGGGAAAAAGCCGCCTCCAATGTTTTTGGAAAGCGGCTTTTTCTTTTAACTTAATGTTGAGTCATCTTTTTTTTCTCGGATAGAAATTGTGAGTTCATGCAATGACTTATCTAATTTCTCGAATTTTTCTTCGAAGTTTTTCAATACATATCTTAATAACATAAGACTCAATGCAACAGGAAATCCTACATTTGTTACAGCCGATAACATTTCTTCTATAGTCATTTGAATCCCTCCTTATAAACAAAGAAAATTTTAGAGGATAAAAACAACCTGAAAAAACAAACGAACGTTCCTTATTAGGTTGTAAAATCTCCCATAAATACTCCATAGTATATATAGACGAAGAAGGAGGAATAATATGCCATCTAATTTGGTAATTGAAGAGTATCGCAAAAAGTTAAGGCAAGCAGCTTGGCGGCTGCAGTACTATGAAAGAAAACGGTTGAGAAATGAACTTGTTTTTGACTATATTCAAAAAGAAACACATGGGGTTGATCCTACAAACCTCATTGAAGAAATGGGTTTACATGAAGCTATTCAACTCATTCCGTACCCGCAGGGCAGAGCCATCATTTATGAACTCTTTGTAAATGATAAAACGGAAAAGGAACTAGCTAAAGAAATGCAGGTGACTCAACAGGCGGTGAGCAAGTGGAAGAGAAAGTCCCTGAAATATCTTTGTCAGACACTGAGTTCTTAATCTTGCTTCAGCGAGTTAAACACCATGATCAAGAAGCTACTTTAGAAATCATTGAAGCATTCGATGGGGAGATTAAACGTTTAGCAAAGTATATGCGCCTTAATCAGGAGGACGCGGTACAAACTTTAATTACAGAGCTAATAGCCATCCTTCAATCTGAATGATCATTAAATATAGAAAGGCAGCGGCTTAATTGAGCAGCTGCCTTTATTGTTTATCTATCTAAAAAACTTCAACTTGCTCGTGTCACTATTTTGAATATATATAAAGGCTTCTTTTGCAAAATGTCTTTCGGATTGTGCCCATATTATTATATTGTAAAAGTTTATTTCTAGGCGATTAATGGTTGGTTGTAATAAGTGATTCCTCTCTCCTTTATAGATGAGAAGGCAATACGGCATTACAGAGCACTTGGGAATGGGGCTCTGTCTATGATTCCCCCTATTGTTTTTCTACAAATATAAGATCGGGAGTGACTATTATGGCAAATCAATCTTTGGGTACAAGTGGAACGACCCTTATCAAATCGCATGAGGGATTTTCTTTGAAGTTTTACGCAGATCCTTCTGGGTATCCAACAGTTGGTTGGGGACATTTGATTACAAAAAATAAAACGTATAGCAGAAACAAAACCGGGAATCCCAATGACTCTCTTCTGACGCAAGCACAAGCAAATGCGTTGACTCACTCGTTGAATCTGAATTATACGTCTCCTATTTCTCGAACGCAGGCCAATACGTTTTTTGCCAAGGATACAGCAAAAGCAGTAGCTGCAGTCAATAACTTGGACTTGCCTGCAGGCTGTAAGTTTTCGCAATCCCAGTTCGATGCGTTAGTCTCGCTTGCGTTTAATGGCGGTCCCGGCGTGTTGGTAAGCGAGGATGTGCAAGCGATGCTGGCCCACAAGCAGATCTATCCTACTTTTTCGGGTCCGATTTCCTCAACGGAAATCACAACTTGTTCGAAGCTGGTCAGCAAAGCCTTCTCCTATGATCGAAATCTTCAACGCAGACGAAATGAAGAAGCGGCTTTGTTCTGTAAGAATGCGCGGTATACGCATCAATATCCCGTATACACCCTGTAATTTAATCAATCTACAGTACAAAAAGGGTCAGCTATTGGGCTGACCCTTTTACTTAGTTAACCTTTTTTAGCTCAAAAATAGTTGCTTCTGATAACAAGATAAGTCTGTCGTTATTAATAATAAAAAAACTTAAACTTACAGGTATATGCATTTTCGTTGAAGGATCAGATATAGTTATTACTTTTGTCTTATCATTCATATTCCAGTTTGGAATATCAATCTTATATGTTCGATAAAAAGAGTCTGCGTCCTCAAAGTTATCCATAAGTCTGTATAAGGGGTCTTTTAGTTCGTATTGATAATCTTTTTCGTTTTTAAGTCCTTTTGATGAAAAATAGTCTTTTTCAATTACAAGTTGATCTCCGATAAACTTTTGACCGGTAGGATATTTAGAAGCATCATTATAGGAATTTGCAAACCCTAACAATTTCTCAACCTTCCAAGTTCCGTAGAAATATTTTTCGGTTGCACTGTCCAGTGTGATGATTTTTGGATCAACGTCCTCTGACGTCTCTGTTGATGCAGGAACTTCTTTTGTGTCAGACTTGGCTGCAGGGGAAGTGGACGGGGTCGACGTCGTTTCGGTATGTTCACAAGCTGTTGTTAATATTGACACGACCATCACACAAGCTAATAATATTTTTCTCATCTACTACCCTCCTGGTTTATATTTTTGATAGTATGAGTTTCTAGAAGCTGCTTCTGTTAAAAAATGGTTCGTTATATAACTATTAAAGAATATCATTCGAAAGAGTCTCAGTTCAATTACATTCCAGGTTACAATATTGATAATACTTCGGATGTAATTTTTTTCTATGTAATTAGTTCACTAAATTATAAAGGAATGATTTTGATGAAGAAAAAGTATTTATTGGGACTATTTTTAGTAGGAAGAAGCCTATTTTTTGAAAGTGGAAAATGAGAACGGTAAGATGATTAAAAAATTTAAAGTTGATCTTGCCAAAGACCGACGTACGCCTACCGGCGCCGTGTCGGTCTTTTTGCGAGTGTATTTTATCGACCCTTGTACTCTTTCGGCCGAATTCAGAGATGATCTTGACCTGAATCTTTCTTAAATCTGCAAAAAACGCAATAAAGCGAATAAACAAAGAATCATTCCGTGGACAAACCAGACCCCGATAAATTAATATATGAGGGAGTCATTAACAAATTTAATTTTGTAAGCGTTACCAAATAGTTAATTAAGTGTCGTTTTCGTCAAAAAAGATCGGAGGGGTTATCTTGAAACGTTTCCCGATGACGCTGCAGCTGGCCTGCATTTTGTTCATCGTCATGGTCATTCCGGCCAGCATTCTCACGTGGTACAGCGGCGAGCAGAGCCTGCGGAGTTCGCAGCGCGAAGTGGCGGAATCGTCGCTTGCCGAGCTTGTCGCCAGCCGCCGGCTGAACGAGAGCGCGCTGAACAGCCTGTCGCAGGATACGGTCCGCCTGTCCGCCACGGGCACGTTCGACCGGATTCGTGCGTTCCCGACGTACGACGCGCTGAGCGCGGATTACGGCAATATCAGCCGCGCGATGGCGGTGATGCGCGAGCTGACCAACCTGAACCGGCGGGCGGAAGGGGTCTATTCGTCCTTTTTCTATCTGGAAGATTCGGATTACGTCGTCTCGACAGACCGCAGCATTACCCGGCTGAGCCGGTACGAGCCGCTCGATTGGATCGAACAGGCGCTCAAGGACCAGCAGGGCATCGGCGGCGTGTGGTATCCGCGCACGCTGGCGTCGGGCGTTCCGGTCGTCTCGTACGTACTGCCGCTCAGCCGGCTGTCGACGACAACGCGGGGCACGATCGTCGTCAATTTGCGCGAAAGCCAGCTGGAAAATTATTTGTCGTCGTCGAACGCGGCGAATACGGATTACGCCCTGATCGACGCGGCAGGGACGGTCGTCTCGCACGGAGACAAAAGCCGGCTGCTGACGGACGCTTCCGGGCTGCCTTTTTACGGCGAGCTGGCGGGCGAAGCGGCCCGGGAAGGCTACGCCTTTCGGCAGACGGCCGGCGGCGAACGGGTACTGTACGCCTGGACGCAGTCGGAGCCGTTCGGCTGGACGCATCTGAGCACGTATTCCGTGCAGGAGATGCTCACCCGGACGCACGCCCAGCAGCGGGGCATTATCCTGCTGACCGTCGTCGTGATCTTCGTCGGCACGTTCGCCACGCTGTTTCTCGCCGCCTGGCTGTCGAGGCCCGCGCGCGAACTGGTGCGGAAGTTCAATCTGCGCGGCTATCTGGACATTCCCGGGCAGAACGAGTTCGCGTTTTTGGACACCGCTTTTCGCCGGATGCAGGGCGAGGAATCGAAGCTGCACGAGCTGCTGCGCGAACGCGAGCGCGACACGCGCAGCCTGACCGTCCAGCGTCTGCTGCGGGGCGAAGCGCACGGTCCACTCGGCGATCTTTTCCCGTATCCGCATTTTCTCGTGGCTTCGATCTCGATCGACGGTTACCGGGGCTACGTGAGCAAGCATAACTCGGAGACGCGCAGCTACCATCGGCATCTGCTGTCTACCGCCTGCGACGGTCTGTTCGAACAAGGTCCGGCCGCCTACTTTTTGTACCGGGGCGACGGGTATTTCGCGCTGGTCGTGAACGACCGGGCGAAAGAAGGCGACGAGCGTCATGCCGAACTTCATGCGAGACTCGAACAAGTGCAGCGGCAGGCGTCGGAACTGCTCGGCCATACGGTCACGATCGGCGTGAGCCGGTGGGCGGAAGGCTCGGCGCGCGTGCCGGATCTGGCCGCCGAAGCGCTCGAAGCGCTCAAGCGGCGCATGATTGCCGGCAGCGAAGGGATACACTACGGCTGCGCGCAGGGACGGCCGGACCCGAAATACATGTATCCCGAGTGCAGCGAACGCCGCATCCTCAATTTTCTGGACGAAGGGGACGCAGGCCGGGTGCAGGGAGAGCTGGAGCGGATCGCGCAAGAGATTCGGGCGGCCGAGTACGTCTCGCACGACAACATTTTGTTCATCTACAACCAGCTGGTCGGCGTGACGATCAAGCATTTGCAGGAAAACGGCAGCCAGGCGGCCCGGATCGTCGCCGGACGCGGCAGCGTGTATTCGACGATCGCGTCTTTTGATACGCTGGACGATCTGCAGGCTTACGTCCGCGGGTTCTATGAAGACATTCTGTCGGCGCAAAAAAGGCCCGAAGCGGACACCGGCTCGCACGGCGAACGGATCGCCGAATATTTGCGCGCACACTGCTGCGAGGAAGTCGTGTTCGAGGACATGGCCCGGGAGATCGGCATCAGCTACTCGTACATGCGTAAAGTTGTCTACGAAGCGACCGGCGCCAGCCTGATCGACTCGCTCAACAAGCTGCGGATCGAAAAAGCGAAGCCGCTGCTGCTCGAAGGCGAACGGACGATTACGGAGATTGCGGCGGAGGTCGGGTACGAGAACGCGCGCAGCTTCAACCGATTTTTCCAAAAGTTCGAAGGGTTGTCGCCAAGCGCGTACAAACTCAAGAACCGCGTGTCGTGAAGTCCGAAGCCGGAGCGGATGTTCGAGCCTTTTTTTACCCGGAAATCTGCTGTTCGCCCACTGCCATTTTTGATCCCGACGTCCGAAAATGATCCTGAATCGCCTACAATTCCTTGCAGCGGCGCGGCCTGGATCAAAAATGGCACCCATCGTCAACACTCGTCGTTTACCGATCCGGAAGACGGACGCTATGATAGGCACATCACCGGCGACGGATGGTAAAAAGGGAGACGGGAGGTGAAAAGATGAAGGGAATCAGCGTAACCAAAACACGAAATGAAACCGCTTCACTTAAAAAGGACCGATACGGGATGATGTACTATCTCCGCCGCGACTGGCAGCTGTACATACTCCTCATTCTTCCGCTGGCTTTGGTGCTTCTCTTCAAATACACGCCGCTTGCGGGCCTCGTTCTGGCGTTCAAGGACTACAAGATCGCCAAAGGGTTCTGGGGCAGCGAGTGGGTGGGCATGGAGGTGTTCCAGGAATTGTTCGCCAAGCCCGATTTTGCCCGGGCGGTGCGAAACACGCTGCTGCTGAACATTATGGACCTGATCTTCAGCTTCACGGTTCCGATCTTCCTGGCGCTGCTGCTGCACGAAGTCAAAAACGTGCTGTTCAAGCGGGTCAACCAGACGCTGCTGTATCTGCCGCACTTTCTGTCCTGGGTCATCGTGGGCGCAATGGCGTACCAACTGCTCGGCGAAGGCAACGGCATGATCAACAACCTGATCGTGACGCTCGGCGGAGACCGGATTCCGTTCCTGCAAGACGACATGAACTGGCTGATCAGCTATCTCGCGATCGGCATCTGGCAGAGTATGGGCTGGGGCACGATCATCTATCTGGCCGCCATGAGCAGCATCAACCCGGAAATGTACGAAGCGGCGACCGTCGACGGCGCGAACCGCTGGCGCAAGATGTGGAACATCACGCTGCCTTCGATCCGGCCGACGATCGTGACCCTGCTCATTATGAGCCTGGGCGGCGTTATGGGCGGTTCGTTCGAACGGATCTACGCCCTGCTGAACCGGGCCACGACCGAATTCACGACCACGATTCCGGTACTTGTCTACCGCTGGGGAATCGAGGGCGGAGACATCAGCCGGGCCACCGCCTTGGGACTGTTCCAGGCGCTGATCGGACTGGTGCTCGTACTGACGGCCGACCGGGTCGCCAAGAAAATGGGCGAAGACGGACTGCTGTAATCCGCCTTCCCTTTCGAAGAAAGGAGCCACACGATGAAAGCCGCAAATACCGCTCCGGTCGGCAGCAAGAAGCGCTTCGACGTCTGGGGATTCGTTATCCATGCCGCCTTGGTCATCATTTCCCTGATCTGCCTGCTGCCTTACATGCATATCGTTGCCAAGTCGTTCAGCGAAGACGCCTACGTCATCGCCAACAAAGTGTTTCTGTTTCCCAAAGGCTTCTCGCTTGAGGCATACGCCAAAATCTTCGCGGACGCCAGCATTTTGCGCTCGCTGTACGTGTCCGTTCTCGTCACCGTCATGTTTACGATTCTCGGGATGATCGTGACGGTGTGCGCGGCGTATCCGCTGTCGCGCAGACAGCTCAAAGGACGCTCGACGCTGACGTTCATCTTCCTGTTCACGATGTATTTCAGCGGCGGCATCATCCCGGAATACATGCTGATCAACAACCTGAACATGCTCGATACGATCTGGTCGCTTGTGCTGCCGTTATCGTTCAGCGCGTTCAATCTCTTGATCATGAAGACGACGTTCACCCACAGCGTGCCGGTCAGCCTGGAAGAATCGGCGCGGATCGACGGAGCCGGCCACTTCCGGATTCTATGGAGCATCGTGCTGCCGCTGTCCAAGCCGATTCTGGCGACGCTGTCGCTGTTCTACGCGGTCGGCCGCTGGAATGCGTATCAGGACGCGCTGTTCTACATCAAGCACAATATCGACCTGCGTCCGCTCCAGTTGAAGCTGTATTACCTGATCGTGCAGGCGACCGAAAGCTTCCAGCTGGAGGCGACCGAAGTGACGCTGAGCAATCCCGAAGTCATGAAAGCGGCGGTGGTCGTGTTCGCGACGATTCCGATCATCTGCATCTATCCGTTCGTGCAGAAGTATTTCGTGCAGGGCACGATGCTGGGCGCGGTGAAAGAGTAGGTCGTATTTTCCGCAAAAAAGAGTCGTAAGGGTGCAGGGCGAATATGTGCTGCGACAAAATAAGGGGGTCTATGTATGAGTCGGAAGAAAAGAAAAGCTTCGCTGTTCGTGACCGGTCTTGCGCTTGCCGGACTGTTGGCCGGATGCGGCGGCGGAGGCGGCAAAGAAGCGGCCAGTTCGCCGGCGGCGACGCCGGCCGAAGGGTTCGCGGATTATTCGGGCGGTTTCCCGGAAAAGGTCAGCCTCGACATTCCGGTGTACGAGCGCGCTTTCGAAGGCTGGAACGTGACGGACAACTTCTATACCCGGTGGATTCAAAAAGAATTTGGCGACAAATACAATGTAAGCGTTAACTTTGTTCCGATTACCCGCAGCAGCGAAGTGACGGATTTCGAACAGCTGCTCGCTTCGCACAAAGCGCCGGACGTGATTTTCCACTATGATATGCCGCAGGCACTCGCTTATTACGGCGAAGAAGTGCTGCAGGAACTGAACTACGAAGAAGTGAAAAATTACGCGCCGACCTATTGGGCCAATATGGGCGAGACGATCGAGCAGTACGGCATCATCGACGAGAAGAACACGTTCGTATTCGCTTCCCGGCCGAATGCCGACAACTTTACGAGCATCATCCGCAAAGACTGGGTCGAAGAAGTCGGCATGAAGATGGAAGACCTGACTTCGCTCGAAAAATACAACGACATGCTCAAAAAGTGGAAAGAAGCCGGACTCGGCACGACAGGCGGCAGCCTGATCCAGAACTCGTTCAACTACAATTACGCGTTCCGCGACTGGCCGTTCGACGAGAAATACCGGGCGCTGTATTCCGACCTGTCCGTGGCGGACTTCACGACGGTCGATACCGAACGTTATCTGCGCAATCTGAACTACCAGTACAACAACGGCCTGATCGACCGCGAGTTCTATCTGCGCGACGACGATTCCAAGATCAAAGCCGAATTCGTGGCAGGCAAAACGGGTACGTACGGCACGTATCTGACCAACAACACGGACGTGTTCGAAGCGACGCTCAAAAACAACCCGGACGCCGAGTTCGCCATCGTGCCTCCGCATGCCGGCGTGCCGGAAGGGCTGGAGCCGCAGGGACGCGCGTACTGGCCGTTCGGCATGATCATGGGCATCAATTACGAGTCGACCGACATGGAACGCGCCGCCGTCTGGATGTACCTGGACTGGATGAGCCAGCCGGAGAACCTGTTCTTCCTGCAAAACGGCGTCGAAGGCGAGAACTACAAGCTCGATGCGGAAGGCATCGCCGTACGCGACGCGGACTTCAAAGGCGAATCCGTGCTCGCGCAGAACAACAACAAAGATTACTGGGCACTCGTCACCGAGACGGCGCAGTATCCGGACCCGGAAACGACCCTTGCCGCGAACAAACGCAGCTGGTCCCCTCCGGGCCACGAGTACCTGGTCGAAGACCTGGTCAAATACTACGACGAAGTCGCGGAATTCCGCACGCCCGATGCGCTCTACACCGTCGTGCTGGAGAACGTGAACGACTACAAAGCCGACCTCAACGTCCTGTTCCAGGAACTGTACCTCAAAGTCGCCCTGGCGCCCGAAGACCAGTTCGACAAGCTGTACGAGGAAGCCAAGCAGCAGTACCTCGACGCGGGCTACCAGGAGATCCTGGACGAGAAGCAGGAAGCGATTGATGCGGGGCAGTATAAGTAAATCGTGATCGCGGAAAAAGCATCAGGCAAGCCCGGATTCTCCATGTGGGGCATGGAGAATCCGGGCTTTTGCGTGCCGAAGCGGGGAAACATTGAGGAAGATTCGCCGTGCGGTTATAATGGCGGTATTTCAAGGGTACTTTGCGCAGCGGGCAATCGGATATCGCCACCGCTGCCCGATAAATGGGAAGGCCAAGAGCGAGCCATTCAAGCAGGCTGCAAAAGTCTGAACAGGAGGTCAAGCCGATGGACAAACAAGATTCCGGATGGAGCGAAAAAAGAGCGGACCGATCGACAAGCGAAAAAAAAGCGGACCGACCGACAAGCGAAAAAAGAGCGGACCGACCGACGCCGGGCGGTCCGGCAGATCGTCCGGCTGCCCGGATCGATCTCAACTGCGATCTCGGCGAAAGCTTCGGCGCTTATACGCTCGGACGAGATGCCGAGATTTTGCCGTACGTCACGTCGGCCAATATCGCCTGCGGCTTCCATGCCGGCGATCCGTCCGTCATGCGGCGGACGGTCCGGCTGGCGCTGGAAGCGGGCGCGGCGATCGGCTCCCACCCCGGGCTGCCGGACCTGGCCGGCTTCGGCCGGCGGAACATGGACGTCTCGGCGGACGAAGTCTACGCCATGACGGTGTACCAGATCGGCGCGCTCGAAGCGATCGTGCGCGCCGAAGGCGGAACGCTGCGGCACGTCAAGCCGCACGGCGCGCTGTACAACATGGCCGCGGCCCGGGCGGATCTGGCGGAAGCGATCGCCGAAGCCGTATACCGGACGAACCCGGCCCTCACGCTGCTCGGCCTGGCGGGCAGCGAATCGACCCGCGCCGCCGAGCGTCTCGGGCTGAACGCCGCGCACGAGGCGTTTGCGGACCGCGGCTATCGCGCGGACGGCTCGCTCGTGCCGCGCGGCCTGCCCGGCGCGCTGATCGGCGACGCCGCCGAAGCGGCGGCCCGGGTCGTGCGCATGGCGCTCGAAGGGCGCGTCTCCACCCCGGAGGGTGAAGACGTGCCGCTGCGCGCCGACAGCGTCTGCCTGCACGGCGACGGCGCGCACGCTCTGGAATTCGCCCGGCGAATTCGGGCCGCCTGCGAAGCCGCCGGGATTGAAGTGCGGCCGGCTGGCGGCGCTTAGGATGGGCGCGGGCGCGGAGCAGGCGCGGACGAGGCGATGCGGGGGAGCGGCGCAGGGCGAGTTAGGGCGAGGCGGAGTAGCGCGGAGCTGGGTGAGGCAGGGCAAGGCAGGGCAAGGCGGAATAGAGCGGTGTAGGATGCGACAAGGTAGAGCAGACCAAGGCAAAGAGAAGCAAGGCCGGGCGCAGCTGGACGAGACGGAGCCATGCGGTGTTTGGCGGGGAACGGTGGTTAGAGCAAGGCAGGCTGCGGGAAGATGCGACAAAGTGCAATCACACAGAGTAGATTTGGGCAAGCAGGCAAAGAAAGGCGCAATCAGGCAGAGCAGAGACGCTTTTTGGGAAATAGCTGCGCCAATACAGCTAATTGCCTCGAAAAGCGAGTGTTTAGACGAATAAGTGCCTAGATACATTTAATTCGGCTCCTGAGCGGATTTGGAACCAAATTCGAGCGAAATAAGTGCATTTTCGCAGTTATTTGTTCGTGGGGTGTAAGGCGTACGCGAATAACTGCATCTGTGCAGTTATTTCGCGGCTTGTTCGTTTTTTTCGTTGGATGAAGGGTGGGAAAGAACGGATTTGAGCAGGTCCGAGCGGATTTGAGTGGGTTTGAGCAGATCAGGAAGGTAATGCGGATTTGTTTTCAAACGGAATGGCGGGTAGAAGGCAGGAAGAAATCGGCTTGCAAAAGAGCGTTGAGGAAGATTAGGAAGAGAAAGATAAAGAGAAAGATAAAGAGGAAGAGGAAGGAAGACGAGTGTAGGAGGCGGAGCATGGACATGGGAGCAGGCACGGGCAGCGGACGTTCGGATCGGGAAGGCGGCGGGCGGGAAGTTGACGGTCGGGAAGGTGAAACAAGCGAACCAAGCGCAACAGAAAAACCAGTCGAACCAAGCGAACCAAGCGAACCAAGCGAAGCGAGCCAACCAAGCGAAATGAGCAGACCGAGCACACCAAGCGGATCAAGCGAACTAAGAACACCAAACCGAACAAGTGGACCAGGAGAATCAGTCGGACCAAATGAAACGGGCGGACCAAGCACACCCATAAAACCAATCAGACCAGGCAAGCAAGGCAGATCAAGCGGACCCGACGAATCCGGCACACCAAGTGAATCGCTGCCGAGGAGCGCGAACGAAGCGTCCGCAAGCGGGGAAGGCCGGCCGGATCTCGAAGACGGGCAAGATCGGAGCCTGAAGATCGAACCGTTGGGGGAAACGGCGCTTCGGGTTGTTTTGGGAACGGAAATTTCTTCCGGGGTGCAGCGAGACGTGCGGCGTCTGATGCGGCGATTGGAGAAGCGCCCGCTGCCGGGGATGATCGAAGCGGTGCCTTCTTTTGCGGCGGTGACGATTTTTTACGATCCGCTGTGCACGGCGGAACGGCTCGGCGTGCCGGAACATATTCACGGCAAAACGGGACAGGCGGACGCGAAGCGCGCAGATTGGCTGTCCGTGTCCGGTCTTGCCGCAGCTTGGTTAAACCGTCTCTCCGAGGTGGACATTAACGAAGAAGCTCTTGAGACCCGGACGGTCGACGTTCCGGTTCTCTACGGCGGTGAACACGGCCCGGATCTGGCGTTCGTCGCCGACCGCAACGGCCTGACGGAGCAGCAGGCCGTGGACATTCATGCCGGCGCGGAGTATCCGGTGTACATGATCGGATTCGCGCCCGGTTTTCCTTATCTGGGCGGGATGGACGAGCGGATTGCCGCTCCGCGGCTGTCTACGCCGCGTATGTCCGTGCCGGCCGGAGCGGTCGGGATTGCGGGAGCGCAGACCGGGGTGTATCCGATATCCACGCCCGGCGGATGGCGGATCATC
Organism: Saccharibacillus brassicae; assembly: GCF_006542275.1. Classification (NCBI taxonomy): domain Bacteria; kingdom Bacillati; phylum Bacillota; class Bacilli; order Caryophanales; family Paenibacillaceae; genus Saccharibacillus; species Saccharibacillus brassicae. The sequence goes on from NZ_CP041217.1 coordinate 2,820,428, forward strand.
GGGCGGACCCCCGTCGCCTTGTTCCGGCCGGATCGCATGCCGCCGAGCCTGCTGCAGGCGGGCGATCGGGTGAAGTTTTGGCCAATTACGGCCGAGAAGTACGCGGAGCTGGCGGATGCCGGGCTGCGGCATGCCGATACGGGGCCTGCTGCCGATAACGGGGAGGACAACAGACGGGAGGCTGAATTGGAGGCGGGTGCCGGTGTCGGCGCCGACGTCGGTGCCGAAATTGACGTCGGCTTCCAAGGGAAGATCGGCTTTGAAAACGGGGATTACGAAGACTGCTCCGTGCCGGAGCCTGTGCTCGATCTGGCGGAACCTGCCGCCGAGTTGGAATCTACGGCTGATTCGGAGTCGGCTTCGGCTCAGGTAGATGCAGGCGGGGAGTCCGTCAGTAGAGGACTTTCTGGCGCGGAGCTGCCGGCTATCGCGGTGCTGAAGCCCGGGCTGCAGACGACGCTGCAGGATCTCGGCCGTCCGGGCTACCAGCAGTACGGCGTCACGGCCGGCGGCGCGATGGACGCGTACGCGCTGCGCGCGGCGAACCTGCTCGCGGGCAACGCCGAGAGCGAAGCCGCGCTTGAGATTACGCTGACAGGACCTGTGCTTTGCTTCGAGCGCGAGTCGCGGATCGCGCTGACCGGCGCCGATCTGGCGCCTACGATCGGCGGCGAGCCGCTGCCGATGTGGCGGCCCGTCACCGTCCGGGCCGGGGCCGTGCTGGAATTCGGCACGGCCGTGCAGGGCTGCCGCGCGTATCTTGCGCTGGCGGGAGGCTTCGGCGCGCCGGAGGCGCTATCCAGCCGAAGCACGGATCTTCGAGCCGGCCTGGGCGGGCTCGAAGGCCGCGCGCTGCGCGCGGGCGACGTCCTTCATGCGCGGACGCCGATGGCCGCTGCGCGCCCGGCTTCGGGCGAAATCGGGCCCGAAGCGAACTTCGCCGCGGCGGCATGGCACGCCGCGCACGGCTATATCGCCGGCCTTGCGGACTGGGCCGGCTTCCCCGCGGCCGCCGTTCCGGCCGCGACCCCGGCGCCTGCCGAAGCGGCGGCCGCATTCGCGCCTGCCCAAGCGGCGGCATTCGCGCCTGCGCAGTCGGCAGCCTCCGACGAGCCTGGCCGCTTTGGAGCGGCTGCTTCCAAGCCTGCCTGTGCCGTCGCGGCCGGTTCTGCCGCTGCGCGATCCGAATCTGCTTCCGAGCTTGTGCGCTCCTCGGGTCCGGCGGCCGCTGCGCTCTCGGACCCTTCGCGTTCCGCGGCCGGCCAATCCGCGGCCGCTTCGACCGCCGCCGTCCGTTTCACCCGCGGCACGCATTACGCGCTTTTCGACGAGGCGAGCCGCGAGGCGCTAATTGGCGCCGCCTTCGGCGTCACTCCGCAGTCGGACCGGATGGGCTGCCGCTTGTCGGGTCCGACGCTTGGGCTGGAGCAGCCGCTGGAGCTGATCTCCGAAGCGGTCGCGCCGGGCACGGTGCAGGTGCCGCCGGACGGCAGGCCGATCGTGCTGACGGCCGATCGGCAGACGACGGGCGGATATCCGCGGATCGCGCAGATCGCCGCGGTCGATCTGCGCGTCGTGGCCCAGCTTCGTCCGGGGCAGTCTGTTCGCTTCGTCGAAATTTCGCTGGAAGAAGCGGAGCGGCTGTACATGGAACGCGAGCGGGAAATGGAACGGCTTCGGATCGCCGTTCGGCTGCGCAGCCGCTAGAAGATTCGGTCGCGTCGGCAGTCGCGTGCGGATTCGCGTTCTGCGTTTCGCCGCTCCGTTTGCCTCAAAGAAGCGGAACGCAGGTCTATTTCAAGCAGGGCCTGCTCCGACTTGACGGCATAGGGTTTGCAAAAACCAAAAACCGCCCGACGCTCTCCGACCGGCCCGATCCACCTGCAAGCCGTTTTTCTTTTTACGGATTTAATTATTAATTCTTCTCATATACCGATAAAATGAAATAAACGACATCACGCCGCAGCTTAGAGAGATACGGCGTTTTGCGCCAATCGAGAGCACCCAAGGAGGAACCTTTTTTGCCCAATATTCTAAAATTTGTAGCCACCGCCGCGAGCGCTGCGCTGGCCGCGGCGTCGTTGAATGCCTGCGCCGCGCCGCTTTCCGCCGCCCATTCTGCCGACATGACGTCGGCCTCGGCGAGCACCGCTTTGCAGGCTTTGGCCGCGCCGTCTTCGGCTTCTTCCTCGGCCGCGAAGCCTATCGCTGCTCCGGCTGCCGCCGGCTCAACCTCCGCTGCGCCGCCGGCCATCGCCTCGGGCCCCGCCACCGCGTCGCTGTCGGCTTCCGCCTCTGCCGCCACTCCATCGGCTGTCCCCGCCGCCTCGGGCCCAGCCGCGGCTTCGCTCGCCTCCGACTCAGCCGCCGCCGCACCAGCCGCCGACTCCGCGCCTTACTACTACGTCGCGCCGTCCGGCAGCGACAAGACCGGTACGGGCGCGCAGGCTCGCCCGTGGAAGACCGTGCAGCGCGCCGCGGATGCCGCCATGAAGACCGGCGGCACCGTGTATATGCGCGGCGGCGTGTATGGACAGCGGCTCAGGCTCGCCGGGGAACCGGGCGCGGCGGGATCGGCCGCGCGCCTGACCGTCGCGAGCTATCCGTCGGAGACGGCGGTGCTCGACGGCACGAACCTGTCCGTCGAAGGCACCGGCAGCCTGATCGAGCTGGACGGGGCCAGCCGCGTGACGATCCGCGGCCTCGAACTGCGCAATTACAAGACGTCGAAAGCGGATCGCGTGCCGATCGGTATCCATGTACACGGAGCCGGCCAAGGCGTCCGCCTGCTGGATAACCGAATCCACGATATCGGCAGCACGGCAGCGCCGGTCGGCCGCGAGCTTGCGGGCCGGGACGCGCACGGCATCGCGGTGTACGGCACCGAAGCGCCGGCTTCGATCTCCGACCTGACGATTGCCGGCAACGAATTGTACCGGCTGACGCTCGGCTCCAGCGAAGCGCTCGTGCTGAACGGCAACGTCGAGCAGTTCGTCGTGGAGAACAACCGGGTGCACGACAACGACAATATCGGGATCGACGCGATCGGCTTCGAAGGGACGTCGCCGGACGAGCGGTACGACCAGGCCCGGGACGGCGTGATCCGCGGCAACACGGTGACCGACAGCACTTCGGTGCGCAATCCGTCCTACGGCCGCAGCATTCCGAACGGCAGTTATTCGGCCGGCGGCATCTACGTCGACGGCGGCCGGGATATCGTGATCGAGCACAACCGGACCGAACGCAACGATATCGGCATCGAGATCGCGTCCGAACACTCGGGACGGTCCACTTCGGGTATCATCGTGCGCAGCAACGTGGTCGTCCGCAACGCGATGACCGGCATCGCGATGGGCGGCTACGACAAAGATCGCGGTTCGACGACGGACAGCATCGTCACCGGCAACACGGTCGCGTACAACGACACGCTGGAATGGGGCACCGGCCAGCTGTATCTGCAGTTCGACGTCAGAAACAATATCATTCGCAACAATATTTTTGCCGCGTCCGCGTCCCAAGCGCTGATCCTCAACGAATACGCGGAGAACGTCGGCAGCCGGATGGATGACAATCTGTACTTTGCGCCGAACGCCAAGCAGGCGACCTGGACGTGGAAAAACAAAACGTATACCGGCTTCGCCGCCTACGTCAAAGGTTCCGGAGGCGATGCCCATTCGCTGTTCGCCGATCCGCTGTTCGCGGACCCGGCATCCGGCAGTTTCCGGCTGCAGGCCGGTTCGCCCGCTTCCCGTTCCGGCATCGCCGACCCGGTGTTGGCCGCGGCTCCCGATCCGGACGGCCTTCCGCGCGGCACCGGAAGCGGAGGACGCCCGAGCCGCGGCGCCTACGAATAGCCGGGCGCGATTTGCGCCTGAATTGCCTCTTTCGGCAGGGTAACTTTGCTTCGATCGCACCTTGTCCTTTGCGGGGCGATCCTGTAGCATGATTTTACATTCAAAACATTTGCGGCCTATCCCGAACGCCGCTTGAACGGTATCCTTCCAAGCTCCTTATGCGCTCCTCTTTTTGCTGTCAGGCTCGGTTGATCTAACAAATTAAGGCAAAATACTTTTTGGAGGAAACCCCCTTATGACAAAAGGAATCGATTCCCTGGATACGTTGGCCGCGGTCATCCCTCTGCTCAAAGCGGCTCTGCCCGTCGAAGTGTCCATTGCGCTGTGCGACAACGAACAGTTTACGGCCTATTGGCCGGGTGCGCATATCGATTTGAAGATCCAGCCGGGGCAGCTGCTGCAGCAGCAAGAGCCGTTGATGCAGGCGATTCGCGACGATCGGCCGCTGCGCGCGGAAGTGCCGGCGGAGTTTTACGGGTTTGCGTTTACGGGCACGGCGACGCCGGTCAAAGACGCGTCCGGGCGCATTATCGGCGGCATCGCGGTTCAGGTGCGCCGACACAGCGAACTGATCGAGATCGCCGACCGGATCGCGGGCGCGCTTGGCCAGGCGAACGAGCGGATCGCGCAGATCGCGGAAGGATCGGGGAATCTGGCGGAGGTGTCGCACGAACTGCTGGACCTGTCGCGGGAAGCGGAGCAGAATGCCCACGGCGCGGACGGCGTCGTGCGGATGATCAAGGAAGTGGCGGACCAGACGCATATGCTCGGCATCAACGCGGCGATCGAAGCGGCGCATGCCGGGGACAAAGGCGCGGGGTTCGGCATCGTCGCGTCCGAGATCCGCAAGCTGTCCGGGCAGACGGTGACTTCGACGAACAGCATCCGGGACACGCTCGGCACGTTCAAAAAGCTGACGGCCCAGATGAGCGGTTCGGTGGAGCGTATCGCCGGCACGGGCCAGGATCAGGCGCAGTCGACGGAGCAGCTGTCGGCGATGATCGAAGAGATTCGCGAAATGGCGCTCAAGTTGAACGATTTCGCCAAGCAGCTGTAGATCTTTTTTTAGAAACGGAATCTTATTGCGTGTAAAAAAGCCCGAACCGGCAGACGTGGAAACGTCTTGGGTTCGGGCTTTTGTCGTATCTGCCGCGTCTTCCACGTCCCGCCCGCCGCCGATTGCAAGCTTTGCGTTTCGAGCGCGGCGGGGCAGAAGCGGGAAGCCGGTCGGCTCGGTCGGCTCGGTCAGTTCGGTCGGTTCAGTTGGCTCGGTCGGTTCAGCGGATTATCCTTTTGCCGGAAAGCCGGGGCCCGACAGCACGTGGTTGACCAGATCGCCCATGCCGTCCCACGAACCTTTCATCAGGAACTCGTCCTGAAGCTTGAGGTTCCACGGTCTCGGAATGCCGATCGTCCGTTTGCCGGCGTCGCGCGCGGCGAGCAGATTATGCGGTCCGTCGTCGATCAGCAGATCGAATTCGAGCAGCGATTTGCGCTTGGCGACGAAGAAGTTCTCGAACGGGATGAACGGCATATGCCGCTGCAGCCAGGCCCACTTCTCCGGAACGGCCGTCGGCCGCGCCGCCGTGACGATAATGACGTCGTGTTCTTCGCTGATCCGGCGAACTTCCTCGATCGTATGCTCGTCGAACACTTCAAGTTCTTCGTACAGCTTCGGCCGCCCGAAGAAAATCTCCTCGCTGCATTCCGGGTGCCAGATGCTGCTGAGATCGAAGCTGAGTACCTGGTCGATCGTCAGCTGCAGGTCCGGATACGCGGCGTTATGGTAATGAATGGCCCTCGGCACCAGATGACAGATTGTGTCGTCCATGTCGATGGCTACGATTTTTTTGCTCATGATAGTCCTCTCCCGCTTGAAAAAATAGTGATGGCTTTCGCAAAATTACATATACTTGCATTGTAACGAAGTTGACGCGCGATGGCAAAGAACAGGAGTGTTTTTGCAGGTTTTTCGCGTGTTCAAGGTTGCCTTTTGCCGAAAAAAAGGGTATGAACCCTAGAGCGTCGACGCGCCGCGCAGGCGGCCGGAGACTCTTTTGGAAAAACTTGATGAACGGAGGAACGCCGATGACACCCCCAAACCATCCGAACCCCGGCGGCTCCGGGTCAAATCGTCAGCCAAGCGGCGGCGGCGGTGGCAAGCCCAAACGCAGCCTGTACTCGATCCTCGCCACCGTGATCGTGCTCGGTCTACTTCTGTTTACCGATACGGGTCGCGGCCTGTTGGGCGGTCTGCTGGACAGCGGCGGCGAGACGCCGCGGATAGAGAACGCGCAGCCGGGCACAGCGGGACAGTCCGACGCGACGGGGCAGTCCGAAGACGCGCCGCAGAACGGTTCGCCGGACGGGAACGACCAGCCTTCGGCCGACGCCGACGGAAAGGTCACGGCCGAAGTGGAGCGTACGGTCGACGGAGACACGTTTATCGCGAACTTCGAAGACGGCAGCCGCGAGCGCGTGCGCATGCTGCTGATCGACACGCCGGAGACGAAAAAAGAAGGCACGGCCGTGCAGCCGTTCGGACCGGAAGCGAGCGAATACGCGAAAAAGCGCCTGACCGGACAAACGGTCGAACTGGAATTCGACGACGAGCCGCGCGATCAATACGACCGGATGCTGGCCTACGTCTATCTGGACGGCGAATTGGTCAACGAAGAGATGCTGGAGCAGGGATTCGCGCGCGTCGTCGTCTATAAGCCGAACGATAAATACGTCGAGTCTTTCCGCGAAATCCAGAACGAAGCCAAGCGCAAAAAGCTCGGCGTATGGAGCATCGACGGCTACGCCGACAACCGCGGCTTCCATCCGGAAGCGGCGCGGTGAGAAGCGGAAGTCCGCATGCTGCGCCGGCTCGGCTCGGTTTGAAGCGACCCGGCTTGACGCGACTCGACCTGAAGCGACCCGGCTTGAACCGACACAACCTGATCCGACCCGATCTGAATCAGACCGGCGAACCGGTTGACCCCGGGGGACGGTTGTGTATAATGAAGGGAACAATCACATGAGCGAATGTTTTCTAGGGTTCCGCGGCCGCAACGGCCGGACAGGTCCGAGAGAAGACCGCGACAGGATCGCGTCGGCCGGCCATATGACCGTTTGACGAACCTGTCGCGCCACGGAGGGACAAAAGCCCGGGAGATGAACTGCGACAAGCGGTTTATTCTCTCGGGCTTTTTTGCGTTCACGGTGGTTGAAAAAGGAGGATGTATCCATGAAAAATACGAACCGAATCTGGTTGTCCGTCATCGTCGCCGCCCTGTTCGAAGTCGGCTGGGTGATCGGGCTCAAACATGCGGCAGGGCTCTGGGAATGGCTGGCGACGGGCATTGCGATCGTCATCAGCTTCTACCTGATGATCGCCGCGTCGCGCACGCTGCCGGTCGGCACCGTCTACGCCGTGTTCGTCGGACTCGGCACCGCAGGCACCGTCGTAGCGGAAATTGTGCTGCTCGGCGCGGAGGTTCAGCCGTCCAAACTGATTCTGATTGGTACGCTGCTGCTTGGCGTCATCGGCTTGAAACTGCTGAGCGGAAGCAAGCATAACGGAAAAGGAGGCGTGCATTCATGAACTGGACTTTTTTGATTCTGGCCGGCGTATTCGAGATGTTTGGCGTATTGATGATCAACAAGCTGCATCAAGAGCGCAGTATCAAAGCTTTTCTGCTCATGGCGGGCGGCTTCGTACTCAGCTTCGTCCTGCTGAGTCTGGCGATGGAGACGCTGCCGATGGGCACGGCCTACGCCGTCTGGACCGGCATCGGCGCTTCGGGCGGCGCGATTCTGGGCATGGTCTTCTACGGCGAATCGCGCAGCCTGCTGCGCCTCGCGTGCATCGCTTTGGTGCTGGGCTCGGCAGTGGGGCTGAAGCTGGTAAGCGGGTGACAGGGGCGATTCGGGGAGAGGGCGAGGCGCTGGGAGGGTAGAGGGACTGAGGGCCGAATGCCGGAGGCGGCCGGCTTGGGTCGGCTGCGGCCCGGCGCCAAAGGCGAGGTAGGCGTCGACTCGCCGGAGGTGTCCGACGGACCGACCGCCGATTTCTGCGAATCGGCGCCAAAGGCGAGTTCCCGACGTAGCTCGGTCCGGGCTAATGAATCGTCATAACGCTATATGGCCGGATTCGCGAATTTTGAGCCGCTAACGAATCGTAGTGTCGCTATTTCGGGTAAAAGGCGCTTTTACACGCTTGATTTTGGAAATAGCGTTATATAGATTCGTTAAAAATAGACATTGGCACAATAAGGTCGTTTAACGATATCAGGATTCGTTAAAAATAGACATTGGCACAATAACGTCGTTTAACGACATCAGGATTCGTTAAAAATAGACATTGGCACAATAAGGTCGTTTAACGATATCAGGATTCGTTAAAAGTAGACATCGAGCTATAAGGTCGTTTAACGTTACCAGGATTCGTTAAAAACCGGCCGTAGTAGGAAAACGTCGCTTAAACGCATCAGGATTCGTTACCCCGACTCATTCGCGCTGGGCTGCGCTCGGTCATACGGCTGCATGGCGGGGAACCCGGATCGCCGGCCTCGCGTCTTGGCACTCAACCTTTTCTGCCGCCCTTGCGCTTTGCCGCCCAAACGACCACAAAAAAGAGACGTCCCGTCGGGACGTCTCTTTTTCTTGTTCAGCTCTGCCGGAAGTGCCGCGTTCGGTCAACGCCGTTCTTGGCCGAGAACGCCGCACGGACTTTTTTGACGACGCTGTACGGGATTAGACCTGCTCCTGCTCGATCTTGATCCAGCGCGTCGCCCAGCCCTGGATGTCGTCCATCACGGGCGCAAGGTCGCGGCCCATATCGGTCAGCGAATATTCGATCCGCACGGGCTTTTCGGGATAGACGGTGCGCAGCACGATGCCGGCTTCTTCCAATTCTTTGAGGCGCTCGGACAGCACTTTGCCGCTCAGGTTGGACAGGGAAGTCTCGATGTCCACGAAACGGCGCGGGCCGTCCAGCAGGCGATAAATGATCAGGGTCGTCCAGCGTTTGCTGAGCAGCTCGATGGCTCTTTCGAATCTCGGGCACAGTTGGTTCAGCTCTGCTGCCAAGGGAATCACTCTCCGTAGTTGGATTGATGGGACGCTTGCGAAAAGTCGGTCGGGAAATCTATGTTCATAAGCCCGAACGTGCGGGCGGTGCAAGGTTGAAGGTAGGCGGTGCTTTCCACTTTATTATACAGGAGTGATTAAAATAAACAAGCTTACAATTCGTAATAATTAAAACTTGACTTCGTACCATTTATTAAATATACTCGGTTACATAAAGTAATGTACGCACATGCGCGTATAAGCTGCACTACCGCGTATCTGTTCCTGTCGGAGCATCCGCAATCGGAGGAAAAAAGATGGAACGACATACCGAAATTTGTATCGTGGGCGGAGGCCCGGCCGGGACGTTGCTGGCGTGCCTGCTGGCGCGCCGCGGGGCGGACGTCGTGCTGATCGAGAAGCAGTCGTCTCCGGGGCCTTCTTTTCGCGGAGAAATATTGAATAACGACGGCGAGCGCGTGCTGCGCAAGCACGGGCTGCTGGACAAAGTAGCGCCGGAAGCGGTGCTGGCGCTAATCCGGCTCGAATACTGGGACAATCGGCGCGTCGTGAAGACGATCCTGCCGGAGACGGAGAACGGCAACGTGGGCATCCATATTCCGCAGGCCGATCTGCTGCGCCCGATGCTGGACGAAGCGGCCGCGTATCCGAACTTTGCCTACCTGCCCGGCACGACGGTGCGCGGCCTGCTGCAGGGCGAAGACGGCCGTTACACCGGCGTCAAGATCCGTAGAGCGGACGGCAGCGACGAAGAGATTCGCAGCCGCATCGTGGTCGGCGCGGACGGCCGGTATTCGTCTGTCCGCCGGCATGCGGGCATAACGTCCAGTACGGAAGGACACGGTTACGACCTGCTGTGGGCCAGAATTCCGGCGCCGGCCGATTGGGAACCGGTCATGTGTTCGACGATCCAGAACGGCCAGCAGCTGCATCTGTTCACGCAGGCGCGCGGTTATGTCCAGGTCGGCTGGAACATCCGGGAAGATTCGTACAAGGAACTGCGCAAGCGGCCGTTCGAGGAACTGACCGATACGCTGATTCAGGCTTTTCCGAAGCTGGAGTCGAGCGTCCGGGCCCATATCACGTCGTGGCAGGACTTCGTGCTGCTGGACATTTTCAGCAGCCGCTCGGAACGCTGGGCCCGGCCGGGCCTCGTGCTGATCGGCGACGCGGCGCATACGATGACGCCTACCGGAGCTTTCGGGCTGAACGAAGCGCTCACGGACGCGGACGTACTGCACGAAGAACTGCTGGTCTGCATGGAGCAGCTTCAGGATACGAGCCTGCCGCTCGAACGGCTGGAGCAGCGCCGGCGCGGCGACGTGGAACGCCGGCAGCGCGAACAGCTCGTGATGGAACAGGGATATGCTAAAAATTTTAATATTTAACAATTAACTGGTCGATAATAAACAGAACGGCGATAAACTGAAGAAATCCGACTTCGGAATACCGAAAATTTTAAATTCTTTTTGGCAAAGGTGATCCAAGTCGGGACTGCGTGCGAATAGTTGGAGAGGAAGCTCCAGACAAGGCCGACTACCGGTCTCGAAGCACGGTTATTATGCATCACAAACACGGCGATCCGTCGCAGCGCACCTGCCGCTTCAGCCGCAGCCCGCCTGCACGCCGCCGTCTTCACCAATACGAAAATAAGGATGTGTCACCATGCTGAACAACAGCGCAGCTTTCATGCTCAAAGACAGAATTCATCATGTTCCTTCCGTTCTGAATCCGAAGGAAGGCTACGTGCTGGTCGGTCCGATCACGCTTCCGGTCAATCTGGAAGGCGAGACGATCGTGTTCCGCTGGTACAGCTGGATGAAAGAACCCGAAGGCGGCAAGGACATGTCCGCCGAAGCGTTGATTCGCAGCCTGCCGACGATGGATCTGGCCGAAGGCCAGCAGTCCAGCGTTCTGGTCTACGGCGATTTCGAGCATTCGCACGACGCCGTTATCCGCATGCACAGCATCTGCCATACCGGCGACATTTTCGGCAGCAAGCGCTGCGACTGCGGCTACCAGCTGCACCAGTCGATGAAGATGATCGTGGAGCACGGCTCCGGCGCGCTGTTCTACCTGGCGAACCACGAAGGACGCGGCATCGGCCTGTTCAGCAAAGCGATGGCTTACGTGCTGCAGGAACAGGGCATGGATACCGTGGAAGCGAATCTCGCGCTCGGCTTCGAAGACGATACCCGCAATTACGACGGCGCGATCGGCGTGCTGAAATATTTGCGCCCGCTGCCGGTCACGCTTATTACGAACAACCCGCGCAAGCTCGAAGCGCTCAAAGCTTCCGGCATGAACGTGTCCGGGCGCACGCCGCTGTGGGGCGACGTGTCCGAGTTCAACGAGAAGTATCTGCGGACGAAGGTCAGCCGGTCCGGCCACTTCGCGACGCAAAACCCGATCGAAGGCGTGGCGGAACTTCCGGCCGTCGAAGGAGGAGACTGACGAGGCATGAACGAACGGTCCCTTCACGAAAAATATATGCGCCTCGCGCTTGAGAACGCGCGCGCCGCGCAGGGTCAGACCGCGCCGAATCCGCTCGTCGGCTCGGTCATCGTCAACGACGGCCGCCTCGTCGGCATCGGTGCCCATCTGAAGCCGGGCGAGCCGCACGCGGAGATTCACGCGCTGCGCATGGCCGGCGACCATGCCCGGGGCGCGACGATTTACGTCACGCTTGAACCGTGCTCGCATCATGGCCGCACCGGCCCCTGCGCCGAAGCGATCGTGCGGGCGGGGCTTGCGCGCGTCGTCGTGGCCGCGCCCGATCCGAACCCGCTCGTCGCGGGCAGCGGCATCCGAATTCTGCGCGATGCCGGCATCGAAGTGATCGAAGGCGTGCTGCGCGAAGAGTCCGAACGGTTGAACGAAGTGTTCAATCGCTACATCGTCAGCAAGCGCCCGTTCGTCACGGTCAAATCGGCCGTGACGATGGACGGGAAGATCGCGACGCGCAGCAGCAGCAGCCGCTGGATCACGTCCGCGGAAGCCCGCGAAGACGTGCATCGCCTGCGCCACGAGAGCGGCGCGATCCTGGTCGGCGTGCAGACGATTCTGCACGACGATTCGCAGCTGAATACGCGGCTGCCCGGCGGTCGCAATCCGCTGCGCGTCGTGCTGGACAGCACGCTGCGCATCCCGGAGCATGCCCGGGTGATCACGGACGGCGAAGCGCCGACGTGGATCTTCACCGGATCGCAGGCCGATCCGGATAAGCGCAAGCGGCTCGAAGCCGCCGGCGTGCGCGTCATCGAGACATCGGGCGAGCGAGTGAACCTGAACGAGGTGCTCGACGCGCTTGGCGCGGGCGAGATCTCTTCGCTGCTCGTCGAAGGCGGCGGCCAGGTGATCGCTTCGTTCGTCGAGCAGGGCCTTGCGGACAAGCTCGTGCTGTACATGGCGCCTAAGCTTGTCGGCGGCAAGGACGCCCCGACCTTTATCGAAGGTCTGGGCATCTCCGACATGAACGAGGCCGTGCAGCTGACCGGCCTGCGTGCCGAGCCGCTCGGACCGGACCTGAAGTTCGAGGCTTATTTTCCGAAGCAATAAGTTCGAACCGGGCATGGGCGAAGTGGAAGCCGGACAGGCGCGACAGTTCGAACCGGGCGGACGCTAAGTTCGGATCTTATAGAGGCGAAATCCGAACGAAGCAGACTCGAAGTTCGAACCCGGCAGACGGAAAGTTCAAACCGGTCAGATGCGAAGTTCGAACCGCACGGATGCGAAGTTCGAATCCCGTATGAGCGGCGATACAGAGATGCAAAAAGGCCGATGCTTCCCTTCCGGGAAACATCGGCCTTTTACTTATACGGCCGTACTGCCGTACTGCCGAAAATAACTGCCTGAGAACAGTTATTTTCTCCGTTTTGTCTGCGCGGAGGCAAATAACTGCGTAGGAGCAGCTATTTGTTCGCCCAAACGCCGAAAACCTTCTTTTTCCGCAAAATAAGTGTTCCTGCGCAATTAATCGCCTTTGGACAGCTTTTTCGCTCGAATAAGTGTCGTCAGGACGTTAATTTCACGATCAGCTCGATCCCGCGTGATCCCGATCCCGCGCGTCGAACGGCATCTCCGTCCGCACCTCGCGATTTGCCGGATCGGAAACCGCGGCGGCTGCTTTTGCGCGGTACCGGATCGAACCCGGTACCCGAACTCGCTGCCTGAGTCCCGCTGCCCGAACCCGGTACCCGAACTCAACGCCCGCATACGGCCGAACCCACGTGTCCAACTCCGCTGCCCTAACTCCGGCGCAAGCGACCTAGTTTTTCTCGAGATCGGCTTCCCGGCGCTTCCAGCTGGTCTGGCCGTCGTCTTCGACGATCGAGATCGCCGCGTCGGCGATGTCGGGGTTGGTCGTCAGCTCTTTCTGGATGCGGAGCTTGATGTCGTCGGCTTCGCCGAGCGTCAGGCCCGTACGCAGTTCCACGACGGCGTCCACGTGGTAGTAGCGGCCTTCCTGAATGATGCGCATGCTCTCGATGTCGCGCACGTCGGTATCGCCGAGAATGGCCGACGAGACGCCGTCTTCGACGTCCTGCGGCGCGGAGACGCCGATCAGGCCGATCATGTTGTCGTAGCCGACGCGGAACGCGACAGCGATCATCAGCACGCCGATCAGCGTCGTCGCGATGCCGTCGATCAATGCGAAGTTGGTGAAGGCGATAACGACGACGGCCACGAGCGCGAAGAACGCGCCGAGCACGGCGACGATGTCTTCATAGAACACGAGGCGCGTCGGAGGGGCGGCGCGGCCGACGTTTTTGAACGCGGCCGGCAGCAGGGCGAAGCCCGACGCTTTGGGCGCTCGCGCTTCTTTGAGAATTTCCTTCGAGGCCTTGATCAGGATGGCCCCGTCGACGACGATGTTCAGGATCAGCACGCCGACGTTGATCCAGAAGCCGCTCGAAGCTTCGGCCGGATGCTGAAGCAGGTGGATGCCTTCGTGGATCGTTTCGTACGCCATGATCGTGACGACGATGACCGCGATCATGCAGAAAATGTTGATGACGCGCCCGAAGCCGACCGGGAAACGGCGGCTCGGACGGCGTTCGGACAGCACGCTGCCGACGAACACGAAGCCTTGGTTCACGGCGTCCGCGAGCGAGTGCATGGCCGAGGCGAACATCGCGCCGCTGCCCGTGAAGGCCGCGGCTGCGCCTTTGGCGGCGGCGAGTACGGCATTGCCGGCCATCGCGACGGCGGAAGACGTATTGCCTTTTTTGATTAACGCACCCAGCGTTTCGGGCGGCAGTTCGGATGACGGTTTGGCTTGAGCCACGAACGATTCCTCCTTGTGGATCGAATGATGGAGACTTGGACGTACAGATTTGGACTTAACAGACTTGGGCATCCCGGCTTGGCAGGCGGATTGCCGTGGAACGGATGCTGCATTATGTAGGAAAACATGCGGGAAAGCGCCTGGCGTCCCCGGTATTGCGCGGTACTGCGCCGCAGAACCGCCCTCGTTATATGTACCCGGAATCGGCGAAGCGGAACACGCCGACGCCGATTCTTTTTTTATGGAGCGAAAACGGTTTTCTCTTATTCTCCTCAAACGTGCCTCTCAAACGTACCCCTAGACAGCGGTGCGCCGGACCGGCGAATCTTTTCCCCGACCGGCCTGTAGCGCAAATCGTCCACCGTATCCGGGGGTCTGCCTCATTCTGGCCGGCTGCCGTATTGTTCCGCGTACCAATCGATCATTCGGCGCGCGATGCTGCCTCTCGGCGGAATATTGGGCAGCTCGTCCGGGCCAAACCAGTTCGCTTCCGCGATTTCTTCGCCGTCGACGGTAATCTCGCCGCTCTCGTACTCCGCCACGAATCCGATCATAAGCGAATTGGGAAAAGGCCACGGTTGGCTGTCGAAGTAGCGAATCTTGCCGAGCGTCAGGCCGATTTCTTCCATCGTCTCGCGCCGCACGCAGTCTTCGAGCGTCTCGCCGGCTTCCAGGAATCCCGCGATCAACCCGTGCATTTTGTTCGGAAAACGGGCCGAATGCGCCAGCAGAATCTTGCCGTCTTTGAGGATCGCGGTGATGACGGCGGGCGAGATACGCGGATAATGGCGCAGTCCGCATTGGGGACACACTTTGGCATGTTCGTGGCCGGCAGGCGCAAGCGGCGCTGCGCAGCGTCCGCAGAACCGGTGGGTATCGTCCCAATTCAGCATTTGCAGCGCGCGTCCGGCGACATGGAACAGGTCTTCGTCCATCCTGTCGTACAGCGGGCGCAGCGAATGGAAAGCGAACCCTTCCGGCGGCTCGGCGTCGTCCGGCGCTTCGGCAGCGTAGCAGGGAGCGCCGTCGAGCAGGCCGAGAAACAGCGAACGAACCGGCGTAAAGCCGAGCGTCTCCGCGTGCTGCGCGCTCGGAACGGCGTCAAGGCCTGCCCGGTCGCTCAGGAGCAGTTGGCCGGTATTCGACCGGAAAACGAACCAGTAAGCCGGGGTATCCGAAGGTTCCGCGCTCAGCGCGGGGAGGTAACGGTCATAGATGCTCGGTTTGGACAGGGTCACGGTAACAGAACCTTTCGGAGTGGAATGGTCAAGCTTGTCTTCCTTATTATGAGAGGATAGCGAAGGCGGAGCAAGAGGCGTACAATATCCGTATCAGACAAGCGGAAGCGAACCCTCGTGAACCTTTCGCGAAAAGGAGGATTTTTCAGCATGAATCAACCGTTGAATTTGGGCGAGACGTTTCGGCAGGCGGAGTACCGTACGGCGGGGAACGGCCCGCGAAGCGTAGGCGTGCTGCTCGACGCCCTCAAAGGCGTCGACGCGGACACCCCGAGCGATATGTACGGCCGCGGCGAGCTGATCGAGAAGTTCGAGCGCAAGCTTGCGCGGATGCTGGGCAAGGAATCGGCTGTCTTTTTCCCGAGCGGCACGATGGCCCAGCAGATCGCGCTGCGCATCTGGAGCGACCGCAAAGGCGGCAGGACCGTCGCCTATCACCCGCTCTGCCACCTGGAGATCCACGAGCAGGACGGCTTGAAAGAGCTGCATCATCTGGAGCCGGTGCTGCTGGCGGACAAAGATCGGCTCATTACGCTGGACGACGTGCAGCAGATGCCGGATTCCGTCGTCTGCCTGCTGCTCGAACTGCCCCAGCGCGAGATCGGCGGCCAACTGCCGGAGTACGCGGAGCTTGAAGCGATCTCGGCCTACTGCCGGGAACGGGGCATCGCGCTGCATCTGGACGGTGCGAGGCTGTTCGAGATTTTGCCGCATTACGACAAAACGGCGGCAGAAGTCTGCGCGCTGTTCGACAGCGTCTATGTCTCCTTCTACAAAGGCGTGGGCGGGATTGCCGGCGCGATGCTGGTCGGCGACGCGGACCTTTCGGCACAGGCAAAAGTGTGGAAAAGACGGCACGGCGGCGACCTGATCAGCCTGTATCCGTACATTCTCAGCTCGGAGTATTATCTCGACCTGCGCCTGCCGCGGATGGCACGCTATTACGGGGAAGCGCGGGAACTGGCGGCGCTGTACAACGCACAGCCGGGCATTCGCACGCTGCCGGAAGTGCCGGTGTCGAACATGTTCCATCTGTACTTCGACGTCCCGGCGGAAGTCGGCGAAGCGGTCGTCGCGGAGGTGCAGGCCGAGACCGGTATCGGATTGGCCGCCTACCTTAGAGACAACGGCGAAGCGTCGTGCTCGACGGAAGTGTCGATCGGCGATTCGTACGAGGCGGTACCTGCCGGCAGGCTGCGCGAAGCGATCGAACGGCTGGGCCGTCGGCTCTCGGAAGTCCGGGGCTAAGACCGGATCAGGACCGGGTCAGGACCGGATCAAGGCCGCTTCAAGGGTAGATTCCGGAAAAAGAAGCAGCCGCCGCGATCAGGTATCGAACCTGATCGCGGCGGCTGTTTGGCGCGCTTTTTCTACCATTCGAATTCGAGCTGCCGCTCGTTCGGACGGGAAGCGATGCCGCCGTGCCCGCGGTGCATGATAGGTTTCTCCATCTTACAGGGGCGCTGCTGACGCCGCAGCGTCAGTCTTATTTTCACGCATCAAGATTTGAAATTCCTCGCGGTAGATGCGGTCCACGTTGCCGAGCACGGCCTGCGCCCGATCGGCAAACTTGAGCTTGACGATTCCTTTTTTGTCGATCAGCACGCCGGTCTGGCCGCGATACGGGCCAAAAGCCGCTTCGTGCAGCCGCCCGGCGCCTTGCGTCGGCGGAGCGAAAAAGAAGCGCATCAGATAATGGACGGGAAGCGGGAGGCCGGATTTTTTGCCTTTGCGAAGCGTGTTGTTGGGGCCGGGATCGGCGCTGCGCAGCAGGATGCCGTCCGCCGCTTCCGCCGGGGCCAGCGCCTGCGTCCAGAGTGACAGCGCAAGCTTGGTGTCCGCGTACGCACCCGTCAGCGGCTTGAACGTGCCCGGCTTGGCCAGCTTGTCGGGATCGAACTTCTTCGTATAGGCGAACGCGTTTGACGACGTGCCGATCACGGTCTTCAGCGATCCGCGCAGCAGCAGCTCTTTTGTCTCGCGGTAGAGAATGTACGGCACGACCGTTTGCAGCTCGTAATGCTTTTCGCGTCCCTGCGGCGAAAATTCGAGCTCCGCCAGGCTGCCGCCCGCGTTGTTGAACAGCACGTCGATCGCCGTCTCCTCATGCCGGATACGCTTCAGCGCCGCGGCCAACTGCCGGTAATCGGTCAGTTCCGCGGTGTAGACCCGCAGCCGCCCTGCGCGGATCGCCGCCGAGATTGCTTCGTCCTCCGCCGCAAACGGCGAACGGATCAGCGCGGCGACGTCCCAGCCTTCGGCCAGCAGCCTGCGCGTCAGTTCCAGGCCGATGCCGTTGTTGGCACCGGTGATCAGGGCCGTTCTGCCCGCTGTCGGGGCGGTATGAGTATCTTTCATGCTGCATGCCTCCATTCGATTATTCGATCATGGAGAACAGCATATAACTTGGAGCCAGCTCCAAGTCAACAACGATGTGCTGCTTGTTGACTTGGAGCCAGCTCCAAGTCAACAAACGGTGTGTTGCTTCTTGACTTGGAGACTGGCTCACAAGTCCGCAAACGGTGTTTTGCTTCTTGACTTGGAGACTGCATTAAACGGTATACTCGGTTCAACGAACATCAACCGATCAAGAGGAGCGATAGCACTTGACCGAACAAACGATCCGCCGGGCGGAGACGACAGAAGGATACACGATCAAGCAGACCGCGGAGCTGACCGGCCTGCCGGGAGACACGATCCGTTATTACGAGAAGATCGGGCTGCTGCCGAGAGCGAAGCGCAAAGCCAACACCCACCGCATCTATGCCGAGAGCGACGTGCAGACGATGAAGCTGATCCTGTGCCTCAAAAAAACGGGCATGCCGCTGGAGGAAATGAAGCCGTATCTCGACATGTCCCGCACCGGAGACCTCGCCGATACGCCGGAAGCGTTCGAGCGCATCCGGCAGTACCGGGCCGAAGTGCTGAAGCAGATGTCTTCGCTGCAAACGATCGTCGATTTTATCGACCTCAAGCTGTCGCAGGGCACGCTGCTGAACGAAAGCGATTGCGACGCCGACCCGCAGAAAGGGCCGGGATTGCCGGCGAAGCGAGGCAGCAAGTTTCGGTGAATGCCAAAAAGCTCCGAATCCGCAGCTTCCTCTTGTTTGGAAGAAGCGGTTTTCGGAGCTATGGCCGTGCCTTCGAATCGGTAGACCTATTTTCAATCCATCAATCCCGATCAACCGACCTCAATCACCAAAGCCGCTTCAAAATACTCGCCCGGCTCAAGTCCGACGGCAAGCTCTTTGTTTTTGAGTTCGCCGTCGAAGCGGTCCGCGTCGGCGAGGCCGTGCCACGGTTCGATGCAGAGAAACGGCGCGTTTTGAGGCTGCCAGACGCCGAGGTACGGGAAGTTTTCGTACGAGACGGTCACGCTGCGCTCGCTTTTGTCGCTTCTCAGCGCCACGCGTTCCGATTTGACGTCGCGGAAGATCATGGCGCCTTCTTCGAACTGCGCGCGCGTCAGCGGCAGTACGGTTCCTTTTTCCAAAACGATCTCCGATTTGTCCGGGATCTGGATATTGCCGCCCGTCACGAAAAAGCGTTCCAGTGTCTCTTCCCGTTCAAACTCCAACCGATAGTCTTCGAAATCGCCTTCGCCGCCGATCGGGCAGTTGAACGCGGGGTGCGTGCCGAGCTGGAAATGGATGCGTTTGTCGTCGTCGTTGTCCACCCGGTACTGGATGCGCAGGGTCGAACCTTCCAGCGTATAGGTGAGCGTGAGCGCGAATCGGTACGGGTACATAGCAAGCGTCTCGTCGTCGTACGACAGATGGAACACGGCCCGCGCCGCGTCCGATTCGACGAGCCGGAACTCGCGATTGCGGGCGAAACCGTGGTTTTTGAGCTCGTACGTGCCGCCTTCGGCGCGCATTTTGCCTTCGTACACCGACCCGACGATCGGGAACAGCACCGGCGAACGGCCTGTCCAGAAAGCGGCGTCGCCGCTCCACATGTACTCGAGGCCCGTATCTGTGCGTTTGAAGCTGACCAGTTCCGCGCCGAGCGGCTTGATCTCGACCGTGGCCGTGTCGCTGCTTAAAATTGCGTTCATAGGTTCTTCCCTCCGGGTGAATGATTTTGTGAAGCTTGAACTGCCTTTAGTGTAGCAAAAAAAGCACCGCCGTAAAAACGCCTTCGGCGCTTGCGGGCGGGCGGCGGACGCGCAGAATGGCTATAATGGGGAAAAGCGACTGGGGGGACTTCGCCGGCGTGCTCGGCGCGGAGCGGGTGCGGGTAGAGAGGTTAAGCCGGAGTGGACCGGTTACGCTGCTTTTTCGGCAATGTAGCGTTGAAAAAGGACGCGAAAAGGCGTTTACGCTGCCTTTTTGGCAGCGTAACCTCGCCTCCAATAAGCCGATCAAGCGTCTCCCGGCGACACGCGACATCCGACATCCGCCTGCGGACTGCCGCCCAGGCGCCGCGACGTAGATCCAATCCCGACAGGAGGTATCCGTCATGACCGAACCAACCCCGATTCGCGAGCAGCTGACCTTCGCCATGGGCTGCTTCTGGGGACCGGAAGACCGTTTCGCCCGGGTTCCGGGCGTCACGGCCACGCGCGTGGGCTACTGCGGCGGCGATACGCCGTCCGTCTTGACCCCGCCCGCGGCTCCCGGCGAAGCCCCGCCTGCTTTACCGCAGCCGGATTCGCCTGCGGCTCCTGCCGGGGTCCCGCCCGCAGACCCCGGCGAGAACCCGCCGCCGGTTCCGACCCATCGCCGCCTCGCCGGGCACTCCGAAGCGGTCGAAGTGGAGTTCGATCCGCGGATCGTCTCGCTTGAGGAGCTGCTCCGAAAGTTCTGGGGCGAGCACAATCCGTCAGCGATCGAAAGCTACAAGCCGGACGATTCCCGCTACCGTTCGATCCTGTTTTACCGAAGCGAAGAACAGCGGGCGGCGATGGAGCGGGTGCGGAGCGAGCCGGCGGATGCAGGGCGCAGCCGCGAGTTGACCGCGCTGCGTCCGCTCGGCGTTTTCTACCCGGCGGAAGAGAAGCACCAGCGGTACGAAGCGAAGAAGCGGCAAAGAAACGGTGCCGGGCAGCGCAGCAGAAGCAGCGGGAAAGGTGAAAACTGAGGCGGTTCGGGCTATTTTTAACGGATCGCACGGGCGCTTCTCATAGGCTTTGCCTGCGCATTTCTGAGCGTGACCCTATGGGTTGTTGTCTTTTTTCTCGGAAATTCGCGTGTAAACTTCCCGTGGCTTTGCACTTTCGGGTACAATCGTGGCATAGGGGAGGGGATCCGCATGAACCATTTCGACAAAGGCATCGAGTGCTACAACCGTAGAGATTTCAGGAATGCCGATTTTTATTTTAAAAAAGCGCTGGTGGAAAAAGGAATGGATGCCGTGACTCTCGACTATCTCGGGCGCTGCCGGCTGATGCTGGGCGATTCGCGCGGCGCGCTGGAACTGTTCGATCAGACGATGAAGATGCGGCCGACCTGGGCCAATCCGTATGCCGGCAAAGCGCGGGTATACGCCAATCGCGGCAAAAATGAGGAAGCCGAAGCGATGGCGCGGCGCGCGCTCATGCTGAACGCGGAATCCGCGGACAGCTGGTCGGTGCTGGCTTATATATGCGAACGCACGACGCGGCTCAAGGAAGCCAAGTCCTGCTACTTGCGCGCAATCGAACTGGACCCGATGCTGGAAGAGGCGCACGTGCATCTGTCCGTCGTCTATTACCAGCTGTGGGAACCGTATTCGAAATGTCTGGAGCAGCTCGACCGGGCGCTGGACATCAATCCGAATTCGACCGACGCGCTGTTCAACAAAGGGCTGATTTACAAAGATTTGCGCCGCCACGGCGCGAGCAAGGCCGTGTTCGAGAAGCTGCTTGCGATCGATCCGGAAGACCGGGAAGCGAATCTGGAGCTGGCGGAGCTGTACAAGCGCGACCGCCAGTACGAGAAAGCGCAGCAGTGCATGGCCCGGGCGCGCGATCGCAGATCGTACGACGGCCGGGTCGGCGGCAGGTCGCAGGATCGCGGCAAGACCGACCGTTAAGGGCGGGCCGGGCGAAGCCCGATTCCCGATCATCAAGCATTCATTAAGCGAAAAAGAGCATAAAAAAACGGGACGAAGCAGCCGCTTCGTTCCGCTTTTGCATAAGGAGACCGATCCCATGACGGAAAAAGAAAACAGGGCGGACCGCCCGGCGCACCGCGCCGGCACTTCCGCCGAACCTCCCGCCGGCACGGTTCCGCCGAACAGTCAGCCCGCCGACGCGGATCACGGCCTCGGCGCCGATGTTATCGAAGTGCGCCGGATTGCGTTCGGCACGGCGGAATACGAACTTGCGCTGAAGCTGCGCGACGAAGTGCTGCGCCGCCCGCTCGGGCTGAGCATCGCGGACGACGATCTGTCCGGCGAGGAAGCCGCGCTGCATATCGGCGCTTTTGCCCGGCGGCGGGGCGGAGCCGAAGCGCGGCTGGTCGGCACGCTGCTGCTGCGCGCCGCAGGCGAGGGGGCGCTGCAAATGAAGCAGGTCGCGGTCGACGAAGCGCTGCGCGGCACCGGAACCGGGCGGCAGCTGGTGCGGTTTGCCGAAGCGCTGGCCGCGCGGCAGGGGTACGGCGAGATCGTGCTGCACGCCCGCGAGACGGCGGCGCCTTTTTACGACAAGCTCGGCTACGCGCGCGAAGGCGAGCGCTTCGAAGAGATCGGCATTCCGCATTATTCGATGCGGAAGCCGCTCGGCGGCGCGCCGGAGTAACGCGCCGCTCTGCCGGCGGCGGGCAGCGGAGGCGCCGCGCTATTTGCACCGGCCCTATCGCGCGCCGCCTCGCCGCTCTGCATCGCCAAAAAGCCCGAACGACCGGCAGGAGAAAGCGCCGGCGGTTCAGGCTTTTTTGTCTTTTCCATACGGCGGCGTGCGGCGGATCTTCGCGGCGTTTGCCGCTCAAGCAGCCGCTCGCCGCAGCTCCTCACCCAGCCGCGCAAAGCCGCTTGGCACGGCTGCACGAGCGCCAGCGCCATTCAGCGCTCCGCCGCCTACTCCACGTACCCTTTGACCAGGCCGGTCGGCAGCGGTCGGGGCTGTTCGCAGGTCGTGGACAGCTCCGCGTAGACGCCGCTGTCGGAGCTTGTGTGGAACGCGTGCATGATCTCCAGCACGTGGTTCGCGAGTTCGCCGTTTGCGCGCGGCGTGCCGCCGTTCACGATGCAGTGGGCCATATCGGCGATGCCGAGTCCCCGGCTGTTCTCGGCGTATTGGTGCACGACCGGAATCTCTTTGAACTCGTTCCCGCCGGCCGGGCGCAGCAGCACCGGACCGCCGAAGTTGTTCGGATCGGGCACGATCAGCGTGCCCTGCGTGCCGTAGATCTCGATAAACGGCAGCGTGCTGCTCCAGACGTCGAAGCTCGTGATCATCGTCGCGACCGCGCCCCCGCGAAACCGCAGCGTGCCCGCGATATGCGTCGGCACTTCGACGTCGATCTTCTCGCCGAACCGCGGCTCGCTCGTGATCGTGCGCTGCTCGAACGATTTGGCCGTCATCCCCGCCACGGTCTGCGCCGGGCCGAGCAGCGACACGAGCGCCGTCAGGTAATAAGGCCCCATATCGAACATCGGGCCGCCGCCGGCCTGGTAATAGAACGCCGGGTTCGGATGCCAGTTCTCGTGGCCGTGGCCCAGCATGAACGCGGTCGCCGCGATCGGCGTGCCGATATAGCCGTCGTCGATCAGCTTGCGCGACGTCTGCAGGCCGGCGCCGAGGAACGTGTCCGGCGCTCCGCCGAGCAGCAGTCCTTTTTCCCGGGCCAGATGCACCAGTTCGCTGCCCTGCTCGGGCGACAGGGAGAGCGGCTTTTCCACATAGACGTGTTTGCCGTGCTCCAGCGCCAGACGGCAGATACGGAAATGGTCGCCCGGCGTCGTCAGGTTGAGCACGATCTCGATCTCCGCGCTCTCCAGAATCTGCTCGGCCGTCCATTGGTTCGCAATGCCGTATTTGTCCGCGGCCGCGGCCATTCGCTCCTCGCTGATATCGGAGATCGCGAACACTTCCGTGTTGGCGAACGTCCGGGTCAGGTTTTCCAGATAGATGCCGCTGATGTTGCCGCAGCCGATGATGCCGATTTTTACTTTGCGCATCGCAGTTTCCGCCTCTCGTCCGTTTGGAATAACTTCACGTTCAGCGGGCTGCCCACAGCAGGCCGCGCCGCATCAGTTCTTTGGCTTCCGGAATATCGAAAATGTTCACCTGGTGGCCGAGCGAGTTGTAGAACACTTTGCCCGCGCCCCAACGTTTGGTGTAGACGACCGGCATGACGATTTCGCCGTTGGCGGAATGCGGGCCTTCGCTGATTTTGAACGTCGTCGTGGCGAGAACGTCCACCACCGGATCGACGTGCAGGTAATACTGCTCCGACTTCACGGTGAAGTCCGGGATATTGTCCACGATTGGGCTCGAAGAAGTGCGCGTCATGCGGACTTCGTACTCCACGCCGTCGTTGAACGGATGCGCCACCCACTGCGATCCGGTCAAAAATTGCCACTCGACGCTGTTGCGGAACGAATCGCACATGCCGCCGTGGCAGCCCGCCATGCCGACGCCGGATTCCACCGCTTTCAGCACCGGCTGAAGCTGTTCGTTGGTGATCTCGCCCATCGTCCATACCGGCACGATCAGGTCGAGCTTCATCAGGCGTTCTTCGTCCAGAAAAGCGTCCAGCGTATAGGCAATTTCCGCTTCAAAACCTTCCTGGCGAAGAATGTCGGCGAAAAGGTCGGCAACTTCCTTCGGCTGGTGTCCGTCCCAGCCTCCGCTTACGATCAAAGCCTGCTTGCTCATGATATCGATCTCCCGTCTCGTATAAGAATAGGCAATCCGCTGATATAAGACTACACTCCCATTGTAAAGGAAGCCCTTACATGAAGCGCGCCATTTTCGTTGCGGGAGTGGACGATTTTTGCTAATATGCACCTATTCGAACACAAGAACGGAGGCGCGGCGATGAGAGCTTTTCACGAAAACCGGATCTACGGCAGCGGTCTGCCGGTCCAGATCTCCAAAGTGCGCAGTATCGATTTTCTGGCGCATTGGCATCATGACCTGGAGTTTATGTACGTCAGCGAAGGCTCGCTTCAGGTCGGGATCAATTCGGAGACTCGGACGCTGCGGGCGGGCGAATTCGCTTTTTGCGGCAGCGGGGACATTCATTACTACGACAGCGGCAAAAGCGAGTCGGAGATCATTCTGGTCGTGTTCAATCCCCGGCTGATCGGCAGCGCGGCGGGTTGGCCGGAAGAAGGCGCGATCCGGTCGCCTTTTATCCCCTATTCGGATACGGGCGAGCGTTCGCCGTTCGAAGAAGAAGCGCTGCGGGAGCTGGCCGGGGTGATGGAGCGGATCGCGGCGGAAGAAGAGGCGGGACGCGAGCAGTCGGATGCCGTCATTACCGGACTGCTGCACATGCTGTGCGGATTGGCACTGCGCTACGCGTCGGCGGACGGGCCGGGCCGCAGGCGCAGCGCCCGCGCGGCCGCCCATCTCAAGACGACGCAGGAGCTGCTCGATTATCTGGACCGTCATTACACGCGGCCGCTCACGCTTCAAGACGGGGCGGATCGGGCGCGGATGAGCGTGTTCCATTTTTCCCGTTTTTTCAAAAATGTGACCGGCATGAACTACAACACCTACCTCAACGAGCTGCGGATCGGCCGCGCGGAACGTCTGATCGTGGGCACCGACGCCAAGCTGATCGATATCGCGCTGGAATGCGGCTTCGGCAATGTGCGGACGTTCAACCGGGTGTTCCGGCAGCTTCGGGGAGGGACGCCGTCCGATTTGCGGTATTAGGCGGCGTCGGGCTATTTGGGCTAGGTCAGGCTATCAGGCTATTAGATGAAATGGAAATTCGGGAATTAAAAAAAGCGAAAATTGCGAACCGTTCGGCGGTGCGGGGAGTCTTTGTAACGAGGCGCAGGAAGGCGTGCAGGCCGTGAAAACGACCGCGGCCTTCTCCGTGCGACCTAGATTAACTGCCGAGCCAACATCCAAATATGTACTTTAAAAGAAAATTTTGAAATTTAGCGAACCGTTCGGCAGCGTTGGCCGTCTCTTATGCAGAACCAAAAAAACAGACTCACTCAGGAGGAACAAATTATGAACATTCCATTCAAACCCGCAATGTTGAGCATGGCCCTGGTCATCGGATTTACCGGCGCAAGCGCAGGCGTGGCCGCCGCGGCGACCGCCCCGGCAAACGCTTCGACCAACGCTTCGACCAACGCCCCAACGACCGTCCCGACGAACGTCCTGGCCGATCCGGACTGGACATACGAAATTCCCGGCGACCGGGGCATCGAAAGCCTGTTCGGTTGGGCGACGCTTGGCGGAGGCAACGTGAACTTCAGAGCCGAACGCGGCGAAAATTCGTTTATCGCGCAGGCCGTCGACCGCGAAAGCGGCGACAAGGTCAACTGGGCTTACGATTTCCGGGGCGATACCAAAGTGCTGACCGGCGGCAGCTTCTATTACGGCAGCAACGGCGACGTCTACTTCCTGAGCAAAAAGTCGGAAGAGAAAAGCTATACGATCCGCGCCGTCGATGCGAAGGGCAAACTGAAATGGACGACGCCGGTCAAAGTGGACGTGGGCGGTGACCTGACCGTGCTGCCAAACGGAGATATCGTTCTGGAGAATACCGTGCAGGAAACGAAAAAAGCGAAAGGCTACACGACGTTCCACACGTTCGGCAGCGATGGCAAGCTCAAAAGCGAGAAGAAAGTGACCGGTTCCGATGGTTTCAGAATGCTGAGCAACGGCCAGGTCATGAGCAGAGACATGGATTCGTTGAAGCTCTACGCCAGCATAAACGCGCTGTCGAAACCTGTCTTGAAACTGAAGATGTCGGAATACGAGAACCTTTTCCATGACTTCCGCACTATGGGTTCCGAACCTGCCATATATTCGTTGAAAGACGGCGGCACGGTGATCGAAACGTACGAAGAAAGAATCGAACCCGGCAAAGAAGGCGAAGTGATCGAGATCGATCCGGACACGATCGACACCAAGCGGAAGCTGGTCGGATTCGACGCCAAAGGCAAGCAAACGTTCGAGCGCTCCTTGGCCAAAGGCGACAACGTGATGGCCACGGGCAGCGGATTCATCCTGCAAAAAGGCACGAAATTCGAAGCGTACGACATCCATAACAAACGGACGGGAGCCGCAGCGCTCGAAGGCAAAGACCTGTGGATGATGCCTTCGCCGAGCGGAGAGGTATCCGTCACGAGCAAAAAAGACGGCAAATTCTATGCGCTCGACGCCAAAACGCTGAAAGCGAACTACGAAGTCGACATGAACGCCGGCGCGGACCGCGTCAAAGGCTACTCCTTCTACTACGCCGGCAAAGGCGAACTGTACACGCTGGAAGCCGGAGAGAAAAAGCTGTCGCGCTACACGCTGAACTAAACGCTGAATCAAACGCCTGAACCAAACGTCGCAACCGCTATTCCTTCTCTGCCGGAACCCCTCTGGCGGGTAAACCCTGTCAAAACCGCCGTCTTCTCCGGAGACGGCGGTTTTTTCGCGGCTGGAGAGGAGGAAGAGGGCGAGGGAGGCGCGGAAAAGGTGATTTTGCTTGATTAGTTGCGGATATACAGCTGTTTCTGCCGGGATACGGCTTTTTCGGCTGTCGGGAGCGAAATAGATGGATATAGGCAGCTATTTTGAATTTGGATCACGAGATGGCGGGAATAACTGCTTACAGGCAGTTATTTTGGCGCAGGAAAAAGCCTGCGCGGGGCGCAGGCTTCTTTCTTGCGGCGAAAAGCCGTGGATACTCCGGCAGTCGTCAAAACCAGGCGCAATACGCATCGGCCCGATCCATCAGATCGAACGAAGACGGCCGTTCCGCCGCGACGGCAGCGAGCAGTTGCTCCGGCATGTCGTCCGGCGAGATCGCGCGCCCGCGAACGCTTTCGGCGGCTGCGCGCCCGCCAAACGCCGCGCCCGCCTCGCGGGCCGCCTGCGCTCCGCCGGCTGACCCCGCCGGCGCCGTCTCCGCGCGCCCGTGCGCGGCTGCCGCCGCGCCCCGCACGGCGCGGACCCCGGCGTCCGCCGCATGGCGCGCGGACAACAGCGGCGCATAGCCGCCGTGGGCGCGGCCGCCCGCAGCCGGCCCGCGCAGCGCGTCGGCCCCGCGCCCCGCAACCCGGGCGGCGAGGCCGCCCAGCAGGCCGGCCGCGCCGAGGCCGATCAGGAGCCGCGCGCTGGCCCGGCGCGTCTCCTGCGCACGGAGCAGATCGGCCAGAGCCCGGCCGATCAGCGCGTACTGCGCGGTATGGTGCTCGCACTCGCCCCAGCGGTCCGCTGCGGCCGCGCTCGCGGCTTCGCCCGGCGTCAGGCCGCGCAGCCGGCGGCAGCAGGCGCTCCACCGCACCGGATCGGCCGGGGCGAAGCCTTCGGAGAGCAGGCAGGCGCCATAGCCGGCGGCCGACCCGCAGGACAGCTTGAGCAGGCCGTACCGGCGGATGCTCCTGCGCGGCTCGCCCGCACCGGTCTCTTCCATAACGTCAAACGCAAACAGCTCGATGCCCGACAACTTTCGTTCGCTCATCCTGACTTTCTCCTCCTTGGTTTGGACTTCTGTCGCATGGGGCTGCGCCGCTTGCGCGGACGCGGTCCGTTTCACTCGATTGCTGCCGGAATCGGGAGACTGCCGAAGCAGCGCCCGACCCCGGCCGCCTCATTCTTCCCGCTTCACCTGCGCCGCATGGTCGAACCGCGCCACGACGAGCAGGTCCATATGCCGGGCGGTGCGCAGCAGGCGGCGGGTCAACGACCCGAACATCAGGCGATAGGCGGCGGAGCGGCGGGACTGGCCGACGATGAGCTGGGTGCAGCGGCGGGCGTCGGCGCGGAGCAGCAGTTCTTCGTGCAGCCGGCGGGGCGTGACGCGCTCTCCGAGATCGAATTGCCCGCCGAGGCGGCGGGTCAGGCGCTGGAGCTGTTCGATCCGCTCCCGCCCGCGCGCTTCCGGGCAGCCGCCGTCGGGAATGTAGCAGACGTGCCACGGCGCTTTGAGCCGGTACGCGATCCGAAAGCCGCGCCGGATCAACCGTTCGGCGTTGTCGCTCAGCGTGATCGCCACGAAGATGACTTCCTCGCGCCGCCACGGGCCGCGCAGCGAAGCGCTGCGTTCCCACGATTCCAGCCGTTCGTCGACGTCGTCCGCGATTTCGCGCAGCGCCAGTTCCCGCAGCGCGATCAGATTGCCCGTTTTGAAAAAGTTGCCCAGCGCCTGATCCACTTTTTCCCGCGCGTAGATTCGTCCTTCCTTCATCCGCTCCTGCAGCGCTTTGGGCGTGACGTCGATTAATTCGACTTCGTCGGCGAGGCGCAGGATGGAATCCGGCACCGTCTCCCGCACGCGCACGCCGGTGAGCTGTTCCACGCTGTCGTTCAGGCTCTCCAGATGCTGCACATTCATGGTCGAGATGACCGAGATGCCGGCGTTCAGGATGCGAATGACGTCTTCGTAGCGTTTTTTTTGCAGGCTGCCCGGCACGTTCGTATGCGCCAGTTCGTCCACGAGCACCACTTCGGGATTGCGGGCGATGATCGCGTCGGCGTCCATTTCTTCGAGCTGCGCGCCTTTGTAGGCGAAGACGAAGCGCGGCACCTGTTCGAGTTCGCCGACCTGGGCCTGCGTCTCGCGCCGCCCGTGCGTTTCCAGCAGGCCGACGACGACGTCGATCTTTTTTTTGCGTAAAATATTGCCTTCCCGCAGCATCGTATACGTCTTGCCGACGCCGGGAGCGGCTCCGATGTACACTTTGAACCGGCCGCGCTTGAGTTCTTCGATCCGGCGTCCGGCCTGTTCTTCGCTGAGGCGCCGGTACGGGCCGGCGGGATCGCCGAGCGGCTCTTTGCGTTTGGTCGGCAGAATCCGCTCGCCGCCGCCCGTCGAGCGGTCCGCGACGACGAACATGTCCACGTTGCGCATAAGTTTGACCATTTCCGCCACGATCGACCCTTTGAGCCATTCCTGGGTTCGCGTCTGGTTGGAGTGGCCGATGACGATGCGCGACACGTTTTGTTCCAGTGCGACCCGCACGAGTGTAGGCGGGATTTCGCGGCGCGAACCGATTTTGACTTCATGCAGCTTGGCGCCGATCTTCTCGCACAGCTTGCGGATCGAACGGCGGAATTCTTCGCGTTCCGGTCCGAGGCGTTCGCCTGGATTGACGAACGTGACGACCGACAATTCCCCGCCGAGCCGCTGCGCGATCTGCTGGCCCCGGCGGATATGGATCGAACCGTTCCAATGGTACTGGGCGGATACGAGAATATGCTCGGTCGTGCCCGAAGCGCCGGTATAGCCCTGCTGATCGCGGTATTTGAGCAGGCTGCCGTTGACGCCTTCGGCGACGAGGCGCAGCGTCAGTTCGCGCAGCACGCCGATATTGCCGCGGTTGAACAGCGTTTTGTCCGGCATGTTCGTCAGCAGGCCGTCTTCGATCCGCGCCAGCAGCGCTTCCGGCGTGACGTCGATCAGGCGCACTTCGTCGGCAAGCTCAAGCGTATCGGACGGGACCGTCTCCTTGACGTCGATGCCGATCAGTTTGCGCGCCATTTCGGTTACGCCCTGCAGTTCGTAGACATTGACGGTGGCGATAACGCTGATGCCTTTTCCGAGCAAAAAACGAATATCGTCCAGCCGGGACCGGTTCGGAGCGCCGGGGCGGTTGCGATGCGCGAGGCCGTCGGTCAGCAGCACTTCCGGGTTGCGGTGCAGGATCGCGTCCAGATCGAGGTCTTTGCGTTCGGCGCCGTCCCGGCCGGTCCAATGGATGCTCGGCACGCGTTCGAGTCCTTCGAGCTGCTCGATCGTCTCGGGCCGGCGCATGGTAGACACGGCGCACAGCACGACGTCGACGCCTTGATCCTTGAGCGTCTGCCCGTCGCGCAGCATATGGTACGTCTTGCCGGAGCCGGAGATGGCCCCGATGATAATCTTGAGCCGGCCGTTGTACAGCGCGTGGATTGACTCCAGAATCTCCTCCGGCGATTTGCGTTTGAAGTCGGGCATGGGCATTCTTCCTTCCGATTGAAGCTGCGGGTCGGCCGTCGGCCGTGCACCTAGGCCTGCATGCCTGGCTTAGCGCGATGCCGCGACGTCCAGGTTCAGCTCCAGCACGTTGACGGCGGGTTCGCCGAACAATCCCAGCGAACGGCCCTGCGTATGCTCGCGGATCAGCTGCTCCAGCTTGTCCGCCGCGATGCCGGTCGCGGCGCTGACGCGCGGCACCTGGGCTTCGGCGGAAGCCGGGCTGATATGCGGATCGAGGCCCGACCCGGAGTTGGTGATCAGGTCGACCGGCAGCTTCGAGACCGGAACGTCGGGATTTTCGGTCTGCCAGGCGGCGACCGAATCTTCCGCGCGCAGCAGCAGGTCCGGGTTGGACGGCGCGTAGTTCGGCGTGCCGGAGCCGTTCGCGTCATAGTCGATACTGGACACGCGGCCGTGGAAATACCCGGGTTCGGCGAAGTTCTGGCCGATCAGGCGCGAGCCGACGACCTGCCCTTCGGCGTTCTCGATCAGGCTGCCGTTCGCTTTGTCCGGCGCGGCGGCCTGGGCCACGGCCCAGACGGCGACGTTGTAGACGAGGCAGCACAGAATCGCCACGGAAAAAGTAGTGCGCAGCGTCACCCATATGATTCGCATAAAAGGTATCCTCCAATATAATGGGGGCGGGCGCCGGCACTTGGTTAGGAAAACAAGGCCGGACGAACCGCCGATTTTGAATGTTTGATCGATTTTAAATGTTTGATCGATTTTGAATATCGCATCGATTTCGAATGCCGTATCGATTGCGAGGGTTGTAACGACGGAGATGGTTTTGTTCGACGATCGGTCAGGTCGGTCAGGGCCGTCAGATCCGTCAGGGCCGTCAAATCCTTCAGATGAACACCTGAACGACCAGATCGATCAGCTTGATCCCGATAAACGGCACGATGACTCCGCCGAGGCCGTAGATCAGCAGGTTTTTGCCGAGCAGGCGGCTCGTGCTCATCGGCTTGTACGCCACGCCGCGCATCGCCAGCGGAATCAGCATCGGAATGATGATCGCGTTGAAGATCAGCGCGGACAGGATGGCCGACAGCGGGGAATCGAGCCGCATGACGTTGAGCGCCTGCATCTGCGGGATCGCGACCATGAACATGGCCGGGATGATCGCGAAATATTTGGCGACGTCGTTGGCGATGCTGAACGTGGTCAGCGCGCCGCGCGTCATGAGCAGCTGCTTGCCGATCGCGACCACTTCGATGATCTTCGACGGATCGGAATCCAGGTCGACCATGTTGGCCGCTTCCTTGGCGGCGACGGTGCCGCTGTTCATGGCGATACCGACGTCGGCCTGGGCGAGAGCCGGCGCGTCGTTCGTGCCGTCGCCGGTCATGGCGACGAGCTTGCCTTCGGCCTGCTCGCGGCGGATGACGGCGATCTTGTCTTCCGGCGTGCTCTCGGCGATAAAATCGTCCACGCCCGCTTCGCGGGCAATGGTGGCGGCGGTCAGCGGATTGTCGCCGGTACACATGATCGTCTTGATGCCCATGCGGCGCATCTGTTCGAACCGCTCGCGCATGCCGGGCTTGACGGTATCCTTGAGATAGATCAGGCCGTAGATCCGTTCGTCCACGGCGACGGCAAGCGGCGTGCCGCCGGCCGTCGCGATCGCGGCGCCGTTCGCTTCGAGGTCGCCCGGAATCGAGCCGCCCTGCGAGAGTACCCACTGCTTGACGGAGTCGACCGCGCCTTTGCGCACTTTGCGGCCGTCGGCAAGATCGATGCCGCTCATGCGCGTCTCGGCCTTGAATTCGATAAACTCGCCGCCTTCGGCCAGTTCTTCGTCGTAGACGAACCCGTTCTTTTTCATCAATTCCAGCACCGAACGGCCTTCCGGCGTCTCGTCTTGCAGCGAGCTGACCGAAGCCCAGTAGGCCGTCTCGTCTTCGCGGCTGCCCTGAACGGCGACGAATTCGCTCGCCATCCGGTTGCCGAACGTGATCGTGCCCGTTTTGTCGAGGATGATCGTATTGATATCGCCCGACGCTTCGACCGCTTTGCCGGACATGGCCAGCACGTTGAACTGCGTGACCCGGTCCATGCCCGCGATGCCGATCGCGGACAGCAGTCCGCCGATCGTGGTCGGGATCAGGCAGACGAGCAGGGCGACGAGAATCGGGATTTCCATTTGAATGTCGAGAAAGCCCGACAGGAACGGCAGCGTGACGACGACGATCAGGAAGATCAGCGTCAAGCTGACGAGCACGGTGTTCAGCGCGATCTCGTTCGGCGTCTTCTGGCGCTTCGCGCCTTCGACGAGCGAGATCATCCGATCGAGGAACGATTCGCCGGGATCGGCGGTGATGCGCACCTTGATCTTGTCGCTGACGACTTTGGTGCCGCCGGTGACGGAGCTGAAATCGCCGCCCGCTTCCTTGATGACCGGGGCGGATTCGCCGGTGATCGCCGATTCGTCGACGGAAGCGAGTCCTTCGACGACTTCGCCGTCGCCCGGAATCATCTCGCCGGTCGTCACGACGACGAAGTCGCCTTTGCGCAGTTCGGACGCCGGCACGACCTTGATCGCGCCGCCGCTCGACACTTTGTTGGCCGCGACGTCCTGCTTTGTTTTTTTGAGCGAATCGGCCTGGGCTTTGCCGCGGCCTTCGGCCAGCGCTTCGGCGAAGTTGGCGAACAGCAGCGTCAGCAGCAGGATGACCGAGGTGACGACGTTGAACCAGCGCGGCACGGTGCCGCCGAACGCGTCCGGCACGAAGCACAGCAGCAGCGTGACGAGAAATCCGATTTCGACGACGAACATGACCGGGTTGCGCAGCATGATGCGCGGATCGAGCTTCACGAACGACTGCCGCAGGGCGGCGCTTGCGATCTCCCCGCTCAGCATGGTCTTTTTCTTATCCATAAATCAGCGTCTCCATTTCTAATTAAGAGGTTTACAGCGTCAGCTGCTCGGCGATCGGGCCGAGTACGAGAGCGGGGAAGAACGTCAGCGCGCCGACGATCAGCACGATGCCGACGAAGACGGCTCCGAACATCGCGGTGTCGGTGCGGAACGTGCCGGACGATTCCGGGACCCGCTTCTTGGAAGCCAGCGAAGCGGCTACCGCCAGCAGCGTCACCATCGACAGGTAACGGCCGAAGAACATGACGATGCCCGTCGAGATATTCCAGAACGAAGTGGCGTCGCCCAGTCCTTCGAAGCCGGAGCCGTTGTTGGCCGCCGCGGACGTGTATTCGTACAGCGCCTGGGTCAGCCCGTGGAAGCCGGGATTCGAGATCGTCTCCGGATGGAGGGCGAGCGCGATCGCCGTCGGCACGAGAATCAGGAACGGCTGGATCAGCAGCGTGACCGCGATCAGCTTCATTTCCTTGCCTTCGATTTTGCGGCCGAGGAACTCCGGGGTGCGCCCGACCATCAGGCCGGACAGGAACACGGCGATGATCGCGTACATCAGCACGTTGACGAAGCCGACGCCCATGCCGCCGAAGACGGTATTGAGCATCATGTTGGCCAGCGGAACGAGCCCGCCGATCGGCGTCAGCGTGTCATGCATCGTATTGACGGCTCCGGTCTCGGCCGCCGTCGTAATGACGGAATAAAAAGCCGACTGCGCTTCGCCGAAGCGCACTTCCTTGCCTTCCATCGAGCCCTGGCTGTGTTCGATGCCGAGCGCGTTCAGCGCCGGGTTGCCTGCGCTTTCGGCGGTGAGCGACACGGTAGTCATGACGAGCAGCAGCATGAGCATGGAGACGAACAGCACGCGGCCCTGCTTGATCGAGCCGGCCATTTTGCCGTAAGCGAACGGCAGCGCGGAAGTGACGAGCAGCATGAGCAGGATTTGCAGCAGGTTGCTCAGCCCGTTCGGATTCTCGAACGGATGCGCCGAGTTGACGCCGAGGAAGCCGCCGCCGTTATTGCCCAATTCCTTGATCGCGAGAAACGAAGCGATCGGGCCGCGGGCGATCGTCTGCTGCGCGCCTTCGAGCGTCGTGGCCGTCGCGGCCGGTTCGAACGTCTGCGGCACGCCCATGAAGACGAACAGCAGTGCCGATACGAAAGCGACCGGCAGCAGCACGCGGGTCAGGGCACGGATCAGGTCGGCGAAAAAGTTGCCGGGCGCCCGGCCCGTCAAGCCGCGGATAAACGCCATGACGAGCGCGAGGCCGGTGGCCGGCGAGACGAACATGGCGAAGACGAGCACGCTGATCTGCGACAGGTAGGAGACGCCGCTCTCGCCGCTGTAATGCTGGAGGTCGGTGTTGGCCATGAAGCTGATCGCCGTGTTGAACGCGAGCGTCGGTTCCATGTTGGCGATGCCGGCCGGGTTCAGCGGCAGCAGCCCCTGGAAGCGGAGCACCAGATACACGAGCAGGATCATGACGGCGTTGCTCAGGACCAGCGAAGCGGCGTACGTTTTCCAACTTTGATTTTCTTCGCGGATCCCGCTGACTGCATGAATGAGCCGTTCGAACGGCCCGTAGATCCGGTTCAGCCGATTGGGGCCGTAATCGAACGCCGCCGCCAGGTACAGGCCGACCGGCTTCGCCAACGCTGCGGCGATCAGCAGCGTGACGGCGATTGCGAGGATGCTGATAGTAGTCACAAAACTTCCCTCCATCTGATGGGTCGGCCGGTGAAGACCGACGAACAATTTCGATTCTTGCGCTTGCACGTTCGGCGGATGCCGGGGGTCAGAACTTTTCCGGGTTGATCAGGGCGTAGCCTAGATACAGAAACAGCAGGGCGACGAGGCCCGCGAGCAGCACGATCATCGCTCTTCACGTCCTTCCCGGATCACTCGGCCGGACCAGGCGGAGAGGCCCAGAGCGGCCAGCGTCATAACGGCGAAGCCGGCGATCATTAACATGTCGGTCATGGATTCAACCTTCCTTCGGATGCAGGATATCGGGCCGGAAGCGCCGGCGGCAGGGGCCGGAACGCTGGATTCGGTCTCGCGATTCATGTCTCGTATCGTAGTCCTGCCGGCTCTGTCTGTAAAACGGGCCGAACGCGAAAAAAAGCCTTATAGGCCTTTTGAACGGTTTTTGTTTAAACTGGAGATGTTAATGATCGATATAACTCCGTTTTACGAAGTTTAACTCCGATTATCGCTTATTTTTACGCGATTTTTACACGTTTGCGGCACATCTTTATATCTTTTTTATGCGGGTGTAACCTTACATTCACTTCTTGCGCTGCCGGATGCTCTATACTTGAAGCGAACGGAAAAGCAGGCCTTCGGGCCGACAGGAGAGCAGACGTGGACGACTTGGAGAAAAAAGGACTTCGCAGAGGCAAATTGACGTTGTTTATCGGGGCGGCTCCCGGTTCGGGCAAGACGCAGTCGATGCTGCGGGCGGCGATCCGGGAAGCGGCGGCCGGCGTCGCGGTGCGCTGCGCCGTATCCGGTGCGGAAGCGCAGTATCCCGACACGCTGGACCTGCTGCGGCATGCGGACCTGCCGGCCGCGCCGGAACGCGGCGGCGACCTGGACGTGGACGCGCTGCTGGAAGAAAAGCCGGGGCTGGTCGTCGTGGACCGCCTCGAAGCGAGAAACGCCAAACGGGCCGTGCGGCTCAAGCGGTACATGGACGTCGAGACGCTGCTGCTGAACGGCATCGACGTCTACGCGGCGCTGAATATCGGGCACGTCGAGAGTCTCAACGGACTGGCGGGCCGGATCTGCGGCCGCCCCCTGACGGAGACGGTGCCCGACGCGTTCGTCGAACAGGCGGACGTGCTGCGCATCGCGGACGCGCCGCCCGAAGAGATTATGCGCCGAGGCGGGGCTGCGCCCCGCAGCGAAGCGTCGCTGTCCGCGCTGCGCGAGATGCTGTTCCGGTTTGCGGCGGAACGGATGGACAGCCGGCTCGACGCGTACCTGCACGGCCGCGGGGACGATTCGTCCGAGCCGTGGTCCGTGGCGGAGAAAGTCATGGTCGCCGTGGGCAGCGGCCCGTCGACGGCCGAACTGCTGCGCATCGGCCGCCGGACCGCCGCGGCGCTCAAGACGTCGTGGATCGCGGTCCACGTCAAACAGCCCGAGCGCACTCTCGGCGCGCCGCCTCGGCTTCAAGGCGATCCCGAGCGCAATCTGCGCCTGGCCGAAGAGCTGGGCGCGGAAGTCGCCGTGCGGGACGGGCGCAGCGTGAGCGGGGAACTGCTGCGTTTCGCGGAACGCCATCATATCCGGCAGATCCTCGTCGGGGAGACGCTGCGGCCGCGCCGCGGGCTGCGCCTGCGCCGGACGCTGGCCGAGGAGCTGGTGCGCGGCAGCCGCGGCATCCAGATTCGCGTCGTGCCGGCGGCCGGAAGCGCGGAGCGGCCGGACCCGGGCAGCCGACTGGCGAAGCTGCCGCCCGGCGGGCTGCCCGGCTGGGCGTCCTACGTGCTCATCACGCTGCTGACGGCGGCGATGACCGCGGTGCTGCTGCGGTACGCGGCGGTGCTGGAGATCGTCAACATCGCGCTGATCTACCTGTTTCCCGTGCTGCTGTTCGCGGTCTACGGAGGGCTCGGTCCGTCGCTGTTCGCGGCCGGCGCGAGCGTGCTGGCGCTCGATTTCTTCTTCGTCGCGCCGCAGCTGAGCTTTACCGTGTCCGATCTGCGCTACCTGATCTCGTTCGGCGTCTACCTGTCGGTGGCTGCGCTGACGGCAAGCCTCGCCGGCCGGCTCAAGCAGCAGCTGCTGCACGCGCGCCAGCGCGAAGAGCACACGGCTTCGCTGTACGCGTTCAGCCGCCAGATCGGTGCGGTCTCCGACGTCTCGTCGCTGCTGGACGGCATGGCGCGCCAGCTGTCGCAGACGATCGGAGCCGAGACGTCCGTCTATTTGCCCGACGAAGACGGTCGCCTGCGCCGCGTACACGCTTCGGGCGGATTTTCCGACCACGGGGACGGCGGGGAGAGAGCCCGGGAAGAGGACGTCGTGGCGGGCCTGGTCTTCGGCGACGGGGAAGCCGCCGGCCGGGGATCGAACACGCTGCGCGAGCTGCCGGGCCGCTACATGCCGCTGCGCACCGAGGAGCGGACGTACGGCGTGCTGGCCGTCCGGCTGCCCAAGCGGGGCGACGGAAGCGACGCCGAACTGACCGGCGAGCAGCAGCGGCTGCTCGAAGCGCTGTGCGACCTGGCGGCCGCGGCCATCGCCCGCTTCAAGCTGGCCGAAGAAGCGAAGCTTGCGCATCTGACGGCCGAATCGGAACGGCTGCGCACCGCGATTCTCGATTCGGTGTCGCACGAGCTGCGAACGCCGCTTGCGACGATCGTCGGCTCGGCGACGGGATTGATCGACAACGACGACCTTTTTTCGCGGGAAGACCGGATGGAGCTGCTGGAGACGATCCGTAGCGGCGCGATGCGCATGAACCGGCTCGTGCAGAATTTGCTTGGGATGGTGCGGCTGGAGAGCGGCATGCTGACGCTGCGCCGGGAATGGTGCGATGTGCAGGACCTGATCGGGGTGTCGCTTGCGCAAATCCGCGACATTCGCGGAAGCCGGGAGCTGTCGCTCCGCGTTCCGGACGACCTCCCGATGGTGCGGGGCGACGAGGTGCTGCTGGAGCAGGTGCTCGGCAACGTACTGGGCAACGCGATCAAGTACGGGCCGGACGGCAGCACGATCGGGCTCGAAGCGCGGGCGCAGGGCGGTATGCTGATCCTGTCCGTCTCGGACGAAGGGCCGGGCATCCCGGAAGGGGAACGGCAGCGCGTGTTCGAGAAGTTTTACCGGTCCGATTCCACGCGGCAGGTGTCGGGGACGGGTCTGGGCCTTGCCATCTGTAAAGGCATCGTCGACCTGCACGAAGGCACGATCACTGCCGCGCCGAGAACGGACGGCCGATCCGGGACGATCGTCTCGATTCGGCTGCCGGCCGCGGACACGCCGAAACTGCCGGAAGCGGGGCATGACTTTCGGCCCGGCGCAGAGAGGGGAATGAACGATGACGAATGAGAACGGAGCGGGCGCGCGCATCCTGATCGTGGACGACGAGCCGCAGATCCGCAAGCTGCTTCGCGTGACGCTTGCCGCGCACGGGTACGCGGTGCACGAAGCGGATACGGGGGAAGAAGGCGTGCTGCAGGCGTCGATGCACGCGCCGGAGCTGATCGTGCTCGATCTGGGTCTGCCGGACCTGACGGGCATGCAGGTGCTGGAACGCATCCGCGAATGGTCGGTCGTCCCGGTCATCGTGCTCACGGCCAAAGACCGGGAAGAAGACAAAATCGCCGCGCTGGACGCGGGGGCGGACGATTACGTGACCAAGCCGTTCGGCATGGGCGAGCTGGTCGCGCGGATCCGCGTCGCGCTGCGCCACGCGTTGAAGACGGCGGAAGAGCCGGTCATTCGCAGCGGGGGACTTGCGATCGACCTGGCGCAGCGCATCGTCGAACGGCACGGGGAGCGGGTCAAGCTGACGCCGACCGAATACGATTTGCTGAAAGCGCTGGCGCACAACGCGGGCAAAGTGGTCACGCAGCGCCAACTGCTGCAGCAGGTCTGGGGCAGCCGGCACGACGAAGGCGACAGTCACTATTTGCGAATCTATATCGGGCATCTGCGCAAAAAGCTCGAAGAAGATCCGTCCCAGCCCCGGCTGATCGTAACCGAACCTGGAGTCGGATACCGCTTCCTGGTTCAGGAATGATATAATGGAGAAACGTTTCAACGCTTAAATTCGCAATGCGGAATAGGGTGATGGGGAATGGATGCTTTAGATGTAAAGATTCTGAGATTACTGCAGCAAAATGCTCGCATGAACGTAACGTCGTTATCGCAGGAGCTGTCGCTCAGCCGTCCGAGCGTGGCCGAGAGGCTGCACCGGCTGGAAGAGCGCGGCGTGATCGAAGGCTATATGGCGCGCGTGTCTCCGCAGGCCGTAGGCCGCGATACGCGGCTCGTGCTGCAAATTTCCGATCTTCGGATTCCCGCGCAGCAGTTTGAGCGGTGGGCCCAGTCCGAACCGGACATCGTGGAATGCCACCGGGTGACGGGCAATGCCAGCTATTTCCTGCAGGCTGCCGTTGCCGGTACGCCGGGGTTAAAAGAATTGGTCGATCGCCTGATGGACTTCGGCAGCGTGCAGACGTCGGTCGTGCTGGCTTCGCCGGTCGCTTCCCGTCCCATGCTGCCTCCGAACGCTGCGGAGCTTGAGCAGAGCCGGCAGCTTTAGTCCTGAGAAGCCGGAGTGCGGCAGCGCGCTTTTTATGCAAAAACCGGAAGATGCGTCACGCCGGCTTCGTCCCTTTCCGGGAAGCGGAGCCGAACGGTCGCGCTTCCGGTTTTTGTGCGTGTGGTACACTGGTAAGGTCGAAAAGAGACGGAACATTCAAGAATGCGGGGGATACCGATGAAATTGCTGACGCTGAACGCCCACTCGTGGCACGAAGAAAACCAGCTGGAGAAGCTCGACCAACTGGCCGAATTTATCGGGGAGCGCGGCTTCGACGTCGTGGCCCTGCAGGAGATCAACCAGCCGATGAACGGCGCCCCGGCGTCTGGTCCGTCGATGGAACGTTACGTCGAAGGAGAAGCGGGGCTCGTCATTCGCGAAGGCCATTTCGTGCTCGCGCTGCTGGAGCGCCTGCAGACGCCTTATTACTGGACGTGGATTCCGACGCACGCCACGTTCGGCCGTTACGACGAAGGTCTGGCCGTACTGAGCCGGATGCCGATCACGGAAGCGTTCTGCGCCCGGGTGTCGGCGCTCGAAGATTATCACAACCACAAGACGCGCCGCCTGCTCGTCGTTCGCACGTCCGCGCAGGCCGAACCGGAGCGGGCGTTCTGGGCGGCAAGCGGCCATTACGGCTGGTGGAACGACGCGATCGAACCGTTCCGCGGCCAATGGGACCGGACCGAAGACGTGTTGGCGGAGCTTCGGGCCGGCAGCGAACCGCTGTATCTGCTCGGCGATCTTAACAACGTGGCGCAGATCCGCGGCGAAGGCTACGATTACGTCATGGAGCGCGGCTGGTGCGATCTGCACACGGCCGCCGCGGAAAAAGACGAAGGTTCGACCGTGCTCAAAGCGATCGCCGGCTGGTCCGACAACGAGCGCCCGCTGCGAATCGACTACATCTTGTCCAGCCGCCCGGTCGCCGTCAAGAAGTCCGAAGTCGTGCTCGACGGCCGCAACGGCCCGGTCGTGTCGGATCATTTCGGCGTGGCGGCGGAGCTGGAATAAGCCATAGGCGTGAAAAAAAGCCCTCGAAAGCGGATAGATTCCGCGGCTTCGGGGGCTTTTGGCATGGAGCAAACATGGAGAAAATATGAAGAAAACAGGGTAGAGCCTTGGGCCGGCCGACAACCGGGTCAGGACCGGGTCAACAACGGGGCAAGATGAGTGAGGACCGGTTCAGGGCCTGGATTAAAGGGCCGGCGCTCCGGATTTGGGGCCGGCATGGAGCCGGGCCTTTCGGCTTGGATGCGGCTGAGGTGCTCAGGCTTTCGGCCGGCTCGGACGATACATTCCGATCGAAGCCGGAGCCGTGTCGATAAAGCCGAAATGGCGGTACAGCGCGTCGGCCGGCGTGTCGGCGATGAGGCTGACGAACGAGCCGGGCGGCACGTTTTTCTCCAAATAGCGCTCGATCTCCGCCATGACGCGTCGGCCGAGGCCGCGGCGCTGCATGGACGGATGCACGACGATGTCGGAGATCAGGTAAGCGCAGCCGCCGTCGCCGAGCACGCGTCCCATGCCGACGAGCCGGCCGTTTTCGCGCAGCGTGACCGCGAACAGCGAATTGGGCAGGCCGCGGCGCGCCGCTTCCGGCGTGCGCGTGCTCATACCCGCCGCGACGCGCAGTTCGATATATTCGTCGGGCTGGGGCACCTCGTAAGCGAGGACAATGTCGTGCGAATGTTCCGGTTGGGTCATGGTAAGGCTCCTTCTGTCGGGATTGGGCTTGGCATCGGTTCACACGGGAACGGCAATCGGTTGGCGAACAAGAAAACGGTTGGAAAAGGATCGAAATCGTGCAAGATCATGCGGAAATGTGCAAAATCATGCGAAATCGAGATTTACTTCTCCGCAATCGCTCTGCACCCGCTCCGCACCCGCATAAAAGTTGACTTTATGATCACTTTTCGACCGAAAAAACGACGGACAAGCGAAAAAGGGATCATTTTGCTCACATTTTTGCAAGCTTTTCCGGGATAAGAGCCTTTTGAAGCGAAAAAGCGATCAGAATGACAACATTTCGCGCGAGAGCAGCGTTTTCTGCTGAAAATGTGTACGAAATGCACACATTTTCGGATTTGAGACAGACGTTCATGAATCGCCGGTCCGAGGCAAGCCAGGCCGACGGTTCGAGCTC
This sequence comes from Saccharibacillus brassicae, assembly GCF_006542275.1. Taxonomy (NCBI): domain Bacteria; kingdom Bacillati; phylum Bacillota; class Bacilli; order Caryophanales; family Paenibacillaceae; genus Saccharibacillus; species Saccharibacillus brassicae. The sequence continues at coordinate 2,862,253 of NZ_CP041217.1, forward strand.
TGTCCGCCCTCTGTCCGCCCTCTGTCCGAGCTCTGTCCGGTCGCTTGCGTGGGTCCGATCAGCCCTGCCGCAGCGTGAACAGATCCCGCAGCGCGTTGTCGGACAGCTCGGTGATCCAGCCTTCCGAGCCGGCGATGACGCTGTCGCTGAGCTGCTGCTTGCTCTCCAGCATGTCGTCGATCCGCTCTTCCAGCGTGCCGATCGAGATGAATTTGTGCACCTGCACGTCCTTCGTCTGGCCCATCCGGTAAGCCCGGTCGGTCGCCTGGTTCTCGACGGCCGGGTTCCACCAGCGGTCGACGTGGAACACGTGATTGGCCGCCGTCAGGTTGAGGCCGACGCCGCCCGCTTTGAGCGACAGGATGAATACGGCCGTCGTCTCGCCGGCGGGCTGATCCTGCGCCTGGAACTGCTCGATCATGCGCTCGCGCATCGTTCGCGGCGTGCTGCCGTTCAGGTACAGCACGTTCTCGCCGAGTTCTTCGCCGAGGACGCGCTGCATCATTTCGCCCATGCCGATGTACTGGGTGAAGATCAGGCAGCGCTCGCCTTCGGCCCGCAGCTCTTTGACCATCGCGACGAGCCGCGACAGCTTGGCCGACTGCTCGATCAGCGTATCGAGATCCGGCGCGTCTTCCGGCTCGGCCGCGGTCGATTCGCCCGCGGTCAGCACCGGATGGTCGCACAGCCGCTTGAGCTGCGTCAGCGCGGACAGAATCGCGCCTTTGCGCTTCATGCCTTCAAGCTGCGGCATTTCTTTGAGCAGCTGCTTGACGACCTGCTCGTACAGGACGCTCTGCTCCGGGGTGAGATGGATATATGTCTTCATCTCGTTTTTCTCCGGCAGGTCCAGCTGGATATTCGGGTCTTTCTTTTTGCGGCGCAGCATGAACGGCTTGACGAGCTTTTGCAGTTCGCCGATCTTTTCTTCGTTTTGCTCTTTCTCGATCGGGTTCGCAAACCGGTCCTGAAAAGCTTTCGGCCCGCCGAGATAGCCGGGCACCATGAAGTCGTAGATCGACCACAGCTCGGACAGCCGGTTCTCGATCGGCGTGCCGGTCAGCGCGATCTTGTGCAGCGCGCGGAAGCTGCGGATCGCCGTAGACTGCTTCGTCTGCGCGTTTTTGATCGTCTGGGCTTCGTCGAGGCAGATCGTCAGCCAGTTGAAGCCGCGCAGCAGGTCCTGGTCGAGAGCGGACGTCGCGTAGGACGTCAGGATCACGTCGGCGTCGGAAGCCGCCGCGGCGAACGCTTCGCCGGTCCGGCGTCCGCTGCCGTAGTGCAGCATGACGCGCAGATCCGGCGCGAAGCGCGCGATTTCTTTCTGCCAGTTGCCCAGCAGGGACGTCGGGCAGATGATCAGGGAAGCTTCGAGCGGATAGGAACCGGGACGGATGATGCCGTCGTCCTGAGGCAGCCAGCCGGAAGCGGCGGGACCGGCCGGCCCGGCCGAAGCGGAGCGCGGCTGCGCCGCGCCGGTTCCGCGAGCGCCTGCGCGGGGCGGCGTGCGGACATCCGCGTAGGCTTCCGAAGCCGCGCCGCGCGAGGCTGCGCCTGCGCGGCCTCGCGCGGCTTCGCCCGAGCCCGAGCCCGAGCCCGAAGCGGCCACGGCGCGGCTTTCTTTGACGTGCAGCAGATACGAGATAAGCTGCACGGTCTTGCCGAGGCCCATGTCGTCGGCCAGGCAGGCGCCGAGCCCGAGCTGGCGCAGGAAAGCGAGCCAGCCGAAGCCTTCGCGCTGGTAGCCCCGCAGCTCGGCGCGCAGCCCTTGCGGCAGGTCGATTTCCGGCCAGGCGTCTTTCTGGCCGAGCTGGTCGATCAGCGAGGCCAGATGGCCGGTCAGCTGCACTTCGATCTCCAGCCGCGCGTTCGCGTCGGCTTTGGCCCGTTCTTCCGCTTCGCCGTCTTCTTCGGCTTTTTTGAGCAGCTGCAGCTGAAGAATATCTTGGAACGACAAGCCGCGGGACTTGTCCAGCCCGTTCATCGCCCGGCTGATCTGCGTCAGCAGCACCGGATCGAGCGCGACCCATTCGCCGCGGAACTGCACGAGCCGCTCGTTGCGCGCCGCAAGCTCCAGATATTCTTCTTCGCTGAACTCCGCGTCGCCGATCGCGATCCGCCAATCGAAGTTCAGGACGGAATCGAGTCCGAACACGGACTTGCCGCCCTTTTTCTTCTCGTCGCCGCCTTCTTCTTCCTTGACCCGCGCCTTGAGCTTGGGCTTCTTCTTGCTCGCCGCCTGCCACCAGGCCGGCAGCAGCACCCGCCATCCGGCGTCCAGCAGCCGCGGGCTGTCCTTCGTCAGGAACTGCCACGCTTCCGGTCCGCTCATCGTGCGGGACAGAATGTCCGTCCCCGGTGCCACGCGTGGCGTCGGCAGACCGGTCCGCAGGCTTTTGAGCCATTCTGCGCTTCGTTCGCGCACATGCTTCTCCCAGGCCGAAGGCCAACTGCCGGCGGCGACGCCGACGTCGGAGAGCGTGATCGGGACGAGCGACGTCTCGTCCTTTTTGTCCTGGAGGGCGAGTTCCAGCCTCCAGTTGTCGCGGTCTTCGTCCGGTTCGAGGAACCGGACGACCGGGCGCATCGGCATGGCGTCTTCGCGCCAGCCGACCGCGATCAGCCACGCGTCTTCGTCCAGCCCCGCCGCCGAAGCGCCGCGGTCGAACAGCTTCGGATGCTCGCGGCGCAGATCGAGCGCCGCCTGCTCCGAACCGTAGCGGCGCTGGAACACGGCCGCCGAATAGGCGGCGCGCAGCCCCGCCATAAACGATTCCTCGGCTTCGGCTTCTTCCTCGCCGCGTCCGCCGAACATCGCTTCCTCGTAAGCTTCTTCGTTGCTCTGCGTTTTGCGGACTTCGCGTTCTCCCGCTTCGGCGCCCGCGGCGCGAATCTTGCCCCGGTCGAGCGCGGCAAGCACCGCGGCGATCCCGCGCTCCTTGAGCGCATGCCGATCCCATTTCCACTGCAATTTGCCCGAACGGTACGCTCCGAAGTCCGGCTTGTAAGCCCGTTTCGCGATGCTTGCGGCAAGCGCCGGCGCGCTTTGCGCCAGCAGCTCCGCGTCGCCTTCGAACGACCAGTCGACATGCTTCAGCAGCGGCCGGTCCGCGAAGAACGACAGCACCATTTCCGCCGGCAGCAGCACCAGATCCATCTCGCCGCTGGTCTGGATCTCGAGTTCGGTGCCGTAGAACGATTCTTCATGCCGCGCAAACAGCAGCTGCTTGAAATACAACCCCGGCACGGCGCCGTAAGTCGGCTTCGTTCCGTAGAGCAGGGCGTCGCCGTATTCGCTCAGTACCGCATGTACGGTAACGGTCTCCATGACTGCGTTCATAGCATCAATTTTCCTTTCTTCAATTCTTCCTGAAGCGCGCGCAGCCGCCCGTAGCGGGCGTTAAACGATTCCATGAACGCTTCCCAGCGATCTTCGCGCTTCATTTTCCGATACAATTTCTCCAGCCGTTTGAGCAGGCGGACCGCGCCCTTGTAGCCGTCCCGGCTGCGCTGCTCGACCAGCCGCTCGGCGGCCTGATGGTAGAACGGCAGCAGCAGATGCGGCGCGTTTTTCTCGATCGGAGCGAAGTCGGCCACTTTGAAGCTCGACGGCTCCGCCCCGGTCGACAGCTGATAGTCCATCCAGCCGTCCCAGTTGCTTCGTTCCAGCAGCTTGGCTTCGTACAGCGAAGACGCGTGCGGCAGCATGCCCTGCAGCGTCGTCCACATGCGAGCTTCGGCGTCCGGCCGATGCGCGATCGCCCGGTCCCACAGTTGTCCGTAATCCGTCAGGTTGGCGCGTGCGCGCTCCAGCAGCGGGCCGAAGGTCTCCAGCCAATCGGTCAGCCGATCCCATTCGCCCGCGCGGGCGAGCGGAGAGAGGAAGTCGGGCAGTTTTTTGGGCGAAAAATACGGCTTGTCCGCGGCTTCGCCAAGCAGCGCTCTCGCTTGGTCATCCTGACCGAGGCAGAACCGGCTCCAGGCGTTCGCGCCCAGCCAGGCCTGACGGTTCAGCGCCCGCCCGAGCTCCCGCTCTTCGTCCATCAAATACTGCAGTTCGGATTCGTAAAAATCGCGCCGTTCTTCCGCCAGCTTCCGCAGCTGCTCCGGATCGACCGGATCGAGCGAAGCAGCCGGGTCGTCCGCAGGGACGGCGTGATCCAGCGCGAACAGATCGGGCATTTCCACCGCCGTTTCGGCGTGTCCGCTGCCCGCTTGGGCGCCTGCCCGAGCGGCAAAGCCCGCTTCCGGCGCGGCCCAGCCGTTCAGCAGCCCGTAATAGCCGGTCGAGAACAGCTCCGATTCGCGGCCTTCGGTCAGCATCTGCCGGCGCACGGCATGCAGCGTCTCGCCGAGCCGCTCACGCACCTGCGGGTCGTCCCGGTCTGGAAGAGGAGCGGCCAGCAGGCCGGCCATGCCGGATGCCGTGTCGGACACGGCCAGATGCGCAAAGTAGCCGGACGAGGACAGCCCGGCACCGGTCGGCGCGCTCAGCGTCCGCAGCACGAACAGATGCGCGTTCAGCCGGTATAACGCTTCGATGCCCGGCTTGAACGGCGGCATGTCCGCGAAGGCGAGCTGGAGCGTCAGTTCCGCGAATTTCGGGTTGCGCGTGCGGCCGTTCAGCGAAGAAGCCGCTTCTTCGAAGCGACGGTTCCAGGTCGAAATGCCGGAAGCGGCGAGCAGCGCGGCTTCTTCGACGCCCGGCTTTTTCCCCGGCGCGCCGCCTGCGAAGTCGCCGGCCGAGCCGACGGACGGGTCGTCGGACAGAAAGTCCGGCCGAGCCGCCGCCGTTTGATCGGCGCGCTCCGCGTCGGAGCTATCGCTGCGCGGCGCTGCCGTTCGAGCCTGCCGACCGTCCGCAGCCGCGTTGTCGCGGCCTGCTTCGGCCCGGCTGCCCGGCGGCTCGATCGCCGCCGTGCCCGTCTGTCCGGCCCGGCCGCTGCCCGTCGGGTCCGTACTCGCCGCCGGAGCCGCTTCGCCTCCGTCGGCGCGATCCGCCGCCGGATTTCCGGCCGCCGCGTCCGCTTCGCGCTTCGCTTTCGCCGCCGAAGCGCTGGCGTTGGCCAGCGCCGAGACCGGCCGGCCGCGCAGGCGGGCCAGCTTCATCAGCGCGGCCGCCTGGTGCCGGCACGGCTTGCGGTCTTTGCAGTCGCAGCTTCCGCCGCCGGCGAAATCGAGCGCCACGTCGACCCGGCAGACGCCGTCGCCTTCTTTGACTTCGGCTTCCAGCCGCCGTTCTTCGGACACGGCCAGCTGCTGAACGCTGCCCATGCGTTCGTATTGAAATCCTCTTTTTAACGTCAGGTCGTCGAAAGCTTCCGCAACGCCCTGAACGAGTCTGTTCCATTGTTCGTCGGTGAACGTCGTGTTCGCATCCATGCCTCAATCGTCTCCCGTAAAGTACTCTGTTTTTGTCGTCCGCCTATTATAGCATGGGACGGCGAACGTCTGTACCCCGATACGATTTCCCAAGCTGTTTTTTCGAAGAGAGACCGATATAATGGAGAGTAACGAGTCTTTGCGCGAAAAACCCGATAAGGGAGGCGGAATTTGGTGTTATCAGTTGAGTTTGAAAAGGTAGGTCCGATCAACCGCGGCAGCGTTTCGCTTCATAACTTAATGCTGTTTTGCGGAGAAAATAATGCGGGGAAAACCTATGCGAGTTATGTTTTGTACAATGTTTTTGATAAAAAGTTCCAAACCGGTATCAATTTTTTAGACGAAAAAGCATTAAAAAGCAGCGGGATTGCGGAAGTGGATCTTGAAAATGCGTTAAATCAACACAACGAGGTAAAAGAGGCTTGGTCTGAGGAGCTCACGCGCTCTTTGCCGGACCTATTGAATGCGGAACCAGATGGGTTTACCGATTCCAGAATAACTTTACGCCAAAACGTCGAACACATCAAAAAAGAGGTCTTCGATGAAAAGTTTGAACATCAATGGGGTCTTAACGGACAACCGGCAGGTCAGATCACCAAGCCGGCCAAAAGTTTTATGGCGGAAGTCAAGTTAGAAAAGGGAACTGAAGATTTGGACGATGTTACTTTCTCTTACGTATTAAATTTTGGAATCAGACATTTTTTTAACACACTAATATTCAAGGACTTATACAGCGATGCTTTTCTGCTTCCGGCCGAACGGGCGGGGTTGAATTTATTTTATAAAGAGTTGAATGCTTCCCGTAACGAACTGCTGCGCAAAGTAACATCCGAAGTTCGCCATGATTCCCTGGTTTTCGACCTGAAGAAAGAAATCAGTATGTACGCCAAACCGATCTCGGATTACCTTACTTTTTTGAACCGTTTATCGTTTTATGCAAGACAAAAAAGCTCTTTCTCGGATTTGGCTTTGAAAATTCAGGAAACTGTCCTGAAAGGCAGCTACGTACTTGACGACACAGGCATTCAGTATGTATCGGATTCGGCGGAAGCAGCCAATGACAATTTCAAAATCGGCCTGCATACTTCGTCTTCGACAGCCAAAACGCTGTTCGGACTCGTCTTTTATTTCAACCATATGGCTGTCCCCGGCGCGACCCTGATCATCGACGAACCCGAACTCAATCTTCATCCCGACAATCAACGCAAGCTGGCGCGGATTTTGGCGGAGGCGACGAATCGCGGACTGCGTGTCATTTTGTCCACTCACAGCGATTATATTGTCAAAGAATTCAACAATCTGATCATGCTCTCCAACGACTTCGAGAACAAAGAACATATTATGCAAAAGTTCGGATACACCGCGAAACAGATTCTTGAGCCGCAAAATGTCGGAGCGTATATGTTTGCGGATCATACCATAGCGGAAATGGAAGTCAACGAACGCGAAGGCGTCATCGCCGAGACGTTCAACGAAGTAATCAACCAGTACAATGATTCCAATGATGAAATTTACTATGCACTTATGGAGAATGAAGAGCATGCGGAATCTGATTGAGGTCCTGAACGAGGTCGTTCATCCTCGTTACAAGCTTGATCCTTCGTCTTCATTGACGATACTCGAGACCAGTCCGGACACGGCGACCCGTCAGACCCGCTGCAGGCAGGTGACGATTTTGGGAGCCGGGCAGGTATGCGCCTTGTCGCTGGACAATCGGGGTTTGGAGCCGTTTCCGTTTCTTCAAGACGTGTCCAACGTCAAAATGAAAAATGATGCGATCGTGTTCTGCAAGTGCGACGACCGGTTATATCTGTTGGTCATCGAATTGAAGTCCGGAAACGCCAAAGAAGGCGTCAAGCAGCTTCGGGCGGGCAAACTGTTTGCGGATTATTTGCTGGGACTCGTCGATATGCATTATCCGGGAGTCGATACGAGGAGCCTGGAGACCAAATACATTATTTTCAGCAGAGATCCGCGTAAAAACGTCCAGAAAAAGGCGGATCATAAAAGCCGGAAAGCTTCTTACGTGAACGAAAAAGGGCTGCCTGTCGCTTTCGTCGACTGCAAGGACAAATACGAGTTGCGTTATTTTATTTGATTGTCATAGGCCGTTTCGGAGACATGCGCATGCCGGGCATGCAGCCGGAGCGGTTTTTGTTTGCAAAATAATTCCCATGTAACCGTATGCAATATATTGCATGACGCAGCCCCAAAAGCTATAATGAGAAAATCTTGTCACGACATGTTAACAATGAAGGAGGAAGTCATGCCGATTCCAGCAGGGTTTTCCATGCCCAATCCCCTGACCGCCAAGCAGCGCGCTTTCCGGCAGCTTCAGGAATGGATTATCGACGGCACGCTCAAGCCGGGCGAGAAGCTGAACGACAGCGAGCTGGCCGCCGCGCTCGGCGTCAGCCGGACGCCGGTGCGCGAAGCGCTGCAGCTGCTCAGCGTCGAAGGGCTGGTCGAGATGAATCCCGGCGTATCCACGCAGGTGACGGCGGTGGACGGCGGGGACGTCGCCAAGATTTTGCCGCCGCTTGCGGTGCTTCAGGCGCTCGCCGCCGAGCTTGCGCTGCCCCAAGTCACGGCGCGCGAGATCGAGTCGCTGCGCGAGATCAACGCCGAATTCGGCGAAGCGCTCGGGCGAGGAGACTCCCACTACGCGCTGAAACTGGACGAGGAGTTCCACGGCTTCGTCGTCGATTTGGTGGACAATCCGTATATCGCCAACACGATTTCGACTTTTCAGGCCCATATTCGCAGACTCTTTTTCCATAATTCGATCATTTTGAGCCTCAAGTCGGTCGACGAACACGAAGACATTTTGCAGGCTTTCGAGCAGGGCGACCCGGCCGAAGTCAATCGCCTCGTGCGGGGCAACTGGCTGCGCGCGATCGACGCGTACGACGAAGCGCTGCGGGAGAACGAACGTTAAGATCGTTTTTCCGTTAAGCGTGTTCTTCGCGTCTTCGCCGCCTGCACGAACACGAACGTTTTCACTAATTAAGCGGGCAGCCTCGCCCGATGAATGGACCGGTTTGGCGCTTTCCGCAGCGGAAGGCTGCCGCGAACCGGATTCGACGCGCGGGGCTGCACGGTTGGAGGATTTTTTATTATGTCGCGCAAAGCGCCTTTGTCTTTGGTTATCATTCTCGGTTCCATGCTGTTCGCCCTGTTCTTCGGAGCGGGCAACCTGATTTTCCCGCCGATGCTCGGCCAGATGGCCGGCGAGAACGTCTGGTCCGCCAACGCGGGCTTTCTCGTCACCGGGGTCGGCCTGCCGCTGATTGCCGTCGCCGCTTTCGTCTTCTCGGGCGAGCGCGATCTGCGGGGGCTGTCGAGCCGCGTGAATCCGACGTTCGGACTGATCTTCACCGTCGTGCTGTATCTGGCGATCGGCCCGTTCTTCGCCATGCCGCGCACCGGCAGCGTCTCGTTCGAGATCGGCGTGAAGCCGCTGCTGCCGGCCGCCGATTCGCATCATCTGGCGCTTGCGGTCTTCACGGTGCTGTTCTTCGGCGTCGCCTGCCTGCTGTCGCTGAATCCGACCCGGATCATCGACATCGTGGGCCGGGTGCTGACGCCGATGAAGCTGACCTTTATCGGCGTGCTGGTCGCGGCGGCGCTTCTCTATCCGATCGCGAACTTTGGGACGCCGGACCCGAGCTATGCGTCGCACGCGTTTTTCAAAGGCTTCCAGGAAGGGTATCTGACGCTGGATGCGCTCGCGGCGACCATCTTCGGCATCATCATCGTCAACGCGCTCAAAGACCGCGGCGTCACCGGACGCCGCTCGCTTATGGGCGCCTGCGCCAAAGCGATTCTGATCGCGGGCGTGCTGCTGGCGTTCATCTATACGTCGCTGGCCTATATGGGCGCTTCGAGCGTCGGCAAGCTTGGCGTGCTCGGCAACGGAGCCGATATTCTCGCCGCCGTCTCGTCGCATTATTTCGGCGCGTACGGGTCCATTTTGCTGGGACTGATGATCACGGTGGCCTGCATGACGACGAGCGTCGGGCTGATCACGTCCTGCGCGTCGTTTTTCCACGGGCTGTATCCGAAGCTTTCCTATAAAAAGATTGCCGTAGCGCTGGCCGCGTTCAGCGCGCTCGTCGCCAACATCGGCCTCAACGGGTTGATCAAAGTGTCCGTGCCCGTGCTCATGATGCTGTATCCGCTCGTGATCGCGCTGGTGCTGCTGACGTTCCTGCACCCGCTCTTCAAAGGGCGGAACGAAGTGTACCAGGGCACGATGCTGCTGACGTTTCTCGTGAGCCTGTTCGACGGACTCAAAGCGGCCGGCTTCGAGATCGGCGCGGTCGAGCGGCTGTTCGGCGAAATCCTTCCGTTTCACGCGCTCGGCCTCGGTTGGCTGCTGCCCGCGTTGGTCGGCGGAATCGGCGGCGCCCTCGTCGCCAGATTCACCGGCCGGCCGCAGGGACTGACCGCGCGGGAGACCCCATCCGAACCTTCCGCCAAGCCCACGCCTTCCGTTCGGGACGGCAAAGGCACGTCGCACGGCCGCTGATCGCGCCGCGTACGGAGCGTGTTCAGACAGAAAAGCAGACAGAAAAGCAGACGAAAAAGCAGATCGAAAACAGCATGCCAAAAACCGGGACCGACCGCAGTCGGATACCCGGTTTTTTGACGTGTGCAGCGGCGCCCGGCGTTCAGCCGTTTTGCTGCGCGAGCAGCCATTCTTTTTTCAGCAGCGCATATTGGAAGGTGTTCTCGTACCTGGGCGTTCCGTCCGCGTTCGAAGTGAACGAGACGAACTCCAGGAACAGCCCTTCCTGGCGCATGCCCAGCCGTTCGCACAGCTGCTGCGACCTGCGGTTGTCGTCTTCGACGTAAGCGTACAGCCTCCGGGCATTCATCTGCGTGAACAGATGGTTCAGCAGCGCGCGCGTGCTCTCGCCGGCGTAGCCCTGGCCTTCGTAGCGCGGGTTGAAGTTCCAGCCGACGGAATAAGTATCCGGCTCTTCCTTCATGGCGAACAATTCGCCGATCAGACGATCGTTTTCTTTGAGGCACACCGCGATCTGCGCGTCGTCCCGGCTTTTCTCCAGCACTTTGAGGGCGGCCGCTTCGAAGTCGGGCAGTCGCTCGTCCAAAAAGCAGGTGGCCTGCGGGTTCGCCGCGTATTCCAGCAAAAAGGCGGCGTCTTTTCCGGCAAAGTTGCGTAAAATCAATCGCTCCGTCTCGATCCGCTGCATGGGCAGTCTCCTTCTTTCTCTCAGGGTAAGTCTTCCTTGAAACCGAGTATACCGGGGCGCGCGGAAAAAGAGAAATCCGGTTCCGATTGGGTAACTTTGCACATTGGGCAATGAAATGATATGCTTGTTTTGAAGCATTTCTGCAAAAACCTGAAAAGCTTGCGGCGAAGAAAGGAGGATTTGCATGACCAAACAAAGCCTGCGCGATATGAAAAAAGAAGAAACATGGCATGTGCTGGCCCGGACTTCGTATGCCTTGGCGATCGAGAAAGGGCTGGACGGCTTCACGATCGAAGACGCGGTGCAGCGCGCGCGGTATTCCCGGCGCACGTTCGCCAACCATTTTTCGTGCAAGGAAGAAGCGGTGGCGATGGCGGTGCTCTCGCTGAGCAGCGGCCGAAGCGACGTGCTGCGGGAAGTCGAAGTCCCGGCCGGCATGGCTCCGCTCGAAGCGCTTGAGCAGTGGTCGCGGATGCAGTTCACGGCCGAACTGCTGCGCAATCTGCGGCAGCTGCTGCGGATGGCCCGCGAATACCCCACGCTTGAGCCGTACGTCTTGATCGTCCTGCAGCGGCTGCAAAAAGCGGCGCAGGAAGAACTGGACCGCAATTACGCCGGACATTATCCGCCGGGCTACACGCATATTTTGGCCGGAGCGGTGTTCGGGGCGGTGCTGTCGATCCTCGAAGGGGAAAATGTGCGCATTCCCGGAGAAGAACAGGCCGGCGAGCCGGGAGAAGCGACGTTTGACGAGTTTTTGCGCACCACGTTCGATTATTTGAAAAACGGATTCTGACGATCGGACTTGTCCGATGCGCGAATAGAAGGAGCGAGCCCTAGTGTCCAAGTTTTTGTATAAAATCGGCAAGTCCGCCTACAGCAAGCCCTGGTTGTTTATCGGGGGATGGGTCGTCGTTCTGGCGATCGTGATCGCGATGCTGGGCCTTAACGGCGTGAGCGTGAGCTCGGAGATGAAGCTGGAAGGCACGGAGTCGCAAAAAGTGCTCGACCAGTTGGCCGAAGTGCAGCCGGAAGCTTCCGGCGGGCAGGGCAGCGTCGTGTTCGTCGCGCCCGAAGGCGAGAGCCTGAATACGCCGGAACGGTTGGCGGCGATCCGGGAAGCGGTCGACGAAGTCTACGGCCTCGACCAGATTCTGAACGCGCCCGAATTGGCCGCGCAGGCGATGGCCCAGGCGCAGGCCCAGGCCGCGCAGAGCACGGAAGGCGCGCCGGCCGGCGCCGGCGACGCGGCTTCCGCGGCGGGCCAGACCCCCGGCGGGGCTGCCGGGGATAACGCCGACGCCCAGCAGGGCGCGGGTGCCGCTCAAGCCGGCGAAGCCGGAGCAGCCGAAGGCGCCGCCGGCAGCGATGCCGCCGCCCAGCAGGGCGCAGGCGCCGCTCAGCCCGGCGCCGAACGGCCGCCGTACACGCCGCTCGTCGTGGACGGCATGCCGGTCATCGGCGTGACGATCGCAAACGACGGCAGCGCGGCGCTGTTCCAGTTCCAGTTCACGGTGCAGCAGTCCGCCGTGTCCGACGAAGTGAAGGAATCGGTGATCGACACGGTCGAAGCCGTCGCCAGCGAGACCGGCGTCGAAGCGCTGCCGAGCGAATCGCTGCTGCCGCTCGACATTCCGGTCGGCACCAACGAGATTTACGGCCTCGTCGTGGCGGCGATCGTGCTGATCATGACGCTCGGTTCCGTCATCGCCGCCGGCCTGCCGCTGATCGTCGCGCTGTTCGGCGTCGGCATCGGAGTCGGAGGCGCGTACGCGTTCTCCTCGTTCCTCAGCATGAGCTCCATTACGCCGGTGCTGGCGCTGATGGTCGGCCTCGCGGTCGGCATCGACTACGCGCTGTTCATCATCAACCGCCAGCGCCGCCTTATTTTCGACCAGGGGCTTAGCGCCAAGGAAGCGGCCAGCCGTTCGGTCGGTACCGCGGGCAGTGCCGTCTTCTTCGCGGGCCTGACGGTCATTATCGCGCTGTGCGGTTTGCTCGTTATCGGCATCGGCTTCCTCAGCACGATGGCGCTCGTCGCTTCGGTGACGGTGCTGCTGAACGTCCTGATCGCGCTCACGCTGCTGCCGGCGCTGCTCGGCCTGATCGGCGAGCGGATCTGCTCGCGCAAAGCGCGCGAGAAAAATGCCGCCCTGCGGGCTTCCCGCGCCGACAAGCAGGAGAAAGCGCGCTGGATTCACGGCGTTATCAAATTCCGCTGGCCGGTCATTCTGCTGATCGTCGCCGTGCTCGGCGTGGCGGCGATTCCGGCTCTCAAAATGGATCTGGCGATTCCGTCCGCGGCTTCGGCCGATCTCGATACGGCCAAGCGCCAGAGCTATGACGCCATCTCCGAGAGCTTCGGCGAAGGCTTCAACGGCACGCTGCTGATCGTCGCAGAATCGGCGAACGGCGCAGACGTGACGCCGCAGACGCTCGGCGCGCTGACGCAGGGCATCGGGCAGGTCGACAACGTGTCGGTCGTCTCGCCGCTCGGCATCAGCGAGAACGGCAAGCTGGCGCTGCTGAGCGTCATTCCGAAGACCGGACCGAACGACGCCGAGACGCGCGACCTCGTGACGACGCTGCGCGACGACGAGTCGGCGCTTGCGACCGATAACGGCATCACGCTCGGCGTAACCGGCGTGACGGCGGTCAATATCGACATGTCGGCGAAGCTCGCCGAAGTGTTCCCGATCTACGTCGGCATCATCGTCGTCTTGTCGCTGATCATTCTGCTGCTCGTGTTCCGTTCGATCGTCGTGCCGATCAAGGCGACGGTCGGCTTCCTGCTCAGCATCCTGGCGACGTTCGGCATCACGACTGCCGTGTTCCAATGGGGCTGGGCGCACGACCTGTTCGCGTTCGATACGGCAGGTCCGATCCTGAGCTTCATGCCGATCATGGTGACCGGCATTCTGTACGGCCTGGCGATGGACTATCAGGTGTTCCTCGTCTCGTCCATGCGCGAGTCCTACGTACACGGCCGCCGGGGCAGCGACAGTGTCATCCACGGCTACGGCCAGGCGAGCCGCGTCGTCGTGGCGGCCGCCGTCATCATGGTCGCCGTGTTCGCCGGCTTCATCTTCACGCACGACATCATGATCAAGCAGATCGGCTTCGCACTGGCCGTCGGCATCCTGATCGACGCGTTCGTGATCCGCATGACGCTCGTTCCGGCCGTCATGTCGCTGTTCGGCGACAAAGCGTGGGCGCTGCCGAAATGGCTCGACCGCATCCTGCCGAACCTTGACGTCGAAGGCGACAAGCTGCTCGAAGAGCTGAAAGCGCAGGAAGCGCAGGAAGCGGCGGAAGCCGCGAGAGGGCGCTGAACAATGTAGGCTGGACAAGAGCCGGACTCAAATAACATGCCGGAAATACGAAACGAGCCTTTAGAATTGATTCTAAAGGCTCGTTTTTTTGTTTGTTTTCGATTTAAATACACGACCCAAATTCATTTTTTGAATCAGCCAATAACCTATACCAAAAACGAGCCCGGAAAATATATAAAAGAAATAAAATAGTAAAGCTTCATCAGAAAACGGAGAAACTCCGCCCCAGATCAATAAAATCAAAAGAGTAGGGATAAAGAAAATTGCAATACAGGCTAATGGATATAGAAGTAACTTGAACTTTTTTGCCACCTGGTCTACAGCATATACTATTCCCATAAAAGCTGGATAGGCAATAAGAATAAAGCCTAAAAGAGTTGCAAAAATCACAAAAGCAATCTCGGATCCAAGAGACTGATCGTAAATGACCTTCAGAAAGTATAAGTAACTACTTAAACCGGCAAGATAGGATAACAATCCGATTATGATCATGGCTAGTATAAACATTAATAAACCTCCTAATCTTTTAACAATTTAAATTAATTATAGCATGCGTCAACGAAGCCTCCTATTTGAAAGTAATATTCAAGCAAGCAAAAAATTAATGAATGAGTTTAATAATTATTTTTTAAAAAAGTTGTAGATTGACATATTCGACTCCTTTTTAAGTACAAGAGAAACTTTATTAACTTCTTTAAAACCAGAAGATAAGTTTTAAAGAAGGCATCTTCATAGAGTTTCTATTGAATACACTTATCTGGAGGAATTTAAAATGGCATTTAGCGTAGCACTTAAAATCCAAACTTTTATTGCAGATGCTTATGTACCTGGTGTTCCTACACCAACATCCCAAGCTTGGTACGGAGGAGACAATCGTGGTTTTTCGAGTTCTGATACAGTTCGATTTCGTACCAAGCAATACCTGACCTTCAACTTTGATAATAATGGAGCTTCATGGAATGGTTTTACAGATACAGGTGAAACTCATCGTTATACCATCAATACAAAAACCGGATATCAATTTGATCAAACAGATAAGCAAAGTCCAACTACTATTCGTCATTCCTTGGTAACTGCAGGTTCTAAAATGACTGGAGCAGCAGATGATCGCATCCAAATTCGTTGCATTTGTGATTCTCAAAACCCATTTGAGCCTTTTGCCCCAGCGATTAATTACACGTATATGGTTACAGTCTACAAAAAGGGTACAGTAAATATCAGCGGAACGCATGATGGGTTTCCTTGCTATGAATCCTATGCTCGTTTGAACAGCGGATCTTGGCAAGCCTTGCACCGCCGGAAGAACATGATTTAAATAAAAGTATTAAAGTGTTTTAAAAATCGATAAATGTCTCTGATCTAAGCTGCTTCCTTAACTTAAAACGATATATTCCACAATCAGGCAGGGTATAAACGCTTGCCTGATTGTTTTTGATAGCAAATAATATTTAATTCAAGGCTATTAGATCCAATTCAGAAGATAATTAAGAAGAAAATGGATCGTACGAAAGCATTTTTCTGATTTAAAAGTGAAAGTATTAGAGGGGATCTAAGAATTTATCTGTACGAACTAGCCTATGAAACAGCCGATTCAGCTTGCAAGACATTAAACGTCGCGCGACATTCGGCGCGCAAAAAGGACCCGGCTACAGGCCGGGTCCTTTTTTTGGATAAGAAAGATTTAACGGGTTGACCAAACGCCGATCCGGCGGTCACTCTCCCGCAAGATACAGCTCGAATGCCGCGTCGTACTCCTGCGGATGGTATTTGTCGTAGGCGGCCAGCAGTTCGGACTGCGCGTGCTGGAGAATGTTCCGGTACTCCGAGCTGGCGCTGCCGGTGCCCGACAGACGGCCCACGGCGTCGCGGCTGTGCTCGAAGCTGCGCTCGACCAGCGCCCAGTGGCGCGCGTATTCCGTCTTGGTCATGCCGATCAGCGTGAGGATTTTGTACAGCGCGATCAGCGGTTCCAGATGGGCTTTGACCACGTCGATCGAAAAAGAAGGACCCATCGTGAACTTGATTTCCACGTCCAGATCGACGGTGCCGGCCGTTTCCAGAAAGACGTCGGTCGGCGTGTTCTCGAAATAGTTGTAGCGCAGAACCTGCCGCTTGCTGCTGGTCGCTTTTTGCCCGTCGATATGGATCATGCCGATGTTGGTGAACGCGTACTCGTCTTTGGACGATTTGAGCAGGAAATAGAGCTTCTCGTTCATTTCGCTAAAAATGTAAGCTTGAGCCTGCGAATTGGCAAAATCGGACGGAGGGATGACTTTGCAGATGTCGGACATTCCGGTCAGGTCCGAAGTGACGCGTGAGAAAATGTTGCGGGCCAAAAAAATTCCACCTTTCGATCTGGGTTGGGTTGTGGGCCGTGTCGGCCTATGTATCCGTGCGCCCCTATTCTAACCGATGCCTGCCGGGAAGGAAAGACTCGGGGCCGCCCCGCGCGCTTCCTCGCCGGAGCCTCGCCCGAAGACGTCCGGGGCGGCAGAACGGTTATTCCGTTTTCGCCCGTCCGCCAAGCGCGTAAGCTTCCGGCGTCACCCCGACGACCGTCTTGAAGTCTTTGCCGAAATGGGTCTGGTCGTGGTAGCCGAGTTCGTGCGACAGATGCAGCAGCGTAGGCCGGCTGTCGGCGGCGCCCCGATCCAGCGCTTCGGCCGCTTCCTGCAGCCGCTGCAGCCGGATCACCCATTTGGGAGCCAGGCCGACGCGGCGGTTGAACAGGCGCTGAAGCGTACGCTTTTCGATGCCGAACCGCTCGCACAGCTGATCGACCTTCGTCAGTTCCCGGTCCGACGAGATGGCGGCCATCATCCGGCACAGAAGTTGGGCGTCGGCGTCGAAGTGCGGAGCGGCGTCGAGCAGCAGCCGGTTCATGATGCTGATCAGTTCTTCGCTGCTGCGCGTCCGCAGCGCTTCTTCCAGTTCCGCGGCCGTGGCATCCAGCACCCGTTCCACCGGAATCGGCATGCCCGCAAGCGGCGAGAGCGGTTCGCGCAGCAGCGGATAGAAGCCGCCGGGCCGGAATTTGACGCCGAATACGCGGCCCGCGCCCGATAGGGACTTGGCGAATTTTTCCGCCGAAGGCGTGAAGCAGAACGTGCGTCCCGGCTCGATAACGAGATTGACGCACGGATTGGGCACGATCTCCTGCACGTAGGAACGCCCGCCCGGCAGTTCCCATTCCACGGTCCAGTAGTGGAGCACGAACGGAGCGAGTTCCGGCGCGGGATCGTAGCGGAGCAGGCGGAAGTTTTGCCGGCCCGACGCGGGGTTCAGCACGCCGAGCCCCGGTTCGGAATAATCGCAAAAAGGCGAGCGCGGAGCGGCAGCCTTGCTGTCGGGCGCTTCCCCGGTCTTTCTTTTGGCGGCGAATCCGTTGTTGAACGTCATCTTGCACCTCCTGCGGAAATTGGGTGAAAAGTCCGATCGTCAGCCTGTCGCGTTTTTACTATGCGAATGTCTGTTCTTCATTATAGACTGATTGTAGCACGGCGGACCGGACAGGCGCGAGCGGTATTATGGTGGTCTATCCGTCCTACAACCCCAGAGGAGGAATGCGAACATGAAGCTGGAATACGTGATTTACGTAAACGCATCGCCGGACAAAGTATGGGAAGCGCTGACGTCTCCGGAAGGCACGCGAGCCGCCTTTTTCGGATCGGAACTCAAGTCGTCGTTCGAGGTCGGCGCTCCGTTCGAATACGCGGGACCGGGCAGCGAAGGGGAGTCCACCGTACACGTATACGGAGAGATTCTGGAATTCGAACCGGGCCGCAAACTCAGCTATTCCGAACATCCGGGTCCGTCGTATTACGACAACCACGCCGAACTGCTCACGCGGATCACGTTCGAACTGGAACCGGCGGGGAGCTGCACCAAGCTGACGCTCGTGAACGACGAGTGGAGCGAGGACCATCCGGGCTTCGCCAACGCAAGCGGCGCATGGCCGATGGTGCTCAGTTCGATCAAGACGTGGTGCGAGACGGGGCAGACACTGAATTTCGGCTGGTAAAAAAAGAAGCGGACGCACAGACGAAGCCTGGAGTCATCGAAGAGGGAGAGATCAGCGCATATGCAGAAGCAGACGGTATTGATTACGGGAGCGAACAAAGGCATCGGGTACGAAACGGCCCGGCAGCTCGGCGGGCAGGGGTATTTCGTATTTCTGGGCGCACGCGACGAACGCAGAGGGCAGGAAGCGGTAGACAAACTGCGCGCAGAAGGCATCGAAGCCGAATACGTCCGGATCGACGCGGCCGATCCGGCAACGATCGGGGCGGCGGCGCAGCAGATCGGCGCGCGGACGCCTTCGCTCGACGTGCTGGTCAACAACGCGGGCATCGGCGCCGGCGGCAACGTGCCGAGCGAGCAGACGATGGACGAGATTCGCAGCGTGTACGAAGTGAACGTGTTCGGACCGATCCAGCTTATTCAAGCGATGCTGCCCCTGCTCAGGCAGGCGCCGCTCGGCCGGATCGTGAACGTGTCGAGCGGCCTCGGTTCCCTGACGTTCAACAGCGATCCGACCCACGAACATTACGGAGCGAATTCGCTGGACTACAACAGTTCCAAGACGGCGCTGAACGCCGTCACCGTCCTGTTCGCCAAGGAATTCGCGGGAACTTCGCTCAAGATCAACGCGGTAGACCCCGGGTATACGGCGACCGACATGAACAACAACAGCGGTCCCCGGACCGTCGCACATTCCGCCGGCACGGTGGCGCGGCTGGCGCTGATCGGCGAAGACGGCCCGTCCGGCGGATTCTTCGACGAGAACGGCGAGATTCCCTGGTAAAACCTCGGGGTAACGAACCCTCATAGCGCTATTTGCCGATTTTCCGCTTTTTGCGCCATCTAACGAATCGTGCCGGCGTTATGGGGTGTTTTGCGGCCTTTTTTGGGCCGTTTGTGAGCCTATAGCGTGATCCCGATTCGTTAGATTGGAACAAAGCGGGTTATTGGGCAAATAGCGTGTTCAGGATTCGTTGGAGCGATCGGACGAAGGATTGAAGGATACGAAGAATGATACGGAAAATGATGGAACGATGCGAAGACTGACCGAAGGATGCAAAGAAGGATCGAATCATGCGAAGAAAGATCGACCGATGCGAAAAAGGGATCGAACCGCCCCTTTTTTCACAGAATGACGTCCCGGCGGCATGCGCCGGGGCGTTTTTTGGTCTGTTCAGCGGCCGGCGTGTACGGCGGCAGGCGGGGAAAAAGGGCGCGGAAGGGTATACTAGTAACAACGGGTTCACCGTAACAAATTGTGCATTGTGCCGTATGGAAATGAGGAATACGCATGAATACCTTGAAAATGCCCGCCAAAAGCCTATGGCCGCGGCTGACGGCTGCCCTGCTGATCTCGCTTGCGGGCGCGCTGCTGTTCGAGCGGCTTCGCCTGCCGGTCCCGTGGCTGCTCGGTCCGATGTTCGCGGCGCTGATCGGCTCGAACCTGCTCAAGACGCGCTACGCGTGGCCGTCGCCGATCCGCAACGGCGCGCTGATCGTGATCGGCTATACGATCGGCCTTGCGCTGACCGGGGAAGCGCTGCGCGCGATGGGCTCGCAGGTGCCGTACATGATCCTGATGACGTTCCTGCTTCTGCTGCTGTGCGCCGGCATCGCCTACGTCATCGGCCGGCTGTCCGGCACCGACTTCAAGACGTCGCTGCTCGGCAGCGTCCCCGGCGGGCTGTCGCAGATCGTCGTGCTGGCGGAAGAGACCAAAGGCGTCGACCTGACGCTCGTCACCGTCAACCAGGTCGTGCGGCTGCTGCTGATCGTCGTCAGCATTCCGCTGCTGATCTACAGCCCGCTGTTCGGCGAACAGGCCGGCGATGCCGCGCAGGCCGCCGTTCGGGCGGACGCTCCGTGGAGCGCCCTGTTCCCGAACGCGCTGGCGTACGCTCCGCTCTGCGTGCTCCTCGCGCTGCTCGGCCAAAAGGTCCGGTTCCCGACCGCCTTCCTGCTCTGCCCGGCGTTCGGGACGGCGCTGCTCCAGGCGACCGGCTTCGAGGCGCCGGAACTGCCGCATGCCCTGACGGCCGCCGCGCAGCTGGCGCTCGGCACTTACGTGGGCACGCTGCTGAAGCCCGCGCAGATCCGCCATAAAGTGCGGACGCTGGCGCTCTGCCTGCTCAGCGGGCTGCTGCTGATCGCCGGTTCGTTCGGCCTGACCGTGCTGCTGACAAAGCTGCAGCCGGTCACGCCGGCGACCGCGCTCCTCAGCCTGGCGCCGGGCGGCATGGACCAGATGGGCGTCATCGCCCATTCGATCGGCGCGGAACTGTCGACCGTGACCGGGTACCAGCTGTTCCGGACGTTCTTCATCTTCTTCGCCGTTCCGCCGCTGCTGCGGATGCTGTTCCGGTATACGGACCGCAGAAGCGGAGCGGACGGCGTTGACGAACCGTCTGCGCCGGCCGAACTTCCGCCGGAACCGGAAACGGCCCGCCGCGCAAGGCAGGAGTTCGACGATTGAACGACCAAAAGCACCTTCGGATTCCGAAGGTGCTTTTGGTTGTCGAATCGGGCTGCGGATCGCCGATTAAGCGGCGCCCGCTGCTCTCCGCCGGCTTCAGGCGGGGTTCGTCCGCGAACGAAGTTCTTTTTCCGCCGCCGAGCGCTTGTTGCCCCGGTAGATCAGGTACAGAGCCAGGACCATGAAGACCAGCGCCAGTATTCTTTTGCCGTCGAGATGAATCTCCAGACTGTTGAACCAGCCGAAATGGTCGATCAGCATGCCCGCGAGCAGCTGACCGGCGATGCCGGCAATGTTGGCCGCGATGACGCCGATCTTCGGCACGGCCATGACGGTCAGCAGCAGATAGAGCGTGCCCAGAAAAGCGGCGCTCAACTGCCATTTCGGCGCGTTCAGCAGGGCGAGCAGATGTCCCTGTCCGAAGAACAGGATGAAGATCGCGAGAAACAGCGTGCCGGTAATGAACGTAAGCAAAGTCGTCTCCAGGGTGCCCGCCTTGCGGCTGAGCGCCCCGTTGATCGAAGACTGCGCGCTCAGCGTAATGCCGCCGAGCAGCGTGAACAAAATCATAAATATTCCCATAGGTGGATCCTCCCGGAATTCGTGTCGGTCGACGTTCTTATTGAATGAGCAGCAGCGAGACGGTCATGGCGAGCACGGCGAAGATTTTCTCCTTGTTGACGCGCGTCGGTTCGCTGCCGAGCCAGCCGTAATGTTCGATGACCATGCTCATGATGAGCTGGCCGATAATGACCGCGACCATCGTGACGCCGACGCCGACGAACGGGACGCTGACGACGATCGAAGTGAGGTAGACGACGCCGAGCAGACCGCCGAGCAGCGACCATTTGGGCGCGCGGCGCACATGGGTAATATCGCCTTTTCCGAAAAAGAGCCACAGCAGGCCGACGATGATCGTGCCCATCGCAAAGTTGTAAAAGCTCGTTTCGACCTGTCCGATCGATTTGCCGAGTTCGGCGTAGATCGCCCCTTCGAAGCTGAGGGCCGCGCCGGCGAGAAGAGCCAGCAGATAGTAAATGGGGCGCATAATAGTTCTCCTTTTTCCAATAATTAAATATCTAGAAAATTCGATATGTGAGGTCCGAAAAAAGAACGGACTCTTCGCGGCTCAGAGCTCCGTTCGGATATGTTCGGCCAACTCGCGGATCGCCGATTCGTTGCGCCGGTAATACGTCCACTGTCCGTACCGGAAAGACTCCAGCAGACCCGCTTTTTGCATCATGTTCAGATAGCTGGACACGGTGGACTGCGACAGGCCGGCTTTTTCCTGAATATCGCCGACGCAGACGCCGCCCGCAAAGTTCACGCCTTTGGGAATATGCGCGCCCTGCGCGGGGAAATGTTTCTCAGGCTCTTTCAGCCAACCGAGCATGCTCAACCGGGTCTCATTGGATAAAGCTTTGAAAATATCGATAGTTTTCATACCGGAAATTATATATCGAGATTTCGCGATAAGTCAAGTCGGACCTCCGCTTCGCTGCCACTCTTGTCGTTAGTCTCGCCGCCAGCCTCGCCGTCAGCCGTTGCGGACTCCGGCCTGCCGCGCGGACGGACGACCGGCCGGAGCCGCTTCGCGCAGCGCCGTTTTCCACGTGTCGTAGGCCCGCCACGCCGAACCGTCGTCGAGCAGCGGCTTGGCGGTATACACGCCTTCTTCGACCGAGCCGACCGCTCCGGCCAGATGTAGCCGCACCGCCGCGTTCAGCAGCGTCTGATTGTAATACGCCATATGGCCGCCGCCCTGCAGCACCGCTTCGAGCGTCTCGAATTGGCGGCGGGCCGTCCATTCGCCTTCTTCTTCGGGCATTTCCGTATCGAGCCCGTACGTCTCGGGATCGAGCAGATCCAGCTCGCACCGGCCGTCTTCTACCGTATGAATACGCGTCGGACGATGGATGAACACGTCTTCCGAGCCTTCGACGCCCTGGACGATCAGCGCTTTGCGGTAGCCGAGCCGGCTCACGAGCCGGGCCAGCCGGTCGATGACCGTATTATGGAACACGCTCAGCACGAGATACGGCGAGCAGGCGTAATCGACCAATTTCTCCGCCGTGTTCAGCAGCGTGCGCATACCGAGTTCCTGACGGATGCCGTGCAGCTGCCCGAGCGGCGGGCACCATTTGGCGGAGTCGGCGAACAGGACGCCGCTCCGGTCCGCGGCCGCAATCGCGTCCGCGCGGCTCAGCGCAAGCGGATCGACGCCCGCCGCGCCGAGAATGTCGTGCAGCACGACGCCGTATTTGGGCGGCAGCGGCGCGGAGCCGTGCAGCGTCACCGGCACGCCGGCGGCGGCCGTCACGAACGCGGTCGGCAGCGACGCCCAGAACGTTTTTTGCCGGCCGTCGTACGGCCCCGCGAAGTCGATGCCGGGCTTGCGGCATTCGCGGTAAGCCTGTGTACGGCAGACGGACACGAAAGCTTCCAGCTCTTCGACGCTTTCGAGCTTCAGCCGTTCGGCGATCAGGAAAGCGCCGGTCTGGGCCGGGGTCGACCGGCCGCCGAGGATCGCTTCCGCCGCTTCCAGCGATTCGCCGTAGTTCAGATCCCGCGCGCCGCGCTTGCCGCGGGCCACTTCTTTTAACAGATCGATCATCGCTGCGCCTCCTTAGGACGGTTCGTGGAGAAGTTGATAGACTTTGACGATGGAGGTGGCGACGTCCACCATTCGTTTGCGTTCGTTCATGGCCTGCTTGCGCAGCACGTCGTAGGCTTCGGATTCGGAAATGTTTTTGGTCTTGGACAGAATGCCTTTTGCCATATCGATCCATTTGCGTTCTTCGAGCCGGGCGAGCAGCTTCTCCCGCTCTTTGGCCCATTGGGCCCGCTCGTAGCATCGCCTGGCGCTGAAATGCAAAATCCAGTGCATTTCGGACGGCTGCATGGAAGGAGAGAGGATGCCGTCGATTCGCACGTCGTCTTCGCAGGCGGAGACGGACAGGTCGGCTGTTGCGGATGTGCACCACCAGAGGACAGGCACGGTCTTGCGGGACATTAACAGATCGGCCCAGCCGTTCATTTCCGTCAGGGGCAGCGCGAGCACGGCGGCATCCGTTGCGCCGACGCGGTCGAATGCTTCTTCGCGCGTGCCCGCCGATTCGATCAAATAGCCGCATCCGCCGAGCAGGCGGGCAGGCCCCGCTTCGTCCCTGCCGGAATCGGCGGCCGCGGAAGAATGGTGCACGATCAATAGGCTGTGCATGGACGACTCTCCTTATATTCAGAATCCTTTCCGTCAGGTCTAAGCTGCGTGTGTGACTTTATATAACATGAAAAATGGCGTTTTGTCGACAATTTTACTTAATCAATTTTTTAATGTCAAAGTTGTTGACATGTAAATCATCTTCCGGTATAGTCGGACTCAAGAAATGATACGGATACAACGATGTGTCCGATTGAAGCGGCAATGGCGCCTGCTCTCACCTGAACAAGCAACGGGAAACGTATGTTTTCCGAAGCGGGTGGAGCGGGCTGTTTGCGTTTTTCCGTCCGATACATCCGTCTCGCAAGCCTATCTCGTCCAATCCCGATTTCCCTCTCTGGAAGGAGCGATTCCATATGACAAACGAACGCAAAAAGCTGGTGCTGGTCGGCAACGGAATGGCAGGCGTCCGCACGATCGAACATCTGCTCAAATTGGCGCCGGACTTATACGACATTACCATATTCGGTGCGGAGCCGCATCCGAACTATAACCGCATCATGCTCTCTTCGGTACTGGCCGGCGGCGCAAGCCTGGAAGAGATCGTCATCAACGACCTCGACTGGTACCGGGAGAACGGCATTACGCTCCATATGGGACAGGCGATCTCGCGGATCGACGGCGAACGCCGCCGGGTGTACGCCGAAGGCGGCATCGAAGCGGACTACGACGAACTTATCTTGGCGACCGGCTCCAACGCGTTCATCCTGCCGGTTCCCGGCGCCGACAAGGAAGGCGTCATCGGCTTCCGCGACATCAAGGACTGCCAGGCGATGCAGGAAGCGTCCCGCAAGCACCGGAAGGCGGCCGTGATCGGCGGCGGCCTGCTCGGCCTCGAAGCGGCGCGCGGCCTGCTGAACCTCGGCATGGATGTGACCGTCATCCATATCAACGAATACCTGATGGAACGCCAGCTCGACCGTCCCGCTTCGATCATGCTCCAGCAGGAGCTTGAAGCGCAGGGCATGAAGTTCCTGCTCAAGAAGCAGACGGAGTCGGTGCTCGGCAAGCAGCGGGCGAAGGGACTGCTGTTCAAGGACGGAAGCATGCTCGAAGCGGACCTCGTCGTCATGGCGGTCGGCATACGCCCGAACGTGTCTTTGGCGCAGCGCAGCGGCCTTGCCGTAGAGCGCGGCATCGTCGTCGACGACCATATGCGCACCAATCTGCCGGGCGTGTACGCCGTCGGCGAATGCGCGCAGCACCGGGGCATCGCCTACGGACTCGTCGCGCCGCTGTACGAACAGGGCGCGGTGCTGGCCAAGAACCTGGCCGGCGTGCCGGTCGAAGGCTACGCCGGATCGGTCACTTCGACGAAGCTCAAAGTGTCGGGCGTCGACGTCTTCTCCGGAGGCATCTTCACCGAGCCGGAAGGCGCTCGGGCGCTCCGGTACCAGGACGAGATCGAAGGCGTGTACAAAAAGCTCGTCATTCTCGACAACCGGCTGATCGGCGCCGTCTTGTTCGGCGAGACGGGCGAAGGCGCCGCGCTGTTCTCGCTCATCAAGAGCGGAGAGAGCATCGCCGGACGGGAAAAGGAACTGCTGCTCGGCCTGCCCGCGGATGCGCTTGCTGCCGGAGGCGGTGCGGCGGCGCGGCTCGAAGCCATGCCGACCGACGAGATCGTCTGCGGCTGCAACGGCGTCTCCAAAGGCGATATCGTCGCCGCGATCGACGGAGGCTGCAACAGCCTCGGCCAGATCAAAGGCTGCACCAAAGCGTCCGCTTCCTGCGGCGGCTGCAAGCCGCTCGTGGAAGGACTGCTTCAATTATACGCCGGCGACGCCGCGGTGACGGTGAAGGAAGGCATCTGCGGCTGCACGACGCACAGCCGCGACGAGATCGTGGCCGAGATCAAGCGCATGGGCCTCAAGACGGTCAAGGAAGTCATGAACGTGCTGGAATGGAACAACGACGAAGGCTGCTCCAAGTGCCGGCCGTCGCTCAATTATTATCTGGGCATGCTGTGGCCGACGGAATACAAGGACGAGAAGGAATCCCGCTTCGCCAACGAACGGTATCACGCCAATATTCAAAAAGACGGCACGTATTCGGTCATCCCGCGCATCTACGGCGGCGTCACGTCGCCGACCGAGCTGAAGCGGATCGCCGAAGTCGCGGAGAAGTTCGACGTGCCGCTCGTCAAGTTCACGGGCGGACAGCGCCTCGATCTGCTCGGCGTGAAGAAGGAAGACCTGCCGGGCGTCTGGGAAGCGCTGGACATGCCTTCGGGCCACGGCTACGGCAAGGCGCTGCGCACCGTCAAGACGTGCGTCGGCTCGACCTTCTGCCGCTTCGGCACGCAGGACGCGATGGGTATGGGCGTCCGGCTCGAGAAAGCGTTCGAGCGTATGAACGCACCGGCCAAAGTGAAGCTCGCCGTCTCCGGCTGCCCGCGCAACTGCGCGGAAGCGACGGTCAAAGACTTCGGCGTCGTGGCGGTCGACGGCGGCTGGGAGCTGCATGTCGGCGGCAATGCCGGCATCCACGTCCGGGCGACCGACCTGCTCGGCTTCGTGAAAACGGACGACGAGGTCGAAGAGTGGGCGAGCGCGTTCCTTCAATATTATCGGGAAAACGCGACGTGGAACGAGCGCACCGCGCCGTGGGTAGAGCGCGTCGGCCTGGAGCACGTCAAGCAGGTGCTGAGCGACGAAGGCGAGCGCAAAGCGCTGCATGCCCGACTGCGCGAAACGCTGGACCGGACGGTCGATCCGTGGAAACAGATCGTCAGCGAGCCGGAACTGCGCAAAAATTTCGAGCGTCTCCCGGTAGCCGCGGCCATTTCGGCGCAGGGCGAAGGAAGTACGCAAGGGAAATCGGACAGCCGGAACGCATCGGACAAGGAGGAATCGGCATGAGCCACGCAGCGGAACAAGTACGGGTAGGCCGATTGAGCGACATCGATCCGCAGGGATCGCGCCGCCTGAATATCAACGGACTGGAGATCGCGCTGTTCCGGCTCTCGGACGGCGAAGTGCTGGCGGTGGAGAACCGCTGCCCGCACAAAGGCGGGGTGCTGTCGGAAGGCATGGTCTGCGGGCCGGTCGTCCATTGTCCGCTGCACGACTGGCGCATCGACCTGCGCAGCGGCGAAGCGCTCGATCCCGACAAAGGCTGCGTCACGACGTTCCGGACCGAAGTCGAAGCCGACGGCACGATTCTGCTCACCCTGAACGGAGAGACCGAAGACGAAGGACGAGACAGCCATATCGCGTAAATCCGGTTTTTTCGCAGCCGAATCTGTTCACAATCTAGCCTTTTCATAGCCGAAAGCGAGGGATACCGATGGATTACGTCAAACCGGCCGAAGTGCGGCAAACGATGATCGACACAGGCAAGGCCAAAGCGGAATTGACGACGTCGCAGCTGTTGATTCGAAGCGGATTGGCGGGGGCGATTCTGGCCTGCGCGACGACGCTTGCCATGACGGCATCGGCGCAGACGGGCATACCGATGGTCGGCGCGCTGCTGTTTCCCGTCGGCTTCGTCATCATCGTCTTATTGGGACTGGAGCTGGTCACCGGCAGTTTTGCCCTGATCCCGCTGGCCGTGCTGGAGAGAAAAACGACGGTCAAAGCGATGCTCAAAAATTACGGCTGGGTCATCATCGGCCATCTGATCGGCTGCGGCCTGTACGCGCTCGCCTACGTGTTCGTGGCCACGAAAGCGGGAAGCGACTTGTCCAACCCGCTGATCGCGACGATCGTCGGCGCCAGCGAAGCCAAGACGACCGCCTATCAAGCGCTCGGCGCAGGCGGCATGCTGCTCGTCTTCGTCAAAGCGATCCTCTGCAACTGGATGGTGACGCTCGGCGCGGTCATGGCGATGACGTCCAAATCGACAGGTGGCAAAATAGCGGCGATGTGGCTGCCGATCCTCATCTTCTTCGGACAGGGCTTCGAGCACACCGTCGTCAATATGTTCGTGATTCCGGCGGGCATGCTGCTCGGCGCGAACGTAAGCGGCATGGAATGGCTCGTCTGGAACGGCATTCCCGTGCTGCTCGGCAACTTCGTCGGCGGTGCGCTGCTGACCGGACTGCTGCTCTATTGGGGGCAAAAATCGGGCGGAACCGGCAGCCCGGCGGCGGAACCGGAGCAATCCCCGTCTGCGGGCAGCCTGACACACGCAGCGTCCGCGGCGCCGGGTACGCCGATCTCCGCGGCCGCCGCAGTCCGCCCTGCCTTACCGGCCGCGGCGGGCACATTCGTCTACGCCGAACCGCTCCGCGCCGCCTCGCTGGAGGACAGACGATGAGCCGGGGGCTGATTTCGATCGTCGGGGCGGGACCCGGCGATCCGGAGCTGATTACCGTCAAAGCGCTGCGCCGCCTGGAACGGGCCGACGTCGTGCTGTACGACCGCCTCGTCAGCGACGAGCTGCTGGATTACTGCCCGCCCGGCACGCTCAAGATCTACTGCGGCAAAGCGCCCGGCCGCCACGCGCTGACGCAGGAAGAGATCGACCGCCTGATCGTCGATTACGCCAAAGTCGGGCACCGCGTCGTCCGGCTCAAAGGCGGCGATCCGTTCGTGTTCGGCCGGGGCGGCGAAGAAGCGCTGGCCGCGGCGAGAGCGGGCATCGAGTTCGAAGTCGTGCCGGGCGTCACTTCCGCCGCCGGCGCGTCGGCTTCGGCCGGCATCCCGCTGACGCATCGCGGCACGGCCGCCTCGTTCGCCGTCGTGACCGGCAGCCGCTGCGGCGAAGCGGATACGCCGATCCGCTGGGACCTGCTCGCCTGCGGCGCCGATACGCTGGCGATCTACATGGGCGTCTCGAAGCTGAACGAGATCAGCGGCGAGCTGATCCGCCACGGGCGCGGGCCGGACACGCCGGCCGCGCTGATCGAGAACGCGACGACCTCGTCGGAGCGGGTCGTGACCGGCACGCTCGGCAGTATCGCCCGGTTGGCCGCGGCGATGAAAGTCAGCAATCCGGCGATGCTGATCGTGGGCGACACGGTCGGCGTGCGGGATCTGCTGTATCCGGCGGAACTTGGCCGGCAGCGGATCGTATAAGAAGGCGAAGTATGGCGGGGACCCGGCTGCGGCGGGGTCCTTTTTGCCGTATTTTGCGGCGCACGGTAACAAACACTTGTTCGTATCCGCTTTTTCTTTTATAGTAGAGAAAAGACAGAGTAGGACAAACAACCGTGCGTTTACGGACAAAAGGAGACGATAAGATGAACGAGGCGCTGCAAATCCGCGATCACCTGCTGGATGAATTGGAGACGGGAGTCCGCACCGGCGAAGCCCTGATCCGCCTGATCCGCCCCGAAGACTGGAGCTACCGCCCGCAAGACAATATGCGTTCGCTGTCCGAACTGGTGCGCCATCTGGCGCTCGTGCCGCGCAGCGATCTGGCGATCATGCGCGAAGCCGGAGCCGAAGAAGTGGGCGCCGTCGAAGAGAGCCTGAACGACGAGTTCGATCCCGAACTTCTGGCCTCCGCCCTGCGCGACAGCTTCGAGCAGTACAAAGCGTATCTGCTGTCGCTCGATCTGCACGAGTGGATGACCCGCTCGACCAAAGCGTTCTACGCCGATCAGGGGCATACGCAGATCCAGTGGCAGATCGAGACGCTGACCCATCTGTTCCACCACCGCTCGCAGCTCTACAATTACTTGAAGCAGCGCGGTCACGAGCTGCATTTTTCGATGCTGTACATGTAAGCGGCGGCTTGGCCGGCAGCATGGCCTGGCAAAAAGGCTTCGCCCTTGGGGGCGGAGCCTTTTGGGTGTGTTAATATACGGTCAAAAATGTAACTTCTGCGGTCTCATCGACTACAGATAAAAGGACATGGTCAAAAAAAGCCGAAAAGTATTGAAGCGCTTTTTCCCGGTGAAGGTTTTCGTGATAACTCCAATTGTGAGGGACGAGTACAATTTGATGATCCTGACTCAAAAAGCATTCTTTTAAGAAAGCGAGCACTTGATCAAACTCCGGATTGGGATACGGCTCTATATGCTTTTTAGCGACTCGTAAATGAGATCTATGCAAAAACTCGGAGTCTGCTCGTTGAACTGCAATCATGCCCGGTTTGGAAAAAAGGAGCGATCTCCTCTATGATTCTCTTCATGACTTTTGGATCGGGTACAGGAAGAGAAAGCCGGGACTTGGAGAACTTTGAACCAACATCATCGTTCAAGCCCCGGCCGTTGACGCAAAAAAGAATCAGACACATGGAGCCTCGTTGAGAGGCCCATGGTCTGATTCTTTTATTCTGCGGAAATAAACGGCCGTATTAGAGACGGAAGGCTCGAAAAAGGGTACGGCAAAAAGCGCGTCCGAAAGACGCGCTTTTGAAAAAGTTCGTTCGGGCAGCAATCGGACGGAGGCGGACGGCTGTCGATGTTAAGAGCCTCCGCCGCTCCGAAGGTTACGCCATAGCCGAATCAGGCTGCGCGTTTACGCTTTGTCGCCCGACAGGCCGAAGCTGGAGCGGTACAGGGTCTCGGCCGCCCATTGGCCGTCTTTCCACTTCTGGTTGCTCGTGGAACGCGCGGAAGCTGCGGTGCCCGGCTGCGGGCGTCCGCCCGTGCGGGGGCGCTTGCCGTCCGCGCCTGCGCGAGGGCCGCTGTGCGGCTTGCTCGCCGGGCGGCTGCGGTTCGCTTCGCCGCCGGCTTGCGCAGCGCCGGCAGGCTTGCCGTTCGCGCGGACCGGCTGGCCGGAGCCGGCCGGGCGGCTTTTCGGCGCGCTTGGCTGCGCGTCGGCCTTGGCCGCAGGCTTGGCGGCAGCCGGCTGGCCGCCGTTTTTGGCCGGCGCTTTAGCCGCCGGCTGCTTCGCGGAAGGGCGGGCCGGGCTTTTGGCACCGGCCGGCTGCGAGCCGCCGCGGGCCGCGTTCTTGGCGCCGGCAGGCTGCGCGCCGCCTTTGGCGCGACCGCGTCCGCCGCCTTGTCCGCCCTGCGGGGCAGGCTCGTCGTCGGAAGCGGTGGCGCCTGTCATCGGATAAGGATGATCCTTGATTTCCGGAATGGTTTTGCCGATCAGCTTCTGGATGTCTTTGAGGTATGGCAGTTCTTCCGTTTCGCAGAACGAAATGGAGATGCCGTC
The DNA here is from genome assembly GCF_006542275.1 of Saccharibacillus brassicae. Classification (NCBI taxonomy): domain Bacteria; kingdom Bacillati; phylum Bacillota; class Bacilli; order Caryophanales; family Paenibacillaceae; genus Saccharibacillus; species Saccharibacillus brassicae. Next base: position 2,892,954 of record NZ_CP041217.1, read on the forward strand.
CCGTCCGGCGCGGCCGGTACGGCCAATCCGGTGCACGTAAGTCTCCGGAATGTTCGGCAGGTTGAAGTTGATGACGTGCGACAGCTCGTCGATGTCGATGCCGCGGGCGGCGATGTCGGTCGCGACCAGCACGCGCGTCGCGCCGTTCTTGAAGTTGCTCAGCGCGGCCTGGCGGGCGTTCTGCGACTTGTCGCCGTGAATCGCCTGCGCCGAGATGCCGGAGCGGTCAAGCAGGCGCGCGACGCGGTTGGCGCCGTGTTTCGTGCGTGTGAACACGAGGGCGGACTCGATCGACGTGTCCTTCAGGATGTCGGTCAGCAGCTTCTGCTTGTTCGGCTTGTCGACCCGGTATAGGGCTTGGCGAATCCGGTCCACCGTCGAAGAGACCGGCGTAATTTCGACCTTGAGCGGATTGACGAGCAGCGAATTGACGAGATCGGCGATCTCGCGCGGCATCGTGGCCGAGAAGAACAACGTCTGCTTTTTGGCCGGAATTCTCGCGATGATCTTCTGCACGTCGCGGATAAAGCCCATGTCGAGCATCCGGTCGGCTTCGTCGAGCACGAGGATTTCGACCGAATCCAGGTTGACGTGCTTCTGGTTGATCAGGTCGAGCAGGCGGCCCGGGGTCGCGATGAGAATATCGGTGCCGCGCTGCAGTTCGCGCTCCTGCGGAGTCTGCGAGACGCCGCCGACGATAACCTGGCTGCGCAGCTCGGTATACAGGCTGTAAGCCCGGATATTGTCGTAGATCTGAATCGCCAGCTCGCGCGTCGGCGTCAGGATCAGCGAACGGATCGGACGTTTGTTGCCGGCAGGCGCTTTGGCCGACAGACGCTGGATGATCGGCAGCGAGAAAGCCGCCGTCTTGCCGGTACCGGTCTGGGCGCAGCCCAGCACGTCGCGTCCTTCCAGGGCGGCAGGAATCGCCTGCTGCTGGATCGGCGTCGGAGTGGTGTAGTTTTCTTTTTGCAGGGCTTTGAGAATGGAAGGAATCAGGTTCAAATCGTTAAATGTCATGATGGCTCCTTTTTATATGAGAAAAATCTATGGGATGCCGCTGGCTTGCAGCGGAGAATATCACAAAAAAATACGAAGTGATGCAACTTACAAGTCTAGCACAGAATGCTCCATATAAACAGTACGTTGACGCAAACACTTGCGAATCGCCTCTTTCTTTTTGCGCGGACCTACATTTCAACCAAATTTTCGACAAATTTCGGAATGCTGGATAATCTTTTGGACACCATTGTGAGGTATACTTGAGTCTACTGGCTTGGCTGCCGGCTTGACGGCCGCTTATGGCCGAACGGCTATCGTGCAAAGCGGGAATCGATCCGCCGCGTGCCGGAACATCAAAGGGGGAAACGGAAATTGTTTAAAACAGCTGCAACCGGTCGCGTCGACTCGCTGCTAGAGGCGAGCAGGGAACTAAGAAAATGGGCGGAGCAGGGCAGACTTGGCGACAAGTTGGAACCGGGGCAAGCTTCCGCGGAAGTGCTGGAAATTGCCGAAAATCTCAACGCCGTGCTGGATTTGTCGTCCGCCCGGGCCGCCGATTCCGAACTCCGGCTCAACCTCGTCTCCAAAGCGATCGAGGTCGGATTGTGGGACATGACGGTAGTAGCCGGAGATCCGGTCAATCCGAACAATACCTTTATCTGGAGCCCGGAATTCCGCCGGATGCTCGGCTACGCGAACGAGAGCGATTTCCCGAACATTTTGGACAGTTGGGCTTCCCGGCTGCACCCGGAAGAGCAGGAGTGGGTCGTCGCCGCGCTGGCGGATCACCTCGTCGACCGGACCGGCCGAACGCCTTACGACGTCCAGTACCGCCTGAAGCTCAAGAGCGGCGAATATAGATGGTTCCGCGCCACGGGCACGACGACGCGCGGCGAGAGCGGCGTGCCGCTGCGGATCGCCGGCGCTTTGTTCGATATTCACGAGAAGACGCTGCGCGAGAACGAGTTGAACAGCCTCGTCACCCGCTACGACCTGATCAACCGGGCGCTGACCGAAGCGCCCTGGGACATGACGGTCATCGCCGGCGATCCGGTGAACCCGAAGAACGAGATCTGGTTCTCCGAGCAGTTCCGCAAAATGCTCGGCTATGCAAGCGAGCAGGAGCTGCCCAACGTGCTCGACAGCTGGGCTTCGCGCCTGCACCCGGAAGATGCCGCCTCGGCCCGTCAGGGCCTGGCCGATTACCTGAACGATTACAGCGGCCGGTCGCAGCTCGACCAGCAGTACCGGCTGCGCCACAAGGACGGGCAGTACCGGTGGTACCGCGCGAACGGAGCGACGATTCGCAGCGAATCGGGCGTCCCGCTGCGCCTTGCGGGCACGCTGCGCGAAGTGACGTTCGAGCGCAATCAGGAGATGTTGATCGACCGCGTCAGCGAGAAGCTGGACCTGCTGTCCCGTTCGATCGGGGAAGTGGTCGCAAGCGTCGATTCGATCTCCGAAGGCGCCCAGGCGCTCGTCCAGATGCAGAACAAATCGACCAAAGCGGCCAACCGGGCGAAGAACAGCGCGGAAGAAACGCAGAACATTTCGAGCTTTATCAAGGAAGTGGCCGAACAGACCAACCTGCTCGGCCTGAACGCGGCGATCGAAGCGGCGCGGGCGGGCGAATTCGGCCGCGGCTTCTCGGTCGTCGCCGACGAAGTGCGCAAGCTTGCGGTCAACAGCGCCGAAGCGACCGGGAATATCGGCAGCAGCCTGAACGAGATGAAGGAGCAGATCGACCGCATCCTGAACAATATCGGGGCGATGGCCGAACTGACCGGCGCCCAGGCCGCGATGACGCAGCAGGTCAATGCCGCCGTGGTCGAGATTCGGGCGCAGGCCGGCGAATTGGTCGAGTTTGCCGAGTCTCTGCGCTAGAACGCGAAGCAGCGGCAGGGACTCCCAAATCCCTGCCGCGCTGGAAACTCCGGTGCCGACTCCGACAAGTGAAGCAGCGCCCCAAATCCGCCGAAATAATTTTTTTCGCGCGGCTTGGGGCGTTTTTTTTGGTCCCATTTTAGGTTATAGTTTAAGAAATACAGTTACTTACAGTCTGTACGCAAATCATTGATGGATTCATTCTTTTGCGCCGGCTGCTGCTGCATGCACATTGAGTTCGATCGGTCGGAGGTGACAGAATGGCAATCGGCAAACATAAATTTTTCGAAAATTTCGTCGAGGCCGCCGAACATGTCGTAAGCCTGCTCAGTTGGAGCCTTGCGGCCGAATCGGTCATGGTCGTATCGAACGAAGGACCCGTCAGCACCGTCGTCAAAGCGTTCAACAACAGAAGGGAACTGGTTCGCGAAGGACAGGAAATCCGATTCGACCCAGCCTATTTTGAGAAGTGGACCGACAACAACTGGAACCTCCCCCTCGTCATCCCCCAAACGTCCCGCCACCCTCTCACCCATAACCAATACGCGACGCGCACGTTCGGCGATTATTCGCTGATCGGATTTCCGATCTCGTATCCCGACGGCCGTAACTTCGGCGGATTGGCGGCGCTCGGCGTTCCGGGTGCTTTTTCCGAAAAAGATCTGGAACTGCTGACTTCGATGGCGCTGTTCCTGTCGTATATCGTCGAACTGGAGCGGAGAGTCGCCGTGGACGTGGAGCATTTGAACCGGCTCGCCGAAGACAAGAAGCGTATCGAGGAACTGGCCGAATCGTATCGGGGCGAAGCGCAGGCCGCGCGGCAGTCGACGCAGCAAAAAGCCGACTTTCTGGCGTTCATGACCCACGAGATCCGCAATTCGCTTAACGGCAGCATCGCGATGTCGGAGCTGATGGCGATGACCGAACTGACGCAGGAACAGCAGCATTTTCTCGAAATGATCCGCTCCAGCAACGATTTCCTGTCGACGCTGGCCAACAATATTTTGGACTACAGCAAGCTGGAAGCGGGCAAGCAGAGCGTCGAAGTGTCGCTGTTCGATCCCGCGTCGACGATCGAAGACGTCGCTTCGCTCATGGCGCCGAGGGCGATCGAGAAAAAGGTGGAGCTGATTCTCGACGTGGAAGACGGACTGCCGATGTTCGTGCAGGGCGACGCGGGCAAGCTGCGGCAGATCCTGCTCAATCTGCTGGGCAACGCCGTCAAGTTCACGCATGCCGGACAGATTCTCGTGACCGTCCGTCAGGCCGAAGCGTGCACGGACGGCGAAGTATGCCTCCGGATTTCCGTGCGGGATACGGGAATCGGCATGTCCGCGGACAAGCTGAACGGACTGTTCCAGACGTATCATCAGGTGCACGGCCCGGAGAGCGGCCGGCATTACGGCGGAACGGGCCTCGGCCTGGCCATTACGCGCAACCTGATCGAATTGATGGACGGACATATCGACGTGGTGAGCGAGCCGGGTCTCGGAACGGAATTCATCGTCGTGCTTTCTTTTATGCCGTACACCGATTTTGACCTGGGCTTGGCCGCTCCGCTTCGCCTGCAGGGGCTGCGCGTTCTGATCGTCGACGACAATCTGTCGGCGCTGGCGGTACTGGAGCGGCTGCTGGACGGCTGGCAGGCTTCGGCTTCGGGCGCGCGCTCCGCCGGCGAAGCGCTGGCGCTGCTGGAACGCGAATCGTTCGATCTCGTGCTGCTCGACATGCACTTTCCGGAACTGCTGGAGCGGATCGCCTCCCTGCCGGATGCTCCGCCGATCGCGCTGCTGGCGCCGCTCGGCACGGTGCCGGAGCTGCCGGATCTCGACAGCGTGCGCTTTACGGTGTTCAAGCCGCTGCGCCGGCTTCAGCTCTACAGCGCGCTTGCCGCGGTGAAGCCGCAGGGCTGAAGGTGGAACCTGAATCCGAACCCGGCAGCCCCAACCGCATAAAAAGCCGAAAAACCCGCCTCTCTGCGAAAGAGAGGCGGGTTTTGTCATGAACGCAGGCTGACAGTGGAAAGCAGGGCGTACCCGCACCGAGTGAACCGAGCGAACCCCGGTGGAGCCGCGTCCCGGCCGGTTCGGTCGCTTCGAACGGAGACGCCGCGAATCAGTTGGAGAAGTAGAGCTGCAGGCCGTCGGCGATCGACTTGGCCGCGCTGCGCTGGTAGTCCGAGCTCGAGATCGTCGCTTCGTCGGACGCGTTCGACAGGAAGCCCATTTCGAGCAGGACGGCCGGCACGCTGTTTTCGCGGATGACTTTGAAGTTGCCGAACGCGAGGCCGTTGCTGCGAATGCCGCTGCCGCTTTTGAGCGGCGCTTCGAGGGCGCGGGCCAGCTTCAAATCTTTGGCTTCGGAATAGAAGCAGACCAGTGTGCCGTTGGCCGAGGCGCTGAGCGCCGAATTGTAATGGATGCTCACAAAAGCGTCGGCGCCCAGCGAAGGCGCGAGCTGCGAGCGCGAAGCGAGCGAAGGCCGCTGGCCGCTGTCGGTACGCGTCATCTCGACGCGGGCGCCGCGCGAGACGAGGTAATCGCGCACGTAGAGCGCCGTCTGCAGGTTCAGCTCCTGTTCGACGAGGCCGTACGTCGTGCCGACCGTGCCGGGATCGTTGCCGCCGTGGCCCGGATCGAGCACGATCAGTTTGCCCTGCAGGCTGCCCGATTGAATATCGGACGTATCCGCTTTGGGACTGCGCGCGGCAGCCGTGCTGACCTTGACCGCTTTCTGCGTCTGGACGGCCGCTTTGACGACGGCCCGTCCTCCGCCCTGAAGATAGTCGGTCGAGATCCAGCCGTAAGCGCCGTAAGACGTCTTGATACGCGACCAGCCGCCGCGGCTCTCCATTACGGTGACCGCGTCGTTGCGGTTGGCCGAGCCGAGCAGGTCGTGGCTTCGGCCGGGACCGCTGCGGATAATGACCGAATTCGCGGTCACGAGCGCTTTGTCACCGGACGAGACGGCGGAGCCGCCCGCGGACGAGGAAGCCGACGGCGCGGAAGCCGTTTTCGCCGAAAACGAACGCGAACCGGTCGTGACGACCGCCGAAGCGGCGCTGCCGTTTTCCCGCTTGAGGTAATAGCCGGCGACCCAGCCGGACGTCGAAGCGTTCTCGACCTTGAGCCAGCCGAGGCGCTCGTCCGTGACGGTAACGACGTCGCCGCTGCGCAGCGATCCGATGACCGGGGTGTCGGGCCCTGCCGTGCTGCGTACGTTGAGCGAGTCGGTGTGGACTTTGGCCTGATACGAAGCGCCTGCCGCATGGGCCGATTCCGGCGGAAGCAGGAGCATGCCGCCGATGCCCGCAGCCACCGTCAGCGAAGCGAGGCCGCCGAGGCGCGCGGCGCGACGGGCGTTCGTGTCGGCAGCGCGTGCGTCTGCGTCTTGTGGAATGGCGCGATCGTGCGCAAGGTCTTGCCTGGATAATCCGCTCATGTATGTACCTCCGAATTGTTTCTGTTTTCTAGAATGCGTCTGGATGTTGGGGTCCGGTTGTTATCGGGTGTTGCCCACAGGTGACGGAAGAAATGATAGCAAAAAATCGAAAAGGCTAAAAATAGTTTCCGTTTGTCCAGAGTTTCGTCTTATTTTACCCATCCCGGAGCAAAAAGATGCACTTTTTTTGAAAAAGGGTCCTATAGACTCAGAAAAGAGACGAAAAGTTTCGAGAAAACCTTGAGAAAACGAAAGTTTGTTCGCAATAAAAGGCACAGCTGTTTCAACTGGACCGAAAATAGGGTAAGGTTAAAAGAAAAGCTTTATCCATTTCTCCCGGACTATTCGGCCTTTGGCCGACGGTTGCAAGGCGAAGCGGATAAGACGTCAAGCAAGCAGAATCCAAATCTAAAAACTCAAACCGGCAGGAGCAACAATAACCGGCAGCAGCCTAACCCGAATGAACCGCTTCGATCGTGTCCGAGGCGTCGGGTGCGAACGAAACATGCTTTTTGCCAAATGGAAAAGACAAGAGGAGATGGACTTTAATGGATTTGACGAATGAAAAGGTTCTGCATAACAGCTTTGGACCAGGGACGGTAACGGAAAACGGCGAAGGAAAAGTTACCGTCAAATTCGCCGATGAAACCGGAGAGAAAACGTTCATGTATCCCGAAGCGTTCGAACATTACCTGACGATCAGCGATTCGAGCAAGCAGGAACTCGTGACCGAAGAAATCCGGGAGAAAAAAGCCCAGATCGTCGAAGGCAAGCGCGTCGAAGAACAGGATCGCGTCGACGAAATCGAACGCCTGGCCGCGGAGAAAGTCGCCGCACGCAAAAAGCCGAGCCGCAAAAAGGCCGCCACAACCAAATAAATCCTTCTCCGGCGATTCCGCCGGGCCGGTATCCAGCTTTCGCTTCGGGTTCGCCCGGCGCGGAGGTCGCGTCACCCTTTACAGGCGGCACAGCCGCCGGATACCTAAAAACCCCGCTTTCCGTCTATACGGAAAGCGGGGTTTTTTCTATTTTCTATAATGAGGGACCGGGTTAGACCTGCTGAACTTTCATGACGTTCGTGTTGCCGGCCTGGCCGATCGGGATGCCCGCCGACAGGACGACGGTATCGCCCGACTTGATGTAACCGGCTTCGAGCGCGTTTTTGGTCGCGACTTCGAACATTTCGTCGGTGCTCGTGACGGCTTGACCTTGCATCGGCACGACGCCGTACAGCAGGCTCATTTTCGGCAGCGTTTTGGCATTCTGGCTCACCGCGATGATTGGAGCTTTCGGGCGGTATTTCGAGATCATGCGGGCCGTGAAGCCCGATTCGGTCGAAATGATTAGCGCCGCCGCGTCGAGTACGAGCGAAGCGTTCACCGAACTCTGGCTCACCACTTCGGTGATGTCGTTCAGGTGCAGCGCGCGTTTGCTGTTGAACTGCACGTCGTAGTCGATCATCGTTTCGGCTTTGGCCGCGACGGCCGCCATCGTGCGGATCGATTCGAGCGGGTATTTGCCCGCCGCGGATTCGCCGGAGAGCATGACGCAGTCCGCGCCCTGAAGTACGGCATTCGCCACGTCGCTGACTTCGGAACGGGTCGGACGCGGGTTCACCTGCATCGACTCCAGCATATGCGTCGCCACGATGACCGGTTTGCCGGCCAGGTTGCACTTGTCGATCATGAGCTTCTGGGCAGCCGGCACGTCCTGGACCGGAACTTCCACGCCGAGATCGCCGCGGGCGACCATGATGCCGTCGGACGCTTCGATGATCGCGTCGAGGTTGTCCATGCCTTCCTGGTTCTCGATCTTGGAGATGATCTGCACATGCTCTGCGCCTTGCTCGGCCAGAATGCGGCGGATTTCCATGATGTCTTCGCCTTTGCGGACAAACGAAGCGGCGATAATTTCAACGTTTTCGCTCAGACCGTAGTTGATATGCATCACGTCGCGCTCGGTGACGCCCGGCAGGCTCGTTTTGACACCCGGCAGGTTGACGCCTTTGCGCGGTTTGAGACGTCCGCCGTTCAGGATGCGGCAGTAGATCTCGCCGCCTTCGATCTTGAATACGTCGAGGGCGATCAGGCCGTCGTCGATCAGGATGCGGTCGCCCACATGCACGTCTTCGTTCAGCTTCGGATAGTTGACGCCGATACGCTCCGCCGTGCCAAGCACTTCCGGTTCGGTCGTCAGGATCAGTTCGGCGCCCGCTTCGAGCTGCACGTATTCTTCCAGCAGTTTGCCGATACGCACTTCCGGACCTTTGATGTCCATCATGATCGGAACGAACGTGTTCAGCTCGGCCGCGGCCTGGCGCACTTTGCGAATGCGTTCGCTGTGGTCGGCCGGTTCGCCGTGCGCCATGTTCAGGCGGGCCACCGTCATGCCGGATTGGATCATTTCTTTGAGCATCTCGACCGTATCGCAAGCAGGTCCCATCGTACATACAATTTTCGTTTTCATTTTCGGAAAAAGCCTCCTCGTTTTCTTGAGCTTCAGGGGTTGTTGTCCGCCCCGAAGCTCAAGGATGATCACCGGTTTGGCGTCGGGCAGATTTCGGTCAGCCGGTCGTTTCGCACAGGGTCTTCGGTGCGTACAATCGGTCGGCGGACCGGGCCATTCTTTATTGTTTACCCGCTTTGGGCGGATTGATTGGCGCTTTCAACAACCTTTTGTCTGTATTGTACCGCTGCGGCAGGCAGGATGAAATGACATATAGTACAATGTAGGAAACATAGTACGGTAGAAAGGAAGTCCTTATGCCGAGAGTGGAACACGTCTATCAGGACAACGGAGCGCAATGGTACGAACAGGCGGAGAACGGTCGGGATTGTCATATGCTTACGCTCGCCACCTATGGAAAATGTATCTACTGGGTGGACGGGGAGCGCCATCTGATGGAGAGAGGCGACGTGCTGCTCATACCGGCGCACACGCCCTATTACGGAAAAAGCGTGCCGACGCTGTCGCATACCAAAACGGTCGTCGGTTTTACGGTGTCGGCCGAAGACGCAGGCGTGCTGCCGCTGCTGCGGCGCGAACATCCGTACAAGCGGCGTCTCGGGCGCTACGAATCGGTGCACGACCGGATTCGCGTGCTGCGCGAGCAGTGGAACGAACGGCCGTCGTATTACGAACTGATGGCGCAGTCCATCCTGACGGAACTGCTGATCGACATCAGCCGGGAATACGACCGCGGACAGATCCATGGCGAGAAGCAGCGGCACGTCGAACAGATGAAGCGGTACATCGAGCGCCATTATCGCGAAAAGATTACCAAAGAAGTGCTGGGCGAAACCATCGACCGCACGCCCAACTACGCCGCTTCGCTGTTCAAGGAAATTTCCGGCCGCACGATCAGCGAATGCGTGCACCGGCAGCGGATGAAGCGGGCCGTCTACATGCTGGAAGAATCGCGGCTGAACGCAGCCGAGATCGCCGAGTTTCTCGGCTACAAAGACGCTTCGTACTTTTACCGCATGTTCAAGAAGATTACGGGACGTTCGCCGTCCGAACTGCTCAAAGACCGGCGGCGGGACGGGTAGAATGCGGCCCCGAACGGCTCGAACAGCCCCGGCGTACCGGTGGATGCGCGCACCGGCGGATATGCGTACCGGTAAATGCGCGTACCGGCGAATGCGTGCACCGGCGAATGCGCGTACCGGCGGATATGCGCCCGGACCGCCGGCCTTCAGGCTTCCGGCTGTTCGCGGTAGGCGGTAGGGGACACGCCGCAGACGCGCTTGAACATTTTGGAGAACAGGAACGGATCGGGATAGCCGACCGACCGGGCCACGTCGCTCACCGACAGCGAATGGTTGCGCAGCAGTTCGCGCGCGCGGCGCATGCGGTACTGCAGCACGAACGTCTGCAGCGGAACGCCGTACGCGTCCTTGAACAGGCTCGACAGATACGTCCGGTCGAGCCCGACGGCGCTTGCGATGTCTTCGGCGCCGAGCTTGCGGCTGTAGCCGTTCTCGATCACGGCCGCCGCCCGTGACAGATGCGCCTCCCTCGCGCGCGGAGGCGCGAGCGGGCGCGCCGTCGAAGCCGGCGCGCCTGCGACCAGCGCGGCCAGCAGGCGGTAGATCTCCGCCTGCGCCAGCAGGTCGCCGCCGGGCCGCTCGCGTACCTCGAGCAGCCCGGCGTAGAGACTCTCGAGCGGCGACCCGTCCGCCGCCGTATACACGGGCGAGCCGGCCGTCAGCCCGGCCCGCTCCAACAGCGCGCGGACATGCAGACCGCGCAGCCCGAACCAGACGTAGACCCACGGATCGTCGGGGTCCGCCTCGTAGTGCACGAGCGTATCGGGCAGGATCAGGAAGCCCTGGCCGGGGCCGAGCGCGTACTCGCGGCCTTCCGAGCGGAAGACGCCCCGCCCGCGATGAATGTAATGCAGGATGTAGGCGTCCCGCAGCCCGGGGCCCCAGGAATGGTTGGGCGCGCAGATTTCGCGGCCGTAGAACAGCAGCGACACTTCGCCCTGCATGCGGTTTTCTTCGGACGTATGGGTGAATTGTTCGGCGGGCATGAGCGATCTCCTTTCGGGAATGGCGGGATCGGGAATTGGGATGGGTGATGCAGGTATAGGATGCAGGATTGGGATGCAGGATGTGAGACGGGTGATGCAGGACTCAGGGTTTGGGACGCAGGACGCAGAATGTGGGATGCAAGATGCGGCCATGCGGCTGTCGATTTGAAATGTGGTCATAAAGTCAACATTTCCGGCTTTTTTGCCCTGAGAAAAGCGATTTGTTGACCAAATGAACACATTTTTGCCGAAAATCGCCGGAATGAGACGGATTGGCGAGAAAATGTGAGCATAAAGTCAACATTTATGGGATTCGGCTTGTTTTTGATACGAAATGTGAATGAAATGATCACATTTTGGAGGAGCGGGCGGCTTGGCGGCGAGCTCGGGGTTGCGGCGGGACAACCCAAGGTCAGGGTCGAGCGGGCCGACTAGGCGGCCGGAGTGGCCTGGACGGCGGAACGATTTATAGCCGGTCCAAGATGGCGCCCTTTTTAAAAGAGTTTGGCAAAACCCCCGCAACGAAGCTGCGAAACATCGTCTGATCGGAATCGCTCCCGGGAGAGGATCGAAAGTCGGGTGGGGCGTTCCGTCTTTCGATCCTTTGATGGGAAGTCGCTGATGAAGGCGACGATGTAACTGCTTTTGCCAAATTCGATTGGAATCGCTCCAGTGGAAGGGAAGGAAAGTCGGTTGAAGCGTCCGTCTTTCTTTCCCCTAATCGTAGTCGCTTGAGGATTTTGGCAAAACCCCCGCAACGAAGCCACGAAACATCGTCTGATCGGAATCGCTCCCGGGAGAGGATCGAAAGTCGGGTGGAGCGTTCCGTCTTTCGATCCTTTGATTGGAAGTCGCTGATAGAGGCGACGATGTAGCCGCTTTTGCCAAATTCGATTGGAATCGCTCCAGTGGACCTAATCCTGGTCGCTTGAGGAGTTTGGCAAAACCCCGCAACGAAGCCACGAAACATCGTCTGATCGGAATCGCTCCCGGGAGAGGATCGAAAGTCGGGTGGAGCGTTCCGTCTTTCGATCCTTTGATTGGAAGTCGCTGATGAAGGCGACGATGTTTCTTCATACATTATAACAAACAAACCTGCCATTACTCCATGTCCTCCTGTAAGCGCTAACGTTATAGTAAAAGCAGAAACGGAAGCCAAAAACAGGAGGTTACCCACATGCAGAAAATTACGTTTATCGGCGCGGGGAGTACAGTTTTCGTACGGAACGTACTGGGAGACATCATGATGACGCCGGCGCTTCAAGGGTTCGAGCTGGCTTTGTTCGACATCGACCCGCAGCGATTGGGCGAGTCGGAGACCTTGCTTCGTGCCATGAAGAACACGGCAGGCAGCCAGTGCGGGATCAAAGCGTACACGGATCGCAAAGAAGCGCTGCGAGGAGCCAAATACGTCATCAACGCGATTCAGGTCGGCGGCTACGATCCGTGCACGATCACGGATTTCGAGGTGCCTAAGAAGTACGGGCTGCGCCAGACGATCGCGGATACGCTGGGAATCGGAGGTCTTTTCCGCAATCTGCGCACGATCCCGGTCATGCTGGACATCGCCGCGGATATGCGCGAAGTATGTCCCGACGCCTGGTTCCTGAACTACACGAACCCGATGGCGGTGCTGACGAGCGTCATGAACACGGCGGGCGGCATCAAGACGGTCGGGCTGTGCCACAGCGTCCAGCACTGCATCCCGTCGCTGTTCGAGAATCTGGGCATTGATCAGACGAATGTGCGCGCGAAGATCGCCGGCATCAACCATATGGCCTGGCTGCTCGAAGTGACACGAGGCGGCGAGGACCTGTATCCCGAAATCAAGCGGCTCGCCGCCGAGAAGCAGCAGGAGAAGCACGGCGACATGGTGCGGTTCGAGCTGATGAACCGGTTCGGCTATTACGTGACGGAGTCGTCCGAGCACAATGCGGAATACCACCCGTACTTTATCAAAAAGAACTATCCCGAGCTGATCGAACGCTTCAACATTCCGCTGGACGAATATCCGCGCCGCTGCGTGAACCAGATCCGCGAATGGGGCGAGGTGCGCGACGGCCTCATGCAGAGCGAATCGCTGACCCACGAGCGCAGCGTCGAATACGCCTCGTACATTCTCGAAGCGATGGAGACGGACAAGCCGTTCAAGATCGCCGGCAACGTCATGAACAATGGATTGATCCCGAATCTGCCGCAGGATGCGTGCGTCGAGGTGCCGTGCCTGGTCGACGCTTCGGGCGTGAACCCGACCTATGTCGGCGCGCTGCCTCCGCAGCTCGCGGCGCTGAACCAGACCAACCTCAACACGCAGCGGTTGACGATCGAAGCGGCTTTGACGGGGCAAAGAGAGCATGTGTACCACGCGGCGCTGCTTGATCCGCATACGGCGGCCGAGCTGTCGATCGACGATATCGTATCGCTGTGCGACGACCTGATCGAAGCGCACGGCGAGTGGCTGCCGGCGTTCGCCGGAGAGCGGCGCACCGCTTCGCAGAGCGTCGTCTAGGAAGCGCGGATCGCCGGGCCGCGAAGAAGTCCGCGAACAAGCGCGGCCCGGAATCCGCCGAATCCCGGCGGCTCCGAAGGCTCGGACGTCTTCGTTCAAACACCTTCGGGCGCCTTTCCCGAACGGCCCAAGCGAGCACCGAGCCGTGCGTACCTGCGCTCCAGCCGCAAACCCGCGATAAGCCCGCACATCTTGTGCAGGCTTATTTGCCGTTTTGACCTGTTTTTCCGCGGAGGTTCTGGTACACTGGGGTCAAATCCATCGTCGGCTTATTCCATATCCATACAGAAAAGAGGGCTTTTACACCTATGAATCCCGGCAAAATACGTACGAATTTCGGCAAAAAAGGGCTGCTCGCGCTGTTCGCGCTGCTGCTTGTACTGCCTCTGCTGGCGCTGCCCGCAGCGAATTCCGCCCAGGCGGCCGCCGCGAGCGGCGCAGCGGGCCGCACCAAGACGGTGATCGGCGTATCCGTCGCCACGTTGTGGAAGTCTCCGGGCCTCGCGCGTTCGATCGACGCTCCTTCGCTTGCGGCGCCGGTCGACATGAAGACGTGGACGAACGCGATGAACACGGCGTCCAAGCGCAGATGGCTGACCGGCAAGACGGAGACGCAGGCGCTGTACGGAAGCGAAGTGAAGATCGTGCAGGCCAGAGGAAGCTGGTCGCAGGTCGTCGTCACGGATCAGGCGACTTCCAAAAGCCGCTACGGCTATCCCGGCTGGCTGCCGACCGCGCAGCTGCAGGCGGTCCCGGCCGGCGAATGGAGCGGCACGTCCGGTTCGGAAGCGGTCGTGAGCGCGAAGACGGCGGCGCTGTACAAAGCGGACGGCCGCAGCCGGCTGCTGGACGTCAGCTTCGGCACCCGGCTGCCGGTCGTCTCGGCCTCCGGTCCGTGGATCGAAGTGCGCACGCCGCAGCACGGCACGGCGCGCTTGTCCGCGGCTGACGCGAAGCTCGTCGCCGCCGGCCGGCCGGAAGACCGGCCGACCGGGCAGCAGCTCGTCGACACCGGCAAAGCGTTCCTCGGCCTGCCTTACCTCTGGGCCGGGACGTCCGCGTACGGCTTCGACTGCTCGGGCTTCACGGGCGCGATCTACGCCTACGCCGGCATTGCGCTGCCGCGCGACGCTTCGGAGCAGGCTCTGGCGGGTAAAGCCGTAACAAAGGCGAATTTGCAGCCGGGCGACCTGATGTTTTTTGCCCACAATAACGGCAAAGGCAAAGTGCACCACGTCGCGATGTATGTCGGAGACGGCAAAATGATGCATTCGCCCAAGGCAGGCAAAACGGTGGAGATCATTCCGATCGCCACGGCCGGGTACGCGAACGAGTTTTCCGCGGCCCGCCGCTACCTGAACGATTAAAAATCCGGAACGGTCAAAAAGAGAGATCAAAAAAAAGAAACCGATTGTCAAAGCCCTCGTAAAAGAGGGCATGAGAAGCTTTCAACAGGCTTTTATCCCACAATCGAACAGGAGAGAAAACAAATGAAAGTATCGAGAATCTTGATGTTGGTCGCGGCGGCCTGCGAACTGCTGCTGGCGATTCCCGTTCTCGGCGGCTGGTTCGTACTGGCAACCGGTTGGGGCGCGCTCGGATTCATGTTCCTGCTCCATCTGGTCACGCTCGTACTGGCCGTGCGCGAACGCGTGCCGTATTACGGCCCGATCGTCGGCCTCGTCACTTCCGCGCTGGGTTGGGTCCCGTTCCTCGGCTGGGCGATGCACCTCGCAAGCGGCATCGCGCTGCTGGTCAACGCTTTCCAGGGACAACAGCAGCAGCGCCGCGACGCCGGCCGTTCCGAAGCCGGACGCCGGTTCTACTAAGCGCAGCGCCGGACGCCGAGATCAGTTGCTTCCGGACATACAAAAAAGCTTCGACCGCCAAGGCGGTCGAAGCTTTTTTGGTATGCGAAAGGCTGGAAGAGGCGCTTAGGACAGTGCTTGTCCTTCAAAAGCCTGAATATCCAGCGGAGCAGTCAGGTACTCGGCTGCCGTAGCGGCAAAAGCGGTGAAGTGTTCGCTTTTGTTATGGATCGCGGTCGCTTCCTGGTCGCGCCAGACTTCGACCATCGTGTAGACGTGCTCGCGGCCGACCGCTTTGTGCAGATCGTACGAGATGTTGCCTTCTTCGGCCTGCGAAGCGGCGATAAGCGGAGTGAGGCTGCTGACGAACTCGGCTTCTTTGGCCGGGTTAACGTGGAATGTGGCATGAACGATAATCATTGTGAATTCCTCCTCGGGTCTATTGAGAGGAACGGCTTAGCGCCATTCCGTTGTGCGGGCGATGTCCAGACGGGCCGAAGAATGACCTTCTTTGGCCGCTTTGCCGATCGAGATCAGCATGATCGGTACATGGCGTTTCGGGTCCATGCCGAAAGCTTCGGCGACTTGTTCTTTCTCGTAACCGCCGATCGGGTTGGTGTCGTAACCGTGCGCGCGGGCAACCAGCATGAACTGCATGGAGACCAGGCCGGCGTCGATCAGGACGGAATCGCGTTTCATTTCAAGCGGCATCGCGTCGAACAGCGGCAGATAAGCGGCGAGCTGCTGGTTTTTTACGTCTTCCGGCATATAACCGAGCGATACGGCTTTGGCGAAAATTTCTTCGGCATAATCGGTGAAGTTCAGATCGCCGAACACGGCGACGACGGCTGCGGACGTCTCAACCTGGTTGCCGTTGAATTTGGCGAGCGGCAGCAGTTGGGCTTTGGCTTCCGGGCTCTCGATGACGACGAAGCGCCACGGCTGCATGTTGACGGACGAAGGCGCGAGCGTCGCTTCTTCGAGCATCTGCGTCATTTCCTCGCGGCTGATCTTGACGGAGGAATCATAGTAACGAACGGAACGGCGGCTTTTGAGAACTTCGAGGAAATCTTGGGTTTTTTGTACACTGCTCATGGGAGACAGCTCCTTTGGGTTAAGTTTGCGGCGCGTACGCCGATCGTTTATAGGTTTGAACGGTAAAAAGAACTTCCTGTAAAAAAGAACTTTCGGTCCGGCCGAATCGGAGGCGGGAACGGGGTTCGCGGCCCGATCCGGTATCGGTTACAGGCTCTCGGCGTTGCGGTGCATCCGCTCCAGCATATTCGCAAGGAGCAGGCGTTCGTCCGCGTCGAAGCCGGCCAGCAGCTTCTCGGTCAGCAGCGACTTCTCCTGCAAAAATCCGTCGATATGCGCCCGTCCGTGCTCGGTGAGCCGGACGAGCGTGATCCGGTTGTCTTCCGGCGAACTGCGCCGGGTGACGAAGCCGTTCGTCTCAAGCTGCTTGAGATGGCGCGTGACGGCGGCTCCGTCGATCCCGAGCAGCTTCTGCAGCGCGCTCTGGCCGATCTCTTCGGCCGTGAACAGCTCCTGCAGCAGCCGGAAGCGGGAAGCGCTGATGCCCGCGCAGCCGGAGAATGCGGTACTGACCCGGGTGTTAAGCAGCTGGAGCTTCTCCAGAATGCAAGATTCGGGCGTGGTCGGACACATGCGTATCCTCCCCTTTCTCGGTGATGCTTGATCCATCAATGTTTGACCCGTCAACTAATATAAAACGTCCACTGAGAAAAAGCAAGCTTATAATTAAAAATTTACATAAAGAAAATGAAACCCTATGTTTCCGAAGGCGTATATCGGCTAAGACAACAGGCGGCGCTTCCTTCGACTTTCAGGCCACCCCACATCCCGCATTCCCCATTCGAGAGGAGATTAACCATGCAAACCCCACATCCGCACGAACGGCAAGGAAGCTCGCAGGATTTCGAAGACAACAAGGTGATCGCGGCCTTGTCGTACATCCTGTTCTTCCTGCCGCTTCTCGCCGCGCGCAATTCCCGCTTCGCCATGTATCACGCCAATCAGGGCCTTCTTCTGCTGCTGGTCGTCATAGCCGGCAACCTCGTGCTCGGTCTCATTCCGTTTATCGGCTGGATTCTGATGCCGATCTTCGGCTTCGCCGCTATCGCTTACCTGGTCATCGGCGTGCTGAACGCGGTGAACGGCAAGATGCAGCCGCTTCCGCTTATGCCCAACATCGAAATCCTGAAATAAGGACGAAGATCGGGTATAGTAAGAGGAAAAGCCGGTCGTTTCCCGCTATGCGGGAGCACTTGGCGCAAGCAGGAGGATACGCATGAGCGAGGAACAGCAGGCGGGCATGACAGCCCGTCAAGTCGCCGAATGGATGGTCGAAGAGATTCGTTTTCGCGGCATTCTGAGGCAGGAAGAAGCGATCGCGCATGTTCGCGAACACTTTGGCGAAAGCTTCATTTTTGTCAACGAGAACGGCAACGCATCGCTGGAAAAAGAAGTGAAGAAAGAATTCCGCAAGCTGCATCGCGGACAGATCGCCTGGGACCGGGACGGATTCATGTGGGCCTGGATCGGATAGCGGAGCAGATCCGCGCAGTCGAATAGCAATCGGACACCAAAAAGCCGCCGGGATTCCGGCGGCTTTTTGGTGTGGAGCGGGACGGGACGCCCGGAAGCGCAGCGTTCCGACTGCGGCGAGGCATGCCTTGAGGAATGCCTTGCCGCAGTCGCGTCGCGGCGTCGTCAGGTCGTCCGGAAACGGACGTAGAACGCGGTGCCTTCCTTGCCGGTCGACAAGTCGATCGACGCGCCGTGCTTGTTGGCGATGCTGAAGCAGATCGCGAGGCCGAGGCCGGAGCCGTTTTCTTTGGTCGTGTAGAACGGCTTCCAGATCTGCTCCACGACGTCGGGCGGGATGCCGGGGCCGTTGTCTTCGATGACGAGAACGGCGCGGTCTTCCTGCATATACGTCTTGAGCTGAATCCAGCCGTTTTCGCCGGTCGCTTCGAGCGCGTTGCGCACGAAATTGAGAATGAGCTGGGTGATCTGCTTGTTGTCCATCTCGATCGATTCCACCGGCGTCAGATGGGTCGTGATCATCTTGCCCGTCACGGAAGCGTCGGCTTCGATCAGGGGCAGGATTTTTCGAATGAGATCGTTGAGATTTTCGCGCTTGAGCTGGACCATATGGTCTTTGGCGAGCGACAAAAATTCGGTGATGATCTGATTGGCGCGGTCGAGTTCTTCGATCATGACCTGAAGATACGCCGGTTCGAGCGTATTCTTGCCCTGCATCAGCATCAGTTGAAGGAAGCCGCGCACGGTCGTCATCGGATTGCGCACTTCGTGCCCGATGCCGGCCGCCACTTCGCCGACCAGATGCAGCTGGGACAGCCGCTGAAGCTCATGCTCGTACTGCTTGTGCTCGGTCAAGTCGCTGATCATGGTGAGCAGCAGCAGTTCGCCGTTGAAGTCGAGTCTGACGGTGCGCAGGATGCACACTTTCTCTTCGCCGGTATGGTTGGTGAACGTCACTTCGCGGCTGATGCCTTCCGGCACGGTCGAAGATTCGTCCGGTTCCGGAATCTGCCGCATGAGGTCGCTGCCGCGAATCAGCTCGCCGTAGCGGGTGTCCATGTCCAGGCGCGTAATGCCGAGCAGCAGCAAAAACGCGTCGTTGGCTTCGATGATCTCGCGCTCGGCAAGCGTCGTGATGAGCATCGGATGGGGACTTGCGGCGAAGATCGCGGCAAAGCGGTTCTCCGACGAAGACAGGAAGCGGTTCGTGTCGGCCAGCACGGCGTTCTGCCGTTCCAGTTCTTCGAACCGTCCGATCCGCCCGAAAGCGAGCACGAGCTGCGAAGCGATCAGATGCAGCACTTCCAGTTCGACGGGATCGAAACGGTCGCCGCTGCGGGAACCGAAGCCCAGCGCGAACGGACGGTCTGTATCGAGTACGACGAGCGGGAAGCAGGCATAACGCTGAAGCCCCATCTGACGCAGAATGCGCCCCTGGAAGTCCGTCGTGTCCTGCATCCGTTCGCAGATATAAGGGTTGTGCGACTTGATGACCGTGCCGCAGATCGTCTGTCCCTGGTCGAGCGAGAGCAGCGCTTCGGCTTCCCCGTTCGTCACGCCGCGGTGATGGATCAGCTGCAGCCGGTAGGGAAAACGTTCTTCCACCCAATAGTTCAGCAGCAGGTCCAGATTGAAATGTTTGCTTACGCAGGCGAAGACGTGCTCGATAAGCTGGGCGGGAGTCTCGCTGGACAACATTCCCGGCAGCAGTTCAGCCAGTACTTTATATTTTAGTTCCTGTTCGGTCTCCGGGTTCAACGGAACTCACCTCATTTGATCATACTTTCCACATACGGCAATTATAGCACCGGAATTAGAGGAAAAGTAGACAGGAATAAGCAAGGTTAATTGAAAAAAATCAAAAAAATGAAAAAATACTTATTAATGTAAAAAAGAGCGAAGCGTTGACCCGTTATTTTCCGATAAAAAAGAAGGCGAAAATGATGAAAGATTTTTGAAAAAAACTGAAAAAAACTAATTGTATTCTATGTAAAATGTGATATACTTCTCTTCAGTACCGAATGACCGAAATGTTTTTTTAGTCAATCAGCTAAGGAAAGGAGCAGGACCCCGCAATGTTTAAATCGGAATGGAAAAATATTTTGAAGCATCGGATGACGATGCTTACCGTAGCCGCGATGCTGCTCGTTCCGGGCTTGTACGGCCTCTTTTTCCTGTCGGCGTACTGGAATCCCTACGGCCATACGGACCGCTTGTCCGTGGCCGTCGTCAACAGCGATGCCGGCACGGATTACGAAGGCAAACGGCTCGACGTGGGCAAGGACTTCGTCGAGGGGTTGAAAGATAACGATTCGTTCAAATGGGTCGTGTCCGACAAAGCCGCCGCCATGAACGGATTGAGCGCCGGCGACTATATTATGGTGATCGAGCTGCCGAAGGATTTTTCCGAGAATGCTTCCACGCTGTTGAACGCCGATCCGAAGAAGATGAACCTCGACTACTACACGAACGCGGGCATGGGTTATTCTTCGGCGCAGATCGCCAAATCGGCAATCAAGGAAGTGAACGAAGAAATCGCCAAGCAGGTGACGCAGGAATACGCCACGACCGTGTTCAGCAGCCTGAGCGAGCTGGTCGACGGGCTGAAGGATGCCGACGACGGCGCCAAGAAGCTGGACGACGGCGCCGCCGACCTGGCGGAAGGTTCGCAGAAACTCAAGGACAATCTGAAGAAGCTCGCCGCAAGCAGCGTGACGTTCCAGGAAGGCGTCGGCGACCTCAAGACCGGTGCCGGCACGCTGAGCGCGGGCATCGTCAGCGCGGCGTCCGGCGCGGCGCAGCTCAACAACGGGCTCGGCACGCTGTCGGGCGGGGCGCAGAAGCTTGACGACGGTCTCGGCACGCTGTCGGGCGGAGCGCAGAAGCTCGACGACGGGCTTGGCACGCTGTCGGGCGGAGCGCAGAAGCTCGACGACGGCCTCGGCAGTCTGTCGGGCGGAGCACGCAAGCTCGACGACGGTCTCGGCACGCTCCAGACCGGAGCGGGCGGTCTGCAGACCGGCGCGGCGAAGCTCGATCAGGGGCTGACGCAGTTGAAGACCGGCGCGGATACGCTGTCCGGCGGTTCGCAGAAGTTGGAGAGCGGGGCGGAGCAGCTCAATCAGGGGCTCGGCCAGTCCAACGCCGGACTGCAGCAGCTGCAGGAGCAGCTGACGCCGTTCACGGCGGGCATGGAGCAGCTGAACGAAGCGGTGCAGGGACTCGGCGGACAGGCTTCTGCCGCCGCCGAACAGTTGGGCGCCGCGCAGCAGCAGCTTCAGCAGAAAGCGGCCGGGATCAAGCAGCAGCAGGAAGCGGTCGCTTCCTATATCCAGGGCAGCGCGACCATCCCGGATGCCGACAAGCAGCAGCTGCTGTCGCTGATGGCGGCAGGCGCCGGCGGTTCCGGCGAAGCGGCCGCAGCCGCAGAAGGCGCTTCGCCTTCGCAGCTGGAACAATCGCTCGGCCAGCTGGACAAGCTGGCTTCGAGCGTGGCGCAGCTGAACGAAGGCTCGCAGCGGATCCAGTCCGCGGTCGGTCAGCTGGCCGAAGGACAGAGCCGGCTCGTGCAGGGCTCTTCCGATCTGCTTGACGGGCAGAAAGAGCTGACCGCGGGGCTCGGCACGCTGTCGGGCAAGCTCGGCGAAGCCGAAGCCGGCTCGAAGCAGCTGGCCGAAGGCGCCGCGACGCTTGCCGGCGGAGCGGGCCAACTGAAAGACGGCTCGGCCAGCCTCGTAAGCGGAGCCGAGCAGTTGAAGAACGGCTCGTCGACGCTGGTCGGCGGAGCGGACCAGCTCAAGAGCGGGGCTTCGACCCTGGTCAGCGGGGCGGACCAGCTCAAAGCCGGTTCGTCCACGCTGGTCAGCGGTACGGACCGGCTCAAGGACGGCTCGCAAAGCCTCGTCGGCGGCCTCGGCCAACTCAAGACCGGCGGCGGCCAACTGGTCAGCGGCCTGGGCAAGCTCGGCGGCGCGACCGGCGAGCTTAGAGACGGAGCCGATCAACTGGCGGACGGCTCGGTGACGCTGGACAACGGCGTCGGCGACCTTAAGGAAGGCACGAACGAGCTGTACACGTCGCTGGCCGACGGCGTCAAGGAAGCCGGCGACGTCAGCTCGGACGACAAGACGTACGACATGTTCGCGGAGCCGACCGAAGTGAAGCACGTCGACGTGAACCATGACATTACGGAGTACGGCGAAGGGCTTGCGCCTTACATGATGACAATTGCGCTGTTTGCCGGCGCGCTTATGTTCTCGTCGGTCTACCCGCTCAAGACGCCGCAGATCCGGCCGCGTTCCGGCTGGGCCTGGTTCCTGAGCAAATTCAGCGTCATCTTGTTCATGGCCGTGCTGCAAGCGGCGATTCTCGACGCGGTGCTGATCGGGATCGTCGGGCTGCATGTGCAGAGCCTGTGGCATTTCTACGCGATCACGTTCGTGCTCAGCCTGACGTTCCTGTCGCTGCTGTTCCTGCTGTTCGCGGCGCTTGGCAAGGTCGGCCAGTTTATCGCCTTCCTGATTCTGCTGGCGCAGATCGGCGGCAGCGCGGGCACGTTCCCGAAAGTGCTGACGCCGGCGTTCTTCCAGGCGATCAATCCGTACCTGCCGGCGACTTACGGCATTCGCGCCCTGCGCGAAGCGGTATCGCTGGGCAACGACTGGGGCTACTTCTGGACGCAGCTGGCGCATGTGGGCGCATTCGGAGCCGTCTTCCTCGTATTGGCTCTGCTGGTGTTCCTATTCAGCAGCAAACGGATCAAGACGGGGATCGAAGAAGAGCAGGGCCTGACGCCTTCGACCGTGTAACGGAGAAGCGAAAGGCCGCTGCACGCCAAACTTCCCGCGAACGAGAAATCGTCTTCGCGGGAAGTTTTTTTATAGGAACAGACAAAGAGGAGGGGCCGGGATGGAAGTGAAAAGACGCCGGATTCTGGAAGCGGCCATACTGTGTTTCGAACGCTTCGGATTCCGCGGAACGACGATCGGGAGCGTGGCCAAAGCGGCGCATGTGAGCAAAAGCGCGATCTACGACTGTTTTGCGAACAAGGAAGCGCTGCTGCTGGCCATCGTCGAAGACATTTTGGAAGATCTATTGGCGGAGTCGGACCGGGCCTGTCTGCCGGGGCAGCCGCTGAGCGAAGACATCGACCGGATGTTCGACACCGTGATCGCGCTCAGGGAGCGGCATCGGCTGCTGGTCGGCATCTACCGGGAAGCCCGGCAGTCGGGCGCGCACGGTCTGCTGGATATGCGAACCGCGCTCGAAGAAGGCATCGTCCGCTATATCGAGCAGCTCGTGCGGCGGCATGCGGACGAAGGCGAGACCTTTCGGCTGGAACCGAAAATGATCGCTTTTCTCGTGTACCGGACGTATTTGCAGCTGATCCGCGATTGGGAAGACCTGTACGAGCCGCTGACGCCGGCCCAAATCAAAAACGCGCTGAACGCTTTCGCCCTATAGGGCGGCGTCCGGCGCGTTTTTGCGAAGCGGCGGCGTGCGGTCAAGCTTCCGCCCGATAAGGCGGCGCTTCCGGTTTTTCTTTTTCCTGATAAAAAGCGTCGACGAAAATCTGGGCGTAATACGGGTCCCACTGCGTGCCTTTGCCTTCGGAGATGATCGAGATGGCTTTCTCCAGCGGCATGCCGCTGCGGTACGGCCGATCGGACGTCATCGCGTCGAAAGCGTCGGCGACCGCGATGATGCGGCCGAACTTCGGAATGTCGGTGCCGGCCAGCCCGTCGGGATAGCCGTGCCCGTCGTAACGCTCGTGGTGCGAACGCACGCCGGGCAGCAGGGGTGCCATCATCTCCAGCGGCTCGACGCGTTTGAGGATCTCTTCGCCGAGCGCCGGATGCTTCTTGATCTGCTCGAACTCTTCGTCGGTCAGCCGGCCGTCCTTGAGCAGCACGTTGTCGCGCACGCCGATCTTGCCGATATCGTGCAGCAGCGCCGTCTTGTTCAGCAGGTCGAGCTCTTCGCGCCCGAGTCCGGCTCCGCGCCCGATCAGCATCGAATATTCCGCGACGCGCTGCGAGTGGCCGGCCGTGTACGTGTCGCGGGCGTCAAGCGCCGCGGCCAGCGTCGAGAAGTAACTTTGCAGCAGCTGTTCGTTGATCCGCTGGCGCTGCGACAGGCCCTGCACCATGTGGTTGAAGCCGGATACGAGCCGCGAGAACTCGTCCGAATACAGGTCCGACGCGCGTACGTCGAGATCGCCGGTTCGGACCGCGCGCAGCGATTGTTCGAGATTGGCGATCGGTTGGCGGACGCTCCGGCTGAGCAGCCAGGCCCCGAGCGAAGAGAAGAAGATGCCGAATACGAGAATGAGCGACGCCCACTGCCAGTAATCTTCGACGAGGGGCGAGCCGGTAACGGTCAGGCGGATCTGCGTGGCCAGCACGAAAAAGAACAGCGGAAAAGCGCCGATCGAAAACGCGCTGAGCTGGAACTTGCGCTGCGTCGAGACGATAACCCGGCCGTCCAGCGATACCCGTTCGCCGTGCAGGCGCTCGCCGGTCTCGCTGACGAGCTGGAGCAGGGGACGGATCGCCTGGTCGGTCAGGAAATATTCGATCAGCGCGTGCATGCCCGCCACGAGGACGGCGCCGGAAGCGGCAATGCCGATGTAATAGACCGGAAGTTCGATCCAGCCGATGCGGATAAACCATAGGGTAAGCAGGATGGCGGGAACGGACAAGCCGAGCATATGCGGTCCCATGATGCGCAGGACGGACAGCGCGGGCAGCCGGTGGATCTGGACGTAGGCGTCCCGGATTTCGTCGAGCGACGGATGCTCCTTGAGGAACAGCCCGCGGATCGGGCGCACCTGCCGGGCGAACGTCAGCAGCTCGAGCGAGATCATTACCAGGAAGGAGACGAGCAGCACGATAAAGATGCGGTCAAATCCGCCGATCGGCAGTTTGAGCGCGGACGAAATCACGGCCCCTCCGACGCAGAGAACGGCCAGCACCGACCCGACGATGTAGTTCCGCACAAGCCGGCGTAAAAAGCGCCGGTATTCGGTCATTGAGATTCCTCTTTTCTAAAAAAAGCTGAAAACAAAGTTCACTCTTGTTATCGGCCGGAGGTGCCGCGTCCGTTACAGCAAAGAGGGTAGAGATCGACAAGAATGAACGGGGCGGAGGAATCGGGCGGCGCGTCGGCGTCGAAAAAGGGGATTACCGGTAGTTGTCGACGCTTGCCATCAGCGTTCGAATCGTTTCGTTGAGCGTGTTGATCTGCTGCAGGTCAAGCCCGCTCGATTCGATCATGGAAGTGGGGATGCAGCTTGCGCGGTCTTGGAGTTCGCGGCCTTTGTCGGTAATGCGCACGGTAACGATCCGTTCGTCTTCCAGCGAGCGGCTGCGTTCAAGCAGACCGGACGCTTCCATTCGCTTGAGCATCGGCGTGAGCGTACCCGAATCGAGGCTGAGCACCTGGCTCAGTTCCTTGATGCTGCTCTCTTCGCAATCCCAGAGGACGAGCAGGACCAGATATTGGGGGTAAGTCAGATTCAGATCGTCGAGCAAAGGCCGGTACATCCGGAAAATGGCCCGGGAACAAGCGTAAAGCGAAAAACAGAGGTGGGAGTCGAGCGCGAGCCGTTGTTGATCCATAACGTAACCGATCCTTTCGTTCATCAAATTGATAGATTCTTTAGCATTTTATATTTCGAACAACATAATTGCAATAAACTATACGCCAGAATCGAAAAAAATCCAATATATCGCTATATTTCGGTAAAGTTCGACAAAAATTGAAGAGTGCAGGGACGAAAGAAAAAAGCCGACGCGCGAAAAAACAGACCGCCGCGGCGGTCTGCCGGTAACGGCCGACCCGGTACAAATCGGGATCGGCGCGTTATTTAAGGTTGTTCACGTAAGTCTGGAAGCGGGTGGTGAAGACGTCCAGCTTCGCTTTGCCCGATTTGAGCTTCGCTTGTCCCTGCTTGTACGTGGTCCAGTTGATCTTCGCCCCGTACAGCGATTTCTTCATCAGCTGCATGCCCTGAAGCTGGAGCGAAGCGCCCTGGAGGTAATAAGCGTGGAGGTCGGACAAGGTCTTGCCCGCCGGCTTGATCTGCTTCAACTGGTAATAGAACTTGCTGTAGTTCGGGATGATGACGTTGTTCATGGCTGTGTACACGTCTTTGCGATTGGCCGCCGATACGTAGCCGACCGCGTTGAACGCGTCCGCCGCCTTGTCTTCGTACTGTACGATCGCGTCCATGCGATCCATATAATCGCGCGCTTCGATCTGCTCGGGACTGGCTTCCGTTTGTTCCTGCGGCGCAGGGGCGGTAGAAGCGGCCGGAGCAGCCGGAGCCGCGAAAGCCGAAGCCGGCAGAGCCGCGGAGCTCAGCAGGGCAAGGGAGAGAAACAGCGATCCCCATTTTTTCATCAGTGAACGACCTCCTGTGGGATAGGCGATTGGGATTGGGCGATTCGGGCAAAGCTTGTGCGGCGGGTTCCGGCGCTTACGGTCTGCCGGGACGGGTCTGGCGGCTGTCGACTTTGCTCTGCAAATAGTCGAAATCTCCGCGCAGCCGGTCGCGCACGGACTGTTCTTCCTCGAACGAGCCGCGGTTGGCGCGCTCGCGCAGTTCGCTGCGGATACTCTCGCGCAGCGCGTCGTCCGCCGATTCGGTCTCGAACGCGCCGTGGCGTTCTTCCCATTCGCTGCGAATGGCGCGCGCGTTCATCACCTCGTAGGCGACCAGCGCGGCGTCTTTGCGCACGACGGCGCTCGCTCCGAGCGCGTTCAGCCGGCTGCTGAGGCTGATCTCGTTATGTTCGCGTACAAGCGCAAGCAGCGACCATTCGTTCTCGTTGAGCTTCGCGGCGATCGCGCCCAGCATCCCGAATTCGTCGACGATTCGGGCCGCGTTCAGGTCGGCGTCCAGCAGCGGACCGGCATAACCGCCGATCAGCGTGCCGATCGGTCCGCCCATGACGGACACGATCGAATCGATCAGATCGTTCGTGAGATGGTCCGGCCCGGTCTCGTCTTCCGCGAAGCGTTCATCGCGTTCCCGTCCGATCCGGCCGGACGTCTTGCGCAGGACGGCAGCCTGAAGCACCGAGTAGTCGTCCGTCACCGGGTGTTCCCGGAAGCGTTCGAGCACCGCGGCCAAAGGCTCCTCCTGCTTGAAAGTCGTGAATACGATATGATCCATGGCGAAATCCCATCCTTTCGTCGTGACCGGGCCTGTCGGTATCCGGACTTCCCTACTCTTTTATAAAGTTCTTTTTTGCGTTTCAATCAGCGGCTGTACTAAAATGAATAAGGAATCGCGTCGATCGCGTGCGCGAGGACAAGGTTTGGAAAACAGGCATAAGATTTCAAGGAAGCAGGGGGATGACAATGGGATCTAAAAATTTGGCCGGAATCTCGCTGATCGTGATGGCCGCAGGCTTCGTGATCAGCTTGTTCCTGCCCGAGAACGTATGGACGTTCCTGCTGATCGGCGGCTTCGAAGCCGGTCTCGTCGGGGGCCTGGCGGACTGGTTCGCCGTGACGGCATTGTTCCGGCATCCGCTGGGCATTCCGATCCCGCATACGTCTCTGCTGCTCAAGAATAAGAGCCGCATCGTGGAGTCGCTCGTCTCCGCGATGGAGACGCAGCTGCTCAATAAAGAGAGCATCATCCGGCAGCTGCGCAAGCTCAACCTCATTCACAGCGCTTCGCGCATGCTGACCCGCCTGATGGCCCGCAAGCGCACCCGGCTGCAGGTGCTCGATTACGCGGCGGAAGCGATCGCCAAGCTGCCGCTCGACAAAGCGGTCGAGCCGGTGCGGGAAGCGGCGGAGAATTACATCCGCGGCATGGACGCGGCGGGTCTTGCCGACCGCGCGCTTACCAAAGTGCTGAACGACAGCTACGAGATCAAGCTGTTCGATTACGCGCTCGGCGAAGCGAGAGCGTGGGCGGCGCGTCCGGAGACGAAGGACACGATGGGCACGCTCGCGATGGAGCAGCTGTCCAACGCGAAAGTCGGCGGATTTACCGGGTTCGCTTTCCAGGCGTTCGCGGGCATGGTGAACGAAGACAAGCTTGGCTCCATGATCCAGACGATGCTCGTGGCGGGCATCGATTCGCTGCTTGATCCTTACGGCGAACAGCGGCTGGCGATTTTGCGCGAAGTGCGCGTGAAGCTGTTCGAAGCGGTCGGCGACGAAGAGAAGCTGGAATACGTGCGCGGTCAGGTGCTGGAAGTGCTGCACGAAGAAGCGACCGCCGCCTTCATCCGCGAGAATCTGGAGAAGCTGCGCGAATTCGCGCTGGCCAAAACGGAGGAAGAGCGCGTCAACGGCGGGCGGATCGTGTTCCGCCTGTACGCGGCTGCCGTTCGCGGCATCGCATCCGATCCGGAGCGGATCGAAATGTGGGAAGAGAAGACGCGCGGCGCGATCGTGCAGCTCGCCGAGAGCAACCATTACCGGATCGGCCAGCTGGTGCGCGACAACGTGGACCGGATGGACGATGCGCAGCTCGTGGAGATGCTCGAAGACAAGATCGGCAAAGATTTGCAGTGGATTCGCGTCAACGGCGCGGTGTGCGGTTTCCTCGTCGGGATCGTGCTGTCCGTTATTCAATTGTTCTGATTCCACGCCCGAAAAGCTTGTCGGACGTACGCCTCGGCGTACCCGGCAAGCTTTTTTTTGGCGTTGGCGCGCTGCTTCGGCAGAAAGGCGCCGGCGAAGGCGGGACGCGGGATTGGAGCCCGGTTATCAATTTGCTTGGCAGAAATTCGGAGACTTTGGCAACTTTTCTCTTGTTTCATGCGTCAGTTACTAAGATTAAAGAAAAAAGAGATCCAAAAAATCCAACCGAGCTTTCGGAAGGGAGAATGAATGACAATGAACAAGAAGAAAAAAATCAGTGCAGCTTTGCTTGCGGGGGCTCTGCTCATGCCTGCGGCGCTTCCTCATCCTGCAGACGCGGCAACCAATATCAAAATTTTCATTGACGGGGTCGAACTGAAATCGGCCCAGCCTCCGATTGCCCAGGGCAGCCGGACGCTCGCTCCCCTGCGCAGCATTTTCCAGGGATTGAACGCGCAGGTGAACTGGAACCAGAAGACCCAGACGATCACCGCCTACAAAGGCAGCAACACGATCGTGCTCAAGATCGGCTCCAAAGCCGCCACGGTCAACGGACGGAGCGTCACGCTCGACGTGCCGGCCAAAGCGATCAAGGGCAACACGGTCGTGCCGCTGCGCTTCATCGGCGAATCGCTCGGCCAGGACGTTCGCTGGAACGCCGCTTCGCAGAGCGTCATCATCACGACGACGGCCGAGCTGACGGCTCCGTCTTCCGTCACGGCCCGCAGCCTCGGCCAGTACGGCGACGGACGCGACCTGCAGGTCTCGTTCACGAAGTCCGCGGACGAAGCCTACGTCGACCATTACCGCCTGTTCGTGGTGAAGTCGGGCACGCCGTTCACGGCGGCGCAGGCCAAATCGGCCGCGAACAACTACACGACCGTGCTGCCTACGGGCGCCAACCAGAACGTGACGCTCACGTCGAGAACGACGGACAGCACGGGCGAGACGCTCAAAGCCGGTCAGGCCTACCAGGTCTACGCGGCAGCCATCGGCAACAACTATGCCGGCGGACAAGTTGAACTCTCTTCGGCTTCTTCGGCCGTCACGCTGAGCGGCGGCACGGCCGTCGGTACGGCGACCGCCGTCAAAGCGGCCGACGTCGGCGACTACCGCGACGGACGCGACCTGACGGTCAGCTTCGCCAAAGCCCAGGACGAGACGGGCCTGTCCGGCTACCGCGTCTTCGTCGTAAGAACGTCCGACGCGGCCTCGTTCAACCTGGCGGCGGCGAATGCCGTGCCGGCGCAGAACTATACGACGGTCGCGAAGGGACCGGCTTCGCCGAGCGTAACGCTGACCGCGCAGAGCCGCGATACCGCGGGCAATCCGCTTCAGAACGGCGTGCCGTACACGACCTTTGTCATGGGCGTGAGCGCTTCGAACACGGCGGCGAACAACACGCTGTCCGGCGGATCGGCTTCGGTGACGCTCGCGACGTCCGGTTCCGACGTATCCGCGTCGAACGTAGCCTTGAGCGACGTGAGCGATTACGGGGACGGACGCGATCTTCGCGTAGCGTTTGACCGCGCCGCGAACGAAGCCAACGTCAGCCAGTACCGCGTGATGGTCGTGAAGGATGCCAAAGCGGCTTCGTTCAACATCAACTCGGCCAACGCGACTACCAGCGCCAACTATACCGCCATCAACAAGACCGGCGGCAACCTGGCCCAGACGCTGAACGCTTCCGCCCGCGACAGCGACGGGGACGCGATCCGCAACGGCACTGCTTACCGCGTGTTCGTCCTGACGGTAGGTTCGGGCACGTCGACCAGCACGAACGTGCTGTCGGGCGTCTCGCAGCCGATTACGCTCGGCGGCAACAACGTCGGCACGGCGTTGACTCCGTCGCTTAGCGATTCCGGCAACTCCGGAGACGGCCGCGACCTGCTCGTGACGTTCGGCCGCGCTTCCGACGAGAGCAGCATTTCGGAATACCGCGTTCTGGTCGTGAAATCGGCCAGCGCTTCGAACTTCAATCTGGCTTCGGCCGTAAGCGTGCCGGCCGCCAACTACACCGTGCTGCCGCGCACCGGTTCGAACCAAAGCACGTTCCTGAACGCGGCGACCCGCGACGTGAACGGCGAACCGATCCGCAACGGCGTCGCTTACCGCGTGCTCGTGCTGTCGGTCGGCAGCGGCGCCTCGAACTCCAGCGCCAACTTCGCTTTGTCGGGCGCTTCGAACGCCGTGACGCTGTCGAACGGTTCCGCCGTGGCGGGCGCGACGAACGTCGCCGCTGCCGTCAACAGCTCGACGGGCAACGCGAGCGACGTGGAAGTGACGTTCAACCGCTCCGCGAACGAGGCGGACGTGAACGAATACCGCATCCTGGCCGTGCCTTCGAACCAATCCGGTTCATATAACCTGGCCAATGCCAATGCGGCCACGTCTTATACGCCGGTCGCGACGACGGGCACAGGTCCGATCCGCCAGGCGCTTAACGCCGGCAGCCGCGACGTGAACGGCGGCGTTATCTCGAACAACGGCTCTTACCGCTTCTTCGTCCTGACCGTGTCCAAGACCGGCGCCAACGTGCTGTCCGACCGTTCGAACGAAGTCTCGCTGAGCGAAGCCGGCGTGCCGGCGGCGACGAACGTCAGAACGTCCGCCAGCGGCCCTGCGGTAACGGTAAGCTTCACGCCTCCGACCAACGCGGCAGGCACGGCTTACTACAACGTGATGCTCGTACCGACGACCAGCGCGGCCAACTTCACCGTAGGCCAGGCGAACGCCGTACCGGCGTCGAGCGCCAAATATTCGAGCGGCGGCAACGTGACCTTCACGGTCAACGCCGACCGTGACGCGTTCAACAATCCGCTGCAGGCCGGCGTGCAGTATCGCGCGTTCGTCCTCTCGGTCGCCGACGGCGTTCGCGCCACCGGCAACGCGCTGTCCGAGAACGTCAACAACGATTTCTCCCTGACGAACTAACAGGCGCGGAGGAAGCGCAGACCGCGCAGAAGGCGGTCTCCCGCTTCGCCAGGAAGCTTCCGGATATAGTCCGGAAGCTTCTTTTTTTTGCGTATCGAATCGCAGCGGCAGCGCCCGGCGCCCAAAAAAAAGGATTGTAAGCAAGCAGGCGATGTCCTAAACTGGTCACATCGGAAATCCCGTCGGCAACCGGCAGACCCGCTTTTGAACTTATTTTCGCTCTCGTTCGGTCGTGTACTTCGTCTCCGCATGATCGGATCGTGGCGCCGCTGACCAAGCTGACGCGCGAGAGGCGGGGCGTCGAGAGCCGCGACCTGACGCCCCGATCGATCGCATGCGCGGTTCCGCTGCGGAGCCGGAGCGAATGGTCGACCGGTTCAAAGTCGGCGAACCGGACCGGACCGTGTAAGCTTGGAAGCCGAAGCCGGACGGTCCCGACAGCGGGTCGTCCGGCTTTTGCCGTTTGTCACGTCTGGCCGGCTATATTATAATGAAAGTCGGTTCGATTTTCATCGTATTTCATCGTTCACGACTCTAAACCGAAGGGAAGACTCCGATGCTGCCGATTCAACCGCAAGCCGTCCAAGAGCTGTTGGACAAATTGAAAAACCGCGAGCTCTACCTGCATCTTGAGCTCACCAACGGCGCCTATACGTTCGAGCAAGACCGTTCGAAGCTCGTCGCTTCGAACATGATCCGCAACGTCAAAGTCAGCTACTCGAACGGCTCGATCTCCGGAACCGGTCCTTACCGGGTTGGCCTGAAGATGCCGGAAGGCTGGATCTACGCCGAAGGACTGACGCATTACGAAGAAAGCGAGACGGAACGGGCCGTTCTCGCCGGCAACGACCGCGACGGCAAACTGGTCGTCAGCCTCATGCTGAGCCCGGAACCTTTCTAAGCATGATTCGGCGGCTCCGGGCCGCCTCGTCCGCTGCGACCTTTACGCTTCACGTTCACACTGTCATTCCATCAAAGCGGCTTGCGCCGCATTCGGAAAGGAGCGGGTACATCCCGTGGAACGCCATGTTTTGATCGTATTTCCCCACCCCGACGACGAATCTTTCACCGTCTCGGGCACGGCCGCCTATCACCTGCAAAACGGGACGCCCGTTACGTACGCCTGCCTCACGATGGGCCAGCTTGGCCGTAACCTCGGCAATCCGCCGTTCGCCAACCGCATAACGCTGCCGGCGATCCGCCGGGCGGAGCTCGACGCTTCCTGCGCGGCGATCGGCATCACCGATCTGCGCACGCTCGGTTTTCACGATAAAATGATCGAATTCGAAGATCGCGACCTGCTCGACGGCAAGCTGCGCGAGCTGATCGAGGAACTCAATCCGTCGCTGATCCTCACGTTCCACCCGAAATACAGCGTGCATCCGGACCATGACGCCTGCGGCGAAGCCGTCGTGCGCGTCGTCCAGGCGATGAAGCCCAAAGACCGGCCGAAAGTGCATGTGGTCGCTTTTGCCAAAGGGCATGAACGCGCGCTCGGACCGGCCGACGTCCACGTGGACATCACGCTGTTCCTCGAACAGAAAGTCGGTTCGATCAAGGCGCACAAATCGCAGTTCCATACCGATCCGGTGTTCGAAGGACACTCGATTCACGACCCGGTGCTGCGCGAACGTTTTGCGACCGAGAAGTTCTGGACGTACAAGTTCGACCCGCATCCGCAAAGTTAAAAAAGGTTCGTTCCCGCAAACGAAAAGCGTCCTGCCGTCTGGCAAAGATGTCGTTCGCACAACGGGTTCGTCCGACCTCCGACGCCGTGTACGCAGCGGTGCCGGAGGTTTTTTTGCATACATGCCTATAAGGTTCAGGTCTTGCCCCGGGTCTTTTCCCGGCCGCGGCCAAGCCCGATTGGCGCTTCTAAAATTTTAAATAAAAACAGGTTGTAAAACGCGGAAAGACGGATTATACTGAACTCAAAATGAAAGCGGTAACACAAACGGCATCCGTTTCTGGTATCGGTTTCAGAAAATTCTCTCCGTCCTCTTAGTGTCTTCTTATCGTTCTCTTATCGCCTCCTTACCGTTCTTTTACCGCCGGGTTAACGTCCTGTTATTATCCTCGCAAATCGTACTTTCCATCTGCTGCCGATCTTTTTCAAACCTTTTGCACGCCAATCTGGAATCGATACCAGAATATGTTCTCGCCGATGTTTTCCATCGTTTTTTACGCCAAAAAGGTGGTGATGCCGTATTAAACCCCGGGCAAGCGCAATCGATCTCCATCCTCTCCCGCATGCTGAACCGGCCAAATCCGTCGCACATGTCATTCCGTCTCGAACACAGAAGAACAGGGGGAATCAAACGATGAAACTCAGAACTTTTTCCATGCTCATGCTGTCGCTTTGCTTCATGTTCGTCATCAGTGCCTGCGGAGGGTCCGCGACTTCCGGCTCGACCGCTTCAAGCGGCGGGGGCACAGACGCATCCGGCCAGAAGGTGACGTTGAAATTGTGGTACTGGAACGGGGCCATCTCCGATTCCACGATCGAAGCCGCACGCAAAAAGTTCCCGAACGTCGATCTGCAGGCCGAGAAGCTGCCTTCCGGCGACGACTACCTGACGAAGCTCAAAACGACGATCGCCGGCGGCGGAGACGGCCCGGACATCGTGGCGATGGACAGCTGGGTCTCGTCAATGGTGACGTACAAAGAAAAGTTCGTGAACCTGTACGACCAGGGAGCCAAAGACATTCAGCCCGACTACCTCGACTGGAAATGGAACATGGCCGCAAGCGCGGACAATAAATACCTGATCGGCCTGCCGATCGACGTAGCTCCGGTCGTGCTGTATTACCGGACCGACCTGTTCGAGAAAGCGGGCGTGCCGAGCACGCCGGACGATATCAAAAACGAAGTGAAAACGTGGGACGACTATTTCGCGACGCTGCAAAAAGTGAAAGACGCCACCGGCTCGCAGGCCGGCACGATCGCCGACATGTACCGGTCGATCATCGGCCAAAGCAGCGACAATTATTTCGACGCGGAAGGCAACTATATCGGCGATCAGGCCCATATCAAAAAAGCGTGGGACGATTCCGTCAAAGCTTACCAGGCCGGCCTGACGTTCCCGTACTCGAACGATTCCGAGAAAAACGCGGCGATCAACAGCGGCAAAGTCTCTTCCTTCACCGGAGCTTCGTGGGCCGTCGGCGATCTCGTCAGCGCCGCGCCGGACACGAAAGGCAAATGGAATATCGCGTATCCGCCGGGCGGCGTAGGCAACCAGGGCGGTTCGTTCTTCGGCATCCTGCAGACGTCCAAATACCCGAAAGAAGCGTATGAAGTGATCCGCTTCCTCGTCAGTCCCGAGAACCTGCTGACCGCTTACAAAGAATTCGGCAACTATCCGTCCACGCCGTCCATCTACGACAGCCCGGACATGGTCAACAAAAACGAATTTTTCGGCGGCCAGGATCTCAGCACCGTGTTCGGCGAAGCCGCCAAAGACGTCAAAGTGGCCCATACCGATCCGCAGGACAACATGGTCGGCACGACGATCGTTGACGCGCTTGGCTCGGTCGACACCCAGAAGAAAGATCCCGAGCAGGCGTGGGAAGAAGCGCAGGCTACGATCAAACGCCAGCTTTCCCGTTAATTCGATGCAGGGAGGCATACCAATCTAATCGGCGATGGGGCGAGGGAATGTATATTCCCCGCCTCATTGAATTACGGGAGGGGTCAAAGTGGGGAACCTTTTCAAGGAAATCTACAAAAGCAGAACCTTGTACCTGTTTATCTCTCCGTTCTACATTCTGTTCCTGATCTTCTCCGTGTTTCCCATCTTCTTTTCCATGTACCTGGCGGTGCATGATTGGGACGGAATCGGGACGATGAATTACGTGGGATTCAGCAACTTCGTTTACATGTTCAAAGATCCGACGTTCTGGCAGGCGCTCGTCAACAATATCGTTTTGTGGATTCTCGGCAACGGTCCGATGCTGGTCTGCGCGCTGGTCGTCGCTTACGTCATCAACTTGTCGATCATCAAGTTCAAATCTTTTTTCCGGATCGCGTTCTTCCTGCCCAATATCACGGCGATGGTGGCGGTCGTCATCATCTTCCAATCGCTGTTCGGCAACGAATACGGACTGATCAACTTTTTGCTGCAGGAACTGGGGTTGAACAAAGTGGAATGGTTCAATTCGAGCTTCGGCGTCCGGGTCGTCATCGCGTCCATGATCAGTTGGAGATATATGGGCTACAACGCGATCATCTTTCTCTCGGGGCTGCAAAAAATTCCGAAAGACCTCTACGAAGCGGCCGAGCTTGACGGAGCGACCCTGTTCCAGAGCTTTACCAAAATCACGCTGCCGATGCTTCGGCCGATCATTCTGTTCTCCGTCATGATGTCGACGATCGGCGGATTCCAGATCTTCACCGAACCGCAGGTTCTGGCCGGCACCCAATCTCCGTATCCCGGCTCCGACACGATCGTGCTGTACATGTTCCGGGAAGGGTTCACCTACCAGCATTACGGATACGCGGCGGCGGTCTCATGGGTCTTGTTCGTCATCATCGGGTTGTTGTCGCTGATGAATTGGAAGTTCTTTAACAGAGCCGACGACTGAGGAAAAGAGGTGCAGGAAAAATGAACGGTGCAACCGGGTCGAAAAAGATACAAAAAGCGTTTTTCTATACGTTTCTGATGTTGGGCGTGCTGGTATCCATCTTCCCGTTTTATTGGCTGGTCGTAATGTCGACGAACCAAACGAGCGCGATTTTCGCTTTTCCTCCGAAACTGACATTTGGCAGTTATTTTATGACCAACTATAATCAGGTTATGGAGAACATGGATTTCATGCGAGCGTTCGCCAATACCGTGTTCATCGCGGTGCTGAGCACGACGCTGCAGCTGTTTTTCAATTCCTTGACGGGTTTTACTTTTGCCAAATTCAAGTTTCCCGGTTCGCGCTTCCTGTTCTTCCTCATGATCGGGACGATGATGATTCCGGCGCAGATGCTGCTCGTTCCGCAGTTTATCATCATCAAGGAACTCGGCTGGTTGGGCAGCTACAAAGCGCTGATCGTGCCGAGTATCGCGACCGCTTTCGGCATCTTCTGGATTCGGCAGTACGCGCTGGCGATCCACGACGATCTGCTGGAATCGGCCAGAATCGACGGCTGCAACAAATTCGGCCTGTACTGGCATATCGCGCTGCCGATTCTGAGACCGGCGCTGGCTTTCCTCGCGATCACGACGTTTATGGGCGTATGGGAAGATTACTTGTGGCCGCTGATCGTGCTGACGGACACGTCCAAATTTACGCTCATGCTCGCTTTGCAGCAGTTGAAGTCGGTGCATACGGCCGATTATTCGATGGTCATGACCGGCACGCTGCTCGCGACCGTTCCGTTGATCATTTTCTTCCTGCTCGTCAGCCGGCAGTTCATCGCGGGAATCATGGAAGGCGCCGTCAAAAGCTGAACGCGGCTCCACACATTTTACGGGCTTAGGCCCCACATCCGGAAAGGAGAGGGAACACGAAGATGGCGCCGAAAATCAAAGACGTGGCCCAAAAAGCGGGCGTATCCGTGACTACCGTCTCCCGAGTGTTGAACGGCGAGAAATACGTAAAAGACGACCTGAAAGCGCGGGTCAAAAAAGCGATCGACGAGCTCGGCTACACGCCCAGCCATATCGCGAGAAGCCTCGTTCGCAAAAAAACGAATCTGATCGGGGTCATCGTGCCCGACGTGACTTCGAGTTTCTACGCCACCATTTTGAGCAATATCGAAAAAACGGCCAGCCTCAACGACTATAACCTGATCGTCTGCAACATCATCGAAGACATCGACAAAGAGTACAAATATTTGCAGGTGTTCAAGGAGATGCGCGTAGAAGGCGTGATCGTCATGCACGAGAAATTGAACGA
Source organism: Saccharibacillus brassicae (assembly GCF_006542275.1). NCBI lineage: Bacteria > Bacillati > Bacillota > Bacilli > Caryophanales > Paenibacillaceae > Saccharibacillus > Saccharibacillus brassicae. The sequence continues at coordinate 2,930,131 of NZ_CP041217.1, forward strand.
CGAAATTCGGGAATTCATCGATAAAATGGACATTCCGCTTATTTTTTCGAGCGTCAAACCGAACGATCAAAAGTTCGGCTCCGTTATCATCGACGACCGCGCCGCCGCTTACGAAGCGACCGGCTATCTGATCGGGCTGGGCCATCGGCGCATCGCGTTTATCGGAGGCGACATGCGCGACGTCACTTCGGGCCAGGGCCGTTACGCCGGCTACATGCAGGCGATGCACGACAACGGCATCGCGATCGAGCAGGGGCACGTCCGGTTCGGCGATTACAAGACGCAGAGCGGATACGAACTTATGGCAGATATGTGCGGCGGCGGGGAACTGCCTACGGCGGTGTTCGCGGCCAGCGACGATATGGCGGTCGGCGCGATGAACTGCCTGCACGACAAAGGCTTGAAAGTTCCGGAAGACGTGTCGGTGATCGGGTTCGACGGCAGTCAGCTGACGGAACTCGTGCGCCCGCGCCTCACTTCCATGGAGCAGCCGATTCGGGAAATGGGCCAGGTGACGATCGAGAAGCTGCTTGATCTGATCGCGGGCCAAACTTCGCGGGAAGATGCCGTGCTCCGGCACCGGTTGGTCGTTCGCGACAGCTGCAAAGCACGCTGACCCGCTCCAAAGCCTAGAGAAAAGCGGACGGGAAGAGGGGGATGACGTTGAGGAAATTCGACGCGGTGGTGATCGGGGATGCCAATATCGATCTTGCGGTCGTGGGCGGCAGCGAGGTTCCGCTGCCGGGACAGGAAGTGTACGTGGACGACGTCACGATGAACGTGGGCGGAGGAGCGGCGATATTCACGCTCGCTCTGGCCAAGCTCGGGCTGCGCGTCGCGTTTAACGGCATTTTGGGAGACGACCTGTACGGTCGTCATATCCGGGAACAATTCTCGCAATCTGGTATCGATACCAGACAGATTCGGACGAGTACCACCCAGCGGACCGGCATCTCGATCGCTTTCAATCCGGAGACGGACCGTTCGTTCATTACGTACGCGGGCACGAACAAGGAACTGCGCATGGAAGATCTGAACCTCGAACAAGTGTCGGCCGGCCGGCATGTCCATATGACCGGATACCGCGGCAGAAGCAATCACGAACCGTTCATGGCCGCCGCCAAAAAGCTCAAAGCCGAAGGGGTGACGCTGTCCTGCGACGTCGGCTGGGACGAATCCGGCGAATGGGACAAAAGCATCTTCGAATTGATGCGGCAGTTCGACATCTTCCTGATGAACGAGACCGAAGCGTTTCATTATACAGGATTCGAAGCGGTCGAAGACAGCCTGCGGCTGTTCTCGCAATACTGCGGCCACGCGGTCATCAAGCTCGGCTCCCGGGGAGCGGCCGCGATGCAGGACGGCACGTCGTTCCGCCGTCCGGCTTATCCGGTGCGGGCCGTCGATACGACGGGCGCCGGAGACTGCTTCAATGCCGGCTATCTGTTCGGCTATCTGTCGGGCATGGACGCCGAGACGAGCCTGAAGTACGGCAACGCCTGCGGGGCGCTGTCGGTCGAAGCGTACGGAGGCAGCACGGGGCTGCCGGATTTGGCGGGACTGGAGCAGTTTATCCGCAAGCACGAACCTGCCTTTGCGGAGAAGAGAGGAGGCTTGGCATGAGACTGCCCGATTCCGTAACCGCGCGGCTGCAAGCGGCAGAGACCGAACTTGCGGCGTATCCGAAGCTGCTGGATATGTTCAAAAAGTGTTACCCGAATACGCTGGAGACGACGACCCGGACGTTGGACGACCGGTCCGTCTTCGTCATTACGGGCGATATTCCGGCGATGTGGCTGCGGGATTCCAGCGCGCAGCTGCGGCCCTACCTGCCGCTTGCGGCCGAAGACGCAGAGCTGCAGGGCGTGTTCGAAGGCGCGATCCGCTCCCAGATCCGCTGCGTGCTGCTCGATCCGTACGCCAACGCGTTCAACGAGGCGGCCAACGATCAGCGGTACGATCAGGACCTGACCGAACTGAGTCCGTGGGTCTGGGAACGCAAATACGAGATCGATTCGCTCTGCTATCCGCTGCAGTTGGCTTATCTCTATTGGAAAGAAACCGGCCGCACGGAAATTTTCGACGACGCTTTCCGCTCGGCCGTGCATACGACGATCGAGCTGTGGAAAACGGAGCAGAGGCACGGGCAGGATTCGCCGTACCGGTTCGCCCGCACCGACTGCCCGCCGAGCGATACGCTGCGCAACAACCGGATGGGCATGCCGGTCAATTACACGGGCATGACCTGGTCGGGCTTCCGTCCGAGCGACGATGCGTGCACGTTCGGCTACCTGATCCCGTCCAACATGTTCGCGGTCGTCGTGCTTCGCTACGTCGAAGAGATCACGCGCGACGTATGGAACGATCCGGAAGGCGCGCTGCTCGCGGCGGAACTGCGCGAAGAGATCGAATTCGGCATTCGGACGTACGGCACGGTGCTGCATCCGAAGTATGGCAGGATCTATGCCTACGAGACGGACGGCTTCGGCAACTTCAACCTGATGGACGATGCCAACGTGCCCAGCCTGCTGTCGATTCCGTATCTCGGCTACGCCGACGCCTCAGACCCGGTCTACGTCAACACCCGCGCTTTTCTGCTGAGCGAAGACAATCCTTACTATTACGCCGGCCAATCCGCCAAAGGGATCGGAAGCCCGCATACGCCGGCCGGTTATATCTGGCCGATCAGCCTGATCATGCAGGGGCTTACGACAGACAGCGAAGCGGAAGTGCGTGAAGTGCTGGAGCAGCTCCAGCGGACGGACGCGGATACCGGATTCATGCACGAAGGATTCCATGCGGACAATCCGGCCGAGTACACCCGTCCCTGGTTCGCCTGGGCCAACAGCCTGTTCGGCGAATTCATGCTGCGCCTGATCGCAAAAGGCTTTTTCGAGCCGAAAAAGGAGGAGAAGCACTGATGCCGATCCCGCGCTATTGGGAAGATCCGAACGTGCTTGAAGTGAACCGGGCAAGACCCCGGTCGTTCTATATCCCTTACGGGGACGACCGATCGGCGGATTCCGGCAGGCGTAGCCGTTCTTCGCGCTACCGGACGCTCAACGGAAACTGGAAATTCCGCTATTACGGGCGCGTCTCGGACGTGCCCGACGATTTTTACGCGGAATCGGGAGACGACGGCAGTTGGGACGAGCTGATCGTTCCGTCCTGCTGGCAGATGCACGGCTATGACCGGCTTCAATACACGAATGTGAACTATCCGTTTCCGTGCGACCCGCCTTACGTGCCGGACGACAATCCCGCCGGACTGTATCTGCGCACGTTCAACGTGCCGAACGAATGGAACGGCACAGCCCAACATCTCGTGTTCGAAGGCGTGAACGCCTGCTTCTATCTGTGGGTCAACGGCGTCTTCGCGGGCTACAGCCAGGGCAGCCGGATGCCGGCCGAATTCGACGTGACTTCGCTGCTGAAGGGCGGAAGCAACCGGATCGCGGTCATGGTCCTCAAATGGTGCGACGGCTCTTATCTGGAAGATCAGGATGCCTGGCGGTATTCGGGCATTTTCCGCGACGTCTATCTGCTTGCCCGCGATCCCGTGCATATTCGGGACGTGTTCAACAAGCAGGCGTTCGCGGAAGGGTTCGGCACGGCCTTTTTGACGACCGGGATCGACGCGACGGGGCCGCTGGACGCCCGGGCCGTGCTCCGGGACGCCTCCGGCCGCGCGGTCGCGACCGACCGCGCCCGCATCGACGGGCAGGGCAGCCTGCGCTTCGAAGTGCCGAACCCGACGCTCTGGAACGCGGAACGGCCTTATCTGTACACGCTCTGCGTGTACGGCGGCGAAGAAGTGCTGCGCTTTGCGGTCGGATTCCGGCAGATCGCGATCACGGACGGCGTCTTCCGGATCAACGGGCAAGCCGTGAAGCTCAAAGGCGTCAATCGGCACGACGCCCACCCGGAGCTCGGGCAGACGATTCCCGTGCCGCATATGATCCGCGATCTGGAGCTGATGAAGCGGCATAATATCAACACGATCCGCGCCGCGCATTATCCGAACGATTCGCGCTTCCTGCAGCTGTGCGACGAATACGGCTTCTACCTGATCGACGAAGCCGATCTGGAATGCCACGGCATCGGCAGCGCGGGCGGCTTCGAAGGCGGCGGGTTTCACGCGCTGGCGCGCGATCCCGCCTGGCGGGACGCTTTCGTCGACCGGGCTGTCCGCATGGTGGAACGGGACAAGAACCATGCCTGCGTCGTCTTGTGGTCGCTCGGCAACGAATCCGGGTACGGGCCGAACCCTATTGCGATGGCCGAATGGATTCGAAGCCGGGACCCTTCGATTCCGATCCATTACGAAGGCGCGGCGCCGCATTACGAAGGCGATCCGGATACCGCAAGTCTGGACGTGGAGAGCCGCATGTATACGTCGCCGCAGGAGATCGAAGCCTACGCGCTCGACCCGGAGAAGACCAAGCCGATGTTCCTGTGCGAATACAGCCACGCGATGGGCAACGGACCGGGCGACCTGCGCCAATACTGGGACGTATTCTACCGTCATCCCAAGCTGATGGGCGGCTGCGTCTGGGAATGGTGCGACCACGGAATTCGGACGCAAACGCCGGAAGGCGTGCCGTTCTTCGCTTACGGCGGCGATTTCGGAGATCGGCCGAACGACGGGAATTTCTGCATAGACGGTCTGGTCACGCCCGATCGCCTGCCGCATACGGGATTGCTGGAGCTGAAGCAGGTTATGGCCCCGATTGCGATCGAGGCTGCGCATCCCGAACGCGGCGAACTGGAAGTGACCAACCGGTACGACTTCGTCGACCTGTCGCATCTGGAGCTGTTCTGGCAGATCCGGCAGGGCGACCGCCTCGTCGATCAAGGCCGGCTGGGCCTGAGTGCCGCGCCGGGGAGCACCGAGTCTGTCCGGCTGCCGTACGGACTGTCCGCGCAGCCGGCGGAGACAGCGGAGACTCCGCGCAGCGACGCGGCGTCGAACGGTCTGCCGGCGCGGGAACCGGCAGCGAAGAACGATCTGCCGGGCGGCCCGGCCGGACGCCGGCTGTTGACCTTGTCGTGCCGGCTGAACGCGGATACCGGCTGGGCGGAAGCGGGCTACGAACTGGCTTTTGCGCAGTTCGAATGGGAGACGGAGCCGTCTTCGGCGTTCGGATCGACGCCCCAATCCTCGTCCGAAACGATGCTCGAATCGACGGCCGAAACGACGCCCGAAACGACGCTCGGATCGGCGCCCGAATCGGACGCTGCTCCGCAGGGGGAACGCAGCGCCGAACGGCCGCCGGCCTTCGCGCCGATACCGGCCGTTCGAGCGCAGCAGGAAGGGCAGGTGCTGACGATCGAAGGCTTCGATTTCGCGCATGCCTTCGATCTGCGGCAGGGCAGCGTCAGCCGGATGTCCAGACACGGCGTAGAGCTGCTGGACAGCCCGGCGCGATTCGCGATTTGGCGGGCGCCGATCGACAACGACATGCACGTCAAGGAGAAATGGATCGAAGAAGGCTACGACCGGGCCGTCACCAAGGTCTACGCGTGCGGGTGGGAGCAGACGGGCGAGAGCGAAGTGAAGATCCGCACTTCGTTTGCGCTGACCGCCGTTTCGCGGTATCCGCTGCTCACCGGGGAAGCGGTCTGGACGGTGAACGGGGCCGGCGAGATTGTGCTGCGGGCCGATATGAAGTTCGACGAGCGGGGGACGCTGCCTTACCTGCCGAGATTCGGGCTGCGGCTTGCGCTGCCCGCAGGCATGGAGCAGGTGGAGTACCGGGGATTCGGACCGCACGAGAGCTACGTCGACAAACGGCAGAGCGTCAGGAAAGGCCGGTTTGCGTCGACGGTCGACGGCATGTTCGAATCGTATATCATGCCGCAGGAGAACGGATCGCGGTACGGGACGGAATGGGCGGTCGTATCGAACGAACAGGGTATGGGACTGCGATTTGCGGCGGAAGCGCCGTTTTCGTTCAATGCGTCCCATTACGCGCCGGAAGACCTGACCGCCGCTTCGCATACGTGGGAATTGAAGCGCAGACAAGAAACGATCGTCCATCTGGATTACAAGATGAGCGGGGTCGGTTCGAACTCGTGCGGACCGGAACTTGCGGAAGCGTACCGCTTGAACGACAAAGCGTTCCGCTTCGAAGTGCGGCTGATCCCGGTGTTCCGGGAAGACGAATAGGACGGCAGACGGAGCGGCAGGCACGTCGCAAGCGGAAGTTTCCAATCAGAAGGAGGGTTCGGAATGAAGGGCATGCGCATTCAGGGAGTGGACAAGGAGATTTCGCGGTTGATGATGGGCACGGGCGATTTGAGAAAGCTGGAAGAAGCGGAGCGGACGATGCTGGAAGCGTATATCGAAGCCGGCGGCAATGCGTTCGATACGGCCCATCAGTACAGGGGCAGAGAGCAGCTGCTCGGACAGTGGCTGGCGGAAAAAAAGCTGCGGGAACACGTCGTCATTTTGTCCAAAGGCGCCCATCACGACGACGGAAGCCCGGGTCCGCGGGTCAATCCCGAAGCGATCCGCAAAGACCTGCTGGAAAGTCTGGAGCGACTGGGCACCGACTACGTCGACCTGTATGCGCTGCACCGCGACGATCCGACCGTCGAGGTCGGACCGATCGTCGAAGAGCTGAACGCGCATCTGGAAGCGAAGCGGGTTCGCGCGATCGGCGCTTCCAACTGGTCGCATGACCGAATCCGCGAAGCGAACCGGTACGCGGAATCGCACGGCCTGACCGGCTTTGCGTTCAGCAGCCCGAACCTGAGCCTGGCCAAGCCGAACCGGCCGCGCTGGGAAGGCTGCGTCTCGGCCGACGAACGCACCTGCGACTGGCATACAGGCAGCCAGCTGCCGCTGTTGTCGTGGTCGGCCCAGGCCGGAGGCTTTTTCTCGGGACAGTTCAAGCCGGACGATCGGTCGGACGCGGAAATGGTCGACGTCTATTACAGCGAGCCGAACTGGGAACGTTACCGGCGCGCGGTGGAACTGGCGACACGCAAAAACGTCACGCCGATCCAAATCGCGCTGTCCTACGTGCTGCATCAGCCGTTTCCGACGGCGGCGATCATCGGCCCGAGAAGCAAAAGCGAGCTGGATTCTTCGGTAGAAGCGATGAACCTGCCGTTGACCGCCGCGGAAGTCGAATGGCTGGATCTCAAAAAGGAGGCGATCGAATCGTGATCAAACATCAACTGGCCGCCCAGCTGTATACGGTGCGAAACGAATTGAAAGCGGACTTCGAAAGCGTGCTCAAAGAGTTGAGCCGCATGGGCTGGGCAGCGGTGCAGATCGACGGGCTGCACGGCAACTCCGCCCGGGACATCTCGGCGCTCATGCGGGAGTTGGGGTTGAAGACCGCGGGCATGCACGTCGGGCTGGAGCGGATGAAAAACGATCTGGACGCCGTGCTGGAAGAAGCCGATCTGTTCGGAACGCGCGACTTCATCTGCCATTCGCTGCCGGACGGGCTGCAAAATCCGGAAGGCTACCGCAGTGTGAAAAAAGATCTGCTGGAAGTGGCCGAGCGGGTAGCGGGCACGGGGTACCGGGTCGGCTACCACAATCACGATTTCGAATTCCATACGTCGATCGACGGCAAGTTCGCGCTTGACTATCTGCTCGACGATCCTGCCATCCATGCGGAAATCGATACGTATTGGGTGCTCAAAGGCGGTCAGGACCCGCTGTCCTTCATTCAAAAGTACGCATTCCGCATGCCGATCCTGCATTTGAAAGACATGACCGACGACGACCGGCAAACGTTCGCCGAGATCGGCACGGGCGTGATCGACTTCGCTCCGATTCTGCGCTGGGGACTTCAAAGCGGCGTGGAATGGTTCGCCGTCGAGCAGGATTACTGCCCGGGCCGTCCGCTGGACAGCCTGGCGCTCAGCCTGGAAAATCTGTTGAAACTGGAAGAACAGCTGTAAGTCCAAATCCACGAATGAAGGTGAGGCTGACTATGTTTTTTACGGAATCCAAGCTTGAAGCCAGGCTGCGCGAAGTAAGCGAGACGCGTTACCGCGATGCCCTGCCGTTAGAACGCTTCTCCGCCGCCGAAGACGCAGACGGAACGATTGGCGCCCGTCCGCCGGGGGATGCCCCTTCGTTCGAACTGGGCACCGGCGAGACGTGGACCGGCCGCGACCGTTATATCTGGTTGAGCCGCAGCGTAGATATTCCCGCGCAGTGGGCAGGCAGAACGATCGTCGGCCGCTTCGATTTCGGCGAGACGGGCGGCGGCAACAACGACGGATTCGAGTCGCTCTTCTATTGGAACGGCGCGCCGTATCAAGGCGTCGATTCGAATCACCAAGAGGTGTTTCTGCCGGAAGATTCGCCCGGGACGACCGGCCGGATGGATATTCGGCTGTGGTCGGGACTCGAAGGCGGCGGTCCGCCGCGCGACAAGATTCATGCGATCAAACGGGCCGAAGTGTGCTGGATCGACGAACGGATCGACGATTTCTATTACAGCGGCCGTGCCGTGCTGGAGACGGTTCAGACGCTGGAAGCCGGCAGTCCGGACCGTATCGCGCTGCTCAAAGCGCTGGACCGCGCTTTCCTGCTCGTGGATTGGTCGCGGCCGGGTTCGGACGCGTACTGCGAGTCGGTCTACCGGGCCGGGGAACTGCTGGATGCGGAGCTGAATGGAATGCACAAGCACCATCCGGTTACGGTCACCTGCATCGGGCATACCCATATCGACGTGGCTTGGCTGTGGAGGCTGAAGCATACCCGCGAGAAATGCGCCCGCTCATTCTCTACCGTGCTGCGGCTGATGGAGCGTTTTCCGGATTACGTCTTTTTGCAGACGCAGCCTCAGCTGTACGCCTACATCAAAGAAGATTATCCCGAAATCTACGAGCAGATCCGCGAACGGATCCGCGAAGGGCGCTGGGAGATCGGCGGCGGCATGTGGCTGGAAGCCGACTGCAACCTGACGTCCGGGGAATCGCTCGTCCGGCAGTTCCTGTTCGGCACCCGCTTCATGCGCGAGGAATTCGGCGCGGAGAGCACGTATCTCTGGCTGCCCGACGTGTTCGGCTACAGCTGGGCACTGCCGCAAATTTTGAAAAAGTCGGGCTTCGACACGTTCATGACGACGAAGATCAGCTGGAACCAGTTCAACCGGATGCCGCACGACAGCTTCAAATGGAGAGGGATCGACGGTTCCGAAGTGCTAACGCATTTTATTACGACGCCCGACGACTGGGAAGACGCCAACTCGTTTTTCTACACGTATAACGGCTTGATTACGCCCCGGACGGTCAAAGGCGCGTGGGACGCGTATCAGGACAAAGAAGTGAATCAGGAACTGCTGCTGTCCTACGGCTACGGAGACGGAGGCGGCGGCGTCAACCGGGAGATGCTGGAGATGCGCCGACGCCTCGACCGGATGCCGGGACTGCCGAATGTCAAAACGGGCCGTGCCGACGAATATTTCCGGCGGCTGTCTCAAACGGTGGAAGAAACGGACCGGTACGTACATGTGTGGGACGGGGAGCTGTATCTCGAATACCACCGCGGCACGTACACGAGCCAGGCGCATAACAAAAAAATGAACCGCAAGCTGGAACTGCTGTACCGGGAAACGGAATGGTTGAGCGTATTGGCCGCTCTCGCCGGCCGGGATTGGGAGCTGTACGCGCAGGGCAAGCTGAACGAAGGCTGGACGATTCTGCTGCGCAACCAATTCCACGACATCATTCCCGGTTCTTCGATCGCGGAAGTGTACGCAGACAGCCGCGCGGAATACGCCGAAGCGCTGGCGATCGCCACGGAAGTCTGGAACGAAGCCGCCGGCAAAACGGGAAATCGCGACGCGGCGGGAGCGCTGACGATCTTTAACAGTTCGACGTGGACGCGCGAAGACCGTATCGTGCTGGACGCCGAAGCCGCTCCGGCCGGCAGCGTATGGACCGATTCGGAAGGCCGCGGGCTGCGTTCGCAGCGTTCGCCGGAACGCTGGATCGTGGAATCGCCCGGCGTGCCGGCGCTCGGGATGGCCGCCGTGCTGTACGCGGGCCAACCGGATGCGCAGGCGCCGGAGCACGATCAGGAAGCGCAGGCCGACCTTCCGTTCAGCCTGTCCGGCCGCGTGCTGGGCACGCCGCACTACGAGATCGAATGGAACGATTCCGGGCAGCTGATCCGCCTGTTCGACCGGGACCACCGCCGCGAAGTGCTGGCCAGAGACAGCCGCGGCAACGTACTGCAGGTGTTCGAAGACAAGCCGATGCAGTTCGACGCATGGGACATCGATATTTTTTACAAGGAAAAAATGCGCGAAATTTCCGATCTGCGTTCCGCGGAGCTGATCGAGACCGGTCCGCTGGCCGCCGTCGTCGAATTCAACTGGCAGTACGGGCAGTCTACCGTCAAACAGCGGATGACCGTGTACGCCGACAGCCGCAGAATCGATTTCGATACCCGGATCGACTGGCAGGAACATCAGCAGCTGTTGAAAGTCGCGTTCCCGGTCGACGTCCGGTCCACGGAAGCCACTTACGATATCCAGTTCGGCAACGTCAAGCGGCCGACGCATTGGAACACCAGCTGGGACTGGGCGCGCTTCGAATCGGTCGGGCACCAATGGGCCGATCTGTCCGAACGCGGCTACGGGGTGAGCCTGCTGAACGATTGCAAATACGGCTATGACATCAAGGACAACGTCATGCGGCTGTCGCTGATCAAATCCGCGGTCAACCCGGACCCGAACGCCGATATCGGCGAACATGCTTTTGTCTATGCGCTGTATCCGCACGAAGGCGACTGGTATGCCGGCGGCACCGTGCAGGAAGCGTGGGCGCTCAACAACCCGCTCTCCGCCCGCCCGGGCCTGCCGGCCCAGCCGCCGCGGTCGCTGCTGCGTCCGTCGGCGCCGAACGTCATGATCGACGCGGTCAAAAAAGCGGAAGACCACGACGGCGTCGTGGTGCGCCTGCACGAGTTCGGCGGCGTGCGCGCCCCGCTGCGGCTGCTCAGCGATTACGCCGTGCTGTCGCTGCGCGAATGCGACCTGATGGAACGCCCGATCGGGGAAGAGGTCGCGCCGGACACGGTATTCGACCTGCAGCCTTACGAGATCAGAACGTTCCTCGTGCAGTTCGGATCTTGATGCCCGGTGCCGGGCTAGAGAGTCGCCTGCTCCGAATCTCGATAGCATGAGAAAAGCCCGCAGGCCGCGGAATCGGCGGCTGCGGGCTTTTGTATGCGTCGGTTGAACTGCGGCGTGAAATCGAAGCCGAAGCGGAACCCGAATTCGGGGCGGAGCCTGAAGCCGAAGCGGATGCGGAACCCGAGTTCGGGGTCGAAATCGAAGCCGGCATTCAGACGGGGACGTCTTTGCGTCCTTTTCTCATCGGCGATCCGCACAGCGGGCACGGCTTGTGCGCCGCGTTCATGTCTTTGCTGTGCATGATCCGCGTCCAGGCGACGCAGGAGCCGGACGTGCACAGCCACGCCGGCACGCTCTGCGTCCGGACCGGCGCCTCGGCCGCGGACGAGGTGCCGCTGCGGCCGAAGCGGTCGGCGCGGACCTTGCCGAACCGGCCCGGGTCGGGCGCTCCGCCCCGCCGGCCGCCGTATTCGGCGCGGACCGCAGCGTCCGAAGCCGCGGTCTCCTGTCCGAAAGCGGACAGGAGAAAGCGCGACACGGCGGCTTTCTTGCCCCGCTGCACGGCGGGCGAACTGACGAACAGCTGCTCTTTCGCCCGGGTCACGGCGACATAAGCCAGCCGGCGCTCCTCTTCGAGCGCCTCGGCGTAGCTGGCTTCGCCTTCGAGGCCGACGCGCGTATCGCGCAGTGAATCGGCGCCGAGCGCGGAGGCATGCGGCAGCGTGCCTTCGGACGCGCCGATCAGGAAGACAGCCGGGAATTCCAGGCCTTTGGACTTGTGAATGGTCATGAGGGCGACCCGGTTGCCCTGCGCCTGCGATTTGACGGCCGCGGTCTGCTGGTTGCGCAGTAGCATGTCGTCGACGAAGGCGAGGAACGAGACGATGGAATCGAAGCGTCCGGCCGACGTCTCCAGTTCGTCGAGCATCTCCTTGAGCATCTCGCGGTGCGAGGTCTGCTCGCTGTGCTCGCCCGCCTGGATATAGGCGTCGTAGAAGCTTTGGCGGATCTGGGTCACCGCGGCGGCCGGGACCAGCCCTTTGAGCGAGCGGATCACTTCGAGCCGCTGGCGGATCTTGTCGAGCTGGAATTCTTTCAGCCCGGGCAGCGTCAGCAGATGGACGAGCGGCCCTTTTTTGGGCCGCGCCTCGTCCGTCTGGCGAATATGCGCCATGCCTTTGTCGCGGGCGATGTACAGCGTGGGCAGCACGCTCGGCATCGCGTCGAAATCGCGGCGGTTGATCGACAGCCGCATATGGTCGAGCACGGGCTTGACGAGCCAGTGCTCGTACAGCAGCCGCCCGTCGCCGTAATCGATATGCGGAATATCGCGAATGACGAGCTGCTCCAGCACCGCGCGGTTGCTGCTCGAAGAGCGGTACAGCACGGCGAAATCGCCGTAGTTCCGGCGTCCCGCCGCTACTTCGCGGTTGATATGGTCGACGATGGCCGTCGCTTCGTCGTCGGCCGACTCCGGCCGCATATAAGCCGGCAGCAGGGCGCCGCCGTTCGCGGCGCGCAGCGTCTTGCTGCGGCGCATCTTGTTGTGCCGGATCACTTCGTTGCCGAGGCCGACGATCGATGGCACGGAGCGGTAATTGATATCGAGCGTCACGATGCGCGCCCGTGGATACAGCTTCTCGAATTCCAGAATGAATTCGCTGCGGGCGCCGTTGAACGAATAGATCGTCTGGTCGTCGTCGCCGACGACCATCAGGTTGTTGCGCGGCGCGGCGATCATCTTGACCACTTCGTACTGGAGCAGGTTCGTGTCCTGGAACTCGTCGATCATCAGGTGGGTGAAGCGGCGGCGCAGCCGGTCGAGCAGTTCCGGGCGCTGCTTGAGCAGCGCGTGGGCGCCGGTCAGCACGTCGTCGAAGTCGATCCGGCCCGTCTCTTCTTTCCACGCTTCGTAGCGCAGCAGGATGCGTTTCATCTGGCGGTCGGTATCGCTTTTGTCCGGCAGGTCGTCGGCCGTCATCAGGTTGACTTTGTAGGAAGACAGCAGCGCCAGCAGATTTTCCGGCGGATAGGCATCCTGCAGGCTCAGCTCGCGCATGAGCTGCTGCAGTTGGATATGCTGGCGGCGCGTATCGCCGAAAATTTCTTTTTGCATGCCCTGGCTGAACAGCAGCCACAGGCAGAACGAATGGAACGTGCGGGCCTGGATGCGTCCGGCCGCATAGGCGTCGATGCCGGGCAGCCCGGCGATCCGCTCGCGCATCTCCGCCGCGGCCTTGCTGGAGAAGGTCAGCAGCAGGATGCCGGACGGATCGACGCCGCAGACGTCGAGCAGGTAGCCGGTCCGGCAGACGAGCGTGCTCGTCTTGCCGGACCCTGCGCCCGCAAGCGTCAGCAGCGGTCCGTCGGTGCAGCGCACCGCCGCGGCCTGCGCCGGGTTGAGGCGGATACCCGACTGCTCCAGCAGCCGGAAATAGGCGGCGTCCCGCTCGCCGCGGTCTCCGCCCGGCCGGTTCGGCTCGCGCCCGCCCGGCGCGGCGATCTCGGCGCGGGGCACTTTCCCCGAGGATACGCCGAACGGCTTGTTCTCAAATCTCGATGTCATCGCTTTCTCCACTGTTCGTTCTCCTCGCTCCGTTTTGTTGATCCGGCGTCCGTTTCCGTCAAAATTCCGATTCTATAAATGTATCACGCGCCCTTCGAAAGCGTCAAAGGAATCGGTCGTTTTTTTGCCGTTTTCGCGCGGCTGCGGCCGAGGCTGCTGTCTGCCGGCCGGAACCGGGCTGCGTGGGCTTCGGCTTCCTCTCCGGTATCCAACGGAAACACTCGGACTTCGGCTTCCGCGCCGAAGCCCGCAAAAAAAACCTTCGCAGCCAGCCGCGAAGGTTTTTTTGCCGAACTTTTATGGGAGCTTTTGGCCGAACTTTCGTTTGAGTCCGTATTCAGAAAAAGCGTATGCTCGAAGCCGCCGGCGTGCCGCCGATCAGCATTCCGCCGCGCGGCCCGGTTCCGAAGGCGCGATCCGGTACGTGGTCACGAACGACGGGCGGGCGAAAATTTCCGGCCGCTGCTGCGTGATGCCTTCGGACGTATCGCGCTTTTTGTGGGCGTGGTTGTAGGACTCGGAACTTTGCCAGCTCTTGAAGCTGTCTTCGTCCTGCCAGATCGTCAGGATCACGTACGTGTCGCCCTGCAGCGGACGCAGCACCCGGATGCCGGCGAAGCCCGGCATGTCTTCGACGCGGCGGGCACGGCCGAGGAACCGTTCTTCAAAAGCGCTTCTTCCGTCTTCGCTGACAGGAATGTTGTTGAGGACGGCAAAGCCGCCGTTCAACGAGCCGGCGCTGTCGATCGCCTGGTAAGCGGAGCGCGAATCGACCGAAGTCTCCAACGGATGGGCCGCTTCGAACAGATAAACGGGTTCGTCTTCGCCGTTCAGCGTATAGACGTTATCGAGCTGCGGATCTTCCGGCAGCGTGCCGTGGAACAGATACAGAAACATAACGATCAACCTGCCTTTGCATCGGAATATAGTCGAGATCGGATCTTTTAGCAATGTGCAGCCTTATGACTTCTCTCTATCATAATACCCGCAACGGGCAGCAGGGAAGCGCCGGGCCCCGGAGCGGGTTCCGTGGGCGCGCATACGGATCGAACGCAGAGTAAGCGCGCGGAGAGAATAAATGAATAATTCAGGCATAAATTAGGTACAAGGAACCATTTCTGTGAATTATGCTTTGCCGCATTCTTTTGTTTCAAATTTAAATATTGAGTCTAAATAACCATAGATAACGGAGACGGGAAGACACCAAATGTCCTAGTACATAAGCGAGTCCGATTCGTTGTTCGAACGGCCTTTCCCTTGGCGGATTCGGCCGGGCAGGAAGTCGGCAGCCTCGCATTCCATACGGTCAACGCAACGGCCAACGCACCAACAGCAGGCTCTAAGATCTTTTTTCTTACCGCCTGCCGACGAATGAACGAACGACCAAATTCACGGACAAGGCGGGAAAAAAGAATGAAAATGACAATCGGACGGACATTGTACGCGGGTTTTGCCGGAGTGCTGCTGATTACGCTTTTCCTGGCTTCTTTCAGTTTCTACGAAGTCGAACAGGTACACCGGAATTACAACGACCTTATCGACCGGCGCGTGGAAGAGATTCAGACGATCGCCGACGTCAAATACGAAGCGACCGCTCAGGCCAAAAATTTGCGCGGCTACCTCATTACGGGTAATGAAGACCATGTGGATTCGTTCCAGCAAAACAAAGCCAACATGCTGTCCAAGCTCGACCGGTTGGACACGCTGCTGGTCGATGTGCAGTCGCAGGCTCTGCTGAGCGAGATCGGCGCACTTGAGACGCAGTACGACGAAGTCGGCAGCCGATTGATCGCACTCAAGCAGGCGAACAACCTGGCGGAATATACGCGCGTCGTCGAAGCGGAATGCGTGCCGCTGGCCGATGCCTTGGCCGAACGTTCGCAGCAGTTGGAAGACGTGCAGCGCGCGCAGCTGGAAGCGTCGATCGCGGACACCGCGGCGGACGTCAGAAGCATCGAGACGATCATCATCGTTCTCGTCGCGGCGGGACTGCTGCTGGGCTCGCTGATCGCTTTCCTGATCGGCCGCAAAATCGCGCGTCCGGTATCGCGGATCGCAGCCGAAGCGAAAAGGATTTCGGAAGGCGATCTGCGCGGAGAAGACCTCAAAGTGTCGAACCGCGACGAGATCGGCGAGATGGCGGACGCGTTCAATCTGATGAAAAATAATTTGCGCGGCCTGATCGTCAAAATCGGCAGCAGTTCGGAGCAGGTGTCCGGCGCTTCGAACATGCTGCTCAAAAATTCGGGACAGGCGGCGGAAGCGGCCGACCACGTCACCGCCGCGATCATGAACGTCGCAAGCGGAGCGGAACGCCAAATGTCCGGCATGGACGAGAACAAGCTGGCGCTCGAAGACGGCGGGCATAATCTGCGCCGCGTCGCCGACACGACGTCGGACGTCTCGCGCGCTTCCATTCTGGCGCTCGAAGGCGCGCAGGAAGGCACCAAGCTGATCGGCGAGACGATGGAGCGGATGCGCCTCGCCCAGGAGACCGTGGGCCGGTCTTCGGAAGCGGTCAACGAACTGGAACGCGAATCGAAGCGGATCTCGGAGATCGTGCAGACGATCGGCGGCATTGCCGGGCAGACCAATCTGCTCGCGCTCAACGCTTCGATCGAAGCGGCAAGAGCCGGCGAACACGGCCGGGGCTTCGGCGTCGTCGCCGAAGAAGTGAAGAAGCTGGCCGAGCAGTCCCGCACGGCCGCGGCCGAGGTGGAATCCATTCTCGGCGGCATCGCCGACAAGCTTCAGGGAGCGGTGCGGGCGATCGAGGACGGATCGCGCGAAGTCGAAGGCGGCGCGCAGACGGCCAATCAGGCCGGCGAGTCGTTCTACCGTATCTACGATTCGCTGCAGCAGATCACCGGCCGCATGCAGGAAGCCGCCGCTGCCGTCGAGCAGGTATCGGCCGGCATGGAGCAGACGCTGATCTCCGAGCGGGACATGACCGAACTGTCGCGGGACATCTCGGCCCGTTCGCAGGGCGTGGCCGCCGCTTCGCAGCAGCAGCTCGCTTCGATGCAGGAAGTATCGGCTTCGGCGGAAGTGCTGAGCCGCCTGTCCGGCGAACTGCAGGGCGAGATCGGCCAGTTCCGCGTCTGACGCCTGACGTTGCGGACAGGAACGGCGACAGCCATAGCAACACCAACACCAACACGAAGAAAAGCCCTTCTTCAACAGGACGGAAGGCCGCTCTTCAACAGCGAGGAAGGCTGTTCTTCGCACTTATATTCCGTATGAAGAATGCCTTGCCGCACAGCGCAAAAAGCCGCACGCTATCGATTTTCGTCCGCGTTCCCTCAGAGGAACGCGGACGAAGACCGGAGCGCCGCGGCTTTTTTGCTTTTACCTTCTTAGGTTTGCCTTCTTGAGTTTGCCTTCTCTAGGTTCGGACGCACGCGCCTGCGCAGAGAAGGAGAAGGTTACCCTCTGCCTTTTGGCGTGCCGGCTTCGCGCCGGAACTCGTTCGGCGCGAAGCCGGTCGATTTTTTGAACACACGGCTGAAATATTTCTCGTCCTGGTAGCCGACCAGATCGGCGATCCGCACGACCGTCATCTCCGAGTCGAGCAGCAGCCGTTTGGCGCGTTCGAGGCGCACGTTGGCCAAATAGTCGAAGACGTTCTCGCCGAATTCCCGCTTGAACCGGCGCGAGATGTATTCGCGGCTCAAAAAGAAACGGTCCGCCAGGTCCTGCAGCGACAGCTCTTCGCGGTAATGTTCGCGAATATGCGCCGCGATCTCTTCCATGACGCCGGGCCCGCCGGCCGAAGCGCCTTCGAACGCGTGAATGTAGCGGTCGCCCTGCAGGTCGGGTTCCGCGCCGCTGCCGGCACCGGCGCCCGGCGCGATCTTCTCCGAGGCGGCCGTGCGGCGCTTCTTCAGCGCTTCCTCGGCCTGGAGATACGACGCGCGCAGCCCGTCGCACAGCCCGTCGGCGCAGCCGCCGAGCCCGAAATGCAGCGGTTCGCCGAGTACGGCTTCGAGCCCCGCGTTCGTCCGCAGCAGCCGCTCGCCCGCGTGCGCGGCGCCGTTCCAGAAGAAGATCGCGACTTCGCGCTCGCGGCCCAGATTGCGAAACGCATAGCCGTCGTGGCCGCGGCCGAGCACTTCGTTCGCCACGTTGACCAGCGTGAAATAGAGCAGCTCCGTACGTCCCGCGTACTTGATCAGCAGCGGGGAGTCCTCGTCCATCCGGATCACGGCGCTGCGCACCGTGCCGGCAGGCTGGAGCAGCTCGAATTCGCCGCTGAATTCCCGCTCCGCGCTCTCGCGGGCCGCGGGGCCGCCGAGAATATCGGAACACAGCTTGTCCCGGTAGAGCGGCTTGAACCGATTCACTTCCATCGTCTGCGCCAGCATCTGCCGCCGGCTGGACTCGCTCGCCATCCAGCTCTGGACGGCCCGCGAGAACGAGTCGTTGAGCTGGTCGGCGTCGATCGGCTTCAGCAGGTAATCCATGCCGCCGTAGCGCAGCGTCTGGCGGGCAAAATCGAAATCGCCGTGCCCGCTGATGACGAGCGTCTTCGTATCCGGCGCGCTGCGGCTGATCCACTCCAGCAGGTCAATGCCGCCTCCGGCGGGCATGATCATATCGGTCAGCACGATATGCGGCGCGTGCCTCTCGATCAGGGCGACCGCTTCGCGGCCGCTTGAAGCTTCCAGCACTTCGGCCGGTTCATAGCGATCCCAATCGATCAACAGGCGAATGGCTTCCCTGACATGGGTCTCGTCGTCCACGATAAGTACTTTCATAGGTGATCGCTTCTCCTTCTGTGCATAATCGTTAACGGTCGTATCGACTCAGGGCTTGCGGAATTCGCCTTCGGCGAACAGGGGGATGCGCAGCGTGACCTGCAGGCCGCCGTCGAGCGCCTGGCTGAGGAAGACGGCGGCGGAGTCGCCGAAATAGAGCCGGAGCCGGTCGCCGACGCTGCGCAGTCCGATATGCGCCGACTCCGTGTTCTGTCCGAACACGAGCGGCCGGTCGAGCATCGCCTGCAGCTCGCGCCGAAGTTCGGGTTCGATACCCGGGCCGTTGTCGGCCACGATCACGATCAGCTCGCCTGGCGTCCGGCCGTTCGCGGCCGCTTCGGCTTCCGTCCAGTCCGGCAGCGGCAGTTCCTCGCCGCTCCGGCGCAGGAAAGCGCGGATGCGCAGCACGCCTTCGCGCTCGAACGTCTCGCCCGCGTGCTTGAAATAATTTTCCGCCAGCGGTTGGAGAATCATGCGCGGCACCTGCACGTTTCGCGCTTCCGGCTCGATTTCGAGCGAGAACCGGAAGCTGCCCTGGAACCGGTGGCGCTGAAGGCCCAAATAATCCTGCACGTATTCGATCTCGCGGCTCAGCGGCACGAAAGCGTCGCCGACATGCATATTATAGTGCATCATGCGCCCGAGCGAAGTAATCAGCCCGTAGACGTCGCGGTCGCCTTTTTTGAGCGCGAGCGTCGCGATCGACTGGAGGGCATTGTTGAGAAAATGCGGATTGACCTGCGCTTCCAGCGCCCGGAGCTGGTTCGTCTTGTTCATGATCTCCAGGCGGTACTGCTTGAGGATCGAATCGTTCAGCCGCCGCACCATGCCTTCGAACCGCCGCGACAGCACGCCGAATTCGTCGGTGCGCTCCGTCTCCAGCTCCAGCGGCTGGCCGCCCGACTCCACCTGCTGCATGCCGCGGATCAGCTTGCGGATCGGCCGGGTGAACTTGAGCGAGATGAACGCCGTCGCCACGACGACCACGATCAGCGACAGGGCGCCGACCGCCGCGTTCAGCAGCAGAATCTGGCGCTCGCGCCGGTACAGCGTGTCCGTATCGACGCTTTTGACGATCAGCCAGTCGGCCAGAGGACTTCGGACCCGCTCGTAGAACAGGAACGTGTCCTTGCCGTCTTTTTGCACCGTATAGCCCGATTCGCCGCTCGCCGCCAGCACCTCGTCCAGCCCGTTCAGCTCGGGCTTCTGGCCGATCCGGTCGGGCGGGCCGACGATCAGCCGTCCTTCGCGGTCGACGATGTACACCTGCTCGCCTTCCGCCGCCAGGCGCTGGGTCAGCGAGCGGAGGAAATCGATCCGCACGTCGATCGCCAGCAGCCCGGCTTTTTCTTTGCGCGGAATATTGTACACGACGCGGTTGAACGTGAACACGTCCGTCGAGCGTTCTTCGTTCTCCGGGCGCAGCCGGTAGGTGCCGGCCCGGTGCGTCACGTCGGCGAACGCCTGGGATTTCCATTTGCGATACTCCGGAAGTTGGTCCTGCCGGGTCGGCCCGTACGGTTTGCCCGCGTAATACAGATACGAATTGCTGCTTTTGTCGATATGCAAAAACACTTGATAGATCCCGTCGATCGAATAATACGTTCGCCGCAGCGCGCCCATGACGTCGTTGCGGTCGAGGCCGGCTTCCAGCTCGTCCGAGCCGGACAGCATAATGTCGATCAGCGTGTCGCCGTAGACCGACTCGTCGTAAATTTGCAGGGACAGCTTGTTGACCGTATCGAGATAATTGACGATATTCGTCTGCCCCTGGTAGAGCAGGCTGGCGTTGTCCTCGATCGCGCTGCGCTTGACGTTTTCCTTCGTCAAATTGTAGGCGACCAGAGCGGAGAGCAGGATGGGCAGAGCGGTGGCGAAGACCAAAAAGGCGATCAATTTGCTGCGGATGGAATGGCGGAACATACGGCTCTCCTTTCTCCCGGACCCCGAATGACGGAGCAGGTCAATATAGTCCACTGTATTCGTCATTTCTTTCCATGTTAGCGCTTTCTTCTTCAGCATATAATAAACGCACAGCTTAAATAAAGACCGAAACGGGAGGTGCACCACTTTGGCAGGACGCAAGCGCTGGATGAATTTACTGATGCAGAGCGTATTTCTGGGTCCGTCGCTGCTTTTCTTCGTCGTTATCGTCGTCATCCCGTTTTTCCTGGGCATGTATTACTCGTTCACGGACTGGAACGGAGTCGCGGTTACGGTGAACTGGGTAGGGGCACGCAACTTTACCGCGATGTTCGCGGATACGAAATTTTGGGCTTCCTTCTGGTTCACCATTCGATTTACGTTGGCGGTCGTTATCCTGACCAACGTGATCGCGTTCCTGCTCGCCCTGCTGCTCGTGCAGCCGCTCAAGATGCGCAACCTGCTGCGGACGCTCTTCTTCATCCCGAACGTCATCGGCGGCCTGCTGCTCGGCTTCATCTGGCAGTTCATCTTCATCCGCGGCTTCGCGGCCGTCGGCAGAGCGACCGGCATCGGCTTTTTCAACCTTGAATGGCTCGGCACGGAAGCGACCGGCTTCTGGGGCATCGTCATCGTGTTCGTCTGGCAGGCGGCCGGCTACATGATGATCATCTACATCGCCGGACTGATGAACGTCGACCGTTCGCTGATCGAAGCGGCGGAGATCGACGGAGCGGGGTATATGCAAAAACTGCGCTTCATCACGTTCCCGCTGATCATGCCGGCTATCACGGTCTGCCTGTTCCTGTCGATGTCCAACGCTTTCAAAATGTTCGACCTCAACTTGTCGCTGACGAGAGGCGGGCCGTTCGGTTCGACCGAATCGCTGGCGCTCAACATCTACACCGAGGCGTTCACGAACAGCAACTACGGACTGGGCACGGCGAAAGCGCTTCTGTTCTTCGTCATCGTCGCCGCCGTCTCGTCGCTGCAAGTCTGGTTCACGAAGAGAAGGGAGGTACAGTCCTAAATGGAGACGGGTCGCAAATATTCCGGACGAACGCTGCTGCTTGAAGTGATCGCCGTCCTGCTGGCGCTGCTGTTCCTCGTTCCGTTCTACTTCGTCGTCGTCAATTCGCTCAAGAAGTTCGCCGACATTCTCAAGGACTCGGCCGCGCTTCCCAAAGCGGTCACCTTCGACAACTTTACGCGGGCCTGGGAAATCCTCGAGTTTCCAAAAGCTTTCACCAACTCGCTCGTCATTACGATTCTGGCGAACGTGCTGCTGGCGCTGTTTTGTTCGATGGCCGCGTACCGGCTGGTCCGGCACCCGAGCCGCTTCAACAACATCGTGTTCATGGCGTTCGTCGCCGCGATGGTCATTCCGTTCCAGTCGATCATGATTCCGCTGGTCCGCGTCGCGGCCAACCTGAATCTGACCGGCAACCTGCCGGGACTCATCATCTGTTACCTCGGCTTCGGCGCTTCATTGACCATTTTCCTGTTCCACGGCTTCGTAAAATCGGTACCGATCGAAGTCGAGGAAGCGGGCATCATGGACGGCTGCTCACCGTTCGGCGTCTTTTTCCGAATCGTCGTGCCGCTGCTCAAGCCGATGATCGTCACCGTGTTCATCCTGAACACGCTCTGGATCTGGAACGACTTCCTGCTGCCGCTCCTGATCGTCGGGGGCAACGCGGATCTGCGCACGATTCCGCTGGCCACGAACGCGTTCTTCTCGCAGTATACGAAGCAGTGGGATCTGGCGCTCGCGGGACTGTTGATGGGCATCGCGCCGATCATCATCTTCTTCCTCGCGCTGCAAAAGCATATCATTGCCGGCATCGCGGCAGGCGCGGTCAAAGGTTGATCCAACCGTACCCCCTATACCCTGGCAAGTCGCAATATCACATAAAAGCAATCTTATTGTAATCGCTCGCCGCACGAATGGGAAGAGCGGGTCAGATCTGGCACGAATTGCACAAAAAAGCTTCAACACACACAAAAGGGAGGCTGTACACATGAAAAAAACGAGCTTTCTCACCATGGCGCTGCTGCTGATGGTTTCGCTGCTCGCCGCCTGCGGAGGCGGAGGCGCCATGCCGAATCCGGAGACCGGCGCGACCGGAGGAACCGGCACGACGGCAGGGACGACGGATTCGGGCGGAGACGGCGACGCGCCGGCTTCCGACGTTACGCTCAAGATGTTCCAGTTCAAAGTCGAAATCGCCGACGCGATGGAGAAACTGCTGGCCGAATACAAAAAAGAAACCGGCGTCAACATCACGATCGAAACGGTCGGCGGCGGCGCGGATTACGGCGCGGCCCTCAAAGCGAAGTTCGCTTCGGGCGACGAGCCGGACATTTTCAACAACGGCGGCTACAACGAAGCGCAGCTGTGGAAAGACCGTATGGAAGATCTGTCCGATCAGCCGTGGGTAGCCGATCTGACCGACAACGTCAAAGATCCGATGACGATGGACGGCAAGCTGTACGGCCTGCCGATGAACATCGAAGGGTACGGCTTCCTGTACAACAAAGCGCTGTTCGAACAGGCGGGCATCACCGAAATTCCGACGACGCTTACCGCCCTGCGCGAAGCGGCCCAGAAGCTCAAAGACGCCGGCATCGTGCCGTTCGAGAACGGCTACCAGGAATGGTGGGTCATCGGCCAGCATTTGGTCAATGACGCGTATGCCAAGCAGGCCGATCCGGACAAGTTCATCGCCGACTGGAGAGAAGGCAAGACGTCCGTAGCGGACAACGAAATCTTCAACCAGTGGATCGACCTCGTCGATCTGACGATGGAATTCAGCAACGATCGTCCTCTGACGACCGACTACAACACGCAAATGACCGAATTCGCTTCCGGCATGGCAGCGATGACGCAGCAGGGCAACTGGACGCAGGTCCAGATCGACGGAATCGATCCGGAAGTCGAAATCGGCATCCTGCCGATGCCGATCAACGACGACGTCGCGCTGAACGACAACATCTTCGTCGGCGTGCCGAACAACTGGGTCGTGAACAAAGACTCGGCGAACAAAGAAGAAGCGAAAAAGTTCCTCAACTGGATGGTGACATCCGAGACAGGCAAACGCTACACGGTCGAAGAATTCAAATTCATCCCGGCGCTCAAGACGATCACGTACGAACCGGAACAGCTCGGCGACATTGCCGCAGGCATCCAGGAATACGTACAGGCCGACAAGACGCTCGGTTGGCAGTGGCCTAAGCTGCCGGACGGCACAAGCCAGGAATTCGGCGCCCTGATGCAAGCCTATGTAGCGAAGAAGATCACGAAGGAAGAACTGTTCAAACAGATGGACGAAACGGTTCTGAAATTGGCTAAAAAGTAAGCGAAACGACACCGCGCACGCCGAAAAGCTCCCGGACCCCAGGTCTCGGGAGCTTTTTTCTATGCAGAAGAGGCGGCGGAGCAATCAGGGCAAAGGTCTCATTGGCGCAAAAAAGTCGGTCAACCAGCGGATCAGTTCCCGCTGCGCGCCGGTCAGGAACCGATCCGTGTAATAGGTCAGTTCCAGATGCCGCACCGGCACTTCTCCGGAGAGCGGCACGGCGACGATATCCGGGTAAGCGCCGCCGTTCTGCCCGATCAGTCCGACCGGCTGCACCGCCGCGCCGATCCCGGCGGACACGAGCTGGAGCAGCGAGACGGCCGAATCGGTCTCCATCGCCGTCGTCAATTCGAAGCCCTGCCTGCGGCAGGTCTCGTCGACGAGGTCGCGGCCCACGTAGCCTTTGGGATACATGACGAGCGGATGGCTGCGCAGGTCCGCAAGCGTGATCCGTTTGCGGCCGGCCAGCTTGCTGCCTGCGCGAACGAGCAGGCCGTACGGCTCCGAGCAGAGCGGAATACGGGTGAGCCGGTCGTCTGCCGGACCCTGCAGCCCGATGCCCAGATCGACCTTGTGCCCGAGCACTTCCTCGTACGCGAAAATGGTCGAGATCACCTGCAGGCGCGTGTCGGGGTATTTGGTCTTGAACCGGACGAACAGCGGCACGAGGCGAAAATCGAGATCCGAAGGCAGCGCCGCGAGGCGAATCTCGCCCTGACTGCCCGAGCGGAGTTCCGTCGCGGCCGTTTGGATGTCCATTTCCGCCTGCAGCATCTTGGTGCCGTAATGTTTCAGCATTTTGCCCGCTTCGGTAACGACGACTTTTTTGCCGATCCGATCGAACAGCGGAATGCCGACTTCCGCTTCGAGCGCGCGGATCTGCTGGCTTAACGTCGGCTGGGAGATGCCGAGCTGCTCGGCGGCCCGCGTAAAATGCAGATGCTCGTATACGGCGAGAAAATACCGGATATTGCGCGTATCCATACGTCGGTTTCGCTCCAATCATAGTTTTTTACTATCATAATAATAAAAATAATAGGATTGATCAATCATTATGCGGTGCCTATACTGAGGTCGAAGTCGATTCGGCATCTTGTCGATTCGGCATAAATTCGATGGAGTACAAAGGAGGCGTGGAAGATGAGAAAAATTTATTTGATCCTGGCGATTGTGGTCGCGGCGTTGAACCTGCGTCCGCTGATGACTTCGGCTGCGCCTTTGCTCGCCACGATCCAGAGCCATCTCGGCATGAGCGGCACCGCCGCGAGCCTGCTGACGACGCTGCCGGTGCTGTGCATGGGCTTGTTCGCGCCGCTTGCGGCGGGTATCAGCGGCCGGATCGGCCTGGAACGCACGATCTGGGCAGCGCTGCTGCTCATTACGGGCATGACGGCGCTCCGCGGCATCGGCGAATCGGTATCGCTGCTGATTATGACAGCCGTCGCCGGCGGAATCGGCATCAGCCTGGCCGGTCCGCTGCTGTCCGCTTTTATCAAGAAATATTTCCCCGCCCATCCCGCGGTCGTCAGCGTCTATTCCGCGGCGATGACAGCCGGAGCGGCACTCTCGTCCGGTCTGTCCGTGCCGCTGTACGAGCGCAGCGGGCAGCATCTGCCGTTCGCTTTGGCCATCTGGGCGCTGCCGGGCCTGGCGGCGCTGCTGATCTGGGCGGCGCTGGCCCGCCGCCGCAGCGAATCGGCCGCGCGGATGCCGTACGCGCTGCCTTTGCGCAGCCGGCAGGCGAGGCGGCTGACGCTGTTCTTCGGCCTTATGGCCGGCATCTTCTATTCGGTGACGGCGTGGATCGCGCCGATCGCGGTCAGTCTCGGCTATACGCCGGGCGAAGCCGCCGTATGTCTGACCGTGTTCGCCTTGATCCAGATTCCGGTATCGCTGATCGTGCCCGGAATCGTAGCGAAGTTCGGGCAGACAAGAATCGTCCTGCTGCTGTGCAGCACGTTCGAATTGGCCGGGATCGTCCTGCTGCTGGCCGGCGCTCCCGCGCTGCTGGCCGCCGTCAGCCTCGGCCTCGGCGCCGGCGGACTGTTCCCGCTTGCGCTGATGCTGCCGATCGCGGAAGCGAAGTCGCCGGAAGAAGCCGGCGGCTGGGCGGCGATGACCCAGGGCGGCGGCTACGTGATCGGCGCGCTGGGCCCGCTCGCGATCGGGCTGCTGCACGATGCCGCCGGCACATTTGCCGCGCCGCTGTCGCTGCTGCTCGTCATGATTGCGGCGATGATGGGAGTTCAATGGAAGATGACCGGCGGCGCGAACGCCCGCCGGGCGGATTGAATCGGGAGAGGGCAGGGACTGGGGCAGCCCGGGAGAGCCCCGGAGAAGCGTACGCTTTGCGTGCGCTTTTTGGCTGTTTGCGGATGTCGGGATGTCGGGGATTCTAACGGCACCGTCTACTTGCGATGCCGTCTAAACACCACGTTCGTAAACGTGCCCAGTACGAGGCTGGCACCAATCCCGGCCGCAATCGATAGAATCACGGGAGCGAGCCACGGGCCGGGAGACATGATGTTGAGGATGCCGAGACCCGCAACGACAACGAAAAATACGATATAGTCGAGCAGACGGAAATGTTCGGGCAGTTTCATGGAAATCCTCCTTATTTCGAACGAATTTTGATCGGCCAATCTCAAGGCAGCCGTTTCCGATTGAACGATAGTCCGTGCCTTTTCGTTACGGCAGCAGGGGCAAGTTTCGTCTTCCTAATTCTTTTACCCCTATCGCGGATCGTCGTTCTCCAATCTTTTCACTCCCGTTCGCCGTTATTCGATTCGGGCGCTCCATCACTCAACCCTTATTCAACTCCCGTTCTCCGACCTTCCGTTGACAAGCCGGCGGGGAAGTGGTTAAGATGGTAACGATATTAATCGTAATAATTACGATTAATATCGAGTAGCCAACTCGCACTCCCAAGATACAAGCCTGCGGCCCAGCTTCTTTTTCCACCCATTCTTTTTTGAAAGCGAGCGTGAACTCTCCATGAACCAATCTTACGCACAACCGGCAGGCGAAGACCGGCGCATCCCCGTTACCGTTCTCAGCGGCTATCTGGGTTCCGGCAAGACGACGCTGCTCAACCATGTGCTCAACAACCGGACCGGACTCCGGGTCGCCGTGATCGTCAACGACATGAGCGAAGTGAATATCGACGCGGACCTGATCCGGGGCGGCGGCGGACTGTCGCGGATCGACGAGAAGCTGGTCGAGATGTCGAACGGCTGCATCTGCTGCACGCTGCGCGAAGACCTGCTGACGGAAGTGGAGCGGCTGGCGGAAGAAGGACGCTTCGACTATATCCTGATCGAATCGACGGGTATCGGCGAGCCGGTGCCGGTAGCGCAGACGTTCAGCTACGTGGACGAGGAGAACGGCATCGACCTGACGCAGCTGACGCGGCTCGATACGATGGTGACGGTCGTGAACGCGGCGGAATTCTGGACCGATTACCAATCGCGCGAGAAGCTGCGGGATCGCGGGCAGGAAGTCGAGGCGGAAGACGAACGGAGCATCGTCGACCTGCTGGTCGAACAGGTGGAGTTCTGCGACGTGCTCATTTTGAACAAATGCGATCTGGTGGAACCGGCCGAGCTGGACCGTCTGGAACAGGTGCTGCGCAGCCTTCAGCCGACGGCGACCTTTATTCGCTCCATCAACGGGCAGGTCGATGCGGCGGAGATTCTCAACACCGGCAAGTTCGATTTCGAACGCGCCAGCGTCTCGGCGGGCTGGATTCAGGAGCTGGAGCGGGAAGAACATGCGCCGGAGACGGAAGAGTACGGGATTCATTCTTTTGTGTATAAAAGAAAAGTGCCGTTCCATCCCGAACGCTTCGGCCGCTGGTTGGCGCGCTGGCCGGAAGCGGTCGTGCGTTCCAAAGGCATCGTCTGGATGGCGTTCGACAACCGCAAAGCGTATTCGTTCAGCCAGGCCGGCCGCTCGAAAGAATTCACGAGCGCAGGCATGTGGGTCTCGGCGCTGACGCCGGAAGAGCGGGAGTTCTATTTCGGCGAAGGCGAATCGCTGGAGAATTCCCCGGATTGGGACGACCGCTGGGGCGACCGCGTGACGAAGCTTGTACTGATCGGCATCGGCATGGACCGGGAAGCGATCGAACGGTCGCTGGATGCGGCGCTGCTGACCGATGCGGAGCTGGAGCAGGATTGGCAGACGTTCCCGAATCCGTTCAAACCGGTTAGGGCTTAGAGCATGTCTTCAATTTCAATCCATATAAATTGAATTAAATAATTAGACATTCAAACAAAGCAGATCGATCACTTCTTGCGCATTCTGGTTGACCTGCTTCATAAACCGACGTACAGCTAGACGGATTTTGTGGGTTTTAGGATAAAAAACATTGTGGATCATATCGCCTTTCAGCCATTTCTACAAGCCTTCCACCAGCTTCATCTCCGGTGAATACTTGGCCAAAATTCATCTCTACGTAAGCGTTGACAAGTTTTAACGTCTAAGTGCCTTTTACTTCAAAACCCAGATCATCTGCAATTTGGTTTTTTAGGGCTTCGGCTAATTGTTTTTTCTTTTGGGGTGTGTGTAAAAGTGGTTTGCCCGGAGAATGATACAACTTAAGCTTGCTTAAGCCACCGTTTGGGTAGCGGCATACATATTCGCCAATCGTCTGGCGAGTCTGGTGCAAAATGTCCGCAATTTCTTGTAACGCTCTCCCTTCCAGATGCAGCAAAACAGCTAAAATCTGCTCACTTCCATGTTCTCGGATTTTTTCTTCATTGTAACTTCACGATTTTACTAAAGTGATCGATTCATCACTCGAATCACTCGAATACGCGCCTAATTTGATTAAGAACTGACCTTTGAATGGTTAGATGCGAGTATACGTACGAATAACTCCAGAAAAAAGGGCATATTGTCATATAAATTTTTCGAAGAAAAGGAATTATTTTATTTAAAGTTTGGTTCTTCAAAACATTTTGTAATTGATTTATCAATGATTATTTTTTTGAATTGGGCTAATATAGTAATAGTAATTTTTAATTAAAAAAATGGGAGTAAGTAAATGAAAAAATTAAAAATTACTTGTCCAACAAAGCGGATTCGAAGATATTCAACCAGGCACAGGTATTGGATGGGTAGCTAATCTAGTTAGTAACGGTAGACCTCAGGAACATAAAGGATGGGCAACAGTTACTCTACAACGTGGACATGATTATAGTGGAAATGTTGTCACAAGCTCAATGGTTTCTAATTATTTCCACAAACGTCTTCGTGTAAACCCTTCAGGAGAATTCTCTTTTGCAAAAGAACCTTCTATTAGTTTAAGTGTAGAATATGGTTATGAAAATGCGATTCCAAGCTCAGATACATGGAGTTGGACACAGACGGATTATTTGAAATAAAGGATGATGCCTAAAATGGATATTATTTCGATGATTTTAGTGAGCATTTTTGGCTTTGTTTTTGTATGGAAGTCGCTCAAAATAATTAACAAGGCTGCGCCGAAAGCAGATATCTTCTTAGCAAGTTTGAGCTTTGCAATTGTACTACTTGTTTTTATTACAGCCGTCTTTTGGCTTAATGGTTAGAACTGGTCAGAAGCAGAAAGCGTTGGCTCCCGGATGTTCAATTTCCTCGCTTGGTGTTAATGAAGGGAAGAGACTCAAGCGTCGGGAGGCGACAAGCCATGAACGGATACCGATTCGTCAGCGACTGGATGTTGGAGACGAGCGCGGAAGCTTTGTGGAGACTGATCGAAGAACCGGAACAGGCGGATTGGTGGCGCGGCTGTTGCATTCGCAAAATCAAATCGGGCCCTTCCGGCGACGGGATCGGCGACGAATATTTGACCGTGATTCGGAGCCGGATGCTGTATAAGCTGGCTTTTACCGCACGCATCGTGGAGAAGCGCAGCCCGAACCTGATCGAACTGCGCGCCGACGGCCACCTCGAAGGCAGCGGACGGCTGGAGTTCGAACAGGTCGGCGACTGCACCCGCGTCCGCTATACGTGGGAAGTGCGGACGAAGAAGCGCTGGATGAACCTGTGGGCGCCCTTTTTCCGTCCCGCGTTCGTGTGGAACCACAACCGGGTGATGGCCGACTGTATCGAAGGATTGACCCGCCGCCTCGGCGTGCGGCTCGTTCAGCCGGGCATGGCAGAGTGAGGCGGGTGCGGGCGAGTCGTGGAAATAACTGCGAAAACGTCGTTAATTTTGCGCGCGCATGGCCTGTTTTTGGAATAAGTGCGTAAGTACACTTATTTTGCGGAAAAATAGTGGGACGCGGGCAAAAGCAGCCGATTAAGTGTCGCCAGGACGTTAATTGTGAAAAAAGCCAAAAAAGAGCCGAAATAAGTGTAGTTAAGCACTTATTTCGGCTCTTTTTCGATTTTGTCGCGAAGGAGCCGCTTCATGCGGCCTGCCGTTCCCCGGTCCCGCCTCTGCGGGCTCCCTGATCACGCTACTGTGGCTTCAACCCGCCGAGCTGCCGCCCGCCGGCCATTGCCCCGCACTACCGCGGCTCACTCCGCCCCGCTGCCGCGGCTTCAATCCGCCTCACCGCCGCCGGCCCGCCGGCGGTTCTACCCCTCAAGCCCCCGCCATGCTCGACGACAAGCTCGCTGCCACGATCTCCGGCAGTTCGGCTCTGTACGCTATGTAAGCTTCCTGGTCGATCTGGCCGTCGGCCAGGCGCTGCTCAAGCTGCTGCGCAAGTTCCCGCACCTGCAGGGCGATCAGCTGCTGTTCGCTGCCGCCGCGGAGCGCGGCGATTTCGCGCAGCGACAAGCCTTCGTACATCAGGTCGTACACCTGCTGTTCGTCCTGGGCGCCGAGCGCGTACAGGAAAGCTTCTTTGCCGCCGGTCGTCTCGTCGCTCGAAGAAGGAGGCGTATCGCGGTAGACCGCTTCCGCTTCGACTTTGCCGCCGCCGAGACTGCTGCCGAGCGTGATGCCGAGCGCGAGCGTGCCGACGATCCAGATTCTTTTGAGATTGATGCGGGGTCTGGCGGGCAGGTCGGCCTTTTTGATCAAGAGCTTGGCGCTGCGCGATTCGGCGCTTTTCGTGCCGGGTTTTTTCATGGTTTTCATCGAGGTGCCTCGCTTTCCGGAATAGGTTCATGGATTCGTGCTTGTTCGTTCCTCTGTCTTGGCTGTTCGATCTGTCTTGACCGTTCAATCCGTCGGGACTGCCTGATCGTGCTTGAATGCCGCTGCGATGTCGCTATCGCTATATGGAGGTCGTCCGTCTATGTGCGTTGTGGGAGGTGTTTGAAGCTTCTCTCTACCCTTACTATAACCGCCGAATATTAACCCAAGCTTAACCCGGGGTAATTTTTCGGATAAAAGCGATAGCAAAAAAAAGAAAGTTTCTGCGGCGGACAGCGGGGTACTAATAAGGAGAAGAGGAGGGATGGTTATGTATCCGGATCTGGAAGGAAAAACGGTGATCGTCACCGGAGCCGCATCGGGCCTCGGCAAATCGATCGCTCTGCGGCTCGGCCGCGAGAAAGCGAACGTCGTCATCAATTACCACAGCAATCACGACGGGGTCGAAGACATGATCAAGGAAATCGAGGCAGCCGGAGGCAAAGCGATCGACGTGCAGGCCAGTTCTTCGGAAGAAGACGGCGTCAAAAAGCTGATCCAGGCCGCGCACGATACGTTCGGCGGACTCGACATCATGATCAACAACGCCGGCAAGGAGAACGAAGTCGAATCGCACAAGCTGTCGCTCGAAGACTGGAATCAGGTCATCAATCTCAATCTGACCGGCTATTTCCTCGGCAGCCGCGAAGCGATCGCGTACATGCTGGAACATAACATCAAAGGTACGGTCATCAACATGTCCAGCGTGCACGAGATCATTCCATGGCCTCACTTCGTGCATTACGCGGCGAGCAAAGGCGGGGTCAAGATGATGACCGAGACGCTTGCGCTGGAGTACGCGCCGAAAGGCATCCGGGTCAACTCGATCGGTCCCGGTGCGATCAATACGCCGATCAACAAGAAGAAATTCGAAGATCCCGAGCAGAAAAAACAGGTCGAGAGCATGATTCCGATGGGTTACGTAGGCGAACCCGAGGAAATTGCCGCGGTCGCGGCCTGGCTCTCGTCGTCGGAATCCAGCTACGTGACGGGTATCACGCTGTTTGCCGACGGAGGCATGACCAAATATCCTTCGTTCCAAGGCGGAAAAGGATAATTGGCGTACGATCTATGTAAATGAAAGGAAGCGGAAGGCGTCTGGCATATACAGGGCAGCCCTTTCGCTTTTTTTGCTTCGCAAACCGGAAGGAGGAACACCCGATGAATCCGAAATGGTGGAAAGAAAGCGTCGTTTACGAGATCTATATCAAAAGCTTCATGGACGCAAACGGAGACGGGGTCGGCGATCTGGCCGGCGTGCTCTCGAAGCTGGATTATTTGCAGGAACTCGGCATAGACGTGCTGTGGCTGACGCCCGTATTCGATTCGCCCGACCATGAAGGCGGTTACGATATTCGGGATTACCGGAAAATCATGGACAAGTTCGGCACGATGGACGATTTCGACCGGCTGCTGGAAGAAGCGCACGGCCGCAGCATGAAGATCATGCTGGAGATGCCGCTGAACCATACGTCGAACGAACATCCGTGGTTCGAGCAATCGCGCTCTTCCAAGCAAAGCGACAAACGCAATTATTATATTTGGCGCGAAGGCCGCGGGTCGGGCTTTCCGAACAACTGGGGTTCGTATTTCGGCGGTTCGGTGTGGGAGTTCGACGCCGATACCGAAGAATATTATATGCATCTGTACAGCCACCGGCAGCCAAACCTGAACTGGCAGAACGAACAGGTGCGCGAAGAAGCGTACCAAATCGTCAAATGGTGGGCGGACAAAGGCGTGGACGGCTTCCATTTCAACTCGATCGCCCACGTCGTCAAGACCGAAGGCCACGACGACGAAGAGACCGGGAATTCGCAGCATCTGCCGGTTGAGCGGGCGTATCAGATGTTCTCAAGTCTGGACAAGGTAAACGGAATTGTAAAAAGACTGCATGACGAACTCGGCGCGGACTACGATATCGTGGCGATCGGGGAAGCGGCGGGCCTCGATCCGTCGCAGACGCTCGATTCGATCGGCGACGAGCCGGGCCAGGCGAACATGGTGCTCAACTCCGACCATATGCTGCTCAGCCATGCGTCCCAGGGCATCGCGCGCTGGACGACGCAGTCCTGGACGCTGCTCGATATCAAGAACGCCATCAGCCATTGGCAGACCGTGCTGCACGATCAGGGCTGGAACGCCAACTACCTCGCCGACCACGACCAGCCGCGTTCGGTCTGCCGGTTCGGCCATACGGGCGAATACCGCGAATTGTCGGCCAAGATGCTGGCGACGCTGCTCATGACGCTCGAAGGCACGCCGTCCATCTATCAGGGCGAAGAACTCGGCATGGTCGGCGGCGTGTTCCGAACGGCGGCCGATTTCCGCGACGAAGAGACGCTGAACTTCCTCGACCATGCGCGCAAAAGCGGCATGGTCGAAGAAGAAGCGCTCAAGATCGCGAGGCGCAATACCCGCGATGCCGGCCGTACGCCGATGCAGTGGGCATCTTCGCCGGGAGCGGGCTTCACGACCGGCGAGCCGTGGATCGGCGTCGCGCCGGATTACGAGGCGATCAACGCCGCTTCGGCCGTAGCCGACCCGAATTCGGTCTTCCACTACTACAAGAAGCTGATCGAGCTGCGCAAAGTCAGCCGGACGCTGCTCTACGGCGAATACCGCCTGCTGCTGCCGCTCGACAAAGACATCTACGCGTACACGCGCACGTTCGAAGACGAGACGCTGATGATCGTGCTGAACTTTTTCGGCGGCACGCCGACGTTCCACTGCCCGGAGCGGCTGTGCGAACGCCCGCGCGAGCTGATCCTCAGCAACTACGAACCCGGCGAAGTGCAGGCGCACACGTTCGAGATGCGGCCTTATGAGGCGGCGGTGTATCGGTTGGGTTAAGGGATTACGAGTGAACAGCAATCCTTTGCGAGACCGGAAAGACCGGAAAGACCGGAAAGACCGGAAAGACCGGGAAAATCAGATAAACGCAAGTCGGTAACAGCGAAAAGGCTGCGGCAGCAGGAGTACCCTGCGGACGCGGCCTTTTTTTGCGGAGTTGGATCGTCTTGTCCGGTTCTAACGAATCGTCACATCGCTAAATGCCTATTTTTGATCCAATAGAAGTTCTAACGAATCGTCGAAGCGCTATTCTGCCGTTTGAGTGGAAAAGAAGGCTTGTGTGCCGAAATAGCGTGCTGAGGATTCGTTGGTTTTTAAAAATAAGCCAAAATCGTGAAATAGCGTTTGTACGATTCGTTAACTGTTCAGGCAGCGCTCATCACTCGATTATTAATACAAATATTAATGATTCATATAAGAATTGACTTGTACGGACATGCGTGATACATTGGGTGCGTAAAGGTTCTTCCGCCCGCGAAGACGGCATCGGAGCACGGAAAAGGCTCATCCGGATTAGCGGTTCGACATGAATTGTAAGCGTTTCAATCGCAGGGAGCCTTCATTAAATTGCAGATGGAAAGGATGAGCAGATTGGCAGCATCTAACCTGAAAGCCAGAATGATCGTCGATAAGGCGTTCCGCATTTCCGAGATTGACGAGCGCATCTATGGATCGTTTATCGAACACCTGGGCCGTGCCGTGTACGGAGGCATTTACGAGCCGGACCATCCGACCGCCGACGAGCACGGTTTCCGCGGCGACGTGAAGCAGTTGATCCGCGACCTGCGAGTGCCGATCGTCCGTTATCCGGGCGGCAACTTCGTCTCGGGCTACGATTGGGAAGACGGCGTGGGACCGGTCGCAGACCGCCCGAAACGCCTCGAACTCGCCTGGCGCACGCTTGAGCCGAACTACGTCGGAACGAACGAGTTCATGCGCTGGGCCAAAGACGCCGGCACCGACGTCATGATGGCCGTCAACCTCGGGACGCGGGGCATCGACGCCGCGCGCAATCTGGTCGAATACTGCAACCATCCGGGCGGAAGCCGCTACAGCGACCTGCGCAAAAGCCACGGATTCGCGGAGCCGCACAAGATCAAGATGTGGTGCCTCGGCAACGAAATGGACGGACCGTGGCAGATCGGGCACAAGACGGCGGAAGAGTACGGACGTCTCGCGCTGGAGACGGGCAAAGCGATGCGCCTGATCGATCCGGATATCGAACTCGTCTCCTGCGGCAGCTCCAGCACCGGCATGCCGACGTTCCCTTCGTGGGAAGCGGACACGCTGGACCATACGTACGAAGTGGCCGATTTCGTCTCGCTGCACCAGTATTACGGCAACCGCGACGACGACTCGGCGAACTATCTGGCGCGCGGGATGGACATGGACCACTTTATCCATACGGTTATCTCGACGACGGACTTTATCAAGGCGAAGAAACGCAGCAAAAAAACGATGAAGCTCAGCTTCGACGAATGGAACGTCTGGTACCACTCCAACGAAGCGGACGCGCAGATCGACCGCAATCCGTGGAGCGTGGCGCCGCCGCAGCTCGAAGACGTCTACAACTTCGAAGACGCGCTGCTCGTCGGCAGCATGCTGATGACGTTCCTGCGCCGCGCGGACCGCGTCAAGTCGGCCTGCCTCGCGCAGCTCGTCAACGTTATCGCGCCGATCATGACGGAGAACGGCGGACGTTCGTGGAAGCAGACCATCTACTATCCGTACCTGCACGCTTCCATCTACGGACGCGGCGTCTCGCTCAAGCCGGTCGTCGACTCGCCGAAGTACGACGCCAAAGACTATACCGACGTGCCGTACCTCGATACCGCCGTCGTGCATAACGAAGAAGAAGACACGCTGACGATCTTCGCGCTCAACCGTCACCTGACCGAAGCGCTCGACCTGACGTGCGACGTGCGCAGCTTTGAAGGTTATGCGATCGAAGAACATATCGTGCTGGAGAACGACGACCTCAAAGCCGTCAACACGGCCGACAGCGAGAAAGTCGCTCCGCATAACCGCGGCGCTTCCGAGCTCAAAGACGGCATCGTAAGCGGCCGTCTGGCCAAAGCGTCGTGGAACGTGATTCGCCTGCGCAAGCGCGGCTGATCGCGCCCGGCAAGGCAGGGCAAGGCAGGGCAAGGCAGGGCAAGGCAAGGCAGGGCAAGGCAGGGCAAGGCAAGGCAGGAATAGCTGCAAGGATCGGGTAAGGCCGAGCCGGCAGCGGGTAAGATCGCGCGGGATACGGTTTTCCGGATCGGGAAACCGTATCCCTGCGCGGCAAGGCAGGGCAGGAACAGGGAACAGGCCGGCAATCGTTTCGGATCACGCGAAGCGCTGCGGGCATATTCCCGTTGTTCTGCGCCGGTAAAACCGAGCAGCCGCTCAGATGGCGTATCCGGCTCGGCGCGAAATGTTGATGTAAGGACCATATTTTCAGCCAAAATGGCTCAAACAGCATGCTCGGCGCGAAATGTTGACCTAATGCTCACATTTTGCAGGGAAAACGACGGTTTTGGCAGAAATGTTGCTGTAATGATCACATTTTCGGACCAAAAGCCGCTCAAACAGCGTATTTGGCTTAAAATGTTGACTGAATGCTCACATTTTGCGGAAAAGGCTGCGGTTTTGGAGGAAATGTTGACGAAAAGACTACATTTTCAGCCGCCCGCTTATTTGGCTCGGCAGGAACGGCTGAACTCTTTTCGCAAAAAGGCACAAAGAAGCACAAAGAGGCAAAAAGAAACACAAAGAGGCACAAAGAAGTACAAAAAGGCACATAGCGGAACACTCAGGCGCACGGCTCGGACGTTTGCTCTCATCAGACGATCAAAGGTACGTACAAGTTAACATAATATCCCGCAGGGGATCGCCAGGGAGGCATTTTTCATGACAAAGGCATCGGTAATCGTTAACGCGGACGTGACGCTCGGCAAGATCGACCGCAATATCTACGGACAGTTCGCGGAGCATCTGGGGCGCTGCATCTACGAAGGCATGTGGGTCGGGGAAGATTCGGAGACGCCGAATATCGACGGTATCCGCAAAGACGTGCTGCAGGCGCTCAAAAACCTCAGCATTCCGGTTCTGCGCTGGCCGGGAGGCTGTTTTGCCGACGAATATCATTGGAAAGACGGCGTAGGCCCGCGCGAAGGACGCGCCCGGATGGTCAATACGCATTGGGGTGGCGTGGTGGAGAACAATCATTTTGGCACGCATGAGTTTTTCCGGCTGTGCGAGCTGCTGGAGACCGAACCGTATATTTGCGGCAACGTGGGCAGCGGATCGGTGCAGGAGATGTCCGAATGGGTCGAGTACATGACGTTCGACGGCGAATCGCCGATGGCGAAATGGCGTCAGGAGAACGGGCAGGACAAGCCGTGGAAACTGAAATATTTCGGCGTCGGCAACGAAAACTGGGGCTGCGGCGGCAACATGCGCGCGGAGTATTACGCCGACGAATATCGCCGCTACCAGACGTATTCGCGCAATTACGGCGACAACAAGCTGTTCAAGATCGCGGGCGGACCGAACGTCGACGATTACCATTGGACGGAAGTGCTGATGCGCGAAGCGGGCCGCCACATGGACGGGCTCAGCCTGCATTATTACACGATGGAAGGCAGCTGGGAAGAGAAAAAATCGGCGCTCGGCTTCGACGAGAACGGCTGGTTCGAAGTGATGAAAAAGTCGCTGCACATGGATGAGCTCATTACCCGCCACACGACGATCATGGACAAGTACGATCCGGAGAAAAGAGTGGCGCTGATCGTGGACGAGTGGGGCACGTGGTTCCTGAGCGAGCCGGGCACCAATCCGGGCTTCCTGTACCAGCAAAATTCGCTGCGCGACGCGCTGGTCGCCGGGCTGCACCTGCATATTTTCCACAACCATCACGAACGCGTCAAAATGACGAATATCGCGCAGATGGTCAACGTGCTGCAGGCGATGATTCTGACCCAAGGCGACAAAATGCTGCTTACGCCGACGTATCACGTGTTCGAAATGTTCAAGGTGCACCAGGATGCAGACGTGCTGCAAATGGCCGTGGAGACGCCCAATTACGAACTGAACGGCGATTCGATCCCGCAGGTCAGCGTCTCCGCTTCGCGCAAAAACGGCGCCGTGCATATCAGCCTGTGCAACGTCAGCCCGACGGCAGGCAGCAGCCTGACGCTTGACTTGCGCGGCATCGGAGCCGAAGGCGCGGTAAGCGGACGCGTTCTGACAGCAGGCCGCATGGACGCGCACAATACGTTCGAGCAGCCGGACACGATCGCGCCGCAGCCGTTCGAGAACTTCAAGCGCGAAGGCAGCAGTCTCAACGTGGAGCTGCCGCCGATGTCGGTGACAGTCCTGACGATTCAGGGTTAAGCGCAAGACGGCAGGGCAAGAGGACAGGCCAACAAGCAGCACGCAAAGGAGGAGACCTCGCAATGAAGCATCATGCTTACGCGCAGACGCCGCCGCTCGGCTGGAACAGCTGGGACTGCTACGGCGCAAGCGTTACGGAAGAAGAGGTGCGCGGCAACGCGGACTATATGGCGGAACATCTCAAAGCCCACGGCTGGGAATACGTCGTCGTCGATATTCAATGGTACGAACCGGGCGCGTATTCTTCGCGCTACCGGCCGTTCGTGCCGCTGGAGATGGATGAATATTCCCGCCTGATGCCGGCGACGAACCGGTTTCCTTCGGCGGAAGGCGGCGGCGGATTCCGGGAACTGGCGGATTACGTGCACGGGCTGGGGCTCAAGTTCGGTATCCATATCATGCGCGGCATCCCGCGGCAGGCGGTACATGCCGATACGAAGATTCTCGGCACGGACGTCACCGCCCGGCAGATCGCGCATCCCAATTCGATCTGTCCGTGGAACACGGACATGTACGGCGTCGATCCGGCGCAGGAAGGCGCCCAGGCGTACTACGATTCGCTGTTCGAGCTGTACGCGCAGTGGGGCGTCGACTACGTCAAAGTCGACGATATCGCCGATTCGCGCCTGTACGGCTACCACGAAGGCGAAGTCGAACTGATCCGCCGCGCGATCGACGGCTGCGGCCGCGACATGGTGCTGAGCCTGTCGCCGGGGCCGGCGCACGTCGACCGGGCCGAGCATTTGATCGGGCATGCCAATCTGTGGCGCATGACCGACGATTATTGGGACCATTGGTTCCTGCTGCGCGGCATGTTCGAACGCTGCGAAGCCTGGGCGCCGCACGTCGGTCCGGGGCATTTCCCGGACTGCGACATGCTGCCGCTCGGTCGGATCGGCATTCGCAGCGTCGACGGCGGGGACGAAGACCGCCTGACGCGCTTTACCCGCGATGAGCAGGTCACGATGATGACCTTGTGGAGCCTGTTCCGCTCGCCGCTCATGTTCGGCGGCGAACTGCGCAGCAACGACGAGTGGACCCTGTCGCTGCTCACCAACGACGAAGTGCTGGCCGTCTCGCGGGACGGCCATGAACCGCGCCCGCTGCCGCGGCGCGCCGGCGATCCGGACAGTGTCCGGATCTGGACTTCGCGCCGCCCGGACGGCGGCTTGAACGTGGGCCTGTTCAATCTCGGCGACGAACCCGCCGAGATCGCATTGGCCCTTGGCGAGATTGCGTCCGCGCCGGATGCGCGCGTCCGCGATCTCTGGGCGCGGCAAAGCGAAGCCGCGCCGGAAGGCATGCTTCGGGCGCAGCTCCCGCCGCACGGCAGCCGCCTGTTCGCGGTGTCGGCGGCGGAGTAACGCCGCCGACCGGCCGCGGCTGCTCTTGCCCGCGCGCCGAAGCAAGCGCCCCGCCCTTGCCCGCGCGCCGAAGCAGGCGCCCCGCATCGCCCTTCCCGCCCCTTCGGCGCCCACACCGCCGCCTCCAAGCGGCCAGCCTCCCATTCCGCCCCCGGCGGACGGGAGGCTTTTTCTCATTTTTTTTCATACCGATATTCTATTGCCCGATATTCGCTCCGATTTTTTGTTCGAATTTTAGCGATCTCCCTTTTAAGCTTGCTCTATAGCGGGTATATCTTACACACGATAGGACTTTCTTTTCGGAAGCCGCTTCATAATATTCGATTTTCCTTCTACTCTCATTCAATTTTCATTCAACTTTCATTCAACGTGTATTTCATTTGACGCCGTCCTTTTTTTCGCAGCCCGTTCCTGCACCGATCGATCTCTATCCATTCACTCCACCTTCAGAAAGGGGAAGCCCCTACATGCAGCACGAATCATGGAAAGAAAAAGTCGTTTATCAGGTATTTCCTCGCAGTTTTCAGGATTCGAACGGAGACGGCAGCGGCGATCTGCCGGGCATCGTGTCGCGGCTGGACTATATTCGCTCGATCGGGGTCGATACGATCTGGCTGAGTCCGGTCTACGAGTCGCCGCGCGTCGATCAGGGCTACGATATTCGCAACCACCGCGAAATCGATCCCCTGATGGGCACGATGGAAGACTGGGAAGAGCTGCTGCGGGAGACACATGCGCGCGGCATGGACCTGTGGATGGACCTCGTTCTGAACCACACGTCCGACCAGCATCGCTAGTTCAAGCAGTCCATCGCTTCCAAAGACAATCCGTACCGCGATTACTACATCTGGCGTCCGGGTGAAGCGGACGGCGGACCGCCGAACAACTGGACGTCCTACCTCGGCGGCAGCGCCTGGGAATACGACGAAGCGAGCGGCGAATATTATTTGCATCTGTACAACAAGCGGCAGCCCGACCTCAACTGGGACAACCCCAAAGTGCGCGAAGAGATTCAGGCTCTGGTCCGCTACTGGCTGGACAAAGGCGTGGACGGCTTCCGGCTGGACGCGATCAACGTCGTCTCCAAAGACCACCGGCTGCCCGACACGG
The DNA here is from genome assembly GCF_006542275.1 of Saccharibacillus brassicae. Taxonomy (NCBI): domain Bacteria; kingdom Bacillati; phylum Bacillota; class Bacilli; order Caryophanales; family Paenibacillaceae; genus Saccharibacillus; species Saccharibacillus brassicae. The sequence goes on from NZ_CP041217.1 coordinate 2,970,686, forward strand.
ACGAGAGCAAGCTCGAAGGCAGCGGCTACAAGCATTTCAAGAACGGTCCCCACGTGCACGAGTATTTGCGGGAGCTGAACGAGAAAGGCTTTTCGCACAAAGAAGGCACGGTCACGGTAGGCGAAGCTTCAATGGTCTCGATGGACGACGTGGCGCGTTATACCGACCCCGACCGGCAGGAGCTGAGCATGATCTTCATGATGGAATCGCCGAGCATCGGGACCGATCCGAACGACTCGTTCAAGGAACGGGACTGGAAGCTGCCGGAGCTCAAGGAGATCGTGGCGAGATGGGAAAAAGAACTGCTGAACCGCGGCTGGTTCGGCCTGTTCGCGAGCAACCACGATCATCCGCGCATGGTGTCCAGCTTCGGCCACGACGGGCAGTACCGCGTCGAATCGGCCAAGATGCTCGCCACGCTCGTGCATACGCTGTGGGGCACGCCGTTTATCTATCAGGGCGAAGAGATCGGCATGACGAATTATCCGTTCGAGTCGGTCGATCAGCTGGACGACCAGATGGCGCGGCATTATTACGAATCCCGCACGGCGCAGGGCGAAGATCCGAAGGAAGTGGAGCGACGCGTGCTGGAAGGTACGCGCGACCACGCGCGCACGCCGATGCAGTGGACCGACGGCGAGCAGGCGGGCTTTACGGACGGCGGCGAGCCGTGGATGCCGGTCAATCCCAACCATCGCGAGATCAACGTGCAGGCGCAGGAGAACGATCCGGATTCCGTCCTCAACTATTACCGCAGCCTGATCGCCCTGCGCCGCGAACATGCGGACGTGATCGTCCACGGCGAATACGCGTCGCTGCTGGAAGAACATGAGCAGGTGTTCGCTTACGTGCGCCGGAACGAGACAAGCCAGGGCTTGGTGCTGCTGAATTTTTCGGACCGGGAAGCGGAGTTCGAACTGCCGGACGATATCGGCGTCTGCCTCGATTCGGCGTATCGGCTGCTCGGCAATTATGCGGCGGACGACGGAGCGGAAGCGGGCAGCGGCGCGGCCGGAGGCGTTCCGCGCACGCTGCGTCCGTACGAAGCGTTGATCTTCGGGGGACTGAAGCCTGCTCCGGGCAAATAAACGTGCAAAGGCGGCGCCGCGCGGGCATCGGGCTTCCCTGATCGAACGAATCGGAGCGTAACGGAGGGGTCCGGTCCGTCCCGTCTGTATGCAATAAAATTACCAGTCGTTTACACCTATATTTTTCCTCTAATTTTCTTTTATTATTCTATTACCGTTATGTCGAATCGTGACGATATATAGGAAGAATTCGATGATATTCATGTCGAATTATGATAATAATAGAAGAAAATTGTCGTTATTACAGAGGAGGATGAAATCATGGACAGCAGAAATTTCCGCACGGATCGAAAAGTCGAACAAAAATGGAGGAGAAGCGGGGTAGCGGCTTTGACCGCGCTGCTGGCCGTGACAGGGAGTCTGGCAGCCGTTCCGGCCCGGGCCGAGGGTGTGCCGGTATCCGGCGCGCGGCAGATCGCGGCCCAAGCGGACGCGGGTACGTCCGCAGCCGCCCACGCCGTGCGCGGCGTACGCAACGACGGGCAGACTGTGTCGGCCGCGAACGCGAACCATTACGAGACGGAACATTTTCAAATTCTGTGGGGAAACGGCGGGAAGCATGAACAGGTCACGCCGGAGCTGCTCCAAGAAAGCGGGCGAACGCTGGAAGCCTGCTGGGAAGTCTATGTGGACGTCCTGAAGATGCGGCCGTCTTTGGCTTCGGTCAACGGGGCAGCCGATCCGGCCCGAACGTACAAGATGAACGTGATCGTTATGGAGACCGGGCTTCCGAAGTACGAACAAGGCTGGGCGTTCGCCGGTATCGATTCCGACGGCTATCCGTACATCATGGCGGCGCCGGGTGCGCTGCGCGGCGATTCCGTCCTGCCGCACGAACTCGGCCATGCGATCCAGTTCGCGCACGGTCAGAACAGCTGGAGACACAGTGGGTACCTCGGTCCGTGGTACGAACCTGTCGCCAACTGGTTCCGCGAAGAATACGTCGTCAGCCAGCTGTACAAGCGCGGCGGATCGACGGGCCGACCGGAATTGACGTTCCCGTATTTGGCCGCGTCTTCGCTCACTCCGGTCAACGGACGCGCCTACTACGAAGCGTGGCCGATCCTGAAATATCTGGAAGAGAATCCGGACGACCTGGCCGGGTACGGCACCGGCTTCGTCGCCCAACTGCTGGCTTCGGGCAATCCGGACAATTTGCAGGAATCGTTCTACGAACTGCTCGCGCGCACCAATTCCAAGACCGATATCCAAACCGCGATCGGACGTTATGCCGCGCATATGGCCACGTTCGATTTTCGCGAGAAAAAAGTGTACAACAACGAGGTGAAGCAGCAGCTGCAGCATGGCGGCATCTACTGGCAGCAGCTGTACACGATGCTGAACGCCGTAAGCGGGGAGCCGAACACGTATGCCGTTCCGGCCGAACGCGCCCCGCAGGCCGCCGGCTACAACGTCATTCCGCTCGACGCGACGATACCGGCGGGCCAGACTTCGGTCTCGGTCCAAGCGACGCTGAACGGATCGACCCAGACGCCCGGCGCAGGCTGGACGGCGTATCTGGTCGCCGAGAACGCAAGCGGGGTCAGCCGCTACAGCGAGTCCTTCGAAAGCGGCGGCTCGGCCGAACTGACGGTGCACGCCGGGGAGAAAGCGTACGTCAGCGTGGCGGCCACGCCTACGCTTGAGAGCATGAGCGCTGTCAAGATCGGGATCGCAAGCTGGAACGGAGCCTTTTCCGAAAAAAAGGTACCGTTCGAGTCCAAGCCCCAGTATCCGTATACGCTCAAGCTTGATGGGGCGCAGCCGCAAACGCGCGGGATCGAGGGAGGCGCGGAGCATACGGTCGCGAAGAATCCGGTCGTGAAGAATACGTTCGCGGAGGACGCAGAGGATACGTTCACGGAGGACGCGGAGTATAGATTCGCGGAGGACGGGGAAGATACGTTCGCGGAGGACGCGGAGGATAGATTCACGGTGGACGGGGAAGATGCGTTTACGGAGGACGGGGAAGATACGTTCACGGAGGACGGGGAAGATACGTTCGCGGAGGACGAGGAAGATACGTTCACGGAGGACGCAGAAGATAGGTTCGCGGAGGATGGGGGATCTGCGCATCCGAACGGCGGAGGCTTCGTCGCCAACGGCGCAAGCGTGGACGAGAGTGTCTACGTCGGTCCGAACGCCCGGGTGCTTGACCGGGCAGTCGTAAAAGGCACGGCGCGCATCGAAGATAGAGCCGTCGTGCGCGGCGAAGCGAAGGTCGGCGGCAGCGCCCGCATCACGAACCACGCGCTCGTGCAGGGCGGCGCCCGGGTCGAAGGGTCCGCCGTCGTGAGCGGGTACGCGATCGTCGACGAGTCGGCGTTGGTCAAGGACCAGGCGCGCGTGGGCGGCCAGGCAATCGTCCGCGGCGAAGCGGTCGTATCCGGCAGCGGGCAGGTTCTGGAAAGCGCCCAAGCCTCGGGCTACTACGAGATCGGCGGGAATGCCGTCGTGAAAGGCCTCTCGCTCGTTAGAGGCGGGAGCCGGAGCGCCCACGGCGGAGCGCAGGGCGATGCCGTGACGTACGGAGACTTTTTCGACGATCAAGGCTACACGCTCACCAGCGGAGCATTCTCGGGCTACCAAAGCGTGCAGGCTTCCGTGAACACGTTCAAAGACGGATACGCGAAAAAAAGCGACGGCGGCTATGAGCGAGGAACGAATTGACGAAGTGACGGAGTGATCGGCCGGAGATTGGCGGATCGTGGCGGTCGGAAGCGCGGAGCAGCGGGCGCTGACCGGATACCTGCGAGCGCTGACGGACGCTGACCGGATACCGGACGAGCGCCGAACAGGTCGGTTTTTAATCGGAGAAACCGACGGTTCTGCGCGCTCGACGTTCCTTTTTTGTGAAACGCCGACAATCGACGTGTTACGGTGCGGGAATTAATGATATAATTAGCATCGGAATTCAGGAGATAAGTTCAGAGGAGGCGTTAAACCATGGCAAAGGTATTGGTTTTCGGTCACAAGAATCCGGATACGGACACGATCGCTTCGGCAATCGCGTACGCGGAATTGAAAAAGCAGCTGGGCGTGGACGCGGAAGCGGTCCGTCTGGGCGAAGTTAACGGCGAAACGGCGTACGCGCTGAAGCATTTCGGTATCGAAGCTCCGCGTCTCGTGGAGACGGTGGCAGACCAGTCCGAAGGCGTCATTCTCGTCGACCATAACGAAAGCCAGCAGAGCGCGGCGGACATCACGGACGCGCATGTGCTTGAAGTCATCGACCATCACCGCATCGCGAACTTCGAGACGGCTCACCCGCTGTACTATCGCGCCGAGCCTGTGGGCTGCACCGCGACGATCCTGAACAAATTGTACAAAGAGAACGGCGTCGAGATCCGCAAAGAAATCGCGGGCCTCATGCTGTCCGCGATCGTGTCGGACTCCCTGCTGTTCAAATCGCCGACCTGCACCGAGCAGGACGTGGCGGCAGCCAAGGAACTGGCGGCAATCGCGGGCGTGGACGTCGACGTATACGGCCTCGACATGCTCAAAGCCGGCGCCGACCTGAGCGGCAAGACGGCGCAGGACCTCATCTCCATCGATGCCAAAGAATTCACGATGGGCGGCAGCAAAGTCGAAATCGCGCAGATCAATGCGGTCGACGTGGACGAAGTTCTGCTGCAGCAGGCCGAGCTCGAAGAAGCGCTCAAAGCAAAGATCGTCGACAAAGGACTGTCCCTGTTCGTTCTGGCGATTACGGACATCCTTAACAACGACTCCGTCGCGATCGCGATCGGCAGCAAGACCGATGCCGTGGAACGCGCCTACGGCGTGACGCTTGAGAACAACAAAGCGCTGCTCAAAGGCGTCGTCTCCCGCAAATCGCAGATCGTACCGGTTCTGACGAAAGCTTTCGAAGAAGCGTAAGCTTCGCTTGAGGATTTGAGCGCTTCGGCTGCCCGCGTGCAACCGGGGCAGCAGGTGGCAGGCGGTTACCGCCGCAATTAAATATTCGATCAAGCAAGGAGCGGCGTGCCACACGCCGCTTTTTGCGTTTTGTTGGAACGAGGCAGCCGCATCGCCCTACTCGAAAATAACGGCACAGATCCACTTATTTTCGCCCGATCGGCCGATTTTGCTCAAATAACGGCCTGACGACAACTCATCGACCGTTATGCGCGCCGGATCGTGTTTTTTTACGCCAAATCACGGCTGCTGCGCAGTTATTCGAAGCCTCCCCGGCAAACGTCTCAAAACAAGTGCGCTCACGCAGCTAATTCGGACTCTGTCTTCTTCTGCCCGCGCCGATTGCGCTTTTCCCGCAACCTTTCATCCCCTATACTGAAAACAGAACGAACAACGCGCAGAAACGGGCCGGGCGTATCCGCCAAACGGTCGATCCACGCAAGAGACGAACGAAAGAAGCGAGGAGATTGCATATGCTGGGATTTGAACGCCGGGAGAAAATTATCGAATTTTTGCGCCGGGACCAAAAAGTATTCGTGGCGGCGCTGAGCTCGCTGTTCGAGGTGACGGAAGAGACGATTCGCCGCGATCTGGAGAAGCTGGAAAAGGAAGGCATGGTCACGCGCACGTACGGCGGGGCTGTGCTGAATATTCATACGAACGAAGATTTGTCTTATCAGACCCGCCACACGACCAACCTGCCGGAGAAAAACGAGATTGCCCGCAAGCTGGCCCGGCTCGTGTCCGACGGCGATACGCTGATGGCCGATCCGAGCTCGACCGTGTTCGAAGCGCTGCGGGAATTGGGGAATACGAAAAAAAATCTCACCGTCATTACCAATTCCAGCATTATTTTCACCGAGTATGCCAAGCTTGGCCATACGGTGATCTCGACGGGAGGCACGCTGCGCCCGCATTCCAACTCGCTGGTCGGCGCGGTCGCGAACGAGACGGCGTCGAAGTACGTCGTCGATACGGCGCTGTTCAGCTGCAAAGGACTGTCGGCCGAATACGGCGTGACCGATTCGAACGAGCCCGAGAGCGAACTGAAAAAAGTGATGCTGAAGCAGGCACGCAAAACGGTGCTGCTGGCAGACCATACCAAATTCGACCAGGTGGCGTTCGTCAAGCTGTTCGATCTGGGCGCCGTCGATTATGTGGTCACGGATCGCCGTCCGTCGGACGAATGGATGGAGCGGCTGGAGCTTGGCGGCGTCGAAGTGCTGTATTGAGCGATTTTTCTTTTTTTTGCAGAGCTGTGGCGTCGCGGAGAGCGGATGGAGAACCGTTCGGCGCCGCGCGGCAAAAAGGCCGCCCGCGTCGTCGATTGACGCCGGGCGGCCTTTTGATGCAGCAGGGTCGTGCGGGAGAGCGGCTTGTGCAAGCCGGCTCAGGAACCGAGCTTGCGCTGATCGAAGCCGAGCGCGTAGAAGTCTTCGGCCGCGACCGGCTTGCCGTAATAGAAGCCCTGGGCCGTAAAGCAGCGCAGTCCGCGCAGCAGCTGCACCTGTTCTTCGTGCTCGATGCCTTCGGCGATGATGCGAAGGTCGAGCTGCCGGGCCATGCTGAGAATCATCTCGACGATGGCGAGGCTGTTGGCGTGCGTGGCGATGCCTTTGATGAACGAGCGGTCGATCTTCAGGCAGTCGATCGGCAGCATCTGCAAATAGCTCAGCGAGCTGTAACCGGTGCCGAAATCGTCCAGGCTGATCGAGATGCCGGCCTGCTTGAGGCGGCCTAGAATCTCGATGACCTGTTCTTCGTTGTTCATCATCGCGCTCTCGGTCACTTCGAGTTCCAGCAGCTTCGTATCGTAGTTCAACTCGGCCAGCGTCGACAGGATGCTCTCGACGATATCGGTCTGCATAAGATGGATCTGCGACAGGTTGACCGCTACGGGAACGGGCGGGTGCCCTTCCCGCATCCACTGCTGCATCTGCAGGCAGGCGGTGCGCAGCACCCAGCGCTCAAGCGGCACGATCAGGCCGGTCTCCTCGGCGATCGAGATGAATTTGAGCGGAGGGACCATGCCGAGCTTCGGATGCTTCCAGCGCACGAGCGCTTCGAGGCCGACCAGCTCGCCGGTGCGGATATCCACTTTGGGCTGGTAGAACAGAACCAGGTCGCCGTATTCGATCGCGGCCTGCAGGTCGCGTTCGAGGATCAGCCGCTCGTGATTTTCGAGCGCGCGGCTGCGGTCGAAAAACGCGAAGCGTCCGCCGCCGCGGCTCTGGGCGTCGAAGCGCGCCAGATCGGCATGCTTGAACAGCGTGTCGCTGTCCGCTCCGTCCTCGGGGAAGCGGGCGATGCCGATGCTCGCCGTCAGGCTGACCATCTGCTGGCCGATCCGGAACGGCAGCGAGAATTGTTCGCTGATCCGCCGGGCCGCGCCGAGCGGATCGAGGCCGGCCGGCAGCGCGGCGATGAACTCGTCCGCCGTCGAGCGGGACAGCAGCGTGCCTTCCGGCAGTTCCCGGGCCAGAATCCGGGCCGCATGGGCGATAACTTTGTCGCCGAATTCGTGGCCGAACAGATCGTTGATCTTCTTGAAGCGATCGAAATCGATAAAGAACAGATGGAACGGCGAAGCCGAAATGTCCAGCGTCAACCGATCGACATGTTCGCGCATATACTTGCGGTTGTTCAAGCCGGTCAACTCGTCGTGGTAAGCGAGATGGCGAATCTTTTCTTCGGTTTTCTTGCTGTCCGTTATGTTTTTGGCGATACTGTAAGCGCCGGTGAAGCGGCGTTCGATCAGGATCGGCAGCGACGTCAGATTCAGGTACGTCTCCGATTCGCGGCCTTCGACATGCAGCCTGATGTCGATTTCGTCGGACAGTCCCCGCATCACCTTCTCGTAATGATCGAGAATTTTGTCCTGCTGGTCGGGCGTCGTCCATTCCGTCAGCATATGCAGGTCCGTGCCTTCGGGCAGGCGGCTGAGCATCTCCCGGGCCCGCCCGTTCATGTCCACGATGCGCCCGCCGTCGTCCAGCGCGAACACGGCGTCGGGATTATGGGCGAACAGCGACATATAATGCGTCTCGGTCGCCTGCAGCTCCCGGTATTTGCGTTCCGCGTCTTCTTCCCGGTAGCGGTCGGTCAGAATCATAAGTCCGGCCGCTACCGCAAACAGCAGAATGTAAGGCACCAGATGGTCGGTCGCGCCGGCCATGGACGTATCGATGTCCGGGGGCAGCGCCGACAGCGTCATGACGGCCGGGGTGATCGTGATGCCGACGGCCGAGAACAGCAGGCCGGCCGGCGGGAACCGTTCGAGAATGCGTCCCGTTCGCCGCGAGACGAGCAGCGCCAGGCGCACGAGCGGGAACAGGGCCGAGAACAGGCCGATCGCCGCCGTCAGCAGCACTTCGGGCCGAAGATCGACCCGTCCGAAAATAATGAATACATTCGAGTAATTGAATGCCATAATCGAGAGAGTCAGGATCGCCGAGGTACTGACAAAGTGCACGGCGCCTTTCCAGCCTTCCGCGTCGCCGGTCAGCCGAAGGGCCAGCAGGCAGATGAGCAGGCCGGCCGCGGGAGGAAACAGCAAATAGACCGGTTCGTAGGAAGCGGCCGGAACGGGCAGCACGGACAAAGTCCCGAACAGCACCGTTCCGCCGAAGCAGGCGGCCATCGCAAGCAGTTGGGGCAGGCGTTCGCGCGTCGACAAATCCTTGAGGGAATGAACGCCGCCGACCGTCACCACGGCAATCATCACGCAGGCAATGATCGAGCAGAGAAGTCCCGCTGCGGCAAAGTATTCGTTCAATATAATCATCTTGGAGTAGTTGCTCATCCTTTTTCAGCTCGTTTCGTGTTAAGGTCCTTGTTCTTATATCGACGGGAAGCGGGCAAACGGATAGATGAAACGAGTCGATTCTTCAAACTCTTCGACGTAATTCGACAATGAAAAAGGGTTTGGATTTGAAAAAAATAATTGTATACTATTGGTAAAACGACCGTGCGCGGAAAGCCGGCGGCGGGAGAATCCGGTCAGCCGGGGCCGAATCTGCGGCAGAACGAGGGGAATGCAATGAGCAAGCAGCCGGAACGGGAAGACCCGATTTTTGAACGAATTTACGAGCAGTCTCCGGTCGGCATCGCCGTTCTGGCCGTCGGCAGGGGGCGGGTTCTGTACGCCAACGCCAAGTTCGGCCGGATTTTCGGCTGCGAGGCCGACGCGCTGAAGGGTCTCGAATGCGCGGATCATCTGCTCGGCGGCGATACGCCGGAATCGAAAAAGATCGATGCGGAAATACTCGAAACGTTGGCCGATCCGCAGCAGCCCCGCGAATTCGAGCGCAGATGCCGCCGAAGCGACGGCAGCTTCGTCTGGATCTCTTTTCACGTGTCCGAGTTGGATATCGCCCGCGAGCCGGGCACACGCTGCCTCGTCGTGCATGCGCTCGACGTGACGACCGAGCATCAGGACCGGCAGAAACTGATGGAGAACAGCGAAGCTTACCAGGTGCTGATGCAGGGCACGCGGGAATTGGTTACCCAGACTTCGATGGAAGGCTTCCTGCTGTACGCGTCGCCTTCGGTGAAGACGCTGATCGGCTACGACCCGGAAGAAATGGTCGGCCGGCACCGATCGGAATTTTACCATGCCGACGATGTCAATCCCGTCTCCAACCTGAAGACCCGGGATGCGCAGGGGCAGATCTTCATGCGCCGCATCAAGCACAAAGACGGCCGGTACCTGTGGTTCGAGACGATGTTCCGCATCCTCAAGGGACGCGCCGGCGAACCCGACACGATCATGGGCATCGGCCGCGACGTAACCACACGCAAAATGTTCGAGGACATGCTCGACGAAGTGCAGCGGATCGCGCATATCGGCTCGTGGGAATGGAACCTGGCGGAAGAACGCATCCATTACTCGGAAGAAACGATGCGCATTTTCGAAGGGGAATTGGAACAGGACGAGAGCTATCCGAAGTCGCTGCTGCGTATTTTGCATCCGTCCGATCAGGCGAAGCTGCTCGATTATACGGAGCGCATGCTGCGCGGAGAAGCCGAACCTTTCGTGACGTACCGGGTTATCCTGTCCGACCGCACGGTCAAGACGATTCGCAGCCAGTACGAGCTGTGGCGCGGGCCGGGCGGAGAAGCGCTGCGCCTAGTCGGCATGACCCAGGACATCACGCAGCAGGCGACCATCGAGAACCTGATTCGCGAGAGCGAGCAGCGCTACAAGTCGTTGTTCGACTACAACCCGTCCGGCGTATACGCCTATGATCTGGAAGGGCGGTACGTGACCGTGAACGCCAGCCAGGAGAAGCTGACCGGCTACGCGGAAGGCGAACTGATCGGCGTCCCGATCGCCGACCTGGCCGTGCCCGAGCATCGCGGCCGCGTCGAAGCGGGCTTCGACAGCGTCAAGCGCGGCGAAGCGCAGACGTACGAAGCCCGCCTCACGCGCAAAGACGAGAGTCTGATCGATGTCAGCATCACGAACACGCCGATCATCGTCGACGGCCGCATCGTCGGCGCTTACGGCATCGCAAGCGATATTACCGAACGCAAGCGGCATCTGGCGCAGATCGAGAAGCTGAGCTACGAGCATACGCTGATCCTGAATTCCGTCTCCGAAGGCATCTTCGGGACGGATCTGGAAGGGGGACTCGTATTTATCAATCCGGCGGGCGCGGAGATGCTCGGTTCGCGTCCGAACGAAGCGATCAAGGGGCTGAATCTGGCGACGATCCAGCAGACGAGCCCGGACGGCATCGAATACGATCCGTACGATTCGCCGCTTATGCGCGCGCTGCGAACGGGGGAATCGCATCAGGACATCGATTCGGTGTTCTGGCGTAGCGACGGGTCGAGCTTCCTCGCGTCGTACCGCGTGACTCCGCTGTACGATCAGGGCGAACGCAAAGGCGCGGTCGTCGTCTTCACCGACATTACCGGCGAGAAAGAGATCATTCGCGCCAAGGAATCGGCGGAGCGCGCGGACCGGGCCAAATCGGAGTTCCTCGCGATCATGAGCCACGAGCTGCGCACGCCGATGAACGGCGTGATCGGCATGACGACGCTGCTCGGCGAGACGGAACTCGACGATTCGCAGCGCTCGTACGTCGAGATCATCGCCCAGAGCAGCGAGAGCCTGATGCATATCCTGAACGAGATTCTGGATTTCAGCAAAATCGAAGCCGGCAAAATGACGCTCGAAGAAGAGCCGATGCAGGTCCGCCATCTGCTGGAGCAGGCGATCGACCTGTTCTCGCCGCGGGCGTTGGAGAAAGGGCTGATCCTGAACGCGGAAGTCGCGCCTTCCGTGCCGGAAGTGCTGATCGGCGATCCGGCCAAGTTCCGCCAGGTGTTGGTGAACCTCGTCAGCAACGCGATCAAGTTCACCGAAGCGGGCGGCGTGTCGATCACGATCGAGCCTGGATTTTTCCATCATCCGAACGGGTTGACGCTGGAAGTGTCGGTGCGCGACACGGGCATCGGCATCGCGCCGGAGAAGCAGGGCCTGCTGTTCCAGTCGTTCTCCCAGATCGATCCTTCGATCAACCGGAGATACGGCGGCACGGGTCTCGGGCTCGCCATCTGCAAAAAGCTGGTCGAGCTGATGAACGGATTCATCGGCGTGCAGAGCCGGGAAGGGGAAGGCTCGAACTTCCACTTCACGCTTCCGCTCAACGTGCCGGAAGAAGAACTGCCCGACGCGATCGGCGGCAAGGAAGAACTGGCTCTGCCGCTTCGGGTCTCGGACAACGACGCGCCGGAACAATTGGCGTCGTTCGCGGCTGCGGAAGAGACGCTGCGCGTGCTGATCGCCGAAGACCATCCGGTCAACCGGCGCCTGCTCGAAGAGATGCTGATCAAGTTCGGCTGCGTCTGCGATCTGGCGGTGAACGGCCGCGAAGCCGTCGAAGCGGTGTCCAGCCATGCGTACGATCTGGTATTTATGGACGTGCAGATGCCGGAGATGGACGGCGTCGCCGCGACCCGGCGAATCCGCGAGATGCGGGGCAGCCAGAAGCCGCCGATCGTGGCGGTTACCGCTTTTACGGATCGGGAGAACCGCAAGCGGTGCCAGGACGCGGGCATGCAGGACTTCGTCGGCAAGCCGCTGTTCGCGGCCGAAGTGGAATCGCTCGTCGAAAAATGGAAGATCCGGATCGCCCGCACGGGCGTCTGAACCTGGCGGCCAAGCCGCTCCGAACGCCCGTCCCGGGCGTGTTCGGAGCGGCTTTTTGCGTTCGGGGACCGGCCGATGACTCCCGCGTCCGCAAGGCGGCATGCAAGGGGCGCATAAAGTTTGCCGGGAGCGTCGCCAAGCGCCCGGTTTGTGGGTAATGATGCTTAATCTGCAACGTGCAAGGGAGGAAGGTCCGTTGAACAAAAAACTGCTGATTACCGGAGCATCCGGCAAAGTCGGATGGAGCCTCACGTCCAAGCTGCGCGAGACCGGCCGGTACGAGATTGCCGCGACCGACCTGGAAGCGGACGCCGGGCGCGGCATCGCGGCGCTCGACATGACGGACCCCGACGCGGTCCGGGCAGCGGCGCGCGGCATGGACGCGATTCTGCATATCGGCTGGGCCGAAGACGACGAAGATTTTCTGGGCAAAGTGCTGCCCGTCAACGTGACGGGCGCTTACCATATTTATGAAGCGGCGCGGGAATGCGGCGTGAGCCGGGTCGTGTTCGCAAGTTCCAACCATGCGACCGGCTTCTATTCGGCGGAAGAGCGGGTGGAGCCGGAAGATCCGTACCGGCCGGACAGCTTCTACGGATTGAGCAAATGCTACATCGAGCTGCTGGGACGGCTGTACGCCGACAAGCACGGCATCTCCTCGATCAACGTCCGGATCGGCAACTACCCGGGCAACCGGCCGCCGGCGTCGAAGCGGGCGTTGAAGATCTGGATTTCCGAACGGGATCTGGCTTCCCTGTTCGCCTGCTGCGTCGACGCGGACCCTTCCTTCGATTTTTTGAGCCTGTACGGCACGTCGGCCAATGCGCACAATTATTACGACATCGGTTATCTCAAAGAATTGATCGGCTACGAGCCGCAGGACGACGCGGAAGCGCTGCGCGAAGAAGCGGAGCGGCTGTACGGCGAATTGAAAGACGACGAACTGCCGCTCCAGGGCGGCGGAATCACGCGCCGGTAACCGGCGAAGCGAGGGGGTAAGCGGGATGCGATGCATACAATGCGGGGCGGAGCTGCCGGCAGGCAGCCGGTTTTGCAGCAGCTGCGGCGCGAAGCAGCCGGAAGCGGTAGGCCGGCCGGTGGAAGCCGGAATTGCGGACGAGCGGCGGGAAGCCGGAGATGCGGCCAGAGCGGGAAGTGTGGGCGAACGGCCGCAGGCGGAAGACGTAGCCGAACGGCCGCAAGCAGGGAGCCAGGGCGACTGGCGGGAAGCCGGAGGCGCGGGCGAACCGCCGCAAGCGGCAGGCGCGGGAAGCATGGCCGACCGGCCGGAAGCGCGGCCCGCAGCGGCAGGAACGGAGTCCGCCCGGGACCCGTTCGACCGACGAGGCAGGGACTTCGGCGCGGCAGCCGTTCCGCCGCCGGTGGCGGAAGAGCCGATCGCCGTCCGGCTGACCCAGAGCGGAGCGAAGCCGGACGCCCCGGCGCCGGGCCGCTACAGTGCAGGCGCAGGCGAAGAAGAACCGCCGCAGATGCGTCCGGTCTCGCCGGACGCCCGGCCGGCCCGAAGCGCGTACGCGGCTCCGGCCGACCGGGACCGGTCGGGTTCGGCCGGGCGCAGCGGCTCTGCCCGCCCAAGCGGCGGGCGCAAAGCCGCGGCCTGGGTCGCGCCGACGCTGCTGGCCGTCTGCGCGGCCGGCGCGCTGGTCTGGCAGACGGGCTACGAGCGCGACGTGAGCGCCGAGACGACGCAAATCCAGCGTTCGGCGGCCGATGCCGCGCTCGGCGGCAATTACGAGATCGCCGAATCGAAGCTGAGCCTGGCGCTTGCGAAGCGGCCGAACGATTCGGGCATCCGTTCCGACCTGGACACGGTCCGGACGATCCGCCGGCTCGACGACCGGCTGACCGACGCCCAGCGGCTGATCGGCAAGAAGGACGCGGCCGGCGCTTCGGCCGTGCTGGACGAAGTGCAGCGCGAGCTTGCCGGCTTAAACGGCAGCGCCTACGACCGGCTGCGGGTGCAGCTCGACAAGCTGCGCGAGAAGATGGAGCTGGTCGGCATCCGCAGCGACGCGGAGCGCGCGGACAGCCTGGCCGAACTGGGCGGGCTGATGCGCACGGCGGCCGATTATCCGGCGCGGGACAAAGCGCCCGTGCTCGAACTGATCACCGACCGGATCGTGAAGATCGGCGGGGACGAGGCCGAGCAGGCTATCGCGAGCGGCAGCTATTACGAGGCGGCCGCGGTCGTCGACGAAGCCCGCAGTTACGTGCCGGAAGCCGAGCGGCTGATCGAACTGGACAAAGAGATCTCGTCGCTTGCGTCCGACAGCGGCGGCGGCTCGGCCGGGGAACTGATCGAGCTGCTCGGTTCCGAGCTGCAGGCCGGAACGGGCGAACTGAAGCTGAGCGATTTCGGGCAGCGGGCGCAAGGCGGCAAGGTAGCTTTCTCGGGCACGCTGACCAATGTGTCGAACACTTCGATGTCCGACCTGCTGGTCGAGTTCCGGGCTTACGACGCGCAGGGGACGTTTCTCGGTGAGGACTGGACGGAAGTGCGCCCGGGCGGACTGAAGCCGGGCGAAACGGCGTCTTTTGCGGACGAAGTGAAATCCGCGGGCGAAGACGCGATCATCGTCATCGATTCCGTGAGCTGGTATAGAGAGTAGAGGGGGAAGCGGCGTTGAAAAAGCAAACGTTAATCAGCTTGATCGTCAGCGCGTCCATCGTGCTGGCCGGTTCCGCCGGTTCTTACGCCATTCACCGGAACTATTCGGCGCACGGCGGGGAAGGCGCGCTGCTGGCTGCGACTTCCGCTTCGGCGGCGGCTTCTTCGCCCGGCAGCGGGGGCACCTCGGCGTCGAATGCGCCCGCGACAGACGCGACAGAGCAGCCGCCGGAGTCCGGAACGGACAAGGACTCCGGCCAAGACGCGGGTCAAGATACAGGCCAGGATACGGGCACGGACGCGGGCAGCGAGGCCGGCGCCGAACCTGCCGTACCCGGCGAGGGCGGCAGCGGGTCGCAGGGCGGCGAGGCGTCTTCCGGCAGCGGGCAGGGCAGCGATCTTGCCGGGCAGGGCGGCGAGCCCGGCGAACCGACGCTCAAGGAAATCATCTCTTCCGTCGGCGAAAAGGTCGTGATGATCGAAACGTCCGACGGCTCGATCGGCTCCGGCTTTTTGTACAATGACCGGGGCGACATCC
This sequence comes from Saccharibacillus brassicae, assembly GCF_006542275.1. NCBI lineage: Bacteria > Bacillati > Bacillota > Bacilli > Caryophanales > Paenibacillaceae > Saccharibacillus > Saccharibacillus brassicae. Next base: position 2,986,018 of record NZ_CP041217.1, read on the forward strand.
TGACGAATGCCCATGTCGTGTCCGGCTTTACGGACGTGACGGTCACGACGTCCGGCTCCGAAGAAATGTCGGGCACGGTGATCGGCATCGGCGAAGAGACGGACGTGGCGGTCGTGCGCGTAGCCGACCTGGCCGGCGTGGAGCCGCTTGAACTCAAGCTTGAAGCCGAAGCGGAGATCGGCGACGAAGTGCTGGCGCTCGGCAGCCCGCTGGGCTTGCAGAACACCGTCACGACGGGGATCGTTAGCGGCGTCGATCGCACATTCGATATCGCGCCGTACTATTACGAAGGGCTGTACCAGATCTCCGCCCCGATCGCGCCGGGCAACAGCGGAGGCCCGCTCGTCGACCGGACGACCGGACAGGTACTGGGCATCAATTCGGCCGTAACGGACGAAGGCGGCATCGGCTTCAGCATTCCCGTCGTCAGCATCGTCGAGTCGGCGCGCGGCTGGTCCGACGATCCGATGGACACGCTGCCGACGCCGGAAAGCGAGAGCGGCGGCAGCGGCGAGGATGCCGGAATCGGCGAAGATTACGGCCTCGAAGGCGAAGATCCTGTCTATGACAGCACGGATCTGGAATACGCGGCGGAAGACGTGCTGTACGCGTTCTACGACGCGGTCTCGCTGGAAGATTACCGGACCGCGTACGACCTGCTCGGGCCGACCTGGCAGAAGAAACAGTCGTTCGAAGATTTCGAAGCCGGCTACGCGGATACGCTCGGCGTCTACCTCGACTACTGCGTCGGCGTGGAGAACACGGACGAGACCGTCACCGTGTACGTGTCGATCACGGCGGACGAGCGCGAAGGAGACGGCGCGACTTCGGTGGCGTACGATCTGGTGTACCAGGTCGGCTACAGACAAGGCGACGCGGCGGACGAACTGCAAATCATCAGCGGAGAGTCCCAATAACGGGAACCGCCCAACGAAGGAGAATGCGAAATGGCAAACATCGAACAGCAGGAACAATCTTTTGTAATGACCGAAGACGGCAAGGAAGTGGGCAAAGTCACCTACATGCCGCGGGAAGACGGAGTCTGGATGATCGACCATACGTTTGTGGCGGAATCGATGCGCGGACAGCATGCGGGCGAAAAGCTGGTCGGGAAAGTCGTGGAAGCGGCGCGGGAGAACGGGGTCAAGATCGATCCGGTCTGCCCGTTCGCGGCCGCCCTGTTCGAACGCAAAGAAGAGTACAACGACGTCTGGCAGCGGGATTGAGCCGCTGATCCGGTTCGGGCCGCAGAACTTCCGGCTTCGACATTCGCCTAAGCGGATGCCGGGGCTTTTTTTTATACAAAAAAAGAAGGGAACAAAAAGGCAAAACACGTTGACATCGTTATATAAATAGAATACAATTAGATTGTAAACAACTTAAATCGGAAATCGGCATCACACCAAAATTCGAAACGAAAAAGGAGATCATTCACATGAGCGCATTGTATACCGCAACAGCAACAGCAGTAGGGGGCCGCGACGGCAAAGTTACTTCTTCGGACGGCATCATCGACATCAGCTTGAAGACGCCGAAAGGCCTTGGCGGCCCGGGCGGCGACGGAACCAACCCCGAGCAGCTGTTCGCTGCCGGCTACACGGCCTGCTTCGACAGCGCCCTGAACATGGTCATTCGCATGCAGCGCATGAAAGAAGTGACGGGTACGAGCGTAACCGGCGACGTGTCGATCCTCAAAGACGCGGCGGACAACGGTTTCAAGCTCGAAGTTACGCTGAATGTCAGCATCCAGGGCGTCGATTCCGAAACGGCTCACAAGCTCGTGGAAGCGGCTCACCAAGTGTGCCCGTACTCCAAAGCGACTCGCGGCAACATTGATGTGACTCTGAATATCGTTTAATCTATAGGCATCGGTCAGACACGGCTCAAGCTTCGGGCCGAACCGCCGGCGCTCCGGGCATGCAGCGGAGCGTCGGCGCCTATCGAAGCGGAAGCGGGGGACCCGGCAGCCTTGCGGTCCCGCGGGAGGACGAGGCATGCGGCAGAACAAAGTCATCATCCAGCCTTATACCCAGTGGGAGACCGGAATCCGGTCTCCCGCTTCGGCGTGCGGTCCGGCGGCGATCGCGGGCCTGATCCGCTTCTGGGAAAGCCGCCTGCCCGCGGGCGGCGCGGCTATTCGGCGTCTGCCCGCCGACCCGGCCGAGGCGGTCAACGCCATGTACGCCGCCTGCTTCGGCACGCCGCTCGGCATGGGGGCGTCGGTGCTCGCGCTCGGCCTGCGCCGGCAGTTGAACGCCAGACTGCGGGAGAGCGGCCGCCCCGGGCGCGCCGTGACGCGGCGTCTGAGCGGCTTCGCCGCTTACCGGGCGGAGATCGACGCGGGCCGCCCCGTCGCGGTCAAGTTCGACAAGTGGTTTGCGCTGCGCTGGCGGGACCGGCCGCTGTTCGATTACCATTGGACGGTCGGCTGCGGCTACCGCATCGAAGACGACGGGACGGAGCATCTCCTCGTGCACGATGCGGGCACCCGCTACTCGAACGGCACGCACGCCGCCAGCCGCGAACGGCAGGTTCCTTATGCCGCGCATCGCAAAGTGCTGACGATGGTGGCGCTTGCGATCGAAGGCGGGGACGAGGCGCAGCGGTAAGCCCGCAGCAAAAAGGGACTGTCCCCGAAGCCGTAAACCCGGCGGGGACAGTCCCTTTTCCATGGTGCCTGATGGTTGGTGCCTTATGTGTGATTCGGCTGCGAAGGCTCCGCGTTCTCCCGTGGGAGAAGCGGGCGCGGCATCGGTTATTTGCCCGATGTCTCCGTCTCTTCGGCAGCGGAGTCCGTCGCGGCATCCGTGCCCGAAGCCGCGGCATCCGCGGTCGCTTCGGCCGGAACGGCGATTTCGCCGACTTCGTTCTGCGCGGAGTACGCGCCGTCCGAATTGGCCACGATATGCAGGTCCTGCTTGTTCACGAGCAGCGTCGTATCGACTTTGACGCTGGACGAGGTCAGCTGGTTCGACTTTTTGTCGACGACCAGGCTGTAGCTGACCGTGCCTTCCGCTCCGCTCTTGAACAGATCCGCGGTCGGGGCGGACTGTTCGGAATCGCCGAGCTGGCGTCCGAGCGCCGTTTGCATCAGCGCGCCGGCTTGTTCGCCGCTCGCTTCGAGCGCGAGCGTGTACGAGGCGTCGTCTTCCGTCAGCTTGAGGCTGTCTTTGTACTCGCCCAGTTCTTCGATCAGCGGAGCCGGATCGAGCATTTCCGTCGTGACGGACAGCTCTTCTTCCGAACCTTCGAGCTTCTGGGTGCTCCACGTTCCGGCCGAGTCTTTGGCGTGCAGTTCGCTGCCGGCCGCGTAGATCTCGGTCGTGCCCTGCTGACCTTGCGACAGGGTGTTGATCTTCAGCCCGTATTGCGTCTCCGGCTTGGCGATCACGTCGCCGGCGATTTCGATAGCCGTCTCGATCGGATCGGGCGCTTTGGCGCCTTCCGCCGCGGTCTGTTCGACCTTGTAGTTCGTCTTGGAATCGACGGTGTAGCTCTCGAGTTCCTGCGCTTGCTTCAACGCCAGGTCGTAGACCGAGGCGGCCGTCTGCGTCGTTTCGCCGGACGGTTTGCTTTCTTTTCCCGGATCGGTCGCTTCGCTGTCCGCCGTGCAGGCTGCCGAGAACAGAAGCAGCGACAAAGCGCTCATTTTGAGCGTGTTGACCAGGTAGTGCCGATTGCGGTTAGGTTTTGCCGAGTACATGATGATCCCCTTTCGACTTGTGCGTTACTTCTTACCTTACCATTTTAGGCTCGTGAAGTAAAAAGTGGATGACTTTTTTGTCGCAAACATTTCAAATTGTTGTCACTTAACATTAAAGCTTTGACGCGATATAATGGTTAACGACAAATCCGAAGGAGAATGCAACCTTATGAGCTCACCCAAGGAAAACGAGAAATACCGTCCGACCACGAATCGCAGCTTTGCCGGACTGATCATTACCGTTTCCGTCGTTGCGAACATTATCATCCTGCTGCTGTTCTTTTCACCGATCGGCTACCAGGGAAGCGTACACTTCGACCTCTCCATTTTCCCGCGTCTGAATGCCATCTTCAACAGCTTTACGTTCATCTTCCTGGTGTCGGCGCTGATCGCCATCATCCGCAAGAACGTGCCGATTCACAAAGCTTTTATTCTCGCCGCTTTTGCCTCGACGCTGCTGTTCCTCGTGACTTATCTCACGTTCCACTATATTTCCCCGGAGACGGCGAAATACGGCGGAGAAGGCATCCTGCGTCCGATTTACTTCTTCATCCTGATCTCGCACAGCATTCTGGCGGCGCTGATCGTTCCTCTGGCGCTGTTCACGCTCGTGTTCGGCTGGACGATGCAGGTGGAGAAACACCGCAAAATCGCCCGCTGGACGATGCCGATCTGGCTGTACGTCAGCTCGACGGGCGTCATCGTGTATCTGTTCATGGCTCCGTATTATTGACGCACAAGGTCCGCAGGGACCGCAGCAAGGCGCATCCGCTTCTCGCGGGTGCGCCTTTTTGTTAAACGGTCAAAAATTCGGCGGGGCTCCGGTTGGGGCGAACCGGCAGACGGTTTTCTTTTTGCGAAAAAAAAGGGAGTTGCCGATGTCAGCTTCGTTATGATATAAAACATGACAATATCTTTGACTCCATTCTACCGCCGACCCTGTATGCCGATCCAAAGCGCCGAACCGAAAAGGAGGAAGTGTCATGCTGCACAACCAATTGCCGGAACAACTCCGTCAGCTGCCGAAAGTCGATCTGCACCTGCATTTGGACGGAAGTATCAAAGAATCCACGTTATGGGAAATCGCTTCGGAACAAGGCATCCCGCTGCCTGTCGCCGGTTTTGAACAGCTGACTCCTTTCATGAAAGTGACGGGAGAATGCGGGAGTTTGCTTGAATATTTGGAAAAATTCGATTTTGTGGCAGGTTTTCTCCATAAAGCGGACGTGTTGGAACGGATTGCCTACGAAGTGGTCGAACAGGCCGCCGAGCAGAACTGCCGTTATATCGAAGTGCGGTTCGGCCCCCAGCTGCACCGCTCGGAAGGGCTGAGCTGCGGGGACGTGATCGCGGCCGTGCTGCGCGGGCTCCGGCGCGGCGAAGCCGAATTCGGCGTCGTCTCGCGCGGGATCGCGGCCTGCCTGCGCCATCATTCGCCGCACGTCAACCTGGAAGTGATCGAAGCGGCGGCTGCTTTTAAGGACGAGGGACTGGTGGCCGTCGATCTGGCCGGGCCGGAAGCGGCGTTCCCCGCCCATCTGCACCGGGCCGTGTTCGAATACGCGCAGCTGCTGGACGTGCCGGTGACGATCCACGCGGGCGAAGCGGGCGGCGCGGACAATATCCGCGAAGCGATCCTGCGGCTCGGTGCCAAGCGGATCGGGCACGGCGTACGGCTGCGGGAAGACGCCGCGCTGCTGGAGCGCGTACGCGAGCTCGGGATCGTGCTGGAGATGTGCCCGGTCAGCAATTATCAGACCAAAGCGATGGAGAGCTGGGAGACTTACCCGATCCGCGACTATTTCGACGCCGGGCTGAAGCTGACGATCAACACGGACAACCTGACCGTCTCCGATACGTCGCTCGTCAAAGAATATACGGTGCTGATCGAGAAGTTCGGTTTCACGCTGCCGGAGATCGCCGCGCTTATCCTGAACGGGGTCGACGCGGCGTTCCTGCCGCCCGAAGAGAAAGCCCGCCTGCGCGCGGACGTCCTCGACGGCTTCGCGCAGCTTGGCATCGAGCCGTCGCAGGCGCCTGCGTCTTCTTCCGTCTCCGCGGCCGGTTGATCCGGGGGGGCGCGGCGGGAAGCGCCTGCCGCTTCCCAAGAAGCGCACGCCAAGCGCCGCGAGAGCCGATGCCCCGCTCCAACAGCCGGCGTCCCGCGCTGCAAGCGCCGGCCAAGGCCGCGCAAAAAAAAGAACCGGAATCTCCCGCGGGAGGTTCCGGTTCTTCGCGATGCGGGGCATGGGTCCGCTTCTTGGGGTGCTGCTTATTAGGCTTTCGCCGCTTCAAAACGCATGATGCGTTCAAGTTTGCGCGTGATTTCTTTCTGCCATTTCTTGTCGCCCACCTGAACGGCCACATTGAGCAGAACCAGGTAATCGTCGAGGGTGAGATTCATTCTGGAAGTCGATGGTTGCATACGATTGTGTGCTCCTTTGAAATAAAGTCGCCGTGCAGGAATGATAATCATTATCACATCTTCTATTCCCTATTATCCATACTTTTTAACAAAATGCAACGAGCGATCTAGCAAAAAAAAGAGAAAACCGACAGAGATCGTTCAAATTTGACGAAAATGCGTCGGAGTAAGGCGGAGCGTGGCGGACTGGAAAGCGTGTGCGTGGACTGGAGCGAGGCTGCATGAACAGAAGCGAACCACGAGCGTCGGAGCGGACTGGCGCAGATCAAAGTGAACCTAAAGGACCGAGCCGAACTGGCGCAGATCAAAGCGCAGGACCGGAGTCAGCCGAAAAAAGCCGCAGCGAACCAAAGCGGCGCTGCCGCTGCCCGGCTCGCCGCCCGCCGCCCCGGACCGCGTAACGAACCGCCGTCCCGGCACGTCTATCGAGATAACAGAGGGAAGCGGAGCTTCCGGAGAGGGGAATTTCTTGCTGCGCAATCGCACAACATTTTATTGGATATTTGCCGGGCTTGCCGTGGCCTTGACGGCCTGTTGGGCATTCAACCTCGCGTATTACCGGGAAGGACAGCTGGAGAAGCCGGTGTTTCTTACGCATTATATCGAAGCGGAGAACCGGGAAGGAGCGATTATCCATCTGTACGCGCTGCAAAACCGGCAGGAGGACGATCCGGGTAGTATCGTCGAGGTGAGCCTGCCGGGGCTGGAGCAGGCGGAGGTCAGCGTCTCGTGGCGCGGCACGTACCGGAATCAGGAACTGGTCCAGTATGCGGTCCGGTTCGAACGGGAATCGGCCAGCGATATTCGGTTCGGGGCATGGGAGGAAGACGACAAGCCGATCAAGTTCGACACGGTCGAGGTAAGGCATCTGGACGGAAGCCGCTCGACCGAACCGATCGGAGAGCTGTATGTGTATCCGTACACGGAGGCGACCGAGGCTTTGTCGGTGCCGGAGACGCGCGGATCGGGCGAACGAGCCGGACAGTCGACGATCCGGGCCGAGACCGACCTGCGCGTCACGGGCGTCGACCGTGGCGCCCGGGCGGCAGGCGGCGGACAGCTGCAGCTGTATTGGAGCACGGGAAGCGCGGCGAGTCAGCCGGCAGCGTCCGAAGGCGAGTCGGCAAACGGCGTTCCTCTCGAACAGGCGAAATTTCCGGCGGTGCTGCGGACAGGGGAGCAGGCCGTGCTGAGTTATGCCTTGCTCGAACGCGGCGACGAAGATTGGGCGACGGTGTACGCGATCATGCCGCGCGTCGAAATCGAAGTTGCAGCCCAAGCCGGGACCCGAAACGGACCCGGGACGTCCGGCTCCCTGCCGCTGTTCGCGGAAACCATGCCGCAGCCCGACGAACGTCAGGTACGCCAGTTCGTGCTTGCAAGGAGGGATCGCCCGTGAAACCGGCTTTTCGTAATATTTTTGTCGGCCTTTTGATCGTGCTGATGGATATCGAGATCGGCTTCGATCTGCTGCTGGACCCGGTCGGCTATCTGCTCATCGCTTACGGTTTGTCCAGACTGGACAAGGCGATGCCGCTGTTTGGCTTCGGTAAATGGGTGGCCCTGCTGCTGGCGCTGCTGGCGATTCCCGCCGTGCTCGATCCGGCGGCGAACGGTCTGGGTATCCGGGTGCTGCTCGAACAGGGCCGTCTCCCTATGGAAGTCTCCTGGTCAAAGATCGGAATTCCGGGCATTCTCGAAGACTTCGGTCTGCTCCTTCTTTTCTATACGCTGTGCGAAGGAACATGCCGTCTGGCGAAAAGGCACGGCGAAGCGGCTCTGGCCGAGCATATGCGCGGAAGTTGGTGGCTGTATTTCGTCTCCACGGCTCCGATGCTGCTGCTGTCTCCGTTCCTGCTGAATTTCGATATTCCGGGCCTGTTCACCCTCATCGTGATCTTCGGGGGAGGCAGCCTGATCGGCCAACTGCTCCTCGTGCTCGGCCTGCTCCGGGCCGGTCGCGATTTGAACGGAATCGATCCGCAGCGTCGGCTGGACGTCCGAGCCTGACCGGGATTTGGGCGGGAAAAGAAAGCGCACGGACCGGCGTGACAAGAACGCGAAAGCGCGAAAACGCAAAAACGCAAAACGCAAAAACGTAAAACGCGAACAAAGCCCCGAACTTGTCCATCCGGACTCGTTCGGGGCTTTTTCGCGTGCCGCGCCCGGGAACTCGCGATACCGCTTCCCGTGCGGGTTCGCGCCGCTATCGTCAGGCGCGCAGCTCGATCGCGAACGTGCGGATCTCGTACGGTTCCAGCGTGAAGCCGATCGTCGCGCTCTCCTGCCGGTCGCCTTCCGGCCGCTCCATCAGGTCGCACGCCTGCCAGGCCGCGATCGTCAGATCGCTGCGCAGCGTCAGGCGCCGGCGGCTGCCGGAGAAATCGTGCACGCGCACGACGACGGAACCGCCGTCTTCGGAGCGCTTGACGGCCGAGACCATCGCCGTCGGCCGCGAGGCGAAGCTGCCGTGCGCCGGCGAAGCGGCGCCTGCCTCGGCGCCGTCTGCGCGCTCCAAAGCGTCCGCCAGGCGGAACATCGACAGGGCCGCCCGATCCGGCGCGCCCGCGGAGACGCGCAGCGGATTGTTGAGCGCCCAGGCGCTCGGGACCGTGCCGCCGGCCAGCCAGTCGCCGCGGTGCGGCAGCAGCGAATACGTGAATGCGTGCGCGCCCTGGTCGGCTTCGGTGTCCGGGTGCTGCGCGCACTTGATCAGCGACAGCCGCATAACGTTGTCCTTGATGTCGTAGCCGTATTTGCAGTCGTTGAGCAGGCTGACGCCGTAGCCTTTGTCCGACAGGTCGGCCCATTGGTGGCCGACCGTCTCGAAGCGGGCCATATCCCAGCTCGTGTTCCAGTGCGTCGGCCGCGTAACGTTGCCGTACTGCACGTCGTACGTCGCTTCGGTCGAGCGGACCTGCACGGGGAACGCCGCTTTGAGCAGGACGCGGCGCTCATGCCAGTCCGCCGTCGTCTTGAAGTCGATGCGGCGGTCGTGCGCGTAGAGCGTCAGATGCTGCTCGATGCGCGAAGCTGCGGTCTCCCAGACGAAGCGGATCACGCAGCGCAGCGGACCGTTCTCGACCACCGAGACGTCCGTCAGATTATCCAGTTCCCACGACTTCTGCTGGTAAAAGAGGTCGACGTCCCACGCTTCGTGCGCCAGCGGCTTGTCTTCGAACAGCTGCAGGACGTTGCCGCGCTGCCCGGCGGCGAGCACTTCGCGGTCTTCGCCGCGGTCGTAGAGGCGCGTCAGCTGGCCGCGTTCGTTCCAGTCCAGTTCGTAGAACGGCGTCGAGACGCCGCCGCCGCGCGGCGCGAACGGCCCGGCCGGTTCCGCCGATGCCGGATTCGCCGGTTCGCCCGGCTCGAACGTCAGCTCCGCGTAGCCGAGCGCGGGCACCGCCGAAGCTTCGACGAGCCAGCTTCCGCCCGCCTGCTGCGCGTTCAGCGTCTCGCCGAGATGGTTTTTCCAAGTGCCGGACGTCAGCTTCTCAAGGCTGCCCGGCTGGGCGCCGTCTCCGTCTCCGTCCGCCGCCGCAATCTCGATCAGCCCGTTCTCCGTCCACGGCGAAGAGTTCCAGACCGTGTAGCGGCGCGTCTGCGCGCCTTCGCTGTCTGCGCCGCCGGGGCTGGCTTCGCCCGCAAGCAGGCCGCGTTCGGCGGCGCTGCGCGCCTGCAGCCCGAGCCGCTGCGCTTCGGCGTATTCGATCGTGCTGTCTTCGTACACTTCGCGGATCGACGAGCCCGGAATGATATCGTGGAACTGGTTGCGCAGGATAATTTTCCAGCCTTCGTCCAGCTCTTTTTTGGCATACAGATTCCAGTCTTCGTTCGTCACGGCATGCAGCGCGCTCAACCATTCGCTGTCCCGGTACAGCAGCTCAAGCTTGCGGTTCATGCGCTTGTTGTACGCCTGGCTCGTATACGTGCCGCGGTGGTATTCCAGATACAGTTCGCCGTCCCACGTATGCACATAGCTGTCGGTCTGCTCGACCGTCTCGCGCAGCTCCCGGAAATAGTCGCCGGCGGAGCCGGTCTTCATCTTCGGCAGGCCCGGCATCCGGTCGATGCGGCGGCGCATCTCCAGCATGTTCCGGTTCACCCCGCCGCCTCCGTCGCCGTACCCGTAGGAGAACAGCAGCTTCTGGTTCATCTCCTTGTCGCGGTAGGCGTCCCAGCTGCCTTTGACCGTCTTGGGCATGATGTTGCCGTTGTACGTATAGAACCACGAGCCCGGACCGGACCACGGTTCCGTCGTCGTGATAAAGTGCGTGAGGATCTCCGTGCCGTCCATCCCGCGCCACATGAACGTGTCGTGCGGCATGCGGTTGTATTGGTTCCAGCTGATCTTCGTCGTCATGAACGTATGGATACCGGATTTTTTGAGGATTTGCGGGAGCGCCCAGCTGTAGCCGAACACGTCGGGCAGCCACAAATAATCCGACTCGACGCCGAATTCTTCCCGGTAAAATTTCGTCCCGACCAGAATCTGCCGCACCAAAGACTCGCCCGAAGTCAGGTTGCAGTCCGCTTCCAGCCACATGGCGCCGCCGGCTTCCCAGCGTCCTTCCGCCGCGCGCGCCTTGATGTCCGCGTACAGCTCGGGATAATCGGTTTTGACATAATCATAGAGCTGGGGCTGCGTCTGAAGAAACGTATACTCGGGGAACAGCTCCATCAGGCGCATGACCGTCGAGAACGAACGGGCCGTTTTTTCCCGCGTATGCTTGAGCCGCCACAGCCACGCCACGTCGATATGCGTATGGCCGACCGCCGTGATCTCTACCGCCGAATGTTTGTCCATGCCGTCGATCGCACCGGACAGTTCGTCGCGCGCTTCGCGCAGCGACTCGTAGAAAGCGTCGGAGCCCGGCGCGTTCCAGTCGATCCGCAGCAGCGAACGGTCCGCCGCCTTGAGCAGCTGCGCACGTTCCGGCAGGTTCTCGTCGAGCACCGCCACCGTCTCGGAGACGGCCAGCAGCGTGTAATAGTAGTCGTCCGCCGCTTCGTCGAGCCAGCACACTTCCGCGATGCGGATGCCGTGCGTCTGGTCGCGCCGGACGCCGCCGCCTTCGAGGCCGGACCACAGGCGCAGCGTCAGGGGCAGCGCGGTGCCGGCCGTCTCTTCGTTGAAGAAGACTTCCAAATGGTTGGAATCGACTCCCTGATACGGCTTGCCGTGCAGGTAGAAAAGCGATTCGAACCCGGAGTTGTTGCCCCCGCCGGTCTCGCCCAGATCGAAGCGTCCGAGCACGCGGCGTCCGGCCCAGTCGCCCGGTACGTCCACTTCGGCGTGGAGCCACAGGTACAGATCGCGTCCGCTCCACGTCTCGCCGGTCTTGAGCGTGCCGTCGTAGTCGGAGAGAGCGGGAATGTCGGGATTGATCTCTTTGCGCGTGTCTTCCATGCAGTGGAAGGCCGGGATCGGCATCCGGTCGCGGTAGCGGTAATCGGCCAGTTCATGCAGGCGGGAACGCAGTTTGGCTTCGGTTAGAAACATGGGATAAATACCTCCTCGGGATGTCTGGACCGGACTCGTCGGCGGATCGGGCGGCGGTGAACACGAGCTTGAAGTGCCATCCGGCGGCGGGAAAACGGTTCAGGAAATCGGACGTTTGCGCGTGCGGCGAAGCGGCCCGGCCGCCCTGATACGCCGGGCGGGCGAGCTGTCGGAAAAAGCGACGGTCGTCGAACGTTCGGAGGCGAGCCGGAAAGCACAAAAAGCCGGGGAGACTCGCCGCTTGCGGGAAGAGTTGCCGGGTCGTGCGGAAGGTGTGGCGATCTTGGGGATCAATAAGGCCATTATAAGCAGAGGGGGCGTTTTTTCAAAGGGTGATTCGCGACAAAAAAAGTGCAATATGACGACATCCCCATCCTGAAGCAAGCACTTGGAACGATCCGCGCCCGCTTCGGCGCTGCCGTACGCAAAAGCCGGTGGTGCACTGTGCGCAGCAAAGCGCGACCCGGCCGGGGCGGCCCGGAGTCGGCGGAAAGGGGCAGGGCATGCGAACGCTTCGAAGCTTCTACCTCAACCATCTGAAGCGAAAAATGTTCAACCGGATCGTGCTGCTCTATTCGATGGCGGCCGTCGTGCTGTTCGCTTTCGCGTCGGGGCTTATGTACCCATACCGGTACCAGCACGGGATTCCGCTGACGACGGCCTGCTGCGTGCAGCTCGTCGTAGACAAGCCGATGCAGGGCGGCGATACGGCGGCGCGGATCTACGGGCTTGAAGTCATGGGGATGAACGCGGCCGATTGAGCGGAAAGCGGGCTGACTCCGCAGGCTCCGGCCCCGTAACGATACAACCCGGTAGAGATTTAACGACGATTTTATGCCAAAAAAGAACCGCCGTTCCGGCTTTCCTGCCGGTTCGGCGGTTCTTTTGACTGTGCCTATCTGAATTTCGGTTTTGTTCTGAATTTCCGTTCCGTTCTCAATTCCCGTTTGCAATTCCCGATTCCCGTCGGTTAAGCGGCCGTCAGTTCGACAGCCAGACGCGCATCATCGAGAACAGCTTCTCGATATCGAGCGGCTTGCTGATATAGTCCGAAGCGCCGGCGGCGAGGCACATTTCGCGTTCGTCCTTCATCGCTTTGGCCGACAGGACGATGATCGGCAGATCGCCGAACTGCGGCTTGGACCGGATTGCTTTCATCGTCTCGTAGCCGTCCATGACCGGCATCATGATGTCCATGAGCACCATGTCGTACGTAGGGTCCGATTCGAGTATGTCCAGCGCTTCGCGGCCGTTCTCGGCGATGCCGATATCGGCGCCCTTGTTCTCCAGCGCGACGGAGATCGCGTAGATGTTGCGCGCGTCGTCGTCGACCAGCAGCAGCTTCCGGTCCCGGAACAGCTCCAGGTCGCCTTCCTGATCGGAAGGCATCGGCAGCTTCGAGATGCCGGGCGCGATGGCCGGCCGGGCATACCCGGACTTGAACAGGTCTTCGGTCTCCGTCTGCTGTTCGTCGCGCAGGTCGAGCGGCAGAATCACGGTGAACGTGCTGCCTTCCCCGGCGACGCTGTCCACTTCGATGCGTCCGTTCAGCAGCCGCGAGAATTCGCGGCAGATGGACAGGCCGAGCCCCGTGCCGCCGTACACGCGCTCCGTCGCGCTGTCCGCCTGGCGGAACGCTTCGAAGATCAGGCTGCGCTTGTCTTCGGCGATGCCGATGCCCGTATCCGACACCTGCAGCCGCAGCGTCGGCTCTCCGGTCTCGCTTTCGGAATCGGCTGTGCCGATTCTCAGCGAGACCGATCCCTGCGGCGTGAACTTGATCGCGTTGGACAGCAGGTTTTTGACGATCTGCTCAAGGCGCCGGCCGTCGGTCCAGATCAGCTCCGGCGCGTCCGGTTCGACGATCATATCAAGCCCGACGCCTTTGCGCTTGGCGACTTCGCCGAACAGCCCTTCCATCGAATGCGGAAGTTCCGTGACGTTGTACGGTTCGATCGTCACTTCCATCTGGCCGGCTTCCGCTTTGGCCAGGTCGAGAATGTCGTCGATCAGGGCAAGCAGGTCTTTGCCCGAACGATAGATCGTGGACGCGTAGTCTTTTTCCTGACCGGTCAACGGCTTCTCGTCTTTTTCGGACAGGATCTGCGACAGGATCAGGATGCTGTTGAGCGGCGTCCGCAGTTCGTGCGACATGTTCGCGAGGAACTCGGACTGGAATTCGGAATTGCGCACCAGTTCGCGCTGCACGACTTCGAGCAGCCGGTTCTTCTCTTCCACTTGAATATTCGTCCGCTCCAGCAGCGAGTTGGCGCCGCGCAGCGTGTCCTGCTGGCTGCGCAGTTCTTCCGATTGGGCCTGCAGTTCTTCGGACTGCGCCTGCAGTTCTTCGGTCTGGGTCTGAAGCTCTTCGGACAGCATCTGCGATTCCCGCAGCAGCCGGTCCACTTCCATGCGGCCCGACACGCTGTTGAGCGCAATGCCGAGCGTATTCATGAGCTGCTCGACGAGGCGCTTCTGAGCCGGCGTGAACGCGGCCAGCGAAGCGAATTCGACCACGGCCTCGACGCGCTGCTCGAACCGGACCGGTACGAGCAGCAGGCTGGCCGGAGGCATCTCGCCGATCCCGGAAGCGATGCGCAGATAATGGTTCGGCAGGTCGTCGACCGACAGCGTCTCGCCGCTCTCGGCGGCGCGGCCGACAAGCCCTTCGCCCATACGGAACGTCTCCGCGGGCTCGCCGGCCGGATAACCGGCGTAGGAAGCGATCCGCTTCAGTTCTTCGTCTTCCCGGCGGATGTAGAACACGCCGTAAGCCGAGCCGGTCAGCGGCACGATCTTGCGCAGGAACGTGCTTGCGAGCTGTTCCAGCGAGTTGATGTTCTGATACAGCGCGGAAGATTCCGCCAACGCCGTCTGAATCCAGTTATGTTCTTCCAGTTCTTCGTTCAATTCGCGCGTATTGCGGTTGTGCGTCTCCAGCGACTCGGCCATCTCGTTGAACGACAGCGCGATATTGCCGATCTCGTCGTTCGTATCGGTGCGCAGCCGCGGCAGCGATTCGGAACGGTTGAAGTCGACGCCGCGCATGACGTCGGTCACGTCCCGAAGGCTGCGCGTCGTGCCGCGAATCGTCCACAGCATGAGCAGCGCCGAGAGCAGGATCAGCAGCGGAACCGCGATCGCGATCGCCCACAGCATGAACTGCGTCATTTCGCTCGTGCGGTTGCGGGACTGCTCCAGCGCTTTTTCCTGGGCCGCCTGGAAAGCGTCGAGGTTCTCGATCAGCTGAGCCCGGCCTTCTTCCGTGGTCTGGGCCAGCGCTTCGGTCGCAGCGGGGGCCGCGCCGCCCGCGATCTCTTTGGTCAGTGACCGGGCCGCGTTCAAATAGTCTTCGTAATCCAGCCTTATGGCCGCAAGCCGGGCTTTGCCCTGGGCGCTGACGTTGAGGCTTTCCGCGAACATCAGCCGCTCCAGCGACTGCCGGCGGTATTCTTCGATTCGTTCGAGCCGCGCCGCTATGCGGGCGTCGTCGTCCTCGTTGACGAGGCGTCCGAGCTCGCTGTCCAGCGCGTAGAAAGCGCTGCGCAGATCGGACGCGGCTTTCATTTTTCCATAACGGGATTCCATATCGACGTTGACCGATTCGTTGTTGAAGTAGAGGAAACCGGCAGCGGCCGCCAGCACCGAGAGCAAAATGACCAGCAGACCGCCAAAACCTAAAACCTGTCGTTTCTTGTAGTTCAAGTGGGGTGTCCTCCAGATTGGATGTAGGTCGTCGAATGCGTCGAATAAGTTGTGCTCAACTATTATAAACCATTTCGGGCACCCTTGTCCTACAGGTCGTCGTAGAATTGGAAAATGTTTAAGAGCCGCGCTGCCGATTCCGGGAATGGGAAAAAATGCACGCGCACCAAAAAGACCCGGGCTGAGGAAAGTTCGGGCCGGGTCTGTTAAGGAGAGGCGACGTTTGCTCCCGTTTACGTGGAGGAAGATTGTGCGGCGGGAGCGGGTTTGCGGGCGATCAGCTTGCTCATGGCATGTTGATGCGGAACGCAGGAAGACATACAGTCAAAGATCACTTCCGAACTGTCCTCGATGCGCCAATCGCGGTAAAGCGCGAGCAGTTCGCCGGAGTGCCAGGCGTGGGCGTTCGCTTCGTTTTCCGGCGGCGGCGCGATAAACGGTTTGTCCACGAACACGTTCAACACGTGCAGGCCGCCGGGAGAGGTGAAGCGTCTGTAATTGCCGAACAGCTCTTCGCGCAGATCCGCCCGGACGTAATGCAGGACTCCGCTGGAGAACAGGATATCGAACGGCCGGTCGAGCCGGTAATCCTGCACGTCCGCCTTGAACAGTTCGATCTCGACGCCAACCTTGTCGGCGAGCCGCTTCGCTTTTTCCAGACCCGCGTCCGCAATATCGAAAGCCGTCACGTCATACCCGTTGCGGGCCAGAAACACGGCATCCTTGCCTTCGCCGCAGCCGATGTCCAGCACGGACAGCCGACGAACCGGCGGCATGCGCTTCAGAATCTCGTAACAGGCCGAATTGGGTTCGGTGCCCCAATAGTAGGCGCTGTCCAGATATTCTTTTTCGTAGAGGGTGACAGGGGCGTCGAACGCCGCATAACCGAGCAGCCGGTCGATACCGGTATTCAGCGCCCGGGCCAACTGCGGCAGCAGGGCGATATCCGGCAGGCTTTGGGCGTTTTCCCATTTGGATACGGCCTGGTAGGAGATGCCCACGGCCTGCGCCAGCTCTTCCTGAGTCATTTTTTGGGCTTTGCGGTAGTTATGGATATTTCTTGCCACTTGTTCTTTCATCGGTCGTCGCTCCTCCGGAAATAGGTCTATGGCTCAAGCTTACAGAGGAAGACGGCGACCGACAATAGAGAGACATTCGAGTTTGGCGCGCTTTCTACCTGCGGTTGAGCGCCGGGTGTTACGGCCGCGCGCCGAGGTGTGTTGTCGGGTTCTTTTTTTTCGGAAAAGAGTCAAAAACCGCGCGCGGCGTCGACTTCGAATACAGGAACGGAAACAGCCAGGGGCGCGGGAAGAGAACCGGAACCGCCGGGATCGGTCTCCGGGGAAGCCGCTTCGTCGGCCATGCCGTCGCCCGACGGCGAAACGTCGTCGCTGACGGACGGAGCATCGCTCCCTGTCGGCTCCGCCGCCTCAGCCGCTTCCGGCCACGCGATAATTTCATAGTTCCCTTCGAAGACGCCGGTCACCTCGTACGTGCCGGGTTCGAAATTCACGCTGCCGCGCAGCAGCAGGCGGGAGCCGTCTTCGGCCTGCGCCCGGGCCTGTCCGTAGCCGGATTCCAACACCGTCAGACGGGCGCTGACTTTCTGCCCCGGATAGGACGCCGGATTGCCGCCGCCGATGTCGAGCGTGCCGCCTTCCAGTTCGACGAAGGAGAAAACGTCGCCCGAACGTTCGTACACCGCCGTCTGGCCGTCTTCGTCGACATCGATCGGATGGTTCGCGCGCAGCGTCTGCCCGCCGTTTTCGATCGTATAGCCGTCCGCTTCGATCCGGAACATCAGGTCGAGCGAATCGCTTCGCGCGAGCAGGGCCGTGTAGACCGCCCGGCGCGACGTTGATTCCGATTCCGCCACGAACACCAGGGCTTCGCCGCCGGACAGGCTCTCCTCCAGCGCCAATCCGCGCGCGCCGGCGACAGCAAGCTCCTGCGGAGCGCTGCGCACCGTCGCGCGGCCGCCGCTCTCGGTGCCGTAGTGCAGGACGCCGCTCTCGTCCAGCGCCGCCGCGTACACGTCCGCGCCGAATCGGTCCTGCCCCGTTACGGCAAACGAATACGTATGCGACGAATCCCACCGCTCAAGGATGCGCAGCGGTTCGGCCCGGGTCCACGCGCTTTCGGCCCGCGCAACGGCGTCGCCCGTGTCGGCATAGCCGCCCAGCGCTTCGTACAGGGCAATCGCTTCGCGGAACCGCCGATCCGCGACCTGGGCGTCGGCGCGAGCCGCCAATTCGCCGACCCGGGCCTCGATCCAGACGCTCAGGTCGCTGCGCAGGCCGGCCGCCGAAGCAAAGTCCGCAAAGCTGCGGGCATGACCGGCGAACGCGGCGAACGACGAACCGTCCAGCTCTTTGCGCAGCACTCTTCCGGCGGTCTCTTCCGCCTGCTCCTGCACCCACGGGGCGTCGAAGCCGTGCTGCGCATAGCTGCCGAGCGTAGCTGCGGCTTCGTCCAGCATGCGGTCGTATTGTCCGGCCGCCGCCAGTTTCTTGAGCTTGCGCCTATCGTAATCGCCGAGCAGGGCGTTAAGCGACTCCGACTTGGACGTTTCCGCTTCGGCGGAAGGGACATCGGCCGAAGCGGGAGAAGCAGGGGGCGACGCCGAGGCATGATCGGCAAAAAAAGGCGCCGGAATCCGCAGCAGCGCCCACTTGGCGGATTCGTCGCCGTAATCGCCGGCCTCCAGATTGGCCGCAAGTTCCGCGGCATAATCTGCGCGGAACGCCGAAAAAGCGGCGCCGACCGTCGAAGCCAGCTCGTACCGCTCATTCAGTTCCGTATATTCGGCCGCCCACTCGCCTTCGAGCGACAGCCGTCCGAATAGGCCGTACGTCTCGTACGCGGTCAGAAAAGCGTCGAAGTCGCCGCGGCCCGCGGCGCTCAGCAGTTCGCTTTTGGACTTCAGGATCTCTTCGCGCAGGCGGGTGACCGGAGCGAGCCCGGCGAGCCGCTCGCGAATATGGGCTTCGCGGTAGCGGATCGCGCCGTTCGCAAGCGCCGCCGCATACGCTTCCTCGGCCGGAATGCGCAGGTTTTGCGCGTACAAAGCGTCCGCCTGCCGTACCTGGCCGATCTTCGCTTCGATGCGGAATCCTTTGACGATGACCGCCAGCAGCGCGAGCGCGCACAGAAAAGCCAGCAAATTGCGCAGGGTCAGCGCGCCGCGGATCGTCATAAAGATATTGCGGAGCTTTTTCGTCATGCCCGGTTCCCGCCTCGCGGGCTTCGTCCGCCGAAGCGGACCCGGTACACTTCGTCCGCTTCAAGCTTGAGCGGCTCCAGACTGCCGGGATGCTGCGACAGCGCTTCGCGCAGCCGCTCCAGCCGGTCTTCGGGCAGTTTGTGCGCATAGCGCCGGATAAATTCCGGGTACAGTTCGATATACCGCTTCATCCGCACGGCCGCGCCCGCGACTGAAGCGAGAATCTCTTCGCCGCGGGGCAGGCTGCGGATCTGCGGCTCGTACCGCAGGCAGTAGCGGATCGAACTTTCCTTGATCAGTTCGCGGTTCAGCCGCGCCACCTCGCCGATATAGCCGGCCAGATGCGGGGAGAAGCCGTCCATGAGCAGCGGCTCCACGAGCAGGTCCATGTCGCGACGCAGCACGAACGTCTGCAGCAGTTCCGCCTGCAGGCCGCGGATCGGATCGTTGCGCAGCAGCGTGTTCACTTCGCGCAGCATCTCGTAGGCGCGCGCCGGCTCCGTATCGAGCCTCGCTTCGGCGGCGCGGATGTCCTGGATCAGCCCGTGGCGGATCCGGTCCCGGTCGCGGGCGAACAGGCGGTCGGTCCGGATGCGCAGCTGCGGTTCGAACGCCCGGTACTGGGCGAAGCCGAGCAGGGCGATCAGCAGCACGCCGGCCGCGGCCGAGATGCCGATCCACGGCATCGACCCGGCGAAGAACATCGCCAATAGCGTCAGCAGCGCGGCGAACAGCAGCTCCGACTGCATGGAACGCCGGGTCTCGCGCCGGGCCGCGGCCGGCACGTCCGACAGCGCCCGGCGTCCGCAGGACGGACATACGTCCGGGGACAGCACGGTATAACTGCCGCATCTGCGGCAGACTCGAAGTTTGTCGTAGGCATACGGAGTGCGTTCGTACGGCTTGAACGTTACGGCCAGTTTTTTGCTCATTCCGGTTCACGCCGATCGTTCAGCGTATTGAGCAGCCGCTCGTCGAGTTCCGCCCGTTCGGGCGCCCTTCTCGGGCTGCGCATATAAATAAAGGATTTAATGACCGTAAAAAGAAACAAAATCCCGAGCATCCCGTATGTGAGATAGATCAAAAAAGCGGACAATGTCTGCACGTTCCTTTCCGGGCTCGATTTCGGGGCGGAATAGCGAAAAACCGCGTCCTCCGGCTTCGGAAGATACGGGCTCGTGAACCGCCGCACGTTTTGCGTTATAATTCGAAGCAGGTCTTTCGGCGCATGACCTGCTGTCGGCCGCCCGCTTGGCGCGCTTCGCGGCCCCGCAGATCCGAACGACCTTACCTGCTTAACGATAGCCGGAAAAGGCGCCGCGCGCAACAATTCGATTGCGGGGCGGAAGCAGGCAGGCGGGACATGAGCCCCTGAACAAAAGAGAGTAAAAAATGGTTTTCCTCGGATTTTATTGAAATATCGGCCTTAAAATGTGTTTTTAGCAGGAAAGTTACAACCCATTCAGAAGTTATTAACGAAATATTAAGGATTTTCACAGAAAACAGGCCTATGATAGTTTCGTTGGCGTCCGCCCCGAACCGGGCGGCCCTGCCGAAACGGCGCAAGCCTGAATGAAGAACGCATTTACACATAAAGGGGTTTTGTCGAAATGGTGCACACAATCAAAAAGTGGGTCTACCCGCTGCTGGCGGCGCTGCTGCTGAGCGCGGCGCTGCTCCCGGCCGGCGCGTCTTCCGCTCTGGCCACGGGAACCGCGACCCCGCAAAGCGCGGCTTCTTCCGCCGGCTCCGCCCCGATCGACGCGGTGCTCGTGCTCGATGCCAGCAACTCGATGGCGACGAGCGATCCGCAGAAGATCGGCAACGAAGCGATGCGGCTGTTTATCGACATGCTGCCCGTGCAGGGCGACCGCGTCGGCATCGTGTCGTACACGGACGTCGTCCAGCGCGAGAAAGCGCTGCTGGAGATCCAGGGCCAGAGCGACAAAGACGAGCTGAAGACGTTTATCGGCCAGCTCGGCCGCGGCGCCTATACCGATACGGCGGTCGGCGTCACCGAAGCGGTCAACATGCTGCAGCGCAGCGCGCAGACCGGCCGCGAACCGATGATCGTGCTGCTGGCCGACGGCAATACGCAGCTCAACACGACGAAGGCCAAGACGCTCGACCAGTCGAAGCAGGAGTTGGCCGCCTCCGTGCAAAAAGCGACGGACGCCGGCATTCCGGTCTATACGATCGGGCTTAACGCCGACGGCAAGCTGAACCAGGCCGAGCTTGAGAAGATCGCGTCGGACACGAACGGCAAATCGTTCGTCACGGATTCCGCGGACGAGCTGCCGGGCATCCTGAGCGAGATTTTTGCCAGCCATCAGGAACTTAACGTCGTGCCGCTCGATCCGCTGACCGGCAGCGGCGCGTTCCAGGACGTCACCGTCAGCGTGCCGAACGCGAATGTGCTGGAAGCGAACGTATCCATTACCTCCGGCCAAACAGTCGAGCTCAAGCTCAAAGACCCGAGCGGCGCCGAAGTCGCGATTCCGTCGGACGCCGTGACGCTGTCCACGTCCAAGACGTATTCGCTGCTCAAGCTGATCAAGCCGCAGGAAGGCGACTGGACGCTCAGCGTCAAGGGCGCGGATCAGGATCAGATCGACATCAGTCTGGTCTTCAACTACGACCTTGAACTGGCGGTCGCTCCGCTGAGCGGTTCTTCCTACGGCAAAGGCGATACGGTCGACGTCTCCGCCTACCTGACGAGCGCCGGCCAGAAGCTGGACACGCCGGAACTGTACGAGACGATGACAGGAACGCTTGTCGTCAAGGACGAGGACACCGGCATCGAGACGAACGTGCCGATGTCGCTCGCGGGCACACAGTTCGACGGCAGCTACCCGCTGCCGGAAGCGCATAAATATACGCTTTTGGTCCGGGCCGAAGCCGACAGCTTCTACCGCGAATCCGCTCCGCTGAGCATCGATGCCGCTTCCGGCGCCGTGTCCGACGGTTCGGGAACCGAAGCGGACAAGCCGTTCCCGCTCGTTCCGGTCATTCTCGGCGCTTTGGGGCTGCTTGCTCTTGCCGCGCTTGTCTTTTTCCTGATGCGTTATCTCAAAAAAGCGAACAAAGGCTTCGTCGGCCAAATGGTGATCGAGATCCGCGACGAAAACACCGGCGAACGTTCTTATCCGCAGTATAAGAAACTAAATACGTATAAAGGGCGTCTTAACCTGCATCAGCTGCTTCAGCTCGCGCCCGAACTCAAAGACGCCGAGAACATCGTCTTCACTCCGGGTTCGAACGACCGCATCCTGCTGCGCAGCAGCGCCGAAGGCGTTCCGATCGAGAAATCCGGCCGCGTCGTCGATACGTCGAAAGGTCTGG
Organism: Saccharibacillus brassicae; assembly: GCF_006542275.1. Lineage (NCBI taxonomy): Bacteria > Bacillati > Bacillota > Bacilli > Caryophanales > Paenibacillaceae > Saccharibacillus > Saccharibacillus brassicae. The sequence continues at coordinate 3,007,919 of NZ_CP041217.1, forward strand.
AACTGAAAAGCGGCGACCGCATTACCGTTCCGATGGCCCAAGCCGGGAAAACGATCAATTTGGAATATCTAGTCTAGTCAAACTCCTCTCCGCGACTTTGACCAAAGAAGATCGAAGTGGGACGCTTCAACCCGCTTCGATTTCTATCCAAGAGCGGTTTTAATCCAATTTGACTAGACCCGCTTCGGAACGTAAAGGTTTGTCCGATTTCTCAAGCAATCCCAATTGACTCGGACAAACCTGCTCCAAAACGCAAAAAGGTTTACCCGATTTCTGAAGCAATCCCAATCAATTCACGCAAACCCGCTTCGGAACGTAAAGGTTTGCCCGATTTCTCAAGCGATTCCAAACGACTCACGCAAACCCGCTCCAAAACGCAAAGGTTTGCCCGATTTCCGACTTCACCCGATTTCCGGCAGCCACATCACACAAAATGCTGCCTTTACGACAACATTTTCGCCCTAAATCAGCTCGAAAATCGAAAATGTTGCTTTTAAGACAACATTTTCGCCGAATACGAAGCGAATGAGCGCAATCATGCCGAAAATGCTGCCTTTTTGATCACATTATTCGTCTAACTGTTGTTTTTCGCTCGAAATGTTGACCTAATGACAACATTCATTCCGGCGAACGCACGACATCGACGCCGACACCGACGCCGACATCGACGCCGACACCGACGCCGACATCGACGCCGACACCGACGCCGACACCGACATCGACGCCGCCACACATACCGACGCCGCCACCGCCACCACCGACGCCGCCACACATACCGACATCGGCTCCCGTCATCCTATCCGCCATTGCACCGAATCGGCTTTCCGCGAAGCAGCACAAGCGCGAAAGCCGCATCCCGAAAGGAGCTTTTCATGAAACCGATCGTAAGAGAACATATCCAGCAGCTCGACGTCTCGCTCGGAGGCGGGATCGTCAGCGAGAAGATCCGCGTCGATACCATCGACAATCCGATGCTGATCATCGGACTCGGCGGCACGGGCATCGATGCCCTGCTGCGCCTCAAGTACCAGATCAACCGCCGCTTCAAACTGCCGGCCGATCCGGTCTCCAAGAAGAAGATGGAGAAGCCGTCCAACGTCGAATTCCTCGCCTTCGAGACGAATGAGCAGGACCGCGGCAAGCGCTACAAAGGCATCGGGCTGGACCCGATCAACGAATTCGTGCTGCTCGCCAACGCCGAGATCGGCGGACTGCTGCAGAACCGCAGCATTCTGGAGCCGTATATCACCGAATGGCTGTCGCCGGAACTCAGCATCACCGACGGCATGAACGGCGCGGCCGGCGTGCGCCAGGCAGGGCGCCTGCTGCTGTTCACGAAGATCAACCAGGTCGTGCAGGCGATCGACAAGAAGATCAAGACGCTGTCCGTGGGCACGAACAAGAAGCTCACCGTGTTCCTGCTGACCGGACTGTCCGGCGGTACGGGCAGCGGCTCGTTCCTCGACATTTCGTATATCATCCGCGGGCTGGTCGAACGCGACCACGGCGCGGCCGGCGTCGACCGCCTCAACATGCTGGGCTACCTGTTCACGCCGGACGTCAACCTGTCGAACAAAAGCCTCAGCGAGCACACGCGCGAATACGTCCGCAAAAACGGCTACGCCGCGCTCAAAGAACTGGATTACTGGATGAACGTCGATGCGCGCGGGGAGCGGTTCAAGCAGCAGTACGGCAGCATTCTGACCGTCAACTCGCCGCTGCCGCCTTTTAACCTTTGCCATCTGATCTCCGCGACCAACACCGAAGGCAAGCTGCTGGAGAATGCGTACGATTACTGCATGAACGTGACGGCCGAGAACATCACCAACTTTATGGCCAGCGAGGAAAAAGCGTCGGGCGAAGAGTTCGCGATCCACGATTACATCAGCAACATCCGGACGAACATCGCGCAGATGACCAAAGCCTATCCGGCGAACTACGACTACAACATCATCGGCGCCTCGTCGGCGGTGCTTCCGATCGAAGAGATGACGACGTATCTGGCGTACCGCCTGTTCCAGAAGATGGAGAAAATGTTCCAGCACGCGCCGAACCAGGAAGAGATCGAACGCTTTGCGCAGAAGCTTGCGCTTGACCCGGATTCGATGCTCAAAACGTTCGAGTCGAGAGTGCCGGAACCGATTCCGGGCTACCAGAACAGCGAACGCCTCAGCTACGCCAACGTGATCAAAATGCAAAGCGTGAGCATGGACGCCGAGCTGGAGCAGACGTTCCTGACGCGGGCGCGCGAAGAATACATCAAGATGAAGAAACAGCTGCCGGGCGAGATGCTGGAACGTTTTTCCGAACAGATCCGCCGTGCTTTCCTGAGCCCGGAACAGGGTCCGTTCTACGTATCGCGCCTCATTTATACGGAAAAAGGCTTCTCCCTGCTCAAAATGCTTCAGGCGTACATCGAGAACCTGCGCGAGTCGCTGCTGCGTATTCCACGCGACATCGAAGCGGCCGAAGAGCAGGCGAACGAGCGTCTGGGCGACGCGAAGAGCGCGCTCATTTCCCGGGACAAGAAGAAGAACGCCTATATCGAAGCCAAAATGAACGAATACTGGCTGCGGGCCGACATCGAGCGCACCGAGCAGATGATCGAGTTCTACGAAGATTTCTACGAGCTGCTGAACCGGGAAAACAACCGGATCTACGGCGTGTTTACCGAGATCCTGAACGCGCTGAGCTCCATCTTCGAACGCAACGGCGAGATTCTGACGCGCGGCGACGAGCAGGTGGACCACAAAGGCAACAAAACGTATTACTGGAACGTGGTCAGCGTGCCGGACATCTCCAAAGTCGTGGGCAATATTATGGAAAAACGCGACGTGGACGACCTCATCCGCGATTTCTCGCAGGAGCTGGTCGACCACTCGGACCGCTGGATCAAAGAGCAGGAAGTCGATATCGTCGGTTCGATCTCGGACTTCCTGACGAGCAAATTCGGCGATCTGATCACGCAGTCGATGGAAGATTTCCTGCGCATGAAGTTCGGCGAAGACGAGTCGATCGAGAAGTTCGTCGAGCGTAACATCGCGGGCAAGCTGGACGAGGAAGCGATCCCGGTCTTCCATTTGAGCAACAGCTCCGGCAATCTGCATTTCCCTTCGTGGGGCTTCGTGTCCGTGCCGGTTCAGGCGCCGGGCATCCTCAAGGGCATCCGCAACTACCAGGAGAACGCGATCGGCAAATCGAACTTTACGGTCAAGGAAAGCCAGGTGAAGAACCGGATTTTCTGGCTCAACACGCGCAACGGGGTGCCGCTGTTCGTCTATACGCCGCTGAAGGTATATGAAGAAAACTACGAACGGACCATCCTCGGCAAAGAAGGCGTCGGACGCCATCTGGTGCAGACGGAACGCGACAACTGGACGTATCTGCCGTCGCCGATTCCGCAGCAGTCGTGGGGAGACGTGTACGATAACGGCCGGGTCAAAGACTACAACGGACGCGTTCGCAGCGAGTTCGACCGGGCGCGCCAGTACGGAGTCATCGTGGAAAAAGACGCCGATCAGACGACCAGCAGCCGCTATTCCGTCGTCACGACGGTGTCGTTCGATCTGTTCGCGTCGCTCGCCGGCTTCGATATGCAGCTGCAAAGCGCCAAGCCGAACCTCGGCGAAGTGAAGCGCGCGCACGCCGAACTCAAGCGCCTGCTGAGCGAAGGCATCGGCCGGGAGTCGGTCAAGGACATTTTCGGCAGCATCAACGAAGATCTGGCCAAAGAAAACCTGATCCGTTCGCCGGAGCAGATCCGCCGCGTGCGCGAAGAACTGGCGAAGTACGAGACGATCCAGGCCAAATTGTCCGAACTGGAATCGCTGCTGTCGCAGCATGCCGGCGAAGAGAAACTGCTGGATCAATACATCGAAGCGCTCTACACCGAGACGATTGTCAAAAAAGGCGCGCTGTACGTCTATGACCGCGAAGAGGACGAAGAAAGCTGGGAGCCGTTCGTCAATCTGATGAAGAGCCGCAGCTATCCGCATTTCGAGATCTATGACGGGTTCCGTTCGCTCGGCGACCGGCAGCGGCAGACGCTGCTGCGCAAAGCGTCCCGCCGCTCGAACGAGCTGACCGCTTCGGAAGACGTCTCGCTGCTGGTCGGCAAGCTGGACGAACTGTATACGACGTTCATCGAAGCGCGGCAGCAGCTGGAATACGAGAAAATGGAACTCGTGAACGGCGAAGAAGCGTACCGCTTCTATCAAGAGACCGCGGCCAAGCTGAACGAGCTGCGCAAAAGGTTGAGATAACATGAACGAGCTGCTGGAGCAATTCGCCGCCGCTTACGCGGCGCGGGAAGAAGGGCTTCCGGGCTTCGCGGAAGGGAGGAGCGGCCTGCATTATCCGGCCGCTTTCCTGTTTGTCGGGGACCGGGCAGCCGAAGCGGCGTCGGCCTTGACCGAGCTGAACGGCGGCAAATACGACAACGCGGCGGGCATCGCCTATTTCCACGTCGCTTCGTCCGCGCTGCCGGAAGACGGACTGGACCGCCACCGCCAGGCGGTGCGTTTTCGCTGGGACGCCTTCGGCGGGCGCGGCGCGGAAGAGAACACGCTGCGCCGCGACACGCACCGGGCCTTCGTCAATTCGAAGGCGGACCATCTGTACGAACTGAACCGCGCGCTGCGCCGCTCTAGCCGCATGCTGTCCGAGAGCGGCCGGCTGTTCGCCTCGTTCGACCGGCTGCATCTGTCGGTCGTGACGCATGCCGACGACGCCATGAACGTGCTGACGCCGGAGATCTCGCTGCTGGCCGGCGCGGTGTTCGGGCAGTCGTTCAAGTCCGTGCAGACGGATCTGTACGTGCTCGTCAGCGATCAGGAGCAGTCCGATTCTTTCGGCTATTCCAGTTCGGTCGGGGTGTCGTTCCTGCGGGAACTGGATTATGTCCAGCGTCCGGAATACGCATTCTCCGCGCCGCTTCAAGTGACCGAGAACCGGCTGACGATCGACGTGAACCACGCGCCGTCGCCGCTGTTCGATCTCGTCTACCTGCTGTCGGACAAAAACGAGCGCGGCATCGCCGCGCCGGGCGGCCTGCGCGGTGGATACGAGATCATCTGCCACGCGCATCTGCTCAAGAACCGCCGCCGCGACCACGGGGCGCCGGGCAGCGCCGCGGCTCTGGAAGAGCAGCCGCTGGAAGGGCTGAAGACCGGCGCCGGCCAGTACAACAATTCGTCGTTCAAAAGCGGCTTGTCGGACGAGTCCGGCCGCCGCGGCCTCGCTTCCGGCGGCTTCGCCCGGGTAACCCGGCCGGACCGCTCGATCGCGCTGGCCGTGCTGTACCATTTCGCGCGCGGCCTGAACCGCCGCATGCGGGAGATTCCCGAGACGCCGGCGGCCGAGCAGCTGTCGCGCCTCGAACTGGACCGCCCGCATATGCGCGAGCGGGCGGAACGCCTCGCGCCGGACGAAGGCCGGCTTGAGGACATGAACGGCATCATGAGTTCGTCCGCGTCGTACTCGTCGATTCGGCGCCTGACGCTGGCGGAAGCGGAAGAGACGCTGTTCGGCTCGGCCGCGGAGAGCTTTTTCCGCGGCAATTTCGAGGCGGAAGCGCAGCGGCGCCTGGCCGAAGCCGATATCGGCCGGGGCCTGCGGCAGTATGCCGAGCAGGCCGCGGCGGAAGACGCGCGGCACGGGCTGTACCGGATCGCCGCCTGGAGCGATTCGTCGGAATCCGCGAACGCCGCGCCGACGGCGCTGCTTGCGCAGATGCGCGAAGCGATGCTGGAGCGCGAAGGCGCCCGCGAAGAGCTGGACCGGCTCTACGGCGGTCTCGTCGAAGAGCAGCCGCACAAAAAGGCGCTGCTGCGCGACAGCCAGAACGTGCGCAACTTCGTCCGCTACTTCTTCGAGCACGTCTACGGCCTCAAGCTGCGCATCCTGCGCCTGGAGATGGAGATCGAGCTGTACCGGCGCTACGAAGACGCGCTGTCCGAGCTGCATGTGCGCTATAAGGCGATGATTCGCCGCGTGGAGCAGCTGGAAGAACGGCTGCGCCGCGCCGCGGAATACAGCGCCCGCAGCGCCGACGATTACATCGGCCAGAACCTGATGCCGTATTACGAGCGCGTCGTCGACGGCCTGATGCGCGACGCGGAAGACCGCCGCGGCCGCGACCATTACTTCGAGGAGCGCCGCCTCGGCGACCTCGCCGCGCTGATCGCGGACCGTCCGGAGGACGGGGCCGGGGCGGCCGGAACGGGCGCGGGGCCGGACGCGGGAATGAGCGCGGGCGAGCACCGGCTGCTTCAGCGGCTGGCGGAGCTGTGCACCCGCGAGCTGCTGGGCGCGGAACCGCTCGTACAGACCTACGAGCAGGAACTGCTGCGCCGCGCGAACGTCGCCGTCGAATACGAGAACCGCGAGACGATGACCAAGGAAGATTTGTTCCGCATCCTCTACCGGAAGCTGGAAGAACGCGCGGCGATCAACCTGCGGCTGTTCGACTACACCCAGGAACACCGCCACGAAGAAAAGTATTTTTTCGGCGACGGCAACGGCGAATTCATGCGCTATGCGCTGAACGAGGAAGAGACGTCGCGGATCTACCGCGTCGGCTACGTCCACGAACGCCGCAGCGACGGCGTCGAGAAGCTGAACCTGATGGGCGGCTTCCATATCGAAGATTTGATGTACTACCGTAACGGCCGCGTCTATTACGACGCTTACGTAAAAGCAGGCTACCTGTTCCACGCGATTGATTCCGAGCGCCTGCCGGAGATTTGAGCGGAGGTTTAGGGTTGGTTAGGGTCGGCTAGGGTCGGTTAGGGTCGGTCTGGGGCGGAAAAGGCGAGCTTCGAGCCGAACGATTGCGCCTTACCGATTATCGCCGACCGATCTGCTTTTAATGGGACATTCTACGTCGTGAAGTCGCTATATGTGCAAAGGAAGGCGCAAAATAAGTGCAGGAAAGCAGTTATTTTGCGCATTTCGACTGTTTGGAGCCAAATAGCTGCGCTGCGACATTTAATTTGCTGGATAGAAGTCTTTTTCGGCGGATCTGAAGGAAATAGTTGTATTCAAGCAGCTATTTTTGCGGAGACGTCGGCGAGAAGGAATTAGTTGTCGTGTCGCAACTATTTTCATGCAGACGCCAGATTGATTTTCATACAGGCGTCCAGTTAGAAAGGCAAGCAGCTGGCTTATAGACCTACCGGGTTTTAACAGCCGTTTCTTCGCAGGTCGCCGCAAGAAAACAAATAGCTGCACAAATCCAGCTAATCTACTCCTTTTAGCCGACTAAGATCGATTAGCTGCTTAAATCTAGCTAATTGGGCGGATTTGAGCTTTTTTCGGCAAATGAGAGCGAAATAGCTGGATTCTCGCAATTATTCGCGCTTGTGAGACGTAGAGGAAGTGAATAGCTGGATTTGAGCAGTTATTTCCCACCTGACCGAATGCAAGACGCCGTTTCACGGCGCTGCAAGGGGCAAAGAGTAGAGAGTAGAGAGTAGAGAGAAAGAGAAAAAGCGCAAACGGCGAGGCCTATGTGGCTGCGCCACCCGGAACTTATCCATTTGCCCGAACGGGTATTGGATAAAGTTGCGGCATATTGGATGAAGTTGCGGGAGAGTTTGCGGCATAAGAAGGGAGTGGGAAAGATGCAGCGAAAAATCAATTGGCTTCTGCTGCTGTTGGCACTGGTCGGCGGGGGAGTCGGCTTCGCGATCGGGGAATGGCTGCTGAGCCGGTACGAAGGAGAAATGTCCAGCATTTTGCTGGTCGGCATTTATTTTGCGATCCTTGCTTTTTGCATAGGGCTTGGCTGTCTGGTCGCGGAGATGATCTCGCCGAAGCTGAACGGACGTTCGTGGAGGGAGCGCTACGCGGGCTTGTCGTGGAAAATGCTCGTTCCGGTGACGCTGGCGGCTTTTCTGGCACTGGGTTCGCTGTTCGAGTTCGTGTACGAACTGGATCTGGGCGGAGCGAAGCGTATCAACGATATCGTGCTGGTGATCGACAATTCGGAGAGCATGCTGACGACCGATCCGGGTAACCAGCGGTTTGCGGCTTCCAAAGATCTGATCGAGCGCATGGATGCCGAGAAGCGAGTGGCGGTCATTACTTTTGACAATGTACCGCAGCTGATCCAGCCGTTTACTTCGGTCGCTACCGCAGCGGAGAAACAGCAGGTCTACGCCAAAATCGACGGAATCGAAGACGCGATTTACGGAACGAACATTGCGGAAGCTTTGACGGAAACCATGAAGCAGATCCGTGAGCAGGGAGACTCGGGCAGCGGCTCGATGGTCATTCTGCTCTCGGACGGCGTTACCGAAACCGAAGTGGACGCCGTGTTGAACGATTATCGCAGCGAGCGGGTACCGGTCAATACGCTTGGGCTCGGTACGGAAGAAAAAGCCGACTTTGCCCTGCTGCGCGATGTTGCGGACAGCACCGGCGGCACCTACACCGACGTCGCCAACGCCAACCAGATCTCGCTGGCGTTCCAGGACATTTACCGCAATCTCGACGACCATACGCTGCTGACCGAACGCACGGGGGCTCCGGCGGGCAGCACGTATTTGCAGGTGCTGCATATCGCGCTGATCCTGCTGATCGGGGCGGCGCTGGGGCTTGCGCTCGGCATTCTGTTCGACAACCGTTTTCTGGCCAAAAGCTTCGGGATCGGCGGCGCCGTGGCGGGTCTGGTCGCAGGCTTGATTCTGGAGTTCGGCCTGCAGGGCGATACGCTCGGCCATTCATCCGTGCGGCTGCTGGCGGTGCTGGCTTTGGCGACGATCATCGCGCTGTTCACGCTGGTCGTGCCGGTCAGCGAACCGCAGCGCCGCGAACGCGGCCGCAAAGGTCTGGGCACGACGAATCCTTCCGCGGGCCTGGGCAAACGTCCGGGCGATCGCAGCAGCGGTTTTTAAAAAAAGAAAGCCGGCAGAGGGACGAACACACTTAGGCGCGAACGCCCGGCGGTTGACGGTAGGGTTGGACGGGTAAATATATTTCGAGTGATTCAATAGTATACGACCGAAATCATATACCCCAACCGGAGAGGAAGTAAAAATCATGACTCAATCCCCGACCCAATCGTTCGACATTTTGTTTATCGGCAGCGGCCAGGCGGCCTGGAACGCGGCGCTGCCGCTTGCCGCGATGGGACGCAAAATCGCCGTGGTCGAGCGCCACAAAATCGCGGGCGTCTGCACGAGCTACGGCTGCAACCCGAAGATCATTCTGGACAGCCCGATCAAAGTGATGGAAGATGCGCAGCTGTACGGCGGGAACGGTCTGGAAAGTTCGTTTACCCTCGACTGGTCCAAGCTGATGGCGCACAAAAATTCGATTCTCGATCCGCTGCCGGACAAGGTGGAAGAGATGCTGACGGGTGCGGGCGTGACGATCTTGCACGGCGAAGCGAAGTTTGCCGATTCGCGTACGGTCGAAGTCGACGGCGTGCCTTACTCGGCGGAGACGATCGTCATCGCGGCCGGCCAGCGTCCCGCGGCGCTGGACATTCCGGGCAGCGAACTGCTGAAGACGAGCGACGATTTCCTGTATCTGCCGGAGCTGCCCAAGCGCATCGTGCTGATCGGGGCGGGCTACGTGGCGATGGAGCTGGCGTCGATCGCGTCCAAAGCGGGCGCACACGTCGAAGTCGTGCAGACGTCGAACCGCGCGCTTGACGGATTCCATCAGCCGTATGCAAGCCGCCTGATCGAGAAAATGCAGGGCGACGGCGTCGTGTTCCATTTCGAAGACCGGGCGTCGGGCCTTGCGCGTCAGGGCGAAGAGTACGTGCTCACCACGGAAAAAGGACTTGCGCTGCCTGCCGATCTCGTCATTAACGCGACAGGCCGCATTCCGAACACGGATCTGTTGGGACTGGAAGCGGCAGGCGTCAATTATACGCAAAAAGGCATCGTCGTCGACCGCTACCTGCGCACGTCGCAGCCGAACATTTACGCAAGCGGCGACGTGCTCGACAAAAAGCAGCCGCGCCTGACGCCGACTTCCGTATTCGAAGCGAAGTATCTGGGCGCTCTGCTGTCGGGCACGATCGACGCGCCGATCGAGTATCCGCCGATCGCCACGATCGCTTTTACGCTGCCGAGAATTTCGCAGATCGGCGTCTCGCCGGAAGAAGCGGAGCAGTCCGGGCAGTACACCGTGAAGCCGGTCGAACTCGGCAAGCAGTGGGACTTCCAGGGACGCGGCGATACCGACGCGCATCTGACGCTGGTGTTCGACCGGGACGGCAAGCTTGCCGGAGCGGCCGCTTACAGCCGCGAAGCGCTGGACATCGTCAATGCGCTGACCCCGATCATCGCGCTGAAGCTGTCCGCCGAGCAGGCCGATCAGTTGGTCTACGCGTTCCCTTCGTTCGAATCGACGATTCCGGGACTGCTGCGTCAGGGACAGGCGAAGTAACGGACGAAGATTCAAGGAAGATTCAAGCAAGGTCCAAGCAAGGTCCAAGCAGAAAAGAATTCAAGACAGACAGTATTTCAGAGTCATCAAGCAGGCGGCCGAGTCATCCGAAAGGGGTGCGGGCCGCCTGTTTGCTTCGATCGCGTCGCCGGATGACGCGTATTCCCCGGCTGTGGACGGGGGCCGCGGGCAGGCGGCTGTGTTATACTGGGAGAAGCTGTGAAGAATGAGAAAAAAGTCGGGACGGCGCCGGGATTTCGGTCGCCTCAAACGGCTTATTCGGTCAAGAAAGGGGGAATCCGGGATGCGCTTTATCGAAGCGGGTCCGGACTCGCCGGTCATCCGCGAATTGACGCGCCGCGTCAGCGGCGACGTCTGCACACTGCAATGGCAGTGGCCGTCCGGTACGGATTCGGTCTATATCGGACGCCGGGCGCTCGATGCGGAACAGGCGGGCGGCGGCTCGCCGGCGGACTTCGGGCCCGGCGGAGGCTTCGACGCGTCGGGACTGAAGCTGTACACGCGCGAGGAATACAAAGCCGCGGCCGGGTACCGGGATCGTCTGGACGGCATCGGGCGTTTTGTGTACATGGTGTATGCCGCGCTTCCGGGCTCCGGCGAGCCGGTGCTGGTCCGTCAACCGGACGGCTCGAACCTCGTCGAGACGCCGGCCGGGCGCGCGAAGATCCGCTACTCCGTCCGGGAGAGAAAGGCGCTGTTCCGCGCTTACAAAACGGTCCGGATCGAGATCTCCTGCGAAGTGCCGCTGGATGAGAACGTGCTCTGCTACGTCAAGAAAAGCGGCGGCTATCCGGTCGGTCCGCAGGACGGCACGGTCTATCCGTTCAGCGCGCCGTTTCCGGCCGGGCGCACCGGCCTGCCGGAGATCGAAGTGGGCAAAAACGATTTTGTCCGCGTTTTTTTTACCGATGGAAAAAGGTACGGCCAGCTGTACGAGTTGGTGCCGGAGTAAGTGGGCTGCGCCAGCCGGAAATTGGACATTCATTTCATAAGCAAAGGGGAAACGGGATGAGCTTTTTTAGCCGATTCAAAAGAAAGCCGCAGGAGCAGCCGAGACCGCTCTTTTACGACATCGTCTGTCCGTACTGCTTCAGCAAATTTTCGCCGGAGGAAGTCGTCTTCCGCGCTTCGCACCATCGCGAAGACGACGAAGATTTCGCGCTGCGCGAAGACGCGCCGCTGAACCGGTACCGGGAGCGCTTCGGCCTCGATACGGTGTACGATATGGAAGCGATCCTGAATCCGCAAGATATTTTGCCGGAACATCGCACCTACACGGACAACGTCCTCACTTCGCTGACGGACCGCTACGGCGAGACGACGCGCAGACGGCTCTGTCCGCACTGCCACAACGAACTGCCGGTAACGGCGGGCAAAGTGCCGAGCAACATCATCTCGATCGTCGGCGCGTCGCAGGTCGGCAAATCCGTCTATATGACGTCGCTGATCCATACGCTCCAGCAGACGACGGCCGACCGGTTCGACGCCGCCTGCATGCCGCTGAACGCGGAGATCAGCCGCAAGTTCCGCATGAACTACGAAGAACCGCTGTTCGAACGCGGCGACCTGCTCGCGTCCACGCAAAAAGAGCGGATGCAGGAACCGTTCATTTTCCAATTCGTGTTCAAGGACGAGAAAAAACCTCCGCTGACGCTCGTCTTTTTCGACGTGGCGGGCGAAGGTATGGTGGACGAAGAATACATGAACCTGCACGGTCGGCATATTCGCAACTCCGCCGGCATCCTGTTCATGGTCGATCCGCTGCAGATCCGTTCGATCCGCGAGCGGATCCGGATCATGCTGGGCGACAAGCCGGGCGAGTGGACGAACCGCTACGACGAGCCGCGCGACGTGGTCTTGACGATGTTCAGCGACTTCATCTCGCATCAGGAAAAAGGCAAAACGGACATTCCGACAGCGGTCGTGCTCACCAAAAGCGATATGCTGCGCGCGCTGGCGGACGAAGACGGCGACTACATACGTCCCAACAGCAATGTGTTTAACAACATGGAGCACCATGACTATTTCGATCTGACCGAATTTGGCAATATCGACGGCGAAGTGCGGCGCTTTATCGAAAAAGTGGACCGTCCGTTCAAAGGCACGATGGACGTCTACTTCAACGAGACCGGGTATTTCGCGGTGTCGGCGCTCGGCAGCAACCCGGTGGACCAGAAGATTCAGGGCGTCGTCAGCCCGATCCGGGTCGACGAACCGTTTATCTGGCTGCTGCACAAGCTGAATTATATCGAGGGGAGAGAATAAACGTTGAGCCCATTCTCCTCCAAAAAAATCGGCCAGCAGCTCTATACGCGCGCGCGGAGCGGCATTTTCCGGGATACGGAAGGCTACGACACGATCGCGCGGACGGAAGGCCTGGATGATTCGTTCGTCAAAAAAACGCTGCACCCGCTCTGCGCCTACGACGCGCCGGCCGAACTGAACGCTTCCGGCGTCAAGGAAGAGTCCGCCTACCCGGATTCGGTGCATCTGGTGCAGCTTGAGAACGGCGATGTCGTGCTGGGACGCAGCCTGTACAAATCCGCGGATTTTACAGGACTGCGCAGCACTTTTTTCACCCATAACTATGTCATTCCGTCGGAACGGGCGGACGCGCTGGCGTCGGACTACATGAATTTTCTGTACGCCGATTACGTGTCCGCCGCCGAAGAACCGGCCGAAGAAGGACAGCGCGGCGCGGAGCTGCCGGAACTTGACGCCCTGCCGATGCGGGCCGACCGGCCGCAGCCGAAGACCGGACCGGACAAGCTGGACGAGATCGGCCTCGATCCGTCGTCGTTCAAGCGCCTGCTGCTCGCCGTGATGGAATCGGTCGGCGGACGGCGCAAAACGTACGTGACGCTGAACGCGCCGGTCTCGGAACTGAGCGCCCGCGCGCTGCGGCTGCTTGAAGTGCTGTACGCCGCGCTGCCGCCGGAATTCCGCCGGGCGCTCGGCTTCGTGACGTATTCGCGCGAGCCGCACAGCCGCAAAGGCGTCCATCTGACGTTCGTGGAACAAGGCTCGATGCGTCCGGGCGACCGGAATATCGAGAAAGACTTCCTGTTCGACTTTTCGCGCGGGCGTATCGTCAACGCGGCCGAAGGCGGAAGCTTGCAGGAACTGGCGGAATTTCTGCATGACGGCCTGCGCGATCCGCAGCGGCTGGAGAGGTTCTACTCGTTCGCGGACGAAGCGCTCGGCAGCACGCCGGATGCGCTGAATCCCGAACGGTATCTGGAATTGTCCCGGCTGTTCCGGATCGAGGAAGGCGATGAGACGCCGTACGAGCAGGATAGGCGGGGCATTCTGAACCTGCTGCTCGGCTGGGTTCGCCGCCCCGGCGAATCGCGCCTGCACGCGCGGATGTTCGACCTGCTGGGCAGCCGGCTCGACCGCGAGCTGGAAGACCTGATGGCCGGGCGCATCCCCGAACCGGAACTGGTGCGCGATATCGTGGCGTATTTCCGGGTCGGCGGCAAAGGCGCGGGCGCGCTCGTGCTGCGGTATCTGCTGACGCTGATGCCGATGGTGACGCGCCAGAAGCGCAAAGACGGCGGCATGGCGTATTACGGCGTGATCGAGAGCGATCCGGAACTTGCGGACACGTTTTTCTCGACGCTGATCGGCAACCGCCAGCTGGCGGCGATGCTGTTCGAGCCGTATCTGGACCGCAAGCTGGAAGCGGCGGCCGATGCGGCGATGGTCGTGCGAATCGTGCAGAAATGGTCCGACGACCATCCGGGCCTGCTGAACAACGAGCATTTCTGCGATTCGTCGCTGCGGGTGCTCGGCAGCAAGCTGCGGCGCTCGGGCGAGCCGGTCTCCGCCGTCGGCGGCGTGATCGAGACGCTGCGCGGCGACGGCAATCCGACCGCCAACCTGATGGACGGCACGGGCGAAGAGCTGATGAAGCATCCGCTCTGTATCGCGCTGGCCGAAGAAGCGATCCAACATCTGCTCGACGAATGGGAATGGGAAAAAGTCACGCTGCAGCAGGTGACCGGACTCGGCTTCCTGTTCGAAGGGGAAAGCGAAGAAGAACGCACCCGGAAAGTGCGCGGTCCGCGCGGAACCGACCGGTATGCCGCGCTGCGCGCCGCTTACCTGTGGTTCACGCTGGAGCGCCCGGATGCCGGCCTGCTGGACGGGCTCAGCATGCGGGAGACCGACGAAGTGCAGAAGCTCGGCCGGCGCCTGCTGCCCGCCGAGATCGCGGCCGGCCGCTACGGCCGCCTCATGCCGGCGTTCTCGCGCAGCCTGAGCGGAGGCGGGGAAGACGTCGATTACCGCCGCCTGGTCGACGCGGTGCGGATCAATTCGTCCGCGTCCGGCGGCCGCGAAGCGGTGTACCGCTTCTTCAAGTGGTCGGCTTCGCAGGAGCCGTACGCCGAAGGGCGCAAGCTGAATCCGGCGTATGAAGCCGCGATCGTGCATTATTTTACCGCGCATGACCGCGAAGCGTTCAAGGACAAGAACAACCGGCGCGATTATTTTGACAATGCGCCGACGCCGCTCGCGGCCGTCTACCGCAAAATCCAGGCACAGCAGGCTTCGCCGCTCGTGCGCTGGATGCGCAAAAACCGCGGCCTCGCGCTCATGCTCATGGGCGTGCTCGCCCTGCTGATCGTCGGCGGCGGAACCGTCGGCGTGCTGTACGCGACCGGCGTATTGGGCGGATCGGAACAAGCCGCCCAGACGCCGGAACAAACGGCGGCGGTGCCGCCGGTCGAGACCGGCACGGACACGCCGGACGCGGGCGATAACGGCGGACCGGCGATGCTGGTGTTTGCGCCGTCCGACGGGCAGTCGGTCGAATTCCGCTTCCGGACGGCGGAGGAGCGGGATGCTTTTGCGGCGGCTCCGCCCGGATTTACGCTGAAACTGCGGAACAACGAGAGCGTTCCGGTCGCGGCTCCCAAGCTGGAGCAGGGTGCCGATCCCGATCCGATCGAAGGAGCGACCGGGACGGAAGACCCAGCCGCGGGTGAACCGGCAGACGGTACGGATGGGGCGGCCGGTGCAGACGGCACGGACGGTGCGGCCGGTACGGATGGTGCAGCCGGTGCAGACGGCGCGGCCGGTGTAGACGGCACGGACGGTGCGGCCGGCACAGACGGCGCCGATGGGGCTGCCGCCGGGACAAGCGGCGGCAGCGGCGACGAGAGCGCCGGGACCGCCGGTGATGCGGCCGGCGGTGCAAACGCCGGAAGTTCCGGCACGGCCGGAGACGCCGGTACGACGGCGGGCACGGACGAAGCGGCGGGTACAGCCGGCACCGAAGGAGGGGCCGGCGCCGCCGGTGAGGGCGCCGACGATACGACCGGCGCTGACCCGGCCGCCGCATCGGCGGCCGGCGAAGGTTCCGGTACGGAGTCCGGAACCGATTCTGCCGGAGACCCGGACTCCGGCGCCGAACCGGGAACCGGCGCGGATGCCGCCGGTTCGGGCACGGACGCTTCGGCCGGCGAAGAGGCCGAAGCGGGAAGCGGGTCCGCCTACGAAGCGGCGGACCCGGCGGACTATCCGTACACGGCCGTGTACCGGATCGCGAGTCCGCTCGGTTCTCCGGTCGACGGAGTGACCGTCGACGGACAAAGCTACGATATCCGCATGGATGCCGCGGCGCAATAATACCGATCAAGCCCTCTACGTCAGCAGCGTTTCGCTGCTTGCGTAGAGGGCTTTTTTGCATGAAAATCCGATGCGTTCCCTTGCCTAAGAAGTCGGAATTCGGAAAAAATCGGCACGCAAACTTCGCCGTTTCGCCCGTGCCTTCCCGAACAGCTGCGTAACGACCTTCTTTTCCCCATAGTTATCCGCCTTAGACGAAATAACTGCGTGACGACCGTTATTTCCCTATATTCGCCCGTCTAATACGCAATAACTGCGAGAGAGCAGTTATTTTCCCATACCTTCACCAAAACCCGCTGTTCTCCGCAAAATAACTGCATCTGCGCAGCTATTTGCGATCCTGTCCCTTTTTTAGCCGAAATAAGTGTACTCACGCCGTTAATCTCCAATTTTCCATTTCCAATCTCTGATTTCTAACCTCCAACCTCTGATTTTAACCTCCAATCCTTGATTCCAATTTTTCGTCGTCCATTTCCGATCTCTGATCCAAATTTCTCATCCTCTATTCCCGACTCGCCCTCGGCCTCGTCCTCCATCCTCCCGTACGAATACCGAGCCAGCCCTATGCCTCCACAAACCGAGTCCGCTGCGCAAACCGTAAAATCCCACGCACTTCCTACTCTTTTTCCACTGTAAAAATTTGGCGTAATCTTTTGCAAAAATTATGCTAACTCGGTCTTTTACGTTCAATAATATCGGGACTTTTGGTCACTCCCTTACCAAAATGAAATGGAAATAATAAGTTTTATATAAAAATAAAAGGATATTATTCTGTTTAGTCCTGTAACAAATTATTTATTTATCTCTTGCTTGGCACAATAAACAGTTTAAAGCCGGGTCTTTAGTTTCAAATTTGAAGTAGTTTAGTCTTGGGTCACTAGTCGTAAAGGTCAGTACGTCGCTCGGGTATCCCGGGCAATCAACCGTTTATCGGAATTGGAGGAACATCGCACATGCGCGCAAAACAAAAATGGCTTCTGTCCACCCTGCTCGTCTCCTCGCTTGGAGCGCAGGTCGTGCCTCATTCCGCTCTGGCCGATCCCGAACCGGCCAAGGCGCCGGACGAGACGCAGATCAAGAACGACAAAGCGGCAGCCGCTTTTATCGAAACGCCGGCCGAAGTGGTCAGCGAAGAAACGGCCGACCGCACGCTGTACAGCAAAGAGTACCTCATGAGCGACAACAGCCGGGAGACGGTATTGTCTGCCGCTCCGCTGCATTACCGGGACGACAACGGCGATTATCAGGACATCCGCCTGTCGCTGACGTTGGAAGAGGTTTTGCCGGAAAAAGAAAGCGCGCCGACCGCCGACGTTCCGGCCGACGCCGACTCGCAGCCGGCCGAATCGACGGAAAGCGAATCGACGCCGACCGAATCAACGCCGACCGCCGACAGCCCAGCCGCAGCGCCTGAAGCTGCATCTGATGCAGCCAAGCCGGAAGCGTCTGCACTCCGCTCGCTGTCTTCCGCTTCGCTCGCGGAACCGGCTGCCGAAGCACCGTCCGCCGAGCCGGCGAAGGAAACGCCTGCGCAGCCCGCGCCGTCCGCTGACGAACCGGCCGCCGAGACGCCAGCCGCTCCGCAGCCTGCCGAAGACAAGCCGGCTCCCGCCGCCGAAGAACCGCAGGCTCCGGCCGCCGAACCGTCGTCCGCTCCCGCCGCTCCGTCTGCCGAAGCCGGTTACACCTCGGCGACCGTGCCTTACACGCCGAGCCTACATAACGCTTACGCACAAGGCTTTTCGCTCGGCGCAAACGGCAGCACCGTCGGCCTTGTTCCGGTCGGCGCGCAGGATGCGCAGGCAGACGTGTCCCAATCCGCTTCCGGCCAACTGAGCTACGCCAACGTCTGGAACTCTACCGACGCGAATCTGGCGCTTGCCGCTTCAGGCGTTGAACAGACGCTGAACCTAGCTTCCGCCGACGCGCCTGCGACGTTCCGTTTCGAAGTGCAGGGCCCGCTCGGCGCCGATCTGACGAGCGGCAGCCTGGCCGTATCGCCGGCCTGGTTGACCGACGCGAACGGACAGCGCCGCGAAGCGCGGCAGACGCTGCGCGAAGAAAGCGGAGTCCGCTATCTCGACGTGGAGGCGGATCACCGCGATCTCGCGTACCCGGTAGAACTGCATACCGGCATCATGCTGCAGACGACCGCGCAGACGGCGACCGTCACGGCCGAACCGTCGGAATCTGCCGAAGCTTCCGCCGGGATGAGAACGTTCGCCCGCTCCGCGCCTAAGCCGTTGGATCGCCGCACGTATCTCCAGTTCGATCTGTCCGGCCTGCCGGAAGACGCGGCCATTCGCGAAGCATATCTGACGAGCGCCACAGGCGGCGAAGCCGGCAATCCCGACACGCTGCGCGTGCTGCGCGCCGTGGAACCGTGGAACGAAGCGACGCTGACTTCCGACGAGCAGCCGAGAACGGCGCTGCGCGCCGACGGAGCCAGCTACGGCAAGCTTCGCACCGACGAATCCGGGCAGCCGCGGATCGACCTCGATCCCGACCTGATTACGCGCTGGTTGACCGACGAGCAGCCGAACTACGGCGTGCAGATCGACAGCGCCGGCGAGCCGACATCGTTTGCGGAAGCGCCGCAGCTGCATATCCGCCACGGAGGCGACGCGGTCAGCACGCTCAGCGCGGCCGGCACGCCGATGCAGTTCCAGTATTTCTACGACGACCAGAGCCGACTCCAATACATCCTGTTCTCGTCCGGCGAACGGATCAACTTCACGTACGACACCAACGGCAACCTGATCAAAAGAGAATACGTTCAGGGCTTCTGAGTACACCAAAATAGAGAATCGAGGGGAAATCGTTCGTGAAAAAACCATTTTTCAAAGTCCTTAACGCCGCGCTCGTCGCAGCCCTGCTGCTGCCGCCGATCGCCGCTCCCAATCGCGCGCAGGCGGCTCCGGCCGCTTCTGCCGCGTCCCGTGCCGCCGTATCGGCGCTGTCGAACGTCGCTTTCAATAACGGGTTCGCCCCGCAGTCCATGTACGAGATCGCGGCGAACACGCCTTACAGCGGCGCTGCCGAAGGCGAGAACATCTCCGATGCCAGCGGCTCGCTGACCCGCATGGAGACCGACTTTAGCCTGCCGGGCCGCGGCGGGCTGGACTTTACGCTGGGACGGCTGTATGAGAGCAATACCGCCTACATCTGGGAGCCGAAGATCGCGCAGACGACGAACGCTTCCGGCCAGACGGTGTACACGAACGACAACGAATACTATACATACAACGAACGCACGTCGAACCTCGGCGTCGGCTGGACCTGGGCTTTCCCGTCCGTCGAACTGCGGGGCGACCAGCGCTATCTGCACTTTGCCGACGGAACGGTGTATCAGATCGCCGCGGACGGTCAGGGACTGGTCGATTATCCGCTGCAGGACGTGAAGTTCGCGCCTGCGACGACCGTGATCTCCACGCAGGACGCCGCCGGCAAAACGGTAACCGCCACGGCCGCGTACTCGCTGACCGACACGCTCGGCACGCAGTCGCTGTTCAATGCGGAAGGCCGCTGGATCGGCACGAAGGACGCTTACGGCAACGTGATTCTGGTCGAATACGCCAAGATAGCCGTTAACGACCAGAACGCCTACCCGATGATCAGCCGGGTTATCGACACGCTGAACCGCGAGATCAAGTTCTCCTACAGATCCGATTCCGTGACGGTCGGGTATGCAGGCAAATCGCTCGTTTTTAACAAAAAACTGATCAGCGACACGAACAAAAAGCGCAATCTCACTTCCGCGGTCAACGAGAACGGCGAGACGACTTCGTATGGCTACGAGAAGCAGAGCGCCAGCCTCGACGCCGACGGACCCGGCGGGGCGAGTGCCTCCTCTACGATCTACTCCGGGCTGAATGCCGTCACTTACCCAACAGGTGCGGGCACGATTTACGAATACGACAAAACGACCAAACGTCTCGGCGAAGCCGGTACGCTGGATTATTACAGAGTGAAAAAGCGCTATGATTCGATGAAAGATAACGGAACGAAGAAAAAGAACTTTGTCGCTTACGACTACACCGATGCCACGGACTTCTCCGATCCGGCGCAGACGTCATCTACGATCAAGCGTACGACGATCATCAATCCGAACGGTGGAGCAGCCGTTCCTTCCAACGAGAAGATCGTCGAGACGACCGTCCTGAACGCCGATCACCTCGCGGTCAAGGAAACGCGCGAGAAAACGGGCGAATACAAGAAGCAGATCGACACCGTCTACGATCCGGATCAGCAGTTGGCCGTGCGGATCACCGAGACCGATACGGACTACACGCAGAAGCCGGAGAAGACCGGCAATAAAGTCCATGCGTACACGTACGACCAATACGGCAACGTACTGACCTACACGAATCCGCTGGGTCATATCGGCAGCTATTCGTATTCGGCGACGTACCCGGGACTTGCGCTGAGCGAGCGTAATACCGTATCGGGCGTCATCACCGACGATATCTCGCACACCGCCGATCCGGCGCTGCCGCATATTACGCAGACCGCGCAGAACTACGCCGACGAGAGCGGCCAGGCCAGCCTGCTGCAGATGACCTACCAGCACGATGCCTACGGCAACCTGACGCAGACCGTGCAGCAGCTGGAAGACGACAAGACCCAGCAGACGGATATCGAATACGGCGCAGCCGTCAAAAACGCCTATCCGACTGCGATCAAGCAAAAAGTGACGGAAAACGGCACGCCGAAAACCATCGAAGAACGCTACGAATACGATCTGCCGACCGGCCGCGTACTCAAACACTTCGACGGCAACGCCGTAGCCAAAGGCGCTCCCGCCGGTTCCGACGAAGCGTACGAATACGACAACGTGGGCCGGATCACCAAAGTAACGCGCCCCGCTGCAGCGGACGGCACGCGCGCAACGTCGACCACTGCGTTCTCGTACAGCACCATCGGCCAGATCGGCCAATTCTACACGGTGGACGAAGAAGGCAAAGAAAGCAAAGAGATCTACGACGGTCTCGGCCGTCCTTCCGCAGTTGAACTCAAACGCAAAGACAACAATAACAACGTCGCGTTCTACACGCTTCAGTCCAATCACTACAACGATCTGGGCGAACTGGATTACACGACGGACGGCGAAGGCCATAAGACGAGCTACACGTACGATGCCAACGGCGAGGTCAAAGAAACGATCTCGGCAGCAGGACGCGTCACGGGATATGCGCATAACGCAGCATTGAATCAGAGTACAACGACAACCGATTACGGTGAAAAAGTGACTACGCAAACCGATGAAATCGGCCGTGATACGGGTACAACACGTACTGATGAAAAGGGAAATGTGATCACATCAACCAACCAGTACGAAGTCGGCGGCGATCCGTTCGCCATGAGTTCCACCGACGGCAAAGGCGCCACGACCGGCTTCACAAACGACGGACTGCACCGCCTGCAGAACGTGACGCAGAGTGCCGGCGGCACGTCGATGAACACGAAATATTCGTACAACAAGCTCGGCGCGATGACCGAAAAAGTGTTCCCGGATCTCACCAAGATCGCCTACGGCTATGACGAACTGGGCCGCCGGTTGTCCAAAACGGACTCCGTGCTCGGCAAAGAAAGCTACACGTACGACAACAACAGCAACATCACCGGCGGCACGACGCGCGGGGGTATCAGCGTCGTCAATCAGTACGACGAGCAGAATCGCCTGACTGAGGAACCGCAAATCGCGTACCCTTTAGGGCATGGCGAATTTTGGTTCCCGCGCCAAGCGACGTACTACAAGAACGGTCTGCGCAAGTCGATGACCGACGAGACCGGCACGACCCAGTATTTCTATACACTGGACAACAATCTGGAGCGTATGGTATACCCGGACGGTAAGCAGATCTCGTACACGTATTACAAAAATGGCCTGCCAGGAAACCGGAATCGCACATCCCTACGGGCTTGGCGATTGCGGTTTCTCGCGTTGAGCGAGCTTTTTACACCATGACCGACCCGTTCGGCATGACGACGACTTATATCTACAATGCCGACAACCAGTTGTCGCAAGTGCTTACGGACAACACGAAGCAGGCCGAATACACGTACCGCGACGGCCTGACCCAATCCGACGAGAACTATCTCAAGTCGTCCCAGCTGTACCAGACCAAACTGGGCAACGGACAGATCACGACGACGTACACGAACGACGGATTCGGACGCCTGACAAATCTGCTGCAGTCGGCCGGCGGCTTGACCAAAGCCTTCACGTACGGCTACGATAACGGAGATAATCGCCGATCGAAGCGGGACGTTTTAACGCGCTTCGATATCACCAGCCGCAGCGACGGCACGACAAGCGGCACGTTCACGTACGACGAACTGGATCGCATCATCACCAGCTCCGAAGGCGAAGAGACGTACACGTACGACGGCAAAGGCAACCGCCTGACGCTGCAATCCAGCATCCAGATGCCGCACAAAGACAATATCGATTACACGTACAACCAGGCCGAACAGCTGAGCGGAATTACGCGCAACCAGACTTCGGTAAGCTACAAGTACAACGGCGACGGCCTGATGACCGAACGCAGCATCACGAAAAACGGACAGGCGACTACGACCCGCTACTACTACGACGGCGCGAATATCGTTGCCGAAGGTACGGTAGCCGCAGACGGCAGCGTCACGTTCAAAGCCCGCTATGTGCGCGGCGCGCAGCTGATCTACCGCGAAGACGCGAGCCGTCGGTCGAAGCGGAACGCTTTAATCCGCTTCGACAACCAGAAAGCGTACTACCAGCATAACGGCCACGGCGACGTGACCGGACTGGTCAAAGCCGACGGTACCGCGCTGAACAGCTACACCTACGACATCTGGGGCAATCCGCTAACTGCGGACGTGCAAGTCGAGAATCCGTTCGGCTATTCGGGCGAGTTCTGGGACGAAGATACGGGCCTGCAATATCTGAGAAGCCGTTGGTACGATCCGAGCATCGGGCGGTTTATTCAGGAGGATACGTTTGAAGGGTATGTGAACCGGCCGAGCAGTTTGAATCCATATACGTATGTGGAGAATAATCCGCTGAAATATGTGGATCCGAGCGGGCACTTCTTGGATACGATTTACGATCTACTTTCAACCGGTTACGATCTGTATAAACTCGCGAAAGATCCAACTTGGGAAAATGCAGCTTATGTTGCAGCAGATGTCTTGGCGATAGCCATTCCTGTCGCCCCAAGTCCGAGTGCGACTATTCGAGCAACCAAAGCAGCGGCGACGAAAGCGATCGACGAAGGAACGGTAGCCTCGAAAACAACTAAAGCGGTCAACAAAGCCTGCAACTGTTTCACGGCAGAGACCAAAGTCAAGACCGATCAAGGCGAGAAAAACATCGAAGACGTAAAAATTGGCGACAACGTCTTGTCCAAAGACGAAAACACCGACGAAGTCACGTACAAGCAGGTCACGGCGACCTTTAACCACAAAACGGACGAGATCTACAGCATCCATGTCGGCGATCAGGTGATCGAATCGACGTACAACCATCCGTTCTGGGTCGTAGGCAAAGGTTGGGTGTTTGTCAAAGACTTGAAGTCCGGCGATCTGTTGGAGCAAAGCGACGGCAAGACTTTAGAAGTCGGAACCATCGAAGTCCAGCAGCGTCAGACGACGGTTTACAATATGACGGTGGAAGGATTCCATACGTATTTTGTGAGCGGGTTGGGGATTTGGGTTCACAATATAGATTGTCAAATACCAACAATCACTGATAAGCAAATAGGCAAGAAATTTTCTGATCATGTAGACGATTATGAACTGCCACGTTCCAAAGAAGGGGTTATGAAATATAAAGCTATAACAGAAGATGTACTTAATAATGCCGGGGAAAATATAAAAGTTGGTGATTGGAAAACTCTTGGAAAGTCTGAGTTTTGGTTACACGATGGTAATGTAGCCATTGTAAATAATGGGAATTGGATTTCTACATTTCCTTTAAAGAAGGAGGGAACAGCTAATTATATAAACGGCTTACCACTTAAGAAATAAAATGTATTGAATTTTTAAATTAAGTCAAGCTGCAGATGACCCATAATCGGATTTCTTGTAGAAGACATATTATTAATTCTACAGTAATCTGATTATGGGCTGTTTTAATAGTTAGTTTTAAAAATGGAGGAAAAATATGAGTATGAAAATAAATTTGTGTTATTTAAGTAATGAGTCTCTAAAAGTCCTTTTAGAAAATTCTTTGACAGCTTTATTTGAATGTGGATGGACTTACAATGTTCATCTCTTAGGATATTGTTCTTACTGGACTGATGGACCTATTTGGGATTTTGGAGAGTCTGAAAATTTTGAAGAAACAATAACTGATAAAAAATTGAATTTAAACAGAATCAAGGCTCTAATTGCAAAGGTCTCAGACTTTTATTCACCTTCTATTATTCTAGGAATTGAAATAAATGGAAATATAGTATCGGGTAATTTAAATATTGTTGAAGAAGACGGAGAATGGAAACAAATCTGTTTTACTATAGATCGTGATAATATATTAGATCGTGTTCCTGGATATATACAAAATAAAAATAAAGATTTTATATACAAAATTTTTCTTTCGATGTCTGATTATATTGATCCTTGTTATGGACTATGTGGTACTGAATTAGAAGGAGTAACTTTGAAAAAAGAAAAAGATGATTTTAGAAAAATGAGAATTGCAGACGCTGCTTTCTTCTCTCGTAGATTAAATATAGATAGTGCAAAGTTTTTTAATGGAAGTGAGAAATTTCTAGAGATTAATTCTTTGAAAGGTTTTATTTTAAAAAGGAAGATTAATTTTATGGAGCTATACTCATGAAGGGTTGTAAAGTGAAGTGCAACGATTCTGTGGTTTTCTTTTCTCATATTCATCCTTCACTTTTATTCAAGGCAGGCAGCGAGATTTATCTCATCCATTAAAAAATTAAAGTAACTGAAGTTCAAATTGGACTTGAAGAATATTAATTCAACAAGATAAGGAAAACAGCACGCCGAAAATCATTAAGGAGCGCTAAGAATACAATTTGTATGGAATGAAAATCTTCGATCCCTCTGGGCAAGATGATTTGCAGTTCCTATGTTAGGGCGACAGGCCGCTCGACCGGCACGACGCGTACAGATGACAAAGGCAACATCATCAAGTCGACCAACCAGTACGAAGTCGGCGGCGATCCGTTCGCCATGAGTTCCACCGACGGCAAAGGCGCCACGACCGGCTTCACGAACGACGGGCTGCACCGCCTGCAGAACGTGACGCAGAGTGCCGGCGGCACCTTGATGAACACGAAATATTCGTACAACAAGCTCGGTGCGATGACCGAAAAAGTGTTCCCGGATCTCACCAAGATCGCCTACGGCTACGACGAACTGGGCCGCCGGTTGTCCAAAACGGACTCCGTGCTCGGCAAAGAAAGCTACACGTACGACAACAACAGCAACATCACCGGCGGCACGACGCGCGGCGGCATCAGCGTCGTCAATCAGTACGACGAACAGAATCGCCTGACTGAGGAACCGCAAATCGCTTACCCCTTAGGGCATGGCGAATTTTGGTTCCCGCGCCAAGCGACGTATTACAAAAACGGTCTGCGCAAGTCGATGACCGACGAGACCGGCACGACCCAGTATTTCTATACGCTGGACAACAATCTGGAGCGTATGGTGTACCCGGACGGCAAGCAGATCTCGTACACGTATTACAAAAACGGCCTGCCAAGAAACCGGAATCGCACATCCCTACGGGCTTGGTGATTCCGGTTTCTCGCGTTAAGCGAGCTTTTTACACCATGACCGACCCGTTCGGCATGACAACGACGTACATCTACAATGCGGACAATCAATTGTCGCAAGTTCTTACCGACAACACGAAGCAGGCCGAATACACGTACCGCGACGGCCTGACCCAATCCGACGAGAACTATCTCAAGTCGTCCCAGCTGTACCAGACCAAACTGGGTAACGGACAGATCACGACGACGTACACGAACGACGGATTCGGACGCCTGACGAAGCTGCTGCAGTCGGCCGGCGGCTTGACCAAAGTCTTCACGTACGGCTACGATAACGGAGATAATCGCCGATCGAAGCGGGACGCTTTAAGCCGCTTCGATATCACCAGCCGCAGCGACGGCACGACAAGCGGTACGTTCACGTACGACGAACTGGATCGCATCATCACCAGCTCCGAAGGCGCAGAGACGTACACGTACGATGGCAAAGGCAACCGACTGACGCTGCAATCCAGCATCCAGATGCCACACAAAGACAACATCGATTACACGTACAACCAGGCCGAACAGCTGAGCAATGTGACACGCAATCAGACTTCCGTCAGCTACAAATATAACGGTGACGGTCTGATGACCGAGCGCAGCATCACGAAAAACGGCCAGGCGACCACGACGCGCTACTACTACGACGGCGCGAACATCATTGCCGAAGGTACGGTAGCCGCAGACGGCAGCGTCACGTTCAAAGCCCGCTACGTGCGCGGCGCGCAGCTGATCTACCGTGAAGACGCGAGCCATCGGTCGAAGCGGAACGCTTTAATCTGCTTCGACAACCAGAAAGCCTACTACCAGCACAACGGCCACGGCGACGTGACCGGATTGGTCAAAGCCGACGGTACCGCGCTCAACAGCTACACCTACGATATCTGGGGCAATCCACTGACTTCGGACGTTCAAGTCGAGAATCCATTCGGCTATTCGGGCGAGTTCTGGGACGAAGATACGGGCCTGGAATACCTGAGAAGCCGTTGGTATGACCCGAGCATCGGGCGGTTTATTCAGGAGGATACGTTCGAAGGGTACGTGAACCGACCGAGCAGCTTGAATCCGTATACGTATGTAGAGAATAATCCGCTGAAATATATGGATCCGACAGGGACTAGAACTTATTTGATTCATGGTACTGTTTTCGCTGATACACCAGACACAGGGGTAAGGACTTGGAAACCGGACTTCAAAACGTATCTTAAAAATATGACTGGAGAAAGAGTAGATACTGTCGGATGGACTGGAGGTAATAGTACATTTGCTAGAAGTGCAGCTGCGACAGGAGGGCAGGGACCTCTTTTTGAAAATGAAAATATAGCTGCTAGAATTATCAAGAGCCATAATCAAGATAGAGATGAGCCTATTAGATTGGTCGGACACAGTCATGGTGGTAATGTAGCCATCTTAATTGCAAATGAACTTAAAAGGAACAATATAGAAGTTGATACTTTAGTCACTATTGCTACTCCTGTAAGAGAAGACTACTAGCTTGATTACAATGCAGTGAATAATCACCTAAATGTTTTTAATGACTATGATGCAGTACAAAGAAACGGAGGACAGTTCTTTACGCGACCAAGTAATTGGGTAAAAGCAAGTAAATATTTCGATGGTGCAAAGAATATTAAAGTTGAGCTTCCTGAAGGTAGTCGAAAGTTGAGCGTTGATAACCATTCTGTTATGCATAGTAATGTCGATACTTGGAAGAAGTACATTGCACCAAATTGGAATTGGAAGTGAGTTAGTTAACCTTATTATGGAACGTTATTCTATTCTTTGAATTTGACGGATTTTCAATCCAAGTGCAACAGTTCGTCCTGAAACGATTCATGGGTGAACTTCCAGCCTAAACATTTGCGAGTCCGGTTGTTGATCAAAGCGAAAGCTTTTCAAGTTCGGGATCAGTGACCGGCGCAAAATCGTGGCCTTTGGGGAAAAACTTCCGGAGTAGGCCGTTTGCGTTCTCGTTGAACCCACGCTGCCAGGACGAATACGGATTAGCAAAGTACACGTCCACGCCGTGCAGACGCTCTAACGCTTCGTGACAGTCCAATTCCTTTCCTCGGTCTAACGTTGCCGTTTGAATAGCCGACTTCGGGTACTACCCGGCCAGTACGCCGAACGCAATTTCCATCGACAAGGCCGTCCGGTTCGGCATCTTAATCGCTTGGTAGAAGCGCGTTTTTCGCTCCACCGATGTAGCGACGCAAGCCTTGCTTTTGCGTTTCTCCGAGGGTTTCTGGCGCTTGCATTTGTGCCGGAGGACCTGCAGATTCCCTCGGCTCAGTAGCCCGGTATAGAGCCCGTTGTACAGTGTTTTAAAAGCCACCGTAGCAAGCCTTTTAGCTTTGTGGCTGTGCTGGATCTGCTCGGGCGAATACGTCTTTTCGAAGTCGGTCTCGCTCTCGACTGATGGCTCCTGCCGACCGTCCGAGTATCCGGCCAATGGCGTGGACACCCGCTCCTTGACTAAGAAGTAGCTCTGTTTTTCCGCGTTCGGTTAGGGTAACATGAGTATAGTCCATGGTTGGATTCTCCTTGTAGAAGGTAGTGGTGGTGACTCTATTCTACATGAATCCAGCCATGGGCCTTTTGGTATTCCGTTTGAGGTGTTGCACTTCATTTTACAATCCGTCATTTAAAAGGTTACTTAATTTCTCAATACCTTTACTTTCAGAATTAACTACGAAAAGAGCATATATGGCGAACTTAAATGTTTTACTAAAGATTATGGCTGCTTTGGCTCCAAGCACGCTATTGTTACTTATCTTGTTTCAGATTTTCCCTTATACTGGTTTGGCAAGAATTGTGTCTACCCCTTTAACGTATCTTTACAATACTGGAGTGGTTGCTCTTGGTTTCTTGATCCTACATCTTATCGGAAGTAAGCATTCTATTTGGGTGTGGATTACTATTTGGGTAGTAACTATAATTATTACAGTTTGGATGTACCCTCAAGAAAATAAACCACACATTGTTCATCAGATCTGGGATGTAATTAAAGAACGCTAATAATTCTCGTCTACGAATTAAAAAAAGGATGTGAAGCGTTTGGTTTGGGGACTAGTTATTGGCGTGATAGTCGGTTTGGTGGGTTGGTATACTATGGGAAATGAAGGTTCAAAAAATTTGGTAGGAAGTTTGTTCGCTGGTATGATCGGTGCACTTTTTGGAAAAGATTTATTTGAAGGAATGGGGTTAAGAGGGGGTATTTATAGTCTTGTATTTGCCCTATTAATTGCTTGTATTTTGGTTTTTTTAATAAATTTAATGATTCGTGCGGCTAATAATAGTTAAGAATTTGACGGTGTTTTAATGCAAGCGAACAATTGATCTATATCAGTTGGCAGGTAAAGCTAAATCCTAAGTTTATTTGTACCTTGATTGGTTTATACCAATCAAGGTTTTTTCAATAATTCGTCGAAGTGAGTAGGCTGTAATAGTACATAGAGTGCGTTTAAAATCGTTGTGACAGAAACCATAGATTTCTCATCATCGATGATATTAATACGCTGACGAGCTCGGAATCTTAGGAAATCGACAAGGCGATTGCGGGAGCCAATCTGCTTCCAGTGAGCAAAGTCTTTAAAGGTGGTAAGTTGAACGTTTAGATTGCGAGAAGGAGTTATGAAGACAGCAGAGCAATGGAAACACCTTGACGATTGATAAAATTAAAATTGTGAAGCATGAGAAAATGGTTAAGGTTTACAATTTTACTGTTGCTGATTTCCATACGTATTTCGTAAGTGACTTGGGGATTTGGGTTCATAATATTAATTGTTTGGATAGTGATTACTATCTCAACCAAGCCTTAAAAAAACAAAATTTATCTAATGTGCCTGCAGGAGGATTAAAGCAAAAATGGTCTCAGGATGGGTATGATTTTGCAGTAAGGGTTCATGCGGCAGATTCTAGATACGGAAAGACAGGAAACATCTATAGGGTGGCAAGAAAAAAACAGGGAAATGATGCAAATGGACAAGGTTCTGGATGGGAGTATATTGATCCAAATGGAGCATGGCATCACACGAGCACTTTAAAACCATCAAGTCCTAATTATAATGCACAGGCAGCTGCGAATACCCATATTCAGCTACCCTAGAGGAAGTGAATTTTATGAGTACAGATGAAGTTTTCTTGAAAGTTAATCAAATTAATGAGTTCATTCAAAAAAGTCTGTGGTTTGACTTTGAAATTATTAGATACGAACAAAACAATTTGTATGTAGGGGGGGGAGAAAGTTTATCATATCCATATGAATTAGAAATTCACTTTGAAGATGTATGTCTCGTCTCAACACCTGTAGAATGGTGTTCTGATACTTCTACTGAAGTATTACAAATTCTTGAAGGAGAAGAAGCATATAAGGTAAATATTAAATTTAAAGTTGAACGAGGCTATTTTGTTTTCAAGTTTATTCCAGAAGATTTTCCGAATGATGGTGGTTGCTTTATTGGTGCAAAAGATTTGAATGTTAAGTTTCTGAAACAGAAGATTTAATTACGGTGAGAGACTTTGAGGTTGTCTATACCTTAAGGTCTTTTTTTGTCTACCCAGTGTAGACCGTCAACACTAAATCAAACAACTTTTTTTAAAGACTTGTTGGCGAGAATGAACCGGTGTCAAGTAATCTAGCGTTCCATGAATAAGAAAGTACTTATGGATTTCTTTACATTGTAGAATCCGCTCCCCTTCTGGGTTAGGTTTATTCTACAAACCCTTATTTTTCTGTCCAACTAAGTGTAGCTATCCATATCGAAATATGTTTTCACGTTGTGAAGTTTGCTCACTATTCAATAACAGTATTGTACATAATACTGCTGTTTTTTATAACTTGTAAGGGAGTAATAGTCATGGAAGAAACTGAATTCGAATTGGAATTAAATAAAAAGTTAGACTATTTATTTGAGGTCGAAGCAGGGAAGGTTCCTGATTTTGAAAGATTAGAATTATACGCAAGTGATCCTTTTGGTCTGGTTCGTGCGGAGACAGCTACTGCTTTAGGAGACTGCTTCAATGAACAAGCTGAAAAAATACTTTTAAAACTCGCTCATGATAAGTACTGGCTTGTACGTGCTGAAGCGGTTGATGTATTAGGGCAAAAAAGTTTTTCGCTGCAAGTATTGAAGAAAATTAAAAGAATGACTCAAAAAGATCGTTCGATGGTTGTACGTGCCTATGCTGTTCTTTCTTTTTATGATGTAGCCGCCGCCTTACAAATGAGAAAAACTGAAATACTATCTATTTTAGAAAAAGGCTTAGAAAACGAAAGATCGAATTATGTTCGTTATCAATATTATCGGGTGATGTATGAGTTAGGGGAAAAAGAATACTTGAATGAATTGTTTAAAGGACGTTATGAGAAAACCTATACTTCGAGATGTTCGGTGAGTGGTAAATTGTTTGAGATAGTGAATCAGGAAAATGCTGAAGAAATCAAGGCGTTTGCAATAGATTGGCTGAAGGAAGAAGGGAAAAGGTCAGTACGTTCAGGATTAGAAGAACTTTTAGAACGATGTAAGACAGTAATAGCAGAATCACTTACAAACAAACGTCTATGAAAAGTTACCGACAGCTGGGCTATTCGTTACGGCAAGACAGCGAGCATGTTTAAGGTATTAAGATGAATACATTTCCGGGTGGATGGAATTTTAGAGGAGGAAAATAAAATGTTTACGACTCTTTTGCAAACCAAAGACTTTGAAGTGATTGAAGAAATACCTTCAGTCGATGGAGACGAAAAGTATTTAATTCAGGATATGGACGACGAAAATTTCCCTTTTCTCAGTGAGTTGTCTAATTGTGAGTACTTGCTGGTCATAAGTGCGAGGATACCTGATTTAATGCGAGAATTGGAGTTGCTGCTTAATCAAGTGCAAGATATTCAATCTTTAGAGCATTTAAAAAAATCAAAGAATTGGCTAAGAAATGCGAAGATTTAGAGGGGAGCTTCTTATTTATTACTCCTTTTGAGGTGGACTGAATGAAGAGAAGACAATGAAGGAACTCGCCTTCATTGTCTTTGCGACAAAGTCTTGTCCAAAGACGAAAACACCGACGAAGTCACCTACAAGCAGGTTACGGCGACCTCCAACCATGAAACGGACGAGATCTACAGCATCCATGTCGGCGATCAGGTGATCGAATCGACGTACAACCATCCGTTTTGGGTTGTAGGCAAAGGCTGGGTGTTTGTCAAAGACCTGAAACCGGGCGATCTGTTGGAGCAAAGCGATGGGAAGACTTTAGAAGTCGGAACTATCGAAATCCAGCAGCGTCAGACGACGGTTTACAATATGACGGTGGAAGGATTCCATACGTATTTTGTGAGCGGGTTGGGGATTTGGGTTCATAATGATGAATGCTCAGAAGCAGCTCGATATCAAAGATATTGGGAACAAACTTATAATGATCCCTACAAAGGAGAACCGAATACAAGACAAAGACTTTATACCACGCCAGGAAATCGGAGTATAGTAGATCAAAAAATCAATACAAAAACGGGAGAGTTATATAAAAGAGAAACTATTTACGATGAATTTGGAAGAAAAATTGGAAATAATGATTATACGGATCATGGAAGATCAGATGTGCCTTCACATACTAATCCACATTATCATGCTAATCCTTATAAGAATCCTAACCAACACGGACCAGGAACTCCAGGATTACATCCTAAAACTCCGAGGTGATTTGTTATCGTTGCAGTTGCACATTTTCTTCTAGCTGCTTCAAGCAGTGGGTACTACGATAAAGAAAAGTGGCAAGAATGGGCAGATGAAAAAATTTTGGAAAAAGATGAATTTCATAATTGGATTATTGAAGTATCTTTGGCTAGAACATTCAACGATCTCAATGAATGTTTAAGCGATATGTTGATCGAAGAGAAACATAAATGCAAAAAAATTAATTTTAGTGAAGCAGTAATTGGATACTACTATATTATGTATCTCGATAATAAATTAAACGTGATAGAATTGCTTTTGAATTCTGCTGAAGAAGCAGAAGAAGGATTGGATATAGGTAGTGAACCTTTTTATTTTATAAAAGACCTGATCGAAGAAAATTCTCAAGGGAATTTAAGCGTAGATATTCAACAAAAGATTGCACATTTGTTTTGCTTCTTTTTTAAGATAGCTAAACAACAAGAAGAATATCTAAAAAACTTCTAAAAATCTATACTCAGACTTACAAATTAAAAATCTTAAAGAATCTATTCAAAAAAAATGTAGTTCTCTTGCCTTGAAGGGTTTTATGCCTTTCAAGGTTTTTCTTGTAACGAATTGTAAAATGAAGTGCAAAGCCTTGACCGACGAGACGGGCATGACGCAGTACTTCTACACGCTGGACAACAATCTGGAACGCATGGTGTATCCGGACGGCAAACAGATTTCGTACACATATTATAAAAACGGACTGACGAGCAGCATGACCGATCCGTTCGGTTTGACGACGACGTACAGACAGCCTGATGACCGAGCGTAGCCTGACTAAGGACGGGAAGATCGATACGACCCGTTACTACTACGACGGCGCGAACATCATTGCCGAAGGTACGGTAGCCGCAGACGGCAGTGTCACGTTCAAAGCCCGCTATGTGCGCGGCGCGCAGCTGATCTATCGTGAAGACGCGAGCCGTCGGTCGAAGCGGAACGCTTTAATCCGCTTCGACAACCAGAAAGCGTACTACCAGCATAACGGTCACGGTGACGTAACGGGATTAGTCAAAGCTGACGGGACCGCGCTGAACAGCTATACGTACGATATCTGGGGCAACCCGCTGACCGCGGACGTCCAAGTCGAGAATCCGTTCGGCTATTCGGGCGAGTTCTGGGACGCAGATACGGGCCTGCAATATCTGAGAAGCCGTTGGTATGACCCGAGCATCGGGCGGTTTATTCAGGAGGATACGTTCGAAGGATACGTGAACCGGCCGAGCAGCTTGAATCCGTATACGTATGTGGAGAATAACCCGCTGAAGTTCGTAGACCCTAACGGCTATGCGCCTCAATGGCTACAGAATACGTGGAGCGCCGTCAAGACCGGCGTAAAAGAAACCGCTGATTTCCTCGTTATCGACGATATCAAGACGCTGACGAGCTCGCAGTCTTCGACGATCGACAAGGTAATCGCGGCAGCCAGTTTGATTCCAGCAGGCAAAGTCATCAAGGGCGGCAAATTATTCGTTGAAGTGGCTCAGGCAGGAGATAAAGCCGCTGACGCATCGAAGGCAGCCAAAGCGGTCAACAAAGCCTGCAACTGTTTCACGGCAGAGACCAAAGTCAAGACCGATCAAGGCGAGAAAAACATCGAAGACGTCCAGATCGGCGACAACGTCTTGTCCAAAGACGAAAACACCGACGAAGTCACGTACAAGCAGGTCACGGCGACCTTTAACCACAAAACGGACGAGATCTACAGCATCCATGTCGGCGATCAGGTGATCGAATCGACGTACAACCATCCGTTCTGGGTCGTAGGCAAAGGCTGGGTGTTTGTCAAAGACCTGAAACCGGGCGATCTGTTGGAGCAGAGTGATGGCAAGACTTTAGAAGTCGGAACCATCGAAGTTCAGCAGCGTCAGACGACGGTTTAAAATATGACGGTGGAAGGATTCCATACGTATTTTGTGAGCGGGTTGGGGATTTGGGTTCATAATGATGAATGTATAACTCCTGTAGCAGCAGCGAATGCAATAGCGTCTGCTGATCGTGTAGGGTCTGCTCTGAACAAATCTGATAAAAACCATCGTGCAGCTAGCTTTTTAACAGAAGCACAGTTGTCTAAGGGTAAAACTTTTAATTCTACAGGAGGAGATGGGGTTAAACGAACGCTACTTCAAGTTAATGGTGAAATGAATGGAAAAAGCAGTATATATGAGTATCTACTACAGCCAGGAGGCACTGTTTCTCACCAATTATTTATCAACGGGGGAGAGATAACCGGAAAATTAAATCAACAAGTTAAAAAATAATGGGGTGAACCGAATTTGAATACTTTAAACATTAAACTCCCTTATTCCTATATTATTGATTACATCGATTTGGATTGGCACGTCCTTTTATTCGCAGTTGAAAATGGATTTGTTGCAAAGGAGTCGGTATTGCGATATGCCGAGGGCCAAATCGAGACAGAAGCAAATCCTTCACAACTACTTCTAGATTTAGCTTGGGAAAAGGATGAAAATTCTGTATATGAATACTTGATAAAGCTTGCAAATTTAAGTTCACCCGAAGATGAAGAGAACTTGAAAGAAAAATTTTTATTTTTATTGCTAAATTGGATTTTCGAAAATCGTGAGAAGTACGGAGATCCACTTGAAATGGTTGAAATCATTTATGCCGATTTTGATTACCCGGAAGAAATATCTGGATTTGTAAGATATATGCCTCCACAATATCCTCTCCATTCTTCTAAACAAGAGAATGTAAAACAGCTGTATGAAAATTGGGAAAAGTTTTGCGAGAAAAAGAAAAAGGAGAATAAGAAAAGTTAGGCATACGACAATCTCTTACATGTACCTATGGACTAAGGAGCCCCCAATTGCGATCCCTCTGGGAACAGCGAATGGGGGTTCTCTCGTTAAGCAGCATGTGACATAGCGATTTGCGGTTCCTGCGTTAAGCGACCGGCTGCGTACTCAAGCACTTCGAAGGAAATGCGGTGTCTGAAGGCAACTGAGCCAACTGCAGCGCAACCAGACTTCGGTGAGCTACAAGTACAACGGCGATGGTCTGATGACCGAGCGCAGCATCACGAAAAACGGCCAGGCGACTACGACCCGTTACTACTACGACGGCGCGAACATCATCGCCGAAGGTACCGTAGCCGCAGACGGTAGCGTCACGTTCAAAGCCCGCTATGTGCGCGGCGCGCAGTTAATCTACCGTGAAGACGCGAGCCGTCGGTCGAAGCGGAACGCTTTAATCCGCTTCGACAACCAGAAAGCCTACTACCAGCACAACGGTCATGGCGACGTAACTGGACTGGTAAAAGCCGACGGTACCGCGCTCAACAGCTACACCTACGATATCTGGAGCAACCCGCTGACCGCAGACGTCCAAGTCGAGAATCCGTTCGGCTATTCGGGCGAGTTCTGGGACGCAGATACAGGTCTGCAATACCTGAGAAGCCGTTGGTATGACCCGAGCATCGGGCGATTTATTCAGGAGGATACGTTTGAAGGGTATGTGAATCGTCCAAGCAGTTTGAATCCTTACTCTTATGTAGAAAACAATCCTTTAAAATATCTGGATCCTAGCGGCCATGCAATAGTGCCAGGAACAACGGACTACGGAAAATTCGCTCATAGGATGGTTGAAACTATATTTAGATTCCAGCATGTTCCTGTGATGCAAAATGGCACTCCTCTGACAGAGAAATTTATTTATGATGTTAATAAGGCAGAAGGAAAGAATGGATTTGCCGATATGATTTTAAAAAGAACTGGAAGACCAGCAGAAGTATATGAATTGAAACCTGGAGGATGGTCTAATCCAGCAAATTCCGAATATGAACAAGGTAAAAAGCAACTTCAAGGTTATGTAAATGCTATAAACAGTAGCTCAAGGAATCGAGCTAACTTTCCTAACCTTTCTGTAAAAGGAACTTCGTGGGATCCAGACGGTATGTTGTTGCCATCTCCAAATAAAGGTAAGGCAATTAAATTGTATACTTATTATGATAGGGCACCAGGTATGGTTTATTATAACGAGATAAATTCACCAACAAAAGGAACACCAGTTAATGTTAAAATCCCAGAACTTGAAACAGGGACTTTGCTGGATCAAATAAGAGACTTTTTAAATTCACCAGCACCGGATTGGTTCCAACCAACTCCATCGCCCCTTCCATTACCGGCTCCACGTCCACGCATTCCTATATTTATTCCGTAAAGTTTTATTGATTTTCGTATTTATATAATATAAATTGTACTGTTGACTTTAATATATCCCACGAACATTGTGGGATATAATCTTTTTGTAGGAGGACGGAGATAGATGAAGAAATTAAGTGATTATTTAAAAACAACGATAAATCCTTTTTTGCATAGCAAAGGGTTTAAGCTTCAAAAGAAAGATGCTCCTACAATCTGGACTTATGTGCGCATCCATAAGTACAAAGATCAAATCATACAAATTTCACAGAGCAATTATGATAAAAATTCTGTACGATTTTATGCTTATATAAATGGTTTTAACGAAGAGGATATTGGAAGTCATTTTTTATATTATAAAGATGAGGAAGAGCTTGAAGAGATTTTGCAAAGCTTTATTTTTAAGTTTGAAAGCGAAGTTTTCCCTTATCTTGATCAAAAATCTAATGAAATTTTCTACGAACCTTCATTAGACCTTGCTAAGAAACTGCTTCATTCATACAAATCTATAGCCAAAAAATTTATAAATCAATACAACCTAAATTTAAATAATAGAAAAGAAACAATAACTTTTTTGCAAAACTATCTTTATGTAAATAAACAAAAAAACGAAGTTCCAATAAACAATGACATGGAATCAGTATGTGTAACTCTTATGAGCCTTATTGAGAATTCATATGATTTTCAACTTGATTTAGATGAATATAGTAAAAGCCCTTTTATGAAAGATATAGGAGGTAACGAAGAAGCTTTTTTGCTTCCTTTAAATTTAGTTTATGTTTATTGGAATAAGATGAATGGGAATGAAGGATTGTTAAAGGAAGTAATAGACGATATTGAGCAACGGGTTAATCAGTATGAGGAGTAAGAGAATCGAATCAATGGTTTTCATTTTGACGGATTGTAAAATGAAGTGCAACAATATTATTTGAAATCAAGTTTACTCTTTGAATATTTTGTTCAAAGCAATTTTGCTAAGTAGGGTTGTCTCAAGCCATGATAATGGATTTTGGGACAACTCTATTTTTTAATCAAATACGCTTCCTCCTTTTCCAAAATCGCATTAACCGCCTTATCGAATGTCCCGTTCGGCAATGGAGTCGTATCTCTTTGGTTCTATAAAATTGCTATCAATCTCTCTTTACAGCGGAGCCGCCGAAGGCGAGAATATTTCCGATGCCACCGGCTCGTTGTCCCGCATGGAAACGGACTTCAGCCTGCCGGGGCGGGGCGGTCTGGACTTTACGCTGGGACGTCTGTACGAGAGCAACGAAGCCTATATCGAAGAACCGAAGATCACCGGGAATGCAGGCGCTTATGCCAATGGGAAAGAGTATTATACCTATATGGATAAGAAAGAAAAGATACGCGATTGCATACTACAGCAGCAAAAAAATGAAAGAAGGAGTTCACATTTTTAGAATGGAGTTAACTGTTAAAGAGTTCACAGCCGGAAACAAAATTGACGAAAGCCTATTAAATCCGGATTTAGAACTGGATAGTGATACGGCCGTTTTCATAAGGATGTGCGAGATTTTTGGAATTTCAGCAAGGGTATCGTTCTTTGTTTCTGGTTTTGGGCAAAAGAGATGGCCTGTAGATTGCAAAACGGATTTGGCTACAGTCATTGAAGAAGTTCCCTACATCTTAGAAAAAGTAAATAACGGGGACTTCTTTTTCGAGCTGGACTTCTATGAACAAGGGATCGAACGAACTCTTATATTTGAAGAAGAAGACAACAAGGTACAAATCACTTGTTCAAGCCGTACAGACTGGATACCCGATCCTAATAATGTTCGTATGGATAAAAGTGAAGTTTTAAGGATGTTTGAGAACTTCTACAACAGTTTTTGGGAGTGTAGTTATGTTCTCTGTAGTGAATTAGCCGAACATCCTTTATTAAAGAATTTGAAAAATAATTAAAAGTGACCTTGAGGTTGGGGTTCCTCAAATCATCCATAAATGTCTCTGCGATGCCCAATATCAATAATGGTAATTATAATTTCCTCATCTTCAATCAGCGCCAGTATTCGGTAATCGCCTATGCGGTAACGCCATTTTCCTCTATGATTCGCGACCAAAGCTTTTCCCAGGGATCTGGGATCGCTGCAGTTCACTAAGTTCTTTTCGATCCAGCCTATCAAAAGAGCAGCCTGGTAACGATCTATTTTCTTCAACTTTTTCAAAGCCGCATCGGAAAATCGAACCGTATACATCATCGTTTATAAACCCAGTTCTTTTTTGACTTCATCCAGGGAATAAGTATGGTCCATATCGGTAAAAGCGCGGTCGAAAGCGTCCAGATCAACTTCGTCTTCGATCTTTTCGATAATCGCATTTCGCATCAAGTCAGAAACGGACATTTTTTTTAATTTGGCGTAATCTCGAATCAGTTTGTTATCCCGATCATCGACTCTTAAAGAAATAGTAACCATGAATAAACCTCCTTCATTTTATGTAATACATTGTATTGCGTTTTATTTGGTTTGTAAATTGAACTTTTTGTATAAAATGATTGAGAAGCTTCTTTTATTTTGACAGGAGAGTGCAATGTTTTCTGGCAGACGCGATCAAGCGGACCCCAAAACTTTGCGGTAGGAGCTGCCGGACATGACTTCATCGCTCTTTTCGCAAAGCTGCTGCATATTTACAAGGATGAACGCACGCACCGCCTGTATGAACATTGTCCGAGCTGCTTTTTCGCGCAATCCGATCGGCAAATCGAACGGCTGACGGAAGATTGTTTCCCGGCAAATCTGGACATTTTGACTGAAGAAGGTTTTTTGGAGCAAAGCCCTTCCAGATCAAAAAAGTCGATCGCCGAACTCAAGGGGCTGCTGCAATCGCTGAGTACCCAAGAGCAGATGCGGCTGCCGGAAGTTCTGTCGAAGCTTGCGGTAGAGCGGCTGTACCCGATCATGCGTGAACTGGAGCTGGAGCCGGCTTTGCAGGAGCATTTAATCTGGGGCTATTTTCGCGAAAAAATGTCCGGCGTTTTGGTGATTAGCGATGAACTGATGGCAGAGATTTTGCAGCAGCACCGGGATTCTCAACGGATCGTCGCCGAAAGCCTCATCCTTACGGCGATCAAGGAAGAGAAAATTTCGTTGGAGCAGCTGTTGGAAGCGGAAGCATTCTCGACGGTGCTGTTCGCGCTTCAAGAGAATAAGGTCGAAGCGGCGGCGCTGAAGCTGATCCAACCGCCTGCGGCGGGCGAGAAGAACCGGAAGCGGAAGCAGGCTGTTTTTGACCGGGCGCAGCGGCAGGCGAAGCACAACTGAGTTTGAGGCAATACCGATTAGAACAGGAAACCTACCTAAGGACAGCAAACCTAATCAAGGACGGTTTTTCCGCGTCAAATACATGCTCCGCTGCGTCTAACGCGACGTGTAGGTGTATTTTTAGTATATATTGGAAAAATCACACGGAAGCGGGGGAAACGAAATGGTGCTGACGATGCGTATGATGATGGAGTGCGAGCAGGCCGGAGAAGCGGAGAAGATCGCCCATGAAGCGCTGCAAGGGGCAGCGGACAAAATGGAACGCTATACGCTCTCGGACACCAAGCCGTATTGGAAAATCGACGGTTGGTACGTGACGGTGATCCGGGCGACGTGCAAAGCCGAGCGCAGCCCGGACGGGGCCCGGGAGGTCGCCGAACGGATTACGGACAAGGTGGCGTGGGACGCCGACGGTTTCGACGGCACGGCGGATGCCCGCCCGGAAGTGATGGGCTCGACGTTCGCGCATCCGGCCGTTCGCTTCTGCTGGTTTTATTTTGCCCAGTAGAACATGCAGCCGACTCGCCGCTTTCCTGCGGCGGCCGTATCGCCCATAACGACAAAAGCGTAGGTTGACGAGGAGACTCGTTGACCTACGCTTTTTGCTGCCGCTGCCGGCGCGCCGCGTCACGCCTCCGGCGCGAACAGCGGCCGCCGGCGCAGTTCGCCGGGCGGCAAAGCATGCCCGAACAGCGGCCCCTGCAGGCCGAAGCGGGCCATGCCGCGCAGCAGCGCCGCCTGCTCGGCGTTCTCGACGCCGGCGGCCGCGGCGTGAACGTGCAGCGCCCGGGCGAGGCCGGCGAAGGACGCGGCGACCGACTGCGCCAGACGGACGCTTCCGATCTGCCGGGTCAGGCCCGGATCGAGCTTGAGCCGGTCGACGGGGAAGTCCGCCAAGCCGGCCAGGGCGGCATAGCCCGCGCCGCATCCGGCAACGGATACCGGCAGGCCGAGCGCCTTGAAGGCTTGAATCTGCCGCACGACAAGTTCCGGCCGGCTTGCGAGCGAAGCTTCGGCGAGCTGCAGTTCCAGCAGACGCGGATCGGCGCCGGTCTCGGCCAGAATGCGGCGTATCTGTGCCGCCAGACCTTCCTGTTCGAGCTGCTGCCGCGACAGGCCGACCGTAATGCGCAGCGGCGCGCCTTCGTCGCTCCACGCCCGGGCCTGGCGGCCGGCTTCGCGCAGCATCCACTCGCCGATCCGCAGGCTCAGGCCGGCTTCTTCCGCGGCCGGCATGAACGCTTCCGGCTCCAGCAGGCCGAAGCCCGGGCGGTTCCAGCGCAGCTGCGCTTCGGCGCCCTCCAGCGCGCCCGTATCGGGATCGAGCTGCGGCTGGTAATGCAGCAGCAGCTCGCCCTGCTTGAGCGCCGCGGCCAGATCGCTCTCCAGCGAGAGCCGGTCGAGCGCTTGCGGCATGCAGTCGCCGAACAGCCGGTAATGGCCTTTGCCGTCGTCTTTGACCTGATACAGGGCAATATCGGCTTTTTTCATCAAGCCGACGGTCGTCGTGTCGTCGGCCGGGTAGAGCGAGAGGCCGATGCTCGGCAGGCTGGTCACCTGACGGCCGTCCAGGTCGTAGGGCAGACTGAGCGTGTCCAGAATCCGCCGGGCGCAGGCGTGCACGTCTTCCG
Organism: Saccharibacillus brassicae; assembly: GCF_006542275.1. NCBI lineage: Bacteria > Bacillati > Bacillota > Bacilli > Caryophanales > Paenibacillaceae > Saccharibacillus > Saccharibacillus brassicae. The sequence goes on from NZ_CP041217.1 coordinate 3,049,542, forward strand.
GCCCGTCGATGTCGCGCAGCAGCAGCGTGAACTCGTCCCCGCCCTGCCGCGCGACGGTGTCGCCCGCGCGCATGCACGATTGCAGCCGCTGGGAGACGGCGATCAGCAGTTGGTCGCCGACGTCGTGGCCGAGCGTGTCGTTGACCGTCTTGAAGCGGTCCAGATCGATAAAGGCTACGGCCATCCGCTCCTGACGGACAGGCGCTTCCTGAACGGCCGAGCGCAGCGTTTCTTCGAACGAAGCGCGGTTGGCGAGATCCGTCAGCGGATCGTGGTACGCCAGATGCCGGATCCGGGCTTCGTTCTTCTTGTTGGCCGTGATGTCCCGGCCGATGCCGAAGATGCCGACGATTTTGTCGCGCACGCGGATCGGGATACTCGTGACGCTGACTTCGTGCAGCTGCCCGCTGCGGCTGCGCACGCGGATCTGCTGGCGGACGGATTCGCCCTGGCACAGCCGCTTCAGGTCGTCGGACAATTCGGCCAGCTCCTGATCTTTGAGAAAAGAAGCCGGCGTCAAGCCGATCAGTTCGCCGCTGTCGTAGCCGAGCATGTCGGAACAGGCTTCGTTCGCGCTGTCGAACCGGCCGCTGAGATCGAGCGAATACACCGCGTCGGGATGGTAATCGAACAGAGACTTGTAGCGCTGTTCGCTGATTTCCAATTCTTCCGTTTTGTCGTACAGGCTGAGCAGCAGGCGCCGGTTCTCCAGCAGGATGAACAGCTGGCGAACGATGACGAGCAGGATCGAGATGCCGCTGCCGATCGTGAGCGCGCTCACTTTTCCCGAACCCGAGATCATGAAGACGAACAAAGCGATCACGTTCAGGTAAGGCAGAGCCAGCCGCAGCAGGTCAAGCTTTTTCCCGCCGTCGTCTTCCTGCACGTCAAACTTCGCGGCCTGGCCGCGCGGTTGAAGGACGCCGGCACCGCCGATCAGCAGCAGGCTGAGGGTGAACGCGGGATCGACCAGACTGCCCATGGCGTAATCTCCGACGGAGATCAGGTAGAGGTAGAACGAATTGGCCGCGGCATGGACGACAAGCCCGCCGAAGACGAGCAGAATCAGCCGATCCGCCAAAAACTGCCGCGCTCCCCAATACAGGCTGATCGCTCCGAACAGCAGCACCAGATCGCCGACCGGATAAGCGAGCGAAATGGCCAAATGCAAAATATCGGCGTCGCCGGAACGGAGCAGCGGGCCGATCAGGAAGTGCCAACTGAACGTGGTCGCGACGGTCATGACGATCAGGACGTCGAACAGCAGCTTGAACACCCGGTGGCTGCGCTCGAACCGGGTGAACGGATAGATGAAGGCAGCCAGATAGCAAATCGTCTGCAGCGCGTAGAACACGTCGGTCCAGCCGGGGGAAGGCGCGGCGATGCCAAGCACGACTTCGTCGTACAGCCAGATCGCTTCGGCGATCAGGTAGCTGACGCTGCCGAGCATGAGCAGAATCCAGAAGATCCTGCGTTCGCGCGAGCTGCGCCGGGCGGCGCCGAGCAGCCAATAGATCGCGATCAGGTTGCCGAGTCCCGCAAATACGCTGCCGCCGAAGCCGGACAAGTCGGGATTATTTTGCCATATCGTAATCCAAAGGTAATAAGTGAGGGTAAATAGAACAGTGAAGGTACAAAGAGCGATGTTTTTGTTGCGATCTGTCATTCTATTAAGCTCTCCTGTCTGCTTGAAATGGTTCTGAAGTGCTAACTTACTAGTCTATACTACTATAAACCAAAGTTCGTAAGACCTACACATATTATCGGCGCTTTGCAGAATTTTCGGAAGATACGAAGCGAACCGAGGTTGGCGATGAGGGGAAGAGAGCAAATGAAGCGAACGTTGAACGGCAAACGGATAGATCCTGTCGGACATTTCTGGGAAAGGTTTGGGCAAAAAGAGCGCGAATGGTCGATCCGATGGGAAAGCGAAGACGGCGGGGCGCTCGACGAACTGTCCGCGGCACTGAGGGACGTCGACGACAATCTCGTATGCGAAGTCGGGGAACGCGGGGAAGACGGCAAAAGGGCGCTGGTTCTGTCCGCCGACGGCGCGCTTGGCTCGTTCGACAGCGTCATCGACCTGTACGAAGCCGCGCCCGCGCTGAACTATTGGAATGTGATTCCTTTTCGTCCGCGGATCGACTCGGAAGAAGGGGTGCGGATCTCGATGGAAGGGCTGGAGCTGGAGTACGACGATATTTATTTCGGCTTTGAGTCGGAGGGGGAGACGCTCGACCTGACGGTTCATATCCGGAACTTCGACGCCGAAGACGTCCGGTTCTTCCGCGCTTACTGTATCCTGCTCGATACGCTGATCGGCGAATTCGACGCGGCGATGCGGATCGGGGAGACGAAGTTCGAACGGCTGGACGAAGCGGCGGCACAAGACCTGCGTCCCCTGACCGAGCTGAGAGAGCTGGTCGACGCGCTGGAGTAAGGCTTGGGCGGCTTCCGTCCGAAGCCCGGAGGTGCGGATCTTGCGAAAAAGCGCACGCAAAAAGCGTATCCGGACCGAAGCCCGAATACGCGATCTGCTGCCGGCTTGAGGAGCTTACGGGAGCGGCGTCCATTCTTCCCGCAGCATGCCCATGCGGATCGAATCGTAATACTGTCCGTCGTAAAAGCGCGCTTTGCGAATACGGGCTTCCATTTGCATCCCGAGCTTCTCGCCGACGCGGATCATCCGGTCGTTGCCCGACCACGTGCTGTACCCGATCCGCACGAGCGGCAGCTTCGCGAACAGGTGATCGACCCACAGCCTCAGCGCGCGCGTGCCGAGCCCTTTGTTCCACGAGCCCGATTCGTGCAGCAGAATGCCGACTTCCAGCCAGCGCGAAGGTTCGTGCTCCCAATAATACGACACGCTTCCGCGAACGACGCCGTCGACTTCGATCACCCAGAAGTCGTCGTCGCCGACCCAGTCCCGTACGATCGGAAGAAACTTTTCGTAAGCCATCGGTTCATGCGGATAATAAGGAGCATCCCATTTTTTCCATTCGGGCTGCTCGTCCTTGTAGATCAGTTCCCATAACCGGAAGGAATCTCGTTCTTCGACCGGGCGAAGCGTCAGTTCTTGATCCGAATACATAACGTTACGTCCTTTCACTGATGAGGTTGATTGGCAGAGTTGTAAAGCTTCCTTAGTGAATTCGACTTTAGGGTGGGCTTTCCTGTTTTTTTGCAGCATACCAATGACTAATCAGAAGAAGGGGAGCGAATACGATGCAGACCGAATCTTCCGAACAACAAGTCCCGAACGCGCTGGATCGTCTGTTCCGGATGCAGAAGAATGAAGAACCGACAGATTATAATTTTTTGGAAAAAAGTTCGCGGGACTCCGACGAATTCGTCCGCATGGAAGCGGCAGTCGCGCTGGGCTTACATTACAATGTCCGGGCGGAAGGGATGCTGATCCGGCTGGCTGACGATTCTGATTGGCTCGTGCGTACCGAAGCCTGCGATTCGTTGGGGCGCGGCGAGTCGGAAGCGGTCTTGTCCGTACTTGAGCGGAAGATCCGCCAAGACCGCTCCGCGCTGGTGCGTGCCTACGCGATTCATTCCTATGGGGATGCTGCCGAAGCGCTGCGCTGCGATCCGGAAGACGTCGCTGCTTTTCTCGAAAGCCGGCTGCCGCGCGAAAAGTCGCATTGGACCCGGCTGGCTTTGTTCAAGGTGCTGTATCGCTGCGGCCGCGAGGCATATCTGAACGATCTGTTGGACGGCCTGAAGCTTGTGGCGTTCAACAAGCGCTGCACCGCAGGCAATAATCTGAAGGAAGTCATAAACGCCGCCAATTACAGGACCATCCGGGCAGCTGCGCTTGATTGGTTGGGCCGGGAATCGATGCCCGCTCCGGTCGAGATCGCGGTGAAGTTGATCGACCTGACTATAGAAGCGGAGCTTAAAGAGCGGCATAAGAAGGAAGAGGCCGGTGACGCAGGCGTACAGGATCGGAGACTTTGAAAAACAGCGTCAAACAAGCCCGTCCGCCGGAAAAAGTGCATCTTCCCCGGCAGCGGGCTTGTTGGGCTTGGTTTGGGAAGCTGGAATTCGTTTCCCTTGCTTGCGTTTCCCGTTCGCTTATTGATAGAAATTGCGCGCCCAGCGGTGGGCTTTTAATTTGTGCAGCTGCTCTTGCGGCAGTCCGTGTCCGTCGCCGATCCGCATATTGCGTTCGACGTTGCGGACCGAGCGCATGCCGGGGATGACGGTCGAGACGGCCGGATGGCTCAGCACGTAGCGCAGCGCCGTCTCGGCGATCTCGTCGTCCGCGATACCGAGGTCCTGCGTGATCCGCTGCACCCGCTCGTACACTTCGCGCTTGCGCTCGCCCTGGAAGTAGCGGCTGCGGAAGTCGCCTTCGTCGAACTGCGTCTCCGGCGTGATGCTTCCGGTCAGGCCGCCTTCGTCGAGAGCCACGCGCACGATGACGCCGACATTATGCTCAAGGCAGGCCGGCAGCAGCTCGTCTTCGGGCGTCTGCTCGAAGATGTTGTAGATCACCTGCACCGTGTCCACGACGCCGCTCTCGATCAGCTTGATCGCATTGGCCGGCTGGTAATCGTTGATCGAGACGCCGAAATGGCGGATTTTGCCCTGCTCTTTGAGCTTCTGCACGCCATCGAGCCAATCGCCCTGCGATACCCATTCGTCCGACCAGACGTGGAACTGCTGGACGTCGAGCGTGTCGAGTCCCAGATTGCGCAGGCTCGTCTCGGTAGATTGAATCACGTGTTCGGCCGTAAACGTCTCGCTCGACGGAACGCCCGCCCGCGCCGGCCATTGTCCGTTGGCGGGCGGGATTTTGGAAGCGACGTAGACGGTCTCGGACCGCTCGCGCACGACCTGTCCGACGAGCCGCTCGCTGTGGCCGTCCCCGTAGCCGAGCGCCGTGTCGATAAAGTTCAGCCCGAGATCGATCGCGCGGTGCAGCGCTTTGACCGATTCGTCGTCCTGCGCCCCGAGCCAGCCCGAGTTGCCGATGCCCCATGCTCCGTACCCGATCTCCGATACGTTCAGTCCCGTCTTGCCCAGCGTTCTGTAGTTCATGCCCATCAGGAATCGCGCCTCCTTGGCTGCTGCCGAATTGGAATGGTATAGGGTGTAAGAAAAGATCGAAACGCTATCCTTTAACCGCGAAGACGCCTGTTGATGCAGCGAAAGCGTGCGTCGGCGGGATTTTTTTGAAAAAGGGCGAAGGACGCTTCGAACGCCTCTTGCGCGGCACCGGGCATCAGCGGCTATACTGGGGCGAGAAGCGCAATGTATCAGGCGCGAAGCCGGAAGGCAAGGAGGAATGGGCATGAACGGAAAATCGGGGGAACACGAAGGAAGAGTGGAGGAAAAAGAAGGAGGGGAACGGCGGCCGGAAGAAGGCGGAAACGCGAAGCCCGGGGAAAAAGCGGCGGCCGCGGTGGACGATCCGGCGGGAGGGTCGCCGGGTTGGGGGGCTTTTTGGCAGTTGATCGCGAAGTATCGGCCCAAAGGCTGGCTGATCGCGGTCGCCGTCGTGCTCGGGCTGTTCGAGACCGTGTTCACGCTGGCGATTCCGCTGCTGACGAGCCGGATGGTGGACGGTTTCTCGGCGGCGGACCTCAGCGGACGGACGATCGCGCTGCTGGCGGTCGCTTTTCTCGCCCAGGCGCTCATGTCGGGCCTTGCGATGTATACGATGTCCTACGTGGGACAGTTTATCGTCTCCGGCCTGCGGCGCGATTTGTGGCGGCGGGTGCTGAAGCTGCCGGTATCGTTCTTCGACCGCAGCACGTCGGGCGAGACGATGAGCCGGGTGACGAACGACACGAATATCGTGCGGGACTTCATTACGGGGCAGGTGATCACGTTCCTGTCCGGTATCGTCTCGATCGTCGGCTCCGTCGCAATTCTGCTGACCATCGATTGGAAAATGACGCTGTTCGCGCTGCTCGCCATTCCCGGCGCGATGCTGCTGCTGTGGCCGGTCGGCCGCCGCATGTACGCAATCTCGCGCGATATGCAAAAAGAGACGGCGGAGTTCCAGGGCGATCTCGGCCGGGTGCTGGCCGATATTCGGCTCGTCAAAGCTTCGCTGGCCGAGCCGGCGGAGATCGTGCAGGGCGAGCGGCGCATCTCCGGCCTGCTGCGCTTCGGCCTGCGCGAAGCGCGGATCCAGTCGATCGTATCGCCGCTGATGATGACGATCATGCTGCTGATCCTCGTCGCGCTGATCGGATACGGCGGCGCGCAGGTCGCGCGTGGCGCGCTGACGGCCGGTTCGCTGGTCGCGATCATCCTGTACATGTTCCAGATCGTCGTGCCGTTCACGCAGCTGGCGACGTTCTTCACCCAGTTCCAGAAAGCGCTCGGCGCGACCGAGCGGATTCGCGAGATCATGGAGCTGGCGCCGGAAGAAACGGAACCGGAAGAAGCAGCTTCGGGCGGGGACAATCCCGGCCGGGCCGCCCGGCAGTCGATTGTATTCGAAGGAGTGAGCTTCGGCTACTCCGAAGACAAGCCGATTCTGCGGGAGCTGAATTTCACCGCGGAAGCGGGGCAGACGACCGCGTTCGTCGGCCCGAGCGGCGCGGGCAAGACGACGATCTTCTCGCTGATCGAGCGGTTCTACGAGCCGACCGCGGGCCGCCTGCGCAGCGGCGAGCAGGACGCCGCCGGCATTGCGCTGCGCGAATGGCGCGGACGGATCGCCTACGTCTCGCAGGAAAGCCCGGTCATGTCGGGCACGATCCGCGAGAACCTGACCTACGGCCTGGAGCTTGCGACCGACGAGGCCGTGGCAGCGGCGGTCCGGCAGGCGAATCTGGCGGACTTCGTCGCTTCGCTGCCGCAGGGGCTGGAGACGCAGGCCGGGGAGCGCGGCGTCAAGCTGTCCGGCGGGCAGCGGCAGCGCCTGGCGATCGCCCGCGCCATTCTGCGCGATCCGGACATCCTGCTGCTGGACGAAGCGACGGCGCATCTGGACAGCGCGTCCGAAGGACTTGTGCAGCAGGCGCTCGATTCCCTGATGCGGGGGCGGACCACGCTCGTCATCGCGCATCGGCTGTCCACCGTACGCGGAGCGGACAAGCTGATCGTGATCGAAGACGGCCGAGCGACCGGGCAGGGGACGCACGACGAACTGCTGGCGTCGCACGCTTTTTACCGGAAGCTGGTGCACGGGCAGTTCGGAAGCGGCTGACCGCGCCGGGCGGGATGGACGGAGACGTTCTTTTTCATAAAGGGGCTCGCTGTCGTCTTCTTCCCGCTTGTGGGTAAATAATTAGAATCACCAACGAATCGGGACAGCCCGAAGAAGATCCGGCTGCACGGGAGGACCTATGAACCTAAAAGAATTCAATGCGATCGTCAGCCGTCCGGCGGATCTGCGCTACGAATATTTTGTGAAAAAGACGGCGGACTCCGAAATGCTCTGGGGGCTGTACGAAGAAGGCTGGGCGATGACCACCGATTCTTCCGGCACGGCCCTGCTTCCGCTGTGGCCCAAAAGCGAATTCGCGCTGCACTGCGCCATCGACGAATGGAACGGCTACACGAGCCGCCCGCTGGACCTGCATGCTTTTATCGAGAAAATTTTGCCGCGCCTCGATCAGGACGGCGTCAAAACGGCGATCTTCTACAACAACAGCGATTCGGCGGTCGTGGAAGCCGCCAAGCTGCTGGAAGATCTGCGGGAAGCGCTGGGCAAGTATTAAGCGCAGGGTTGAGCGCGTAGAGGCGCAGCCGCAAACGCGCGGCTTCGTGCAGCCGGACTTCGGATGAATCGGACTCCGGCCCGGCTTCTTGCCGCCGAAGAGACGAGGAAAAAGCTTGGCGAGATCCGTTCCCGGATTTCGCCAAGCTTTTTGTTGTGCGCCGATGGACGCGGCGGGAGAAGAGAAGGGCGGCCCTGACGGCCGGCCGCTACTTCGCCGTCGCCTTCGCCGGCTCGGCGTCAGGGTCCGCCGGTAGGAAATGCCGGGACAGGTCGCCGACGATCGAATAATAGTCGCCGTTCGTCAGCTGCTGCGGATCTTCGATCGCGTCGAGCGTCTCCTGGCGGAGGTAACCGTCCGCCACGAGCCGCGCCGCCGCGCTATCCGCGGTCACGGGCACCTGCATGGCGCTCGCGATCAGCATCGCGGCCATATTGACCGACAGCGGCTGCGCCGCCTTGTCGGTCACTTCGACCATGATCTCTTCCATATCGCCGGGGAAGAAGTCCGGGTGCAGCGAGCGCATGACGCGCACGGCATTGAAGAACCGCTGCACGTTGGCTTCGCTGTCGAGGCCCCAGCCGTCGTTCTCGTACCCGCCCGACGTGAGATACATATTGGCCGCGATCAGCATGCCGGGATAATCTTTGTGCTTCATATATTCCGGTTCCGGGAGCTTCGGCCGGGACAGATCGACGCCCTGCTTGCGCAGCTGCTGCTTGAGCCGTTCGATTTGTGGTTCCGAACCGGAGAACTCGCGCAGATTCATGTCCGCATTCTGCGCCAGCTTGATCGCCGCGCCGGCCGCTTCGCCGGCAGCCATGCCGACCGGGATCGTCCGCGCGCTGCCGTGCGGCACGGTGTCGAAGCCGGCCGAGCGGCCGACGACGAGCAGGCCGTCGACGGTGCGCGGCACGAGCGTGCGGAACGGCACGCCGTATTGGCTCGGCTTCATGAGCACGGTGCCGATTCGCCCGTCGCTCGTGCTCTGGATATCGACCGGATACGAACCGTAGCCGATATCGTCCCAATGCGAGCGGTTCTCCATCACGTCGGCGAGCGTCAGCCGGTATTCGGCTTCGAGATGGCGCGATTCGCGCAGGTACAGCTCGCTTGCGACGCCGTCGTATTGCAGCGGGGCCATCTCCGGGAAGCGCTGCTTGAGAAACTCGACGATCTTCGGCGCTTCCGCCGTGCCGATCTCGATGCCTTCGCGGATCGACTTCGGATCGAGCGGATCGATGCCGAACAGCAGCAGCGAATTGATCAGAATCGTGCCGTCGTTCTGGCGCCCGATGTTGAGGCCGCGCATCTTCACTTTGGACGGATCGCTCGATTCGTACAGCTGCGCGTCTTTGTAGCCCCAAACGCTCATGCGGTCGATGCCCGTGTCTTCGTGCTTCCCGAGCTTCTCCCAGATCTCCTGGGTCATGCCGCTCATGCGGAACACGAGCGTCGACGCCATGACGCTGTTCAGGTCGCCGATGTCTTCGCGGCCGAGCGTGAATGCGGCACCGGCTTCCGCCGCGATGTCGGCGTTCTGCGTCGCGTCGATGACGGCGTCGGCTCCGACGCGCTTGGCGCTGCCGTCTTGAAGCGTCAGCGCAAGGCCGGTGACGACCTTGCCGCCGTTTTGCGTTTCGGTAATCGGGGACATCTTGCGCGTCTCCATCAGCAGGTCGATGTTCGGTTCGGCCCGGACCATTGTATAGAACAAATTGGCGGCGACGTTCACGTCGAACGAAGATCCGTCGAATTGGTCGTACCATTCCTGGAAAATGCCTTTGTTCAAATAATTCGCTTCGCGCAGCTGCGGGAAGAAAAACGGTTGGTCGGGCGCATAGTTGAGGTCGATCATGTTCAGCATGCCGACGGTCATAAGGCCGCCGAGCATCTTGCGGTCGTGTCCGTCGACCAGCAGCACCTTCGAACCGCTTCGGGCGGCGGAGATCGCGGCCGTGATGCCTTCGGGGTCCGTGCCGGCCACGATCACGTCGTAGCGTTCCGCGATTTGCGAGACGGACTCGACCGGCAGCAGCGCCTGCGTCACGCCGTGGTTGACGAGGCGCGAGTGTTCCAGATAGCGGATCAGCATGAATCCGGCCGCGCCCAGAACGAGAACGGCGGCAAGAGACAGAGCAACGACTTTTTTCCAGTTTTTCAGACGCATAGGGTATGTAGAATTCCTTTCTTCGATTCGGCTGGAGAGCCAAATTTGCGTGAGGGTTTTTTCCGGACGCATGTTCTGACTATATCGGTTTTTCCGCGGCCGGACAAGGTTGCGCACTTCGAAGAAGAGTAACAATTTTGTAACGGTAAGCATAATTTGGATAATAAAAAGACGAAAAATAAATCCAAAAGGTCGTTAAGACTTATATGTTTAGGTCTAATTGCGTAGTATTATAAGGCTGTCTTAGCAATTTACTCGGCAGGGGGTGTCGAAATGGAAAAAATATCTTTTAGCAAAAGCGATTTGGGGGATTGGAGTGTCGATTATCGGACTTCAAACATCGTGAATCCGGACCTGTTGGACAAGAGACCCAAAAGCGAAGGAGCGGTGTCGGAATCGATTCTGCCAAAAGACGCGGCCGGATCAGCCGATGCGGCCGGCGGAGACAACAACGAGGCCGGACGGGCGGAGCGCAAAAAGCATGACGCGTTAATGGCCCGCAAGCTGGACGAAGAACGCCAAGCCCAGCAGCGTCTGCTGCAAACGTTCTACGCCGAGAAGCTGCGCATCGAGCTGTCCCCGGAGAAATTCAGGGATTCGATGAAATCGATGGCAGAACGTTCGATCGAACAGCTGATGAGCCGCGAAGGCTCGTCGCTGAAGCTGGAATGGAAATCGGAACTGCATCAGTTCAGCCTGGCGATCAGCATGGAGGCGTACGATAAATTGAACGAAGACGTGTCCCGTCAACGGGAACCCGTCGAATCGGCGCCGGTCAGATCCTAAATCGCTTCAACGCGCCATAAGCGCCTTCCCGTTTTGCGGGAGGGCGCTTTTTTTGTCTGAACAGGGATCGGAAAATAGGAAGTCAGCCACTCGGCTTTTATTTTACATAAATATGAAAAAATTGTATTGTAGTCAATGTTTTGCGAACGCTGTTGGAAAAAGTCGATTAAAAACGAATCCTCGTTCAAGACTCGAATCCGACAAGAAAAAGCCAGTCTTGCTTGCTAAAAAGCCCACCTATGTCTCCTGCTTTTTGGGAAAAATAGGAACTTCAGAGTGGGGAGTTCCCTCCCATATCCTTTCTTTTCCAAAAAATAGTAAACTTAGCTTAACGAAACGGACCACACCAATCTGAGGGGGTTGTAAAACATGAGCACCTTGTCGTCCTACCCTGCCGCTTCCGCTGCGGACCGCACGAGCAGATACGACTACGCCACGAAATCTTCCGCCGCCGTCAGCAAAGACGCTTCGAAAGTATTGGCTTACGATAAGAAAGACCAGGATTCGAAAGCGCTCGGTAAAGACAAAGAGATCCGTACGGATACCGAGATCAGAAAAGAAAAAACGCAGTTCTACGATAAAATCGACCAAAACCGCAAACAGCAGTACGAACTGCTTCAGGCGATCTACGCGCAGAACGGGTTTTCGATCAAGACCGACGATATCAAAAGCACGATGAAAAACCTGGCGGAAAAAGCGATCGATCAAAAAGTGTCCAAAGCGGGCATGAGCTGGAAATCGCAAATGCACCAGCTGCGCATGGACATCAGCTCCAGCTCGTACCAGATGTACAGCAGCAGCCAGTCCGTCAAAGCGCCGACGGACGGTTCGGCACCGGCCGCCGCCGCTTCGACGACTTCCGTCATCCGCCAGACGAACGCGGAACCGGTCAAAGCCGCCGTTTCCTCGGCGGCGTCGACGGTCTCGACGGCAGTCGGCTCGACTTCTGCGACAGCGAGCACGCCGACCCCGGCGACGGCGAGCACGCCGACAGCGAGCGCGGCGGCTACGACGCCTACGGCCAGCACGCCGACTCCGGCGGCAGCGACGCCTACGGCCAGCACGCCGACTCCGGCGACTGCAACGCCTACGGCCAGCACGCCGACTCCGGCTACGACGCCTACAGCGAGCGCGCCGACTCCGGCGACTGCGACGCCTACGGCCAGCACGCCGACTCCGGCGACTGCGACGCCGACAGCGAGCGCGCCGACTCCGGCGACTACAACGCCTACGGCGAGCACGCCAACTCCGGCGGCAGCGACGCCGACGGCGAGCACGCCAACTCCGGCGGCTACGACGCCTACGGCGAGCACGCCAACTCCGGCGACTGCGACGCCGACAGCCAGCACGCCAACTCCGGCGGCTACGACGCCGACTCCGACGTCGCCGAACCTGGTCGAAACCGTCGTGAACGTGGTAAATACGACGGTCACCAATACCGCCAGCACGGTTAATACGACTGTCGGCGCGGTCAACAATACCGTGACGGGCCTGACGGGCGCGCTCGGCGGCGTATTGGGCGGCACGACTGCCGCGCCGGCTCCGACAACGACCGCTCCGACGACGACCGCTACAGCCCCGGCCTCCACGACGACGCCGACCAAAACGACGACAACGGCACCGACGACAACGACGGCACCGACAACGACAACGGCACCGACAACGACAACAGCACCGACCACGACAACAGCACCGACCACGACGACCGTGGGCGCCCTGCTGGGCGGCGTGAACACCAAGCCGCTGCTCGGACTGAAATAAGCTTCGCTTGTGCCCGAATCCCGGGCAGGAGCCCCTCACTTCGATGCCCGGATTATCCGGGCATCGAAGTTTTTTTCGCGTATTGGGAACTTTTTCGGTATCATGCGGTCTTATTGACGGAGAGCTATGTCAGGGGGGACCGAAAATGAAGCACGAGCACCAAGAAGCACGGTCCGGACAGAAGCGCGAAGCCGTTCCGGGCGACGAACGCGGAGTCCTGTTGAGGCAGCTGATGGAGAGCTACGGCAGCGACGTGTGGCATTATGCGTATTTTTTGACGCGCAGCCGCGATTTGGCCGACGATATCGCGCAGGATACGTTCGTCAAAGCTTATGGCGCACTGGATTCGTTTCGGGGGGAAGCGAAGATCAAGACCTGGCTGCTGTCGATTACGCGCCATACCGCATTCGACTATCGCCGCTCCGCTTTTGTGCAGCGCAGTGTGCTGATGGCCGAACCGCCTGAACGGGAGCAGGCGGAGTCGGCGGAAGCGACCTATATGCGCCGCGTCGATTCGGTGCAGATCTGGTCCGCCATCATGCGGCTGCCGGATCGGTATCGCGAAGTGCTCGTGCTGGATCTCAAGCACGGCCTCAAGCTGGCCGAGATCGCGAAGCTGCTCGGCATCGCCGAAGGAACGGTCAAGTCGAGACTGTTCCGGGCGAGAGGCAAAGTGGCAAAACAGTTGAAGGAGGAACGAGGATGAACGAACGGGAGCCGGATTGGTACAAGCGGGCGCAGGCAGGTCCGTTCGAACGCGAACCTTTTACCGAAGAAGACATGCAGCGCATCGAACAGGCCATTTTGGAGCGGCAGCCGGACGAACAGGAGGACAAGCGCAGCCCAAAAAACGGGCGAATCCGCGCGGCTGTGCGCGCGGCGCGCAGGAACGGAACGGCGCGGATATCGGCGATGGCGGCTGCGGTCCTGCTGTTGGCCGGAGGAGGCGCGTACGCGGCGATGCAGGTGTCCGAACGGATACCGATCGTGCCGATGACGTCGGGACCGAGCGGACCCAATGCGGATCCGTCCACGGCGAGCGTCGCGCCTCCGGCAGACGTTTCAACCTTTTCGCTCGGCGGGAAGAGTTACTTTTACGACGATTCGAACGCGAGCATTCCCGAGTGGACGCGCGCCGTGCGCACGACCGAAGGCATCGTATGGACGCCGGCTCCGCAGATGACGGGCAGCGCGACCACGATCAAGGACATGCAGCCGGGCGACCATCCGCAGACGCCGTTCCAGCTGTATTTCAGCGATCCGAACAAGCCGCAGCTTACGGAACGGGAATCGTTCATGCTGCCGGGACTGCCGCTGAACGGCCGGGATTCGTCGCGGTATTGGTATATCGACCATTTGTGGGCCGTCGGCGCATACGCGGTCTATACGACCAGCGTGCATGTGGCGGACGATTCGGGTCTGGGCCGCGAAGACGAACAGGCCTGGGTCGTGGACACGCAGGGGCTGCCGACGACGCCAAGCTTCGGAACCGTCATGGACGTGCGCCTGCTGACCAATTTCGATTCGGACGGCGAAAGCCCGTTCGAACTGTCTTACGACGAGACTAACGGACGGTTGATCTACACGGTGGAAGTGCCGCCCGAAGACGGCGGCGTCGAAGGCGAAGAGCTGGTAGTCGCCCAGCAGTTGGACAACGGGAGCAAAGTGTTCGTGGAACGCTATGGGATCGCTTACGGAACGGCGGCGGACGGTTCCCGTACCGTCGATTACGAATTGGACGGCGCCGTCCATACGGCGAAGCTGTTCGATCTATAGCTGTTCGATCTGTAGACGCGGGCCCGCACGCGCGCGGGGCGAAGCGCATAGGGAAAAGCGGACGAGACGGTCTTCAAGACCGTTTCGTCCGCTTGTTTGGTTCTGCGCGGCAGGCCGCCGCATCGGTGCGCGGCTTATGGATTCAGCGAAGTCCGAAGCCGAGCGTGCAGGAGGCCAAGTTCGCTGCCCGTTCACGTCGACGGTGCAGGCGGCGTTCGAACGGATTCTCCAGAAGCGTACGCTGCCGGGATCGTGCGCCCACAGCGTCTCGCCCGCCGGGCTGCTCCAATCGTTCTCGTTCACGTCGTCCACTATTTTGCTCATACTGCTCAGTTTCATCATGCGTACAGCCACTCCCTTTCGATTTGGGTTCGAAACGACATGGCTTCCCGCAGCGCCTCTTGGGCGTAAAACAGCGACAAAAACCCACGGTATCAAGCTCCCGCGGGTTGGCGTGCGTCGTCGTCTAAATCGAACCGTGCGCAAAAAGCAAAGGCTCGAACCTGGACGGTTCGAGCCCTTACGCGATCTGCCGGCGGCTGCCGGGTTCGATCAAATTCGGTCGTAAGGGAGCGAGAAGCGATGAAGTTGCTTGTTCATAAGGCTTGTTCACTCCTTTCTATATTGGATGAATTTATCTTATAAGGTATAAAAAGTTTTTTAATGGCGAGGTGCGGCCGGCAGCATATCCCTGCGTCGGTGAATACCGAAGATAAGGCCAAACAAGGCAAAATATAAAATAGAAGAGCTGCCGTAGCTCAAGAAAGGTAGATGCAGGTTAGTTACCGGGAAGAGATTCAACGAAGCTCCTATTGCATATAAGGTCTGCACGATAAAAGCAGTCGAAAGCAGCATAATCAATGTTTTTCCGTATAGATCCCGTACTTGTCGGCCCGAACGAATCAATTGAACGGCTAACCCGAGTATCACGAACAGGACAAACGCGGCGCCGATCCATCCGAAACTATAGATCAAATACGTGAAGACAAAATCGGAATATGCATAAGGCAGGGAAGATAAGGATGAACCGAAGCCGTGGCCCCATAAGCCGACGCTGCTCAAGATTTCATTGATTTTCCCGTTTAAATAAAGGATCGGCTCTTCCCGAACCGATTCAGGCGCATAGATTGCGCGAAACAAAAGGTTCCATCTTTCTTTCCATTCCAAGGCTCGTCCAATCCAATAATTGAAGGATGACACCCGTATCCATAGCAGCGCTACCAAAGCAACCGCAGCCGGAAATACCATCCATAAATGCTGGCTTCGACGGCAAAACTTTAGATATAACGGCAGTACGAACAGGAAATAGAAAAACGCCATCATCGTCTTGTTCATCCAAAGATAAGGCAGTATCGGTGCCATCAGCAGGACCATTAGAACGATTACCGTCAAATGGTAAGCCGGGCGCGAACGCCAATCTTTTGACGTGAGTATGCCCGCAAGCGACAGGACGAACAAATAGAGAGAAGGCATCGTCCATTCGATTCTCCAACTACCCAGATGCAGATAGCCAAACGTTCCGCTGACTCCGTCGGTCCAACCTTTCAGTGCTACTAAAAAGGATAATCCGATTGTAATCAGATAAAGAATCAGCGAGTAATGCTGCAGCTTTTTGTAGTTGAAAAAGATGAAGATCGTAAAAGCAGCCGCTCCGATCATTACGTAAAGCAGCTGTTCGTAGACCAACGGCAAATAAGAGAAGGAGACCGATTGCATACCTTTGGTATCCGAAATATATTTTTCCCAACTGCCGCTTCCGATCGAGAAGAGGGTCAATAACCCGATAAGAACCATCACCCCAAGCGGCACCAGCAGCTTCCAGTTGAACTTCGGCCGGTGGACCTGTCCGAGCGTGCCGCCGATCTCGTCGGCGTCGCCCATCTGCTTCATCGCCCAGAGAGCGGCTTCGAGTGTGGAAGCGCCGGCGTCTTCTTTGTCCGCGATCAGCTCGTCCAGATGCCCGCGCATTTCTTCCCGCAGCTCGGGATGGAGTTCTTTCGCTTTGACGCGGGCGCACAGGCGGTCGAGGTAGGCCCCGATCGAAGCTTCGGCTTCCCGGCGTTCCAGTTCCCGGATATAGGCCTCGCGATCCTCGGCCGTATTCGGCTGTTCGGTCTTGCGCCGATCTTCGTTCATGCGCGTCCCTCCCCGAGCACCGCGTTGACCGCGCCGCTGAATACCCGCCATTCGTCCTTCTTCGCCTGAAGCTGCTTCAGCCCGGCTTCGGTGACCGTATAATATTTGCGCTTGCGGCCGCCGCTTTCTTCCCAATGCGCGGACACCCAATTCTCCGCTTCCATCGCGTGCAGAATCGGGTAAAGCGTCCCTTCCTTGAGCGCGAATACGCCGTCCGAACGGCTGTCCAGTTCCTTGATCAGCTCGTATCCGTACATGCTTTTGCCCGACAGGACAGTCAGGACGAGCGTTCCGGTCGAGCCCTTCAGCAGTTCTTTGCTTACTTTCATCGCGCCGATCCTCCTTTACCGCCAATACATAGATTTACTATGTATCGTAAATCGAGGTCTATTTTTTGTCAACGGTTTCTTGGAAAAGGGAGAAGCAGGAATCCGCCTGCCGTGGCGCGAATGCTAAGCAGGGCAGACTTGAAGAGGCCATCATGAACATACAACAGGGGGTAAGGATGAAAAAGAGTGGAATCACGCTGCTGACGCTGGTCGTATGGCTGTTGACGCTTGCGCCGGCGGGACGGGCGGCGGCCGCGGAGACGAACATCGTCGATCCGTCGGTCACGTACACGTATGGCGTACTCACCCGCGATATTCGCGAATTGGCGGCCAAGTACCCGGATCTGATCGAATACAAGTCGATCGGCCGAACGCTGTACGGACGGGATATCTGGGCGGTGGGGCTTGGGAGCGGCAGCTCGACGGTCTTTTTTAACGGATCGCACCATGCCCGCGAATGGCTGACGACGACGCTCAATATGACGATGATCGAGCAGTACGCGGCCGCTTATGCGGACAACCGCAGGTTCGAAGGCTATCCCGTACGCGAGATTTTGGACCGGACGAAGATCTGGTTCGTGCCGATGGTCAACCCGGACGGCGTGACGCTTCAACAGACGGGCCTGCAGTCTTTTCCGGTCCATGTGCACGACGCGCTGATCAAGATGAACGACGGCAGCCGCAGCTTCAAGCGCTGGAAAGCGAATGCGCAGGGAGTCGACCCGAACCGGCAGTACGACGCCAACTGGGGAGAATTGATTAACAATTACCATTATCCGCATTGGATGGGCCACAAAGGGACGGCTCCGATGACGACGCGGGAAAATAAAGCGATGATCGCGTTCACGTACGAGATCGATGCGGAAATCGCGGTCTCGTACCATTCGGCGGGACGCATCCTGTTCTGGAACTTCCGGACGCCGGCCGCCAACGTCCCGCGGGACAAGCGTTTGGCGAATATTTTCACGCAATTCACAGGCTACGCGCAGGTCAGTCCAAGCTACAATTCGAACGGCGGAGGCGGCTACACGGACTGGTTTATCCAGAAGCTTGGCCGGCCGGCTTTTACGCCGGAGATCGGGATCAAGAACGGGGAGAGCCATCTGCCGCTGTCGGCGTTCGGGGAAGAATGGCGCCGCAACAAAAAGATCGGCCTATGGATCGCGCAGGAAGGCTATACATTGTGGGCCGCGAAAAACAAAACGACGGTCAAGCCGGTCTCGCTGTTCCTCGACGGCGTGCGGATCGAAGGCGATCCGGCCGCGTTCAACGAAGACGGCGCGACGTATGTGTCGTACAAGCCGCTGCTGACGGCGCTCGGCTACCGCCTGACCTGGGACGGCGCAGCCAAATCGGTGACGGCGAACGGTCCTTCCGGCACGATCCGGTTTGCGCTGGGGCAGAAGACGGCGGAGATCGACGGACAGGCCGTGGAACTTGCGGCGGCGCCGCGGCTGTACGAAGGTACGGTCTACGTGCCCGCAAGGCTAGTCAGCCGGGCGGCGGGAGCGGCGTTGACCGTAGACCCCGGCAGCGGAGCGATTTCCCTGAAGAGTCCGGCCGATCGGGCAGGGAACGCTTCGCCCGAGAGTCCGCCCGTGATCGTGAACCCTTGACGCTGAGCTGCTTTCAGTGGTACAACTAAGCCGTTGCGGGTTGGACTTATCGTTCCGACCGACGCCTAACTTGAACGAACAGCAATGACCGGAACCCTGCTTCGCGAGCGCCGACTGACGTCGGGGCACGGCCGTCCGCCGACAGAGAAGAATCCCTTGAGCTGCGAGGATTCCCGGCGGACCCGCGAAGTCCTTCTCCGCGAGCTGCGGCGCTCCAATCGCCGCCGGACGTCCCCGTTACCGGACTTCGAGCCTTTTTGCGCCGCTGCGGCCGCCGAACGGAATCTGCCCCGGGCAGGTGCAAGGTCGCGATCCGGCGCGCAACAAGGGAACCAGGGTGGTACCGCGAAGATGCATTCGTCCCTAACGAATGCGTCTTTTTTTGCGTGTTCCGCCCGTAGGCTTGTCCGTATGCCCATCCATTTTTCAGAGGAGCGATATTTTATGAAACAAAGTCAACTGTTGATCCCGACGCTGCGCGAAGCACCGGCGGACGCCGAGGCGGCCAGCCATAAGCTCATGCTGCGCGCCGGCCTGATCCGCCAGCTCGCTTCCGGCGTCTACACGTACCTGCCGCTCGGATTCCGCGTGCTCAAAAAAGTGCAGGAGATCGTCCGTCAGGAAATGGACCGCGCGGGCGCGCAGGAACTGCTCATGCCCGCCATGCAGCCGGCCGAGCTGTGGCGCGAATCGGGACGCTACGACGTGTACGGCCCCGAGCTGATCCGGCTCAAAGACCGGCACGACCGCGAATTCGCGCTCGGGCCGACGCATGAAGAGGTCATCACGTCGCTGGTCGCGGGCGAAGTCAGTTCGTACCGGCAGCTGCCGATGACGCTGTACCAGATCCAGACGAAATTCCGCGACGAACGCCGTCCGCGCTTCGGCCTGCTGCGGGGCCGCGAATTCCTTATGAAAGACGCCTATTCGTTCGGGCGCAGCTGGGAAGAGCTGGACGAGACATACCACGCGATGTACGACGCGTATACCCGTATCTTCACGCGGGTCGGCCTGAACTTCCGCGCCGTGCAGGCGGATGCGGGGGCGATCGGCGGCGAAGGCGAGACGCACGAGTTCATGGCGCTGGCCGACATCGGGGAAGACACGATCGTCGTGAGCGAGCGCGGGACGTATGCGGCCAATCTGGAAAAAGCGGAGATGTTCTGGGAAGAGCCGGCCGCGGCGTCTGCCGATACCGACATTCCGCCGCTCGGCCGCGTGCATACGCCGGGCGTGCACACGATCGAGCAGCTGTGCAACCATTTTGCGCTTGAAGCTTCCGCCTTCATGAAGACGCTGCTGTATCTCGTCGACGGTAAGCCTGTCGCGGTCGTCGTGCGCGGAGACCGCGAAGCGAACGAGACGAAAGTGCTGAACGCGCTCGGAGGCGAACGGATCGAGCTGGCGGACGCCGCCGCCGTGGAACGGCTGACCGGAGCGGCGGTCGGCTTCGCCGGTCCGGCAGGACTTGCGGGCGTGACGCTGCTCGTCGACCGGGAAGTGCAGGCGATGCCGTCGGGCATCGCGGGAGCTAACGAGACGGACTATCACGTCGAGCACGCCAGACCGGGCCGCGATTTCCGAAGCGACCGGGTCGGCGATTTCCGCAACGCGGCCGAAGGGGACCTGAGTCCCGACGGAAGCGGCCGACTGGAATTTTACCGGGGAATCGAGATCGGGCACGTCTTCAAGCTGGGCACCAAATACAGCGAAGCGCTCGGCGCGAATTATCTGGACGAAGGCGGACGCCGCCAAGCGGCGATTATGGGCTGCTACGGTATCGGCATCTCGCGTATCCTGTCCG
Source organism: Saccharibacillus brassicae (assembly GCF_006542275.1). Taxonomy (NCBI): domain Bacteria; kingdom Bacillati; phylum Bacillota; class Bacilli; order Caryophanales; family Paenibacillaceae; genus Saccharibacillus; species Saccharibacillus brassicae. The sequence goes on from NZ_CP041217.1 coordinate 3,069,611, forward strand.
CGGTCGTCGAGCAGCATTACGACGAGAACGGCATTCTGTGGCCGGCGGAGATCGCGCCTGCGACGGTCCACATCATTCCGGCGTCGGTCAAAGACGAGGTGCAGATGGCCTTGGCGCTTGAGTTGTACGCGCGATTTGCGGAAGCGGGCATCGAGGCGCTGCTGGACGATCGCGACGAGCGGGCGGGCGTGAAGTTCAAAGATGCCGACTTGATAGGCCTTCCGTACCGGATCGTCGTCGGACGCGACGCGGCCGAAGGCCGGGTCGAGTTCAAGGCCCGCGCCGATGCGGACAAGCAGGCGCTCACGGCGGACGAAGCTTTTGCGCGCGCTGCCGGCCTGGCCTGAACGAACGGCTGGGCTTCCGGTATAAAAAAGCCCCCCAAACGCCGGTGTATCAGCGTTTCGGGGCTTTTTTTTATATCAAAAAAAGAGATTGACACAAAATCGCTCCTTCCGGTATACTCGCATTAACCAAATAACCGACTTGATTAGTGAAACGCAAACCGGATGAAAGTTCGGGACGCAAAGTCTGGAATCTACAGCGACTTGTTCGCCACGATCGTCCGACCGCCTCGATACTTGATGGCGGTCTTTTTGTTGTTTGTAGTTCCGGAGTCCCGTTTCCGATCTGCTTCACAATCACCTCGAAAGCTGCTTTTCCCCGAGAAACGCAAACCACCCGAAAGGCTGGGACGCAAAGTCTGGAATCTACGTCGAGCGCCCGCTCGCCACGATCGTCCGACCGCCACGAATGGTTTCCATTCATCCATGGCGGTTTTTTTATACGCTTCTTTGTACTGTTTTCAGATAAAAAATACATAATAACAAAAAAGAGATACATAAAGGGGACCCCTCATGAGCAAAATCACCAAAGTTTCCGCCGCGATCTTATTGACCTCCACGCTATCGCTGACGCCTTACGCCGCTCTCTCCGCCCAGGCCCATTACGCCAAACCGGTTCCCGCTCCTTCCCAGAACACGCAGCCGACGAAAAAGAACTACGAGCAGGAAATTGCCAACGCTACCTCGGCCGCGCAAAACGCCGACAAGCAGGCAGCAGCGAAGCAGGCCGAAGCCGACCGGTACGCCGCGGCGGCCGCCAACGCGCTTCAGAATGTGACTGCCCTGCAGCAGGCCTACGACAACGCCGTGCAGAACGTTCAGCAGAAAAAAGCGGACGTGCAGTCGAAGCAGCTGGAGTACGATAACGCGTACAACCGACTGGCCCAGGCTTCGGCCGCCGCAGCCAAAGCGCAGCGGGACTACGACAACAGCTGGGGCTGGAGCAGTTCGGCCAAAAAGAAATTGCAGGATGCGACCAATGCCTGGATTGCAGCGAAAGTCGATTGGACCCGTGCAGCAAGCGCTTTGCAAAAAGCGGTCACCGAATATAACAAGGCGCAAAGCACGGCGAGCTTGATCGGATGCGATCTGGGTCCGGCCGAGAAAGCGGCCGATCAGGCCCGGCAAAAAGCCGATAAAGCCCAAAACGTCGCCGATCGCGCCCGGGACAATGCCGCCGACGCCTGGAAAAAAGTCGAAGACTTGAAAAAGCAGCAGGCCGAAGCGGAAACGCCGCCGCCTGTAGAACCAACGACGCCGGTCGTACCGACGCCGCCGACAGAAACGACGCCGCCAACGGAAACGACGCCGCCGACAGAAACGACGCCGCCAACAGAGACGACGCCGCCGACAGAAACGACGCCGCCAACAGAAACGACGCCGCCAACAGAAACGACGCCGCCAACAGAAACGACGCCGCCGACGGAAACGACGCCGCCGACAGAAACGACGCCGCCGACGGAGACGACGCCGCCGATGGAGACGACGCCGCCAACAGAAACGACGCCGCCGACGGAAACGACGCCGCCAACAGAAACGACGCCGCCGACAGAAACGACGTCGCCAACAGAGACGACGCCGCCGACGGAAACGACGTCGCCAACGGAAACGACGCCGCCGACAGAAACGACGCCGCCAACAGAGACGACGCCGCCGACGGAAACGACGCCGCCGACAGAAACGACGTCGCCAACAGAGACGACGCCGCCGACGGAAACGACGCCGCCGACGGAGACGACGCCGCCGACGGAAACGACGCCGCCGACGGAGACGACGCCGCCGACGGAAACGACGCCGCCGACAGAAACGGCGCCGCCAACAGAAACGGCGCCGCCGACGGAAACGACGCCGCCGACAGAAACGGCGCCGCCGACGGAAACGACGCCGCCGACATCGAACCCGACGCCGGCTCCAAGCGGCGACACGGTCGTCATTCCGGATAACCCGACGCCGCAGAGTCAGCCGACCTTCATTGTCGAACCTGCACAGCCGTCGCAGCCTTCGCAATCGACGCCGCCGGCTGTACCGGCCGACGGAACTGCTTCGCCTTCGCCGGATACGGTGACGATTCCCGATAACGAGACGCCGCAGGGCGCTCCCGATACGGGCGGCGTTCCTGCTTCGGACGCCGAAGTGGACGTCCCGGATGACCGGACGCCGCAGGGCGCTCCCGACACAGGCAGCGTTCCCGCACCGGCCGACGAAGTGACCGTACCAGGCAACGAGACGCCGCAGGGCGCGCCTCAACCGGACGCTCCGTCCGTATCCGCCGACGCCGATCCTGCGCCAAGCGTAGACGTGCCGGATAATGTTACGCCGCTTGGCACGCCGGATGCGATCGAACCGGCAGCCGATGCCGCGCCGCCTGTCGGCAGCCTGCCGGCCGCGCTCCCGCAGACGGGCGAAGCGACTTCCGCTCCCCTGTACGCGCTCGGTCTGGGTTTCCTGGCGATCGCGGCCTGGATGCGCCGCCTCGGCGGCAGCAAAAACTAGTCCCGATTTTTGTGTAAAAAGGGGCGTACGCTTCATAACCGCAGCGAATTTGACCGAAGTATGGTTTGAACGGACAGCCGTGTTCAGGGATTCCCCTTGAACACGGCTTCCGCTTTATGCCATACTTTTAAGGTTATAAGGAAATAAAGGGTTGGCTCCAATGATTGGATCGCAATTTTCACACCCATAAGGAGGAACGGCATTGAAGAAATGGTCGTACGTCATTATGCTGCTCGGACTCTGCGTCATTCTCTACCCCAGCGTGAACACCTGGCTGGACGATCGCGCCCAATCCGAACTGCTGGAAAAAGCCGAAGCGGAGAGCCAAAAGCCGCTGGATCTGACGCGGGTATCGAGCGAGGTAGCGGTGCCGGATTACCAGAAAATTTCGAATCTGCTGGACGAGGGCGACGAAGAAGAAGCTTCGGCCGAGACGGTGGCGCCGCTCGATGCCGATTCGCTGCAGGACGGGGAAGTGCTCGGCATCATCCGCTACGACAAACTCGACATTAAGCTTCCGATCGTCGAAGGCGCGACCAAAGCCAATATGAAAAGCGCAGCCGTGCACGTAACCGGAACGGGACTTGCCGGTATGCAGGACAGCAATATGGCCGTCGCCGCCCACCGCGCGCACAAAACGGGCAGATTGTTCAATCGGTTGAACGAAGCCAAAGTCGGCGACGTGGTCGAGATCGACCAGGGAGGCCAGACCTACAAGTACGAAGTGAACGATATCCAAATCGTCGAACCGACAGACGTCTGGGTGCTGGATGCCAAAAAAGGCGAGACCGCTTTGACGCTTATTACGTGCGACCCGCTGATCAATCCGACGCATCGGTTGATCGTGCATGCCGTGTTGAGAAAATAGCAGAGCGAAGTGCGACTAAAGTCACATTGCCCTTGGTCCTGCTTTGCCCTTATATTAATTGTAAATTGCTAGATAGATCTATTCGTTTTACCATACCGGAACAAGCAACAACTTTGAGAAACGCAAACCAAGCGAAAGTTTGGGACGCAAAGTCTGGAGTCTACGGTGCCTCTTCGGCACAATGACCGTCCGACCGCCACGAAGAAATTCCTGGCGGTCTTTTTGTGCGTTCCGCGCAGGAGACGCCGCAAATACGGTCAAACAGCGGAGGAGAAGCAAATGAACAAGATTACTAAAATTTCGGTAACGGCCGTACTGGCTTTTTCGATCGGCTTCGGTCCCGTTCAGGGGACGACGCATGCGTCGAGCAGCTCGATTCTGGGTCCGGCCCAGCTATTCAACGTGTTCGTGCTCGGCGATCTGAGCCAGAAGTATACGGACGTCGAAGGGCGAATCGCGGCAGGCGGCAACGTCGTCGTCGAAGGCTATTCCGTCGGAAGCAGCCTGGGCAGCGGTTCGAACCAGCCGGTGCTCGTGGTCGGCGGCAACCTGACGTATAACAACGGCCAAGCGAACGGAAGCGTCGCCTACGGCGGAACGCTGAACCAATCGCCTACGGCCAACTTCATGGGAACGGTCACGTCCGACGCGGGCCAGGTCGTCGATTTCAATTCGGCGGCCGTCTACCTGAACGGACAATCCAGCTCGCTCTCGGCGCAAAAAGCGAACGGGGAATACAAGAATAACTACGGCGAAGTTCAACTGAAGGGCGGAGACAGCGGCCTGAACATTTTCAACCTGGACGGCGCTGCCCTTTCTTCGGCCAACGGCCTGCGCATCAACGTTCCTTCCGGATCGACGGTAGTCGTCAACATTTCGGGCAGCAGCGTGAATATGCGCTATTTCGAGACGTTCCTCGAGAACGGCGTCAACCAGAGAAACATCATCTACAACTTCTATGAAGCGACAAGCCTCAACATCGCGGGAATCGGAATCAAGGGCTCGGTCCTTGCGCCAAAAGCGAACGTTCAATTCGATAACGGACAGCTGAACGGTACGCTGATTGCCGCGTCGCTGACCGGCGGAGGCGAATCGCACAACCATCCGTTCGAAGGCAACGTTCCGACGCCGGAAACGCCGCCGACGCCGGAGACCCCGCCGACGCCGGAAACGCCGCCGACGCCGGAGACGCCGCCGACGCCGGAGACGCCGCCGACGCCGGAGACGCCGCCGACGCCGGAAACGCCGCCGACGCCAGAGACGCCGCCGACGCCGGAAACGCCGCCGACGCCGGAGACCCCGCCGACGCCGGAGACCCCGCCGACGCCGGAGACCCCGCCGACGCCAGAGACGCCGCCGACGCCGGAGACCCCGCCGACGCCGGAAACGCCGCCGACGCCAGAAACGCCGCCGACGCCAGAAACGCCGCCGACGCCGGAAACGCCGCCGACGCCGGAGACGCCGCCGACGCCAGAGACGCCGCCGACGCCGCCGACGCCAGAAACGCCGCCGACGCCAGAGACGCCGCCGACGCCGGAAACGCCGCCGACGCCAGAAACGCCGCCGACGCCGGAAACGCCGCCGACGCCGGAAACGCCGCCGACGCCAGAGACGCCGCCGACGCCGGAAACGCCGCCGACGACAATGCCGACCGACCCGGTCGTCGTCTTCCTACCGGATGAACCGGTGCCGCAGGGCTCCGTCACGCCGAGTCCGACGCCGTCGGCTCCGACGCCCTCAACTCCGACGCCCTCAACTCCAGTAGAGACGCCGTCCGTTGCGGCGGAAGAAGTGATGATCCCGGAAGACCCGACGCCGCTCGGCACGCCTGACGTTCCGGCACCGACGCCGTCGACTCCCGTGGAGGAGACGCCGTCCGTTCCGGCGGAAGAAGTGACGATCCCGGAAGACCCGACGCCGCTCGGTACGCCTGACCTTCCGGTACCGACGCCGTCGACTCCCGTAGAGGAGACGCCGTCCGTTCCGGCGGAAGAAGTGACGATTCCGGAAGATCCGACGCCGCTCGGCACGCCGACCGTGCCGGGTACGGTCGTACCCGGCGGGGAACGGCCGAACGCGCTGCCGCAGACCGGCGATGCTTCGCCGATGCCTCTCTATATGTGGGGCTTTGCGCTGATCGCGCTCGGAGCGGGTCTGCTCAAGCGCGAACTGCGCAAATAACCTTCGAAGATTCGCACCGAATCCACTCCCGTTTGGCGGGAGTGGATTTTTTTTGCCCATAAATAGTTTGTTCGACTTATAAAGAAAACGTCTATCCATGCCGATAATATAAAGAGTAAGCAAAGTTTTATCCTTTTTTCGCGTCGCACGAAAATTAAACTGTGTCTTTAGTTGGAAAAATCAAAAAAACCCGTATTGCTAAGTCGCTCTTTAATGATACTATATAACTAATAGAAGCTTTTCACGACAAACGGCAAACCTGCTTCGAAAGACAGGGACGCAAAGCTATAGGGCCTTACCCCCAGGGGATGGCAGCCAGCCGCCGAAAGATAGGGCTTTTTTCTTATTCTCGCTTTTGTGCCCCGGGCACCCGACATTTCCAGATAAGACTAAAACGATAAAGGCAAACCTGATCGAAAGACAGGGACGCAAAGCTAAAGGGCCTTACCCCGCAGGGGTTGGCAGCCAGCCACCGAAAGGAGTTTTATCCATGCGCAAATGGATCCTCAAACTTACGCTCGCACTGAGCTTGACTGCCGGCTTGCTGCCGACGGTCGCCGCACCCGCTTCCGCCTCTTCCGTAGAAACTTCGTGGCTCGATACGTCTTCCCTTCGTCAGGGAACGATCGGCGTCAGCTACAGCACCAACACTTCCAAAAGAGTCAAAGTCATGATCGCCAAATCCAGCACCGTCTATACGTACGACCTGAACATGTCCAAGAAATCCGAGAACTTCCCGCTGCAATCCGGCGCAGGTTCGTACGAAGTGACGCTGCTCGAGAACACGAGCGGAACGAGCTACAAGAAGATCGGATCGACTTCCGTCGAGCTGAGCGCGAACGACCAAACGAACGTTTTCCTCGGTTCCGTGCAGAACGTCAACTGGAAAGACGCCGCCAACGCTTCCGCCCTGGCTGCCAAACTGACAGCCGGCAAAAAAACGGACAAAGAAAAAGCGCAGGCGATCTACGACTACGTCGTTTCGAACATCAAATACGACACGCAGCTGGCCGCAGCGGTCGGTAACGTATATATTCCTTCGGCAGACAGCACGCTCGTTTCCAAAAAAGGCATCTGCTACGATTATGCTTCCCTCATGGGCGTTATGCTGAGAAGTTCCGGCATCCCGACCAAACTGATGATGGGCAGCACGACTTACGTCAAAGAGTATCACGCCTGGAACGAAATCTACCTGGACGGCAAATGGGTCATCGTGGACGCAACCGTCGACTCCGCTTACAAACAAGCCGGCAAAACGATTCCGTTCGCCAAAGAAGCCAGCAAATACAGCGCCCAAAAAGTGTACTAAAAAAGGTCCGTCCTTCCTGTTATAGGAACATACGCACGAATTTTCAAAGCCCCGTCCAGGAGACGGGGCTTTTTTGCGTTTACATTTTTTATGCAAATAGGAGCTGAATCTCATGAAGGGGCTGCCGATTTTGCCGTTGTAAAGAGTAGGGACGCAAGTTGGACGCAAGTTCATCCGAGGTGCCTCCCGCTACCCGAAAAAGGCAAACCCGATTGAAAAACGGGGGCGCAAAGCTATAGGGCCTTACCCGCAGGGGATGGCAGCCAGCTATCGAAAGGAGTCTATTTCATGTATAAATGGATTTTGAAGAGCGTTCTTGCCCTGACCTTGGCAGCCGGCTTGACGGCAGGCACGGGAGCGACCGCGAACGCGGCGGCGGCGCAGGCCCCATCGTGGGTCGATGCTTCCTATGCCAAACAGGGAACGGTGGGCGTTCATTACGGCGGCGCAGCCTCCAAACGGCATAAAGTGATGATTGCCAAAGCAGGCACTGTCTATACGTACGATCTTAGCCAAGCGAAGCGAGCCGAGATTTTTCCGCTGCAATCCGGGAGCGGTTCTTACGAGGTGACGCTGCTTGAACAAATAAGCGGGACGAGTTACAAAAAGATCGGCAGCACGTCTGTCCAACTTCAGGCTTCCGGCGCCAACCGGGTCTTTCTCGGCTCGGTGCAAAACGTGAACTGGAAAGAATCCGCAAGCGCCACGGCGTTGGCCAAAAAGCTGACAGCCGGCAAAAAAACCGACCGTGCCAAAGCGGAAGCCGTGCATCGGTACGTCACGGCGCAGATCCGCTACGATTTTGCCAAAGCCAAGTCGCTCGGCGGCGCGTATCTGCCTTCGGCGGACGGCACGCTCGCTTCGAAAACAGGCATCTGCTACGATTATTCTTCGCTTATGGCCGTTATGCTGAGAAGTTCCGGTGTCCCGACCAAGCTCGTCATGGGCAAAACGACTTACGTCAAAGAGTATCATGCGTGGAACGAGATTTACCTGAACGGCAGATGGGTGACCGTGGACGCCACGGTCGATGCGGCCTACAAGCAGGCCGGACAGAAAGTGTCGTTTGCGAAAGACTCCGGCAAGTACAGCGTGCAGAAAGTGTATTGATCCCAATATGCGCGAACCGGAACTCCGCCTTATAGCGGGGTTCTTTTTTTATGGAAAAGAAGGCATGGAAAATAGGAAACAACGAATCCCGCCCGCGACACGTTCAATGAGAGGAAGCGGGGCAAATCGATCGACCCGCAAGACGAGGAGGCCGCATGAAAACACACTACGCACTTGGACTTATTTTCCTGTTCATGCTGGCGATCTTTCTGGCGGAATATCCGTTCTCCAAAAAGATCGATACGCAGATTCCGGCAATCTTGTCGGTCGCCGATACGCCGTATCCGTATGAAAGTTCCGATTCCGGAGCGGCGGCCACGACGTATACGGACACGCCGACCGTGATCCGCGTTCAGGGCGAAGTGTCACATAAACTTTTTCGCCAACCGGAATTCAACGTGACCGTGACCGTCGACGGATTCGGCTGGATGACCGACGGTCGTCATTCCAGCCAAATCATCACAAGCGAACGGATCGAGGATATCAATATGGGGACTTTGCAGCATGCTTATACCCCCGAATATGCCGGCTCGGACTGGACGAAGTATATCAAGACGTCGCTGATCTGGTTCGACGACGATTTTGAACAGGTGCATCTATCGACTTCGACCCTTGAATGGATGGGCGAGCCGCAGCAGGCAGCGCGGAACCTTGAAGTTACCGGGCAGGCGGTAAACGAAGCGCAGGCCAAAGAGGTCCGGCGGAAACTCAGCGAAACGTATCCGGATTGGTTCGGCTTTTGAATGAAGGACCTTTCTCCCTGAAGACGCTGAACGTATAATAGGAAGAAAAAGTACGGGAGGCACGCCATTATGTACCGGATCGCCATTTGCGACGACGAGCTGCCGCGCAGGGAAGACGTGCAGCGGATGCTGCTCGGGCTGTCCGTGAAGTCGGGCATCGACTTCGAGACCGGCCTGTTCGCTTCGGGCGAAGAACTGCTGAACCATTACGACGAAGGCGGAGAGCCTTTTCATATTCTCGTGCTCGATATCGAGATGACCGGACTCACGGGCATCGACACGGCGCGGAAGCTGCGGGAGAAGCGGCGGCTGAGCGAACAGATTATCTTCCTGACGAGCTACGCCGAATATATGCTGGAGAGCTTCGACGTGATGACGTTCCAGTATTTGCTGAAGCCGGTCGATCCCGCCGTTTTCGAAGAGAAGATGCTCAAGCTGTGCCGTTATTTTGAAGAAAAAGAAAGCGAGATCCTGATCGTCAAGTCGGCGGACGGCGATCTGGTGCTGCATCACGACGAGATCATCTCGATCGAAGCTGCCAACGGCCTGACTGTCAAAAACAAGCTGAAGATTACGACGACCCGCGGCGTCCACGACGGCCGGGGAATGATCTCAAGTTACGCCGAAGCGTTGAAAGATGGACGGTTTCTGCAAATCCACCGTTCGATCCTGATCAACCTGTCGCATGTGCACAAATTTTCCGGCAGCCGCGTCGTGATGTCCAATGCGGCGGAACTGCCGATCGGGCGCTCCAAAGTCAAAGAAGTCAAAGACGCCTGCACCCGGTTCATGGTTGCGAGGACGGAATGATGGGAGATCTGCCGCTTCTGATTATTCTGAATATCGGGACCTCGCTGGTCATGGCCGTTCAAGTAAATTTTTATTTCAATTCCGTGTTCGACAGGGAACGCAGCAAACGCAGCAAAAAATATTGGACCGCCGCTTTTTTACCGTTGATCTTCGTGTATCTGTCCGTTGCGCTGCCCGATCTGCTGTCGTCTTTTTTTGCGGTGGCGGTTATTTTTATGTTTGCGCAGGGCTATGACGTTTCGCAGAAGCTCAAATTGATGTTCGCGATCTTGTATGCGGTGCTGCTGACGTTGATCAACCTGATCTTGATCTACCTGATCCATCCGTCGCTTGCGCCGTTCGGGCTAAGGACGCCTTCGAACGAGATTCCGAGTACCCTTTCGCTCGCCGTCACGATGCTGATCGGCTGCACGATTATGTTCGCGGTCATTCAAGTGATTCGCCTCGTGGTGAAAAAACGCCGTTTTCCGCTGGAGCCGCGGTATACGCTGCTGTTTCTGTGCGTTCCGCTGATCAGCATCTATCTGGTGAACGTCTTTACGCTGTACAGCGTAAAAAACATTCATTATTTTCTGTCCATCTTCGGCTTTATCGTGCTTAACATTCTCGTCGTCTATATGCTCGATACGGTCATCGCCCGGTTCCGGCTGACGCTGCAGAACGAACGGCTGCAGAGCCAGATGGATTATCAGGACGCCAACTACGAGAAAACGGTGCACAGCTTCAAAGAGATCAAGCGGATCATCCACGATACGAACAAGCAGCTGCTCGTCGTGGCCGAATATATCGAGCGGGGCCGCGGGGACGAAGCGCGCGAGCATATCCGGGCGACGCTGAGCGAGATCGACAACGCCTACCGGCGGGTCAATACCGGCAACCTGGTCGTCGACGCGCTCGTCACGAACGCGCTGAACGTCGGCCAGGCCAACGGTATCCGCATCGATACGGAACTGGGCCTGCGCGAGCCGGAGCTGCCGATCGAACGCTACGACCTGTGCGTCGTGCTCGGCAACATGCTCGACAACGCCGTCGAAGCGTCGAAGCGGATCAAGCTCGCCGAAGACCGGCATATCCGCGTCCATATCCGTTCGAGCGAAGCGGCGCTGTTCATTCGCGTGCGCAACCGGACCGAGCGGGAAGTGACCGACCTGCGCAGCCGCAAAGCCGATCCGGACGACCACGGGTTCGGACTGACCAATATTGAGCGGATCTGCACCAAATACGGCGGCCATATGGCGATCGAGACGGAGCATCGGACGTTCGACAATATGGTCGTGCTGCCTTTTTCCACCTGAGTGTTCGAACAGGTTCCCCGGCGAATATGCCGTTCGGGAGCCTTTTTTGACGTTTCGGCATTTTTTTGCGCCCAACGGGGACGGTCCGGTTATGCTGGGTCCATAGGCAAGGACAACCCGAATACATAGAGAAAGAAGGCGAAATTATTATGAAAAGAATCAAGCGTCCGATGGATAAATGGAAAAAAAGCGGAGCAGCGGCAATGGCGGCTCTGCTGCTGGCGATGCCGGTAGCGCAGGCACAGACTTTCGCGCAGGGCGCGGACGCTTCGAGTCCGGCGGCTGCTCAATCGGCGTCGAAAGCGACCGTCACGAAAAACGCACAGGCCAAAGCGGAAGCGATGACCAAAACGCTGATGGAGGCGTACGGCGTGACCGGCGCCCAGTACGCGATTCGCGATGGCGGCAAAGTCGTCCTGTCCGGAGGCGCGACGCTCGACGACGCGGGCAGCAAGCAGAACATTTCCGCCAGCCGCATGTTCGGGATCGGCTCGGTCAGTAAGATGTACGTAACGGCTGCCGCGATGATGCTCGTCGACGACGGCAAAGTGGACATCGACCGTCCGCTGACCGACTACGTGCCCGAGTTCAAAATGGCGGACGAACGCTACAAGCAGATTACCGTTCGCATGCTGATGAACCATTCGTCCGGCCTGTACGGATCGCATTACAAAAATACGATTCTGATGAACGACAACGATACGCAGAACTACGATTCCCTGCTCTCGAACCTGAGCGTGCAGCGTCTCAAGTCCGATCCGGGCGAATACTCCGTGTATGCCAACGACGGCTTCCAACTGCTGGAACTGCTCGTGGAGCGGGTGAGCGGCATGAGCTACAGCGCGTTCATCAAGCAGCGCATCAGCGATCCGCTGAACCTGACCGGCACGAAGACGCCGATGGACGAGTTCGACCGCACGCAGCTTGAGCCGATCCGGCTGCCGGGCATCCCGAACGCGCTGCCGCCGGAAAACGCGAACATTCTCGGCACCGGAGGCGTCTACGCCACGGCGGAAGAGCTGACACGGTTCTCCGACGTGCTGACCGGAGAAGCTCCGCAGCTGCTGTCCGGGAAGTCGGTCGAAGCGATGCTTCAGCCGGAATACCGCAACGGCGTCTGGGTCAAAGATACGAAAAACGCGTTCGGTTACGGCCTCGGCTGGGATTCGGTCGATCTCGAACCGTTCGGCGATTACGGCATCCGCGCAGCTACCAAAGGCGGAGACACGATCATGTACCATTCCGCCCTGGTCTCGCTGCCCGATTCCGACGTTTCGATCGCGTTCCTGACGTCCGGCGGTTCGTCGGTGTTCAACACGACGGCGGCAAGCAGCATCCTGCTGGAGTATCTGGCGGAGAACGGCGAGATTCCGAAGGTACTGCCGGAGCCGACGTTCGCCAAGCCGGTCAAACAGGCGCTTCCGGCCGAACTCGAGAAATATGCCGGCTTGTACGGAACGGTCGGCGAGACGCGCCAGATTGCTTTTAAAAACGGCGAACTTGCCATGCCGGCGCTGATGAGCGACATGATTCCGGCGCAGGCTTACGTCTACACCGGAAACGGAGCGTTTACGAGCGAAGACGGACGGACCGAACTCAGCTTCGACGAGCAGACCAACGGCCACACGTATATTCGTATCAGCAGCCAGATCGAGCTTCCGGGCATCGGCAGCACGCGGATGGCGTTCTACGAAGCGCAGAAGCTTGAAGCCAACAAGGTCGATCCGGCGGCGAAGGCCGCCTGGCAGAAGCGCGACGGCAAATCGTATTACGCGGTGGACGAGAAAATCAATTCCCTGTTCTATATCGCTCCTTCGATCCTGACGAAGAAAATTGCGCTGGACCCGAGCGGCGGCTACGCCAACGGAACCCGGATCACCGACGCGGACCACGCCGTCAACGCGGCCGAGATTCCGGTCATGAACGGCCGCGATACGTTCGATCTGGACTTCTCGCGCCAGGGCGGCGTCGAGTACCTCAAAGCCGACGGCCGCACGTACGTGAGCGAAGACGCGATCGGTCCGATCTATGCCGGCGCTTCCTCGGTCGTGACCATTCCGGCAGCCGGCAGCGTACGCTGGTTCGACGTTCCGGCAAGCGCGGCAGGCAAGACGCTGACGGCGGAATTCCCGCAGGGCGCGGGCTTCGCGGTGTATGACAAAGACGGCATGCCGGTCGCCCTCTCGGCCGCTACCGGCGCCAAGACGGCAGTGCTGCCGGAAGGCGGAACGGTCTTGTTCGGCGGCAAAGCCGGAGACGTGTTGAAAGTGACGCTGACCCACAAATAAGCCAGGTATTAGACAAGAAATCGCTGCGGCGATCGTAAGCGGAAATCCGGTTCTCCTTCGGGGGGAGCCGGATTTTTTTGCCTGAAAAACACGAAAATTGTCTGTTTAAATTGAATTTCAAAAAATAATATCATGCACTATACATATTGGGGCCGTAAATGTCGAAAAATAGATGCGGGCCTATGTGACTAGCGACTCATTTTTTCAAGACGTAAGCCCCGCACTTTGACTAGAGGAGCCTACAACCGACATGAAATTATTACGAAGCCTCACCGAGAGCTTGTTTTTACGGATTTTGTCTATTGCGGCTTTGTGTATCGTGTTATCCATGATCATCTCGACCGTGGCGATCGGGTATATGACGTCCCGTTCGTACGAGACCATGAATACCGATTCCCTGACGCGGGTCGCCGACGAGAAAGTAACCGAACTCCAGATGATGATTACGGCCCAGCAGGACATGGCCAATTCGATTTCCACCGAAGTGTTCAACGTCGACTATTTCAAAAAGTTGATCGCGACCGGGGTGACGGACGCGGCGGCTTTTGCCCGCATCCAAAGCAATCTCGACGCAAAATTGAACAATTCGAACGGCTTGTACGAAAATATCTTCTTCACGTACCAGGACAAATTGTACCTGGACGGCCTGTCCGGCAAATCGCAGGGCACGGACATGCTGTCGACGTCGCCCTGGTACAAGCCGGCCCGCGACAGCGGCAGCCCGCTCGTCGGGGACCTGCAAACTTCCCCGGTCTCCGGCCTGCCGGCGATCGTGATCGCGTCCCCGGTCAAAGATCCCGCCAGCGGGGATCTGCTCAGCGTGTTCGCGCTGCCGATCAACATCAACGTGCTGCTCGGTAAAATTACGGAAAAAGCGGACAGCGAAGTGATCTCGACCGTCGTGACCGACGAAAAAGGTATCGTAATCGCTTCGAACGATGCGGAGCAGGTGCTCAAGACGGACTTTACCCAACTCGGCAACGAAGAAGGCATGCAGCAGATCGCCGCAGCCGGAACCGGTACGGGCTACATTACGATCGACGGCGTGCGCTACCTCGCTTCTTTCATCAAAGACGACGTGCTCAAGATGAACGTCGTGACGTTCCTGCCGGTCAGCAGCTACATGAACAATCTGTACGGCATGCTGACGACGATGGTCGCCATTACGCTCGCCGCGCTGCTGATCGCCCTGACCGTGCTGTTCCTCGTCGTGCGCAGCATCGTTCGCCCGATTCGCGTGGCGTCCGAGCAGTTGGAGATTATGGCCCAGGGCGATTTCTCCGGCGAAATGCCGGCCAAATACGCGAACAGCGTCGGCGAGACGGGCGTGCTGATTCGGTCCATGAACAAAATGCACGAAAACACGAAGCAGGTCATTCAATCGGTCAACGACGAATCCGGTTACCTCAAAGAGTCGTCCAACACCGCGAGCGTCATGTTTGCCGATATGGACCGGGAACTTCAGGACGTATCGGGCACGACGCAGAGCATGTCCGCGGGCATGGAAGCGACGGCGGCCGCGGCGCAGCAGATCAATGCGTCCACGGACGAATTCGAGAAAGCGATCGGCTCGATCTCCAAGGGAGCGCAGGAAGGCGCGCAGGAAGCGGCTGTCATCAGCACGCGCGCGAAAGAGTTGAAAACGGCGCTCGAACTGTCGATCGCGCAGACGACGAGCGCTTACGAAGAAGTGAAATCCGGTCTGGAAGAAGCTCTGGAAAAATCGAAATCGGTCGATGCGATCAAAGCGCTGAGCGAAGCGATTTTGCAAATTACCCAACAGACGAACCTGCTCGCGCTCAACGCTTCGATCGAAGCCGCAAGAGCCGGCGAAGCCGGCCTAGGATTCGCCGTCGTGGCGGACGAAATTCGCAAGCTGGCCGACGCTTCCAAAAATACGGTCGGACAAATCCAGATCATTACCGGCGAAGTGACCGATTCGGTCGGCAATTTGCAGCATTTCACGCAGCATCTCGTCGAAATCCTGACCGGGACGATCGCCAACGATTACGCGATGATGACCCGCACGAGCGAATCGTACCTGAACGACGCGAACTATATGGACCGGATGGTGTCCGACTTCAGCTCGACCAGCGAGCAGTTGAGCGCGTCCGTGCAAAGCCTGGCGCAGGCGATCAACGAAATTTCGGGCTCCAACAACGAATCGGCGGAAAGTACGGAAGAGATCGCGAGCAAAACGGCCAGCGTCGTCGACAAAGCGAACGGCATCGCCGGAGAAGCGCAGAAAACGAACGAAAGCGCGGAACGTCTCAACCAAATGATCGGCCAGTTCAAAGTCTAAACGCGCACGAACCCGCAACCGAAAAAGAAAAGGGCCGCTCCGGCAAGTCGGAATGGTCCTTTTTCATGCGCCGATCAAAAAGAAAGCCCGAGGTTCCGCGTTCCGGTCAAACGGTGGTATAATGGACGAATCGAAAATTCAGGCAAGCCCGTGATCGGCGCACGCACGCAAACGGTCGGACAGGGGAGTCAGGGGAGTGAAATGAGCGACTTTTTCGCAAGGACGGCGGCGTATTCGTACCATCTATATTTGAATGCGGACAGCGGGGGACAGTTCTGGCTGAGCGCGACGGACGGGGAAGGGCCCGTTCTGCTTCGCGATGCCTTGACGCCGCTGCCGCGCTACATGCTGCCGGAGTATCGGCTGAACCGGGAAGAGACGCCGGTCCGCGCTTCGCGGCTGCTCGTCGTGCGCGATACGCTGCTCAAAGCGATCGGTCGGGGCGACGCCCCGGGCATGCATCTGCATATGGGCGACGAAGTGGAACTTGCGCTTATGGCCGACCCGGACGGCGATCACGGCCTCGCCTTTTTCCTCGACGGGGAGCGTTCTTCGCTGATCGGCCGGCTGCCGGAAGGGGCGTTGTACCTGGAACCGGGCTGGTTCGGCCGCTTTATCGACGACGGCTACGAACTGATCGACCTGCCGGGCTTCGAGGAAGACGACCTGGACTGGATCGGACGCCGCATCGGCGCGGACGAATGGGAAGAACTGCTGGTCCGGGTCATTCCGTCGATGCGCGAGCGCGGCCTTGCCGTGCGCAGCGAGATCGAATATTCGGCGAAGCCGGCAGGCCGGCTGGACATTACGGACTGCGGCGAAGACTATGCAGCGGTCGCGGTATCCGGCGGCGGGAACGTGCTGCGTATGGCAGAACTGGAAGGTTACGTGCTGGAACCGCACACGCCAAGCGGGCCAGCCGGCGACGAATTCGGCGCGGACGGTCGGTCCGGGGCTGAGGAAGCGAGGACTTCAGGCGAAGAATCGGACGGACAAGGCGGCGTGGAAAAAAGAGCGGGCGAACGCGATCGCCTGGTGGAACGGCTGCCCGACGCGTCCGATGCGGTTGAATCGGTCGGCGGTCCGGCGTTTACGATGCGCCCGGCGCTGCAGGCGGAGAGCGTGCGGCGCCTGTTCGGCTCCGACGGCGGCGGAACGGTCCGCGGCGACGCGCTGGCGGAGTTCGCCCGCCTGGCCGAGCGGGAATGGGGACCGCTGATTGCCGGGCGGGAAGCGGCGAAATTCCGCGACCTGCACCGGCTCTATGACGCGGCGGATTGGAACTGGTCGCTTCGCGGCGGCCCCGTCCCGGAACGGGGCGTCGGCGTCGTGCGCGCCGAGCCGGTATTGAGCGCGGGCGGGCTGCATTTTGCGGCCGCCGAGCTGATCGACGCCTGGAGCGAAGGGCGTCGGTATTTGCGCCTTGAGGACGGATGGATCGACCTCGAGGCGCCGGAATTTGCCCGAAGCCTGCGCGAGCACGGCGCGGGCGGCGGGTCGGCCGGCCTGATCTCGGCCGGCTTCTCGTACCGGCAGCGGATCGGGCTGCCGGGCGAGGCTGCGGCCGGAGAGCTGCCGCTGGCGCTCGAAGGGCCGAAGCCCGTGCAGGCCGGCGAAGCACGGCCGGCTTATAATCATCTGCGCTACCTGGCCGGCTGGGGTATGAACGGCGGCCTGCACGGCGGAGCCGAGCGGTGGCTGGCGGAGCTTGCGGCTTTTGCGGCGCGGACGATCGCCGAAGCGCCGGACTGCCGGCTGGTCGTCGTCGGGCGGCGCGAACTGCTGACGGCGCTGGCCGAAGCGGCAGGCCGCGATGCGGGCGGCGGGGCGGCGGAAAGCGCCGCTGCCGGGAGCGAAGCCGAGCATGGCGGCGCGATTGATCCGCTGCGGCGCTGGGCGGACGGGGAAGCGGAGCCTGCTCGTCCGCACGGCGAAGAAGCGGCGGAATCGGCGGAATCGGTGCCCGGCGCCGGCCGGGGCATGCCGCTGCCTGCGCGAAGAGAACAGGGCGCCGATGATGCGCGGACCGGGAGCGGCTTTGCCGCTTCGGAAGCGGCGCCAGAAGCGGCACCGGAAGCTGCGCCGGCCGATGCCGGAACGACCGCATCTGGCGGGGCTTACGCCGACGCGTCGACGGGACTGATCCTGCTGCCGATCTCGCAGCTGCAAAAAGCCGATTTCGACGAGAAGCTGCAGGCGGATATTTTGCTGCTGCTGGAGCCGGACGCTTCCGTGCGTTCCGACGAGACGCGGCTGTTCAGCCGGATCGACTCGGCCGAAGCGAGAGTGCGGATCGCCGTCTATTCGGACGAAGGGCATATGAACGATGCGCGCGTCCGCGCCGTGCAGATCCGGCTGCTGAAGCTGTACGATTCGCTGACGCGCAGCTTCCTGCTGCTGGACCCCGGCAAAGGCTCCGCCGCGCCGGGAGCACGGCCTCCGCTGCGCCGCGTGCCGGAGATGCAGCTGCCTTCCTGGCACAAAGACGCGGCCGGCATGGCCGAACTGTTCGTCGACGAGCCTGCGGCGAAAGCGAAGCAGCCGGGCCGGGGTCTGGCGATCCCGCCCCGCCCGGGCGGGGCTTCGGGCCCGGACGGCGCAGATGCCGCGGATCGGGCGGGTGGCGGCGGCATACGGCCGGACCCCCGCGATACGCAGGTCTCGCGGCCGGAGCCGCAGCGACCGGGTTCCGCAGCGCGCCGCCGTCCGGCTCCTTACGCCGGCGGCGAAGTCCGTCCGGTGCGGCCGGTACAGCCGCAGTCGGCGGAGCGCGAGTTCGTGCGCCGCGCCCGGGAGATGGAAGGCCGGACGGAGTCCGAAGTGCCGTTCGCACCGTTCTCCAGCTATTGGCCGACGTACGCGGCGATGAAGCCGGAGCAGGAGCAGTGGTATTACTACTGGCGGAGCGAATTCCGCCGGGGCGAAAAAGTCGAGACCGATCTGTCTTATCTGTTCATCTACGTGTACGAATTGATCAACGGCGTCGGGTGGGAGCATCCGCAGGACGGGCTGGACACGCTGGTCCGCGTCTGGGAGACGTACCGCGCGCGCTTCCGCCGCCTGGACGGCTACATGGCCGAATGGGTACGCGAATTCGCGCTCGTGCATGCGCTCGATCTGCCGGAATCGTCCGCGCTGGAGCAGACTTCGGCGCTGCTGGGCGGCGAACTGCTGGATCTGGAACTGGCGCGGCGCTTTGCCGAAGAGCCGCTCGATTTGACGTGGGAACTGATCGCCCGGCTGTCGGACTACGACGCGACGACGAGCCGTTTCTATAAGGATCAGGGTAAAAAAGTGCTGCCGCGCGTCGTCCCCCACGTCGTGCGGGCGCTCGACGAGCATTTGCTCCGCGCGCGCGGCATCCGGCTGCCGGGACTGTTCCGCGCGGCCGACGACCGGATTACGGAACGCTATTTGTTCCGCAGCGCGGTCTACGATTCCGAATTGTATGGCCGGACGTTTCTCGTGCGCGCGCCCAAGCTCGGCCTGCACGCGCAGCTGCGCGAATTCATGACGCAGGTCGTGCGCCAGAGCGAGAACGAACTGCGGGCCCGCTTCAAGTTCGGCGGGCGGCTGCGCGGGATCAAGCTCGATCCCGAGCTGATGGGGGTGATCGCCGAAGCGGTCGAGCGCGAGTTCCTGCCGCCGGAAGAACGCGCCGCGCAGCAGGCGCCCAAGCGGCCCGAAGTCCGCTTCGACCTGGAAGAACTGGAGAAGCTGCGCCGCGATTCCGACGAAGTGCTGCGCATGCTGACCGGCGAATTGATGGCCGGCGGCGGCCCGGAAGGCGGACCGGAAGAGAAGCCGGCCGCACAGGGCGAGGCTGGAGCCGGGCAGCCGGGCGAAGGAATAAACGGAGAAGCAAGCGGGAAACCCAGCGGAGAACCGAACGGACAGCCGATCAGGGAACCGCTTGGAGAAGCCGGACATACCGGGCAAGCCGATGCTGCCGACAGGGAGCGGGAAGCCGGCTTGGATCGCGCTCCGACCGATGCGGCGGAGCGGCCGATCGGCGCCGAGTCCGGCGAATACGACGGCTTCGAGATGCTCGAACTGCCGGAGGATGCCGGAGAAGGGTGGAGCGGCGAAGATGTTCCGGGCGCGTTGTCGTTCGAGCCGGAGGAGTATGCGGCGCGCGGCAGTTCGCGCGAGGAGGCGGCCGAAGCCGCCGGGCCTGCGCCGCATTCGCTTGACGCGGCGGACACCCGGGCCGAGGCGAATGCCGAGTCGGATGCCGAAGCGGCCGAGCCTGTTTCGGCCGCAGGCGCGGCCCCGGCCCCGGTAGAAGACGGCTGGGACGTGTCGAAGCTTGACGCGGACTGGCAGGCCTTCGCGGCTATGCTCGGCCCGGCCGAGCGGGACATGATCCGCGCCGTCCTGCTGGATCTGGGCGACGCGGAGCGGATGGCCATCGCCGGTCTCTCCGGCGAGCTGCCGGAGACGATGATCGACCGGATCAACGAAGCGGCGATGGAAGCGATCGGCGATCTGCTGATCGACGCCGGCGAAGTGCTGGACGAATATTTGCCGAATCTGGACGGGCTGCGCGCGCCGTGAAATCGGCGCGCGGCTCTTTTTTAACCGGAACAAAAAGAAAGACTATGGTATAGTTTGGTCGGAACAGATTTGCAGAGCAACATTCGGAGGTGACTGAACGTGAATCAGACGAAGATCCCCAAGCGGATATCGTCGGCGCTGGTGAACTCGCTGAGCGCCGGCGTCGTGCCGCGGATCGGACTTGAATATATAGCGGTCGGACGGAAGCTCGAGATCGAATCGGTGCTCAGGGAGCTGGGCAACGTCGCCGAAGGCGGAGCGGCGTTCAAGCTGATTACGGGCCGGTACGGCAGCGGCAAAAGCTTTTTGATCCAAATTTTGCGCAATTACGCGATGGACCGCGATTTCGTCGTGGCCGACGCGGATCTGTCGCCGGAACGCCGGCTGGTCGGCACGAAAGGGCAGGGACTCGGCACGTACCGCGAACTGATGACGCATCTGTCGACGCGCACGCGTCCCGACGGCGGCGCGCTCGAAGCGGTGCTGCAAAAATGGTTCGCCTCGCTGCAGCAGCAGGCGATGGCGGAACTTGCGCTGCGGCCGGACGACGAACAACTGCCGGTCGAAGTGGAACGCCGCATCTTCGAAGTGACGGGCAACATGGAACATATGGTGCACGGCTTCGACTTCGCGCGCGTCCTGTCCGCTTATTGGAACGGCTACAAAATGTCCGACGACGAACTGAAGCAGAACGCGCTGCGCTGGCTGCGGGGCGAGTTCCCGACCAAGACCGAGGCGCGCAAATGCCTCGGCGTCGGCGTTATCATCGACGACGACAACTGGTACGACTACATGAAGCTGTGGGCGGAATTCATGGCGAAGATCGGGTACAAGGGTCTGCTGCTGTTTATCGACGAAGGCGTCAACCTGTACAAGATCACGAACACCGTCTCGCGGCAGAGCAATTACGAGAAGCTGCTGACGATCTTCAACGATACGATGCAGGGCAAAGCCCAGCATCTCGGCATCTTCCTCGGCGGTACGCCGCAGTTCGTGGAAGACCAGCGACGCGGACTGTTCAGCTACGACGCGCTGCGTTCGCGGCTCGTCGCGGGCCGCTTCGGCGAAGGGGCGGGCATGCTGCATTACGCCGGCCCGATCCTGCGGCTGGAGATGCTCTCGCACGCGGAGATTCTCGTGCTGCTGGAGAAGCTGCGCGATTTGCACGCGTCGCATTACGGCTACGTGTCCGCGCTCGACCAGCATCACCTCACCCGATTCATGGAATCGGAGCTGGGCCGGATGGGCGCGGACGCGCTGCTGACGACGCGCGAAGTCGTGCGCGACTTCATGGATTTGCTCAATACGCTGCATCAATATCCGGACCGCAGCTTCGACGAGCTGCTGCCGGACTTGCTGGGCCGCGCGCCGCAGATCGGCGGTCTGGGCGCCCTAGGCACGCTTGGCGCTTCCGAAGGTGCGCGCGGCAGCGGAACGCAGGGCACGGCTGCGTCTGCGGCTGCGGCGAGCGCGCCGTCCGCAAGCGGAACGAACGCCCCGCCTGCGGGGCGGGGCGGCGACTCCGATCCGCGAGGGTCGAGCGTCGATTACGGCGGCCGCTCGCCTGGCGGCCGTGAAGGCTACGAAGGCCACGAAGCTTCGGGAAGCGAAGCCGTGGGACGCGATGCGGGCGCCGGCCGGAGCCACGGAGGCCGGAGCGACGGAGCCGGCCGCGGTTACGGCGGCTACGGCGAACCGTCTTCGCCGGCGGAGGCGCCTTACGGGGCGCCGGACCTCGCATCGGCCGGGCCGCTGCGTCCGCGCGGAAGCGGGTTCCAGAGCGGAGAGAACGTCGAAGGCTTGAAAGCGGCGGCGTCCGCCGCTTCGTACGGCGGCGACTCGACCGACTCGGCGCAGCGGGCTGTCCGCGGCGGCTCGGTCGACGTGCTGCCGGAACGCGGCCTGCGCGAGAACGGTTCCCGTGCTTCGGAAACGGAATCTTCCGACTCGGCGGACTCATCTCCGCGCGACCTGTCCGACGCGGAACGCGCGGCTCGCTCGCTCGAAGAGTCGGCGCCGCAGGGCGAAGAGCCGGACGACATTCTCGCGGAGCTTGATCTGTGAGCGCGGAGCATCCGTTTTACCGGCTTGCCCCGTTTATTCAGGAATACATTTACCGCAGCGGCTGGGAAGAGCTGCGCGAAGTACAGGTGGAAGCGAGCCGCGTGGTGCTCGATACGAACCATCATATGCTGATCGCTTCCGGGACGGCTTCGGGCAAGACCGAAGCCGCCTTTTTCCCGGCGCTGACGCTGCTTGACCAGGAACCGTCTTCGTCGGTCGGCATCTTGTACATCGGGCCGCTCAAAGCGCTGATCAACGACCAGTTCCAGCGGCTCGAAGGACTGATGCGCGACGCGCATATCCCGGTCTGGCATTGGCACGGCGACGTGCCGCAGTCCGAGAAGACCAAAGTCATGCGCCATCCGTCGGGCGTGCTCCAGATTACGCCCGAATCGCTGGAAGGACTGCTCATGAACCGCCCCAACGCCATTCCGGCGCTGTTCGGCGACCTGCGCTTTATCGTGATCGACGAAGTGCACGCCTTCATGGGCGCGGACCGCGGCTCCCAGGTGCTCAGCCAGCTCGAACGCCTGTCCCGCATGGCGGGCTGTTCGCCGCGCCGGATCGGCTTGTCCGCGACGCTCGGCGATTACGAAGCCGTGAAGTCGTGGCTGGCCGGCGGCACGCGTATTCCGGTCGAGCTGGTCTCGCCGCCGGGCGGGCGCAAGCTGCGGCTGTCGATCGAGAACTTCGCCATGCCGGACGCCCGCGACGAGCGGCAGAGCGAAGCGCTGGAGAACGCGAAGAAGTCGTACAACAACTTCATTTACGACCATACGCATCTCAAAAAAGCGCTGATCTTCACCAACAGCCGCACCGTCGCCGAGACGACAATTCTGGAGATGCGCCGGATCGCCGCGCTGCGTCAGCAGCCCGACGTGTTCCACGTGCATCACGGCAGCATCTCTTCGATGCTGCGCGAAGAAGCCGAAGCCGCGCTGCGCGAAGGCTACGGCCCGGCGGTCGCGGCGGCGACGCTGACGCTTGAGCTCGGCATCGATCTCGGCAGCCTCGAACGCGTCATGCAGCTCGGCGCGCCCTACTCCTGCGCCAGCTTCGTCCAGCGGCTCGGCCGATCGGGCCGGCGCGAAGGCGCGGTAGCGGAGATGATGTTCGTCTGCGCGGAAGAAGACGACGAGGAAGCGCAGCTTCCGGCACGGATGCCGTGGACGCTGCTGCGGGCGATCGCGGTATGCGAACTGTATGTCAAAGAGAAATGGATCGAGCCGCAGACGGTGCGCAAGCTGCCGCTCGGCCTGCTGTACCATCAGACGATGAGCGTGCTGCGCAGCTTCGGCGAAGCCGAAGCGGGCGAACTCGCCCGCGCCGTGCTGACGCTGCCGCCTTTTGCGAACTTTACGACGGAGCAGTACCGAGAGCTGCTGGAGTACCTGCTTGCGACCGACCATCTCGAGCAGACCGAAGACGGCATGCTGATCGTGGGCCTGATGGGCGAGCGCGTATCGGGCCATTACCGCTTCTACGCCGTGTTCCAGGACGAAGAAGAACATTCCGTCTACGACGGCTCGGAAGAGATCGGGTCGATCACGACCGTGCCGCCGGCCGGCTACTGCTTCTCGCTCGCGGGTCGGCTCTGGAAAGTCGAAGAAGTCGACAGCCGGCACAAAGCCGTCTACGTCAAGCATGCCAAAGGCAAAGTCGATACGCTCTGGCTCGGAGCCGGCGGCGACATGCATACGCGAATCGTGCGCAAGATGCGCGATATTTTGCGGGAAAACACGCTCTACCCGTATCTGGCGCCCAACGCGGCGGCCCGGCTCGAACGCGCCCGGCGGCTGTCCCGCGAGACCGGCCTGACCGAACGCCTCGTGCTGCCCGCGGGCGGCGATTCGATGTTCGTCATGCCGTGGATCGGCAGCCGGGAATTCCGGACGCTGGAGCGCCTGCTGAAGAACAATTTGTCGCAGCAGCTCTCGCTTCGCTCGATCGTCCCGATGGAACCTCATTACATGGTCGTGGCCGGCCGCACCGATGCGGACGAGCTGCAGCATCTGATCGTGTCCGAGAGCGAGCGTATGGAAGATTCGATCCAGATGCTCGACGAGTTCGAAGCGCCGTACCTCGGCAAATACGACGAGTTCACGCCGCCCGGCCTGATCCGCGCCGCTTTCGCCGCGGACGGGCTGGATCTGGAAGGGCTGCGCCGCGGACTGCGGGGTTCGGATTACGGCGCTTGACCGTGGATTCGGGCGTCAGGGCCGGGTTGTGATAGGCGCCGACAGCCGCAGGGACAGGGATCGCGGACGGTGTCGGAATGCGGATAATGGAAAAAGAAGCCTGTTCGCCTCGTGGAGAGGTGGGGAGGCTTCTTTTTGCTGCGGCTGCGGGGTTGCGGTAGCTGTAGGGATGGCGCTTTTGCGCGCGGGGCTGCGGTACGGACAATAGCTGCGTAAGTCCAGTTATTTGAGCACGAAAAGCCGCTTTTGGGAAAATAACTGCGCAGATCTCGTTATTTCGCGGTAAAAGAGAGTTTTCGGCGATCTGATCGGCGAATAGATGGATTCCTGCATCTATTTGACGCGGGAAGGACGATTTGAGCAAAATAGATGCTTCTGCGCAGTTATTTGCGTCCGCGCTGCTTCATGGCTGCTCCGCGAGCCCTCCGCGCCGTCGCCGTGCTGCTTCGCGCCTCCTCTGCGCCGACTTCGTGCGTTCTTCGCACGATCTAAGTGCTGCTTCCGCGCGCCCTCCGCACCGCCGCCGGGCTGCTCCGCGCCATCTTCCGCGCGTCCGCCCTCTCCGTCCGCACCCACCGTCCCCCGCCTGCAAAGCCGAAAGCCCGGACCTCGGTCCGGGCTGTTCGCGTATGTGCGCTCCTTACTCGACGCTTCGTCCGGACGCTGCCGCCCACGCCAACGCACGGTTTTCCAATTCGCCGACGTAAGCTTTTTTGGCAGGGCTGTAGCCGCTCGTGTCTGCGAAGCGGGCAGCCAGGTCGGCTTTGAGAGCGGCGTAAGCCCGGACTTCGTCCGGCGCGGCCCGCAGATAATCGCGAACGACCAGATGGCGCGCGATATGCGGATTGCCTGCCTCGTAGAAGTGGAGATGATGCGTGCGCGCCTCGCCGCCTTTGCGGAACAAACGGCGGCCGGGGATGCCCCAGTCGCCCGCGGCGTCGTACCCGAGTTCGATCATGCGCCCGCTGCCGGCGTCGACGACCGTCAGGTCGCGGACGATCGCGATCATGTCGATGACCGGTTTGGCGCTCATGCCGGGCACCGACGTGCTGCCGAAATGCTCGAACCCGACGATTGTATCGCCGAACAAGGTGCGCAGAAACGCGGCTTCCTGTTCAAACTTCGTGACCCACTGCGGATCGTAATCGGTCAGACGGACCTGCATGGCGATTCCTCCTTTGCGATCGGGGCGGACCGGCAGTCGAACCGTCCGTCCCGCGATCTCTTTCGCAAGCTTCGACGGATCGGAGCAAAATTCCTGCCGCATTTGTGCCAAACGGACATATCCGGCAGTCAAGATGCGTCTAATATAAAAAAGGGATAGAAAGGAGGCGGTGTTTTGGCAGAGCGGGCGGGGGACAGGGGCAAGGCGGCGGACGGATCGGACGGAGAGCGCCTGATTGCCGAATGGTTCGAATCTTATTACGAGGACATTTATCAGTATTTGTATTTCATGCTGGGAGATCGGGGCGGTGAAGCGGAAGATATTTTGCAGGAAGTGTTTATTAAGGCATACCGGAATCTGCATGCGTTCAAAGGACAATCTTCGCCCAAAACGTGGCTGACGGCCATCGCGCGGAACGCCGCTTTGGATGCGATGCGCCGCAGGCGCTGGGCGCTGACCGGTTTCGTATCCCACAAAGAGGACAAGGCGCCGCCGTCGGACGAGCCGGAACGAGCTTTGTTGACGGAAGAACGGCGCGCCCAAGTGCTGGGGCTGCTGGACGCGCTGAAGCCTGCACAGCGGGAAGTGATCTTTTTTCTGTATCAAAAAGAACGGAGTGTCAAAGAAACGGCCGCCCTGCTCGGCTGCAGCGAAGCGAGAGTGCGAACGACCAGCCACCGGGCGCTGCGCGTCCTGCGCAAGAACAGCGAATTTCAACAATGGATCGGGGGAGAAGCGAGCGATGGGGACTAACGGACCGAAGGGCGGAAACAGGCAGGAACCGGGCAGGGGGCTGATCGATATTCCGAAGCTGGATCCGCAGCGCAAAGAGCAGATTCGCAGCGGCATTCTGACCGGAATCCGTTCCTGGAAAAAGAGTGCAGAAGATCCGGTGCAGCCGCAGCCGCGCGGAATCCGGCGTCGACGGGTGCTGCTGGGGGGCGGATTGGGCCTGGCAGGGCTCGCGGCGGCGCTGAGCTTCCTGCTGCTTCAGACGACAGGAGATCCCTCTTCCGGATTGAACGTGGCAAGTCGGACGGAAAGCGCGATTGGCGAAGCAAGCAGCGGGGAGACGCCGGCATCCGGTGCGGCCGGTAACGAAGCGGTTCCGCAAGGGTTAGCGGCGCCGCTGCTGAGCTTGGGCTACGGGGAGTTTCGCGAGCGCTGGGAACAGGGTTCGAGCGCGGCCGGCGGCGAATTAACCGCCGTATCCGGCGAGGCAGAGGCGTATCTCGACAGTCTGCCGCATCTGGATGAATACCGTCAGGCTTTTGGCCGTCCGGAAAAAGGCTACCGGTATGCGGCATGGAGCAATCGCGACGACGGCCGCCTGCGCGAAATCACGTTTTGGCTCGGTCCTTCGACGAGCGGCCGGAACCCGGACCCGTCCGATACGGCTGTAATTCGTTATGTGACGGACGTGCTTCAGCCCGACCTGACGGATACGGAGAGAGAGCGGATACTGAACGAGCTGCGTTTTCGCGACTTCGAGCGAAAAGGCGGATCGCGAATGTCCGGGAACGAGAAGCTGCTCTACACGCTTGATCGAAGCGGCGAGCGCCAATATTTGACCGTCACCTTTTTGCGCGAACCGGAACAGCCGGACGAACTGGGCATCTGGCAGGACAAACTGCTTGATATCGTGCGAGAGGAAAATGGGACGTAGAAGAGAGGTGCGGAAAACGACAGGCATAGCAGGATCATAACCATATGTTTAAAAAATGTATGGACCGGATCTTGAAACGAATAATGTTCGGGAAAAATCGATTATTCTTCTTTTTATAATGGGATGGGTGTAGATTTCGAGTTGAAAAGCGAATGATTTCACGAAATATGCTTGACTCCGTCTCTGCGTTTGGATATGATGGTTTTGTTGAAAAGCGAACAATTCCATCACTTATCATATAATCATTCGTATATTCCCGGAGATAAGGTTCGGGAGTCTCTACCAGGGAACCGTAAAGTCCCGGCTACGGATAGGATGCTTTTCGCATACCTGCCGTCAGCCGGGCTTTTTTGCGCGTTTGGGACCTTGTCCGCTGCCGCCGCCCGCCATGCTGCCGAAATCCGAAGCACGTATGCGTCCACCCGAGGAGGAGACTATCCATCATGACCGATTCCCTGACTTTCGAAAATATCGAACGCAATGCCGCAGAGTCCAATCGATACGACTGCATTATCGTCGGTGCGGGTCCGGCCGGCATTTTTGCCAGCTACGAACTGACGCGCCAGGCGCCCGACTGGAAAGTGCTGCTCGTCGACAAAGGCCACGATATTTACAAACGCCGCTGCCCGATTCTGGAAAATAAAGTCCAGTTCTGTCCGCCTGCCGCGGGGCGCAAAGAGTTTGCGGGCTGCCTGCCGGCCTGCTCGATCACGGCGGGCTTCGGCGGTGCGGGCGCGTACAGCGACGGCAAGTTCAATATTACGACGGAATTTGGCGGCTGGATGACCGATTACCTCGCGCCTTCGCAGGTGCTCGACCTGATTCAGTACGTCGATTCCATCAATCTGGAGCACGGCGCGACCGAATCGATCACCGACCCGACGACCGATACGATCCGCGACATCGAGCAAAAAGCGTATTCGGCCGGGCTCAAGCTGCTGCGCGCTCAGGTTCGCCATCTTGGCACGGAGCAGAATCTGGAGATTCTGAAGTCCATTTTCGAATACCTCAAACCGCGCGTCGAGATGAAATACAAGGCGGAAGTCGACGACCTGATTACGGTAAAAGAAGGCGGAGAGCACACGGTCACGGGCATTCGTCTCAAAAACGGAGAAGAATACCACGCGCCGCGCGTCATGATCGCGCCGGGACGCGACGGTTCGGCCTGGCTGGCGGACGTGTTCAAAAAGCGCCGCCTGAAGCTGACCAACAACCAGGTCGACGTCGGCGTGCGCGTCGAGACGTCCGACGTCGTTATGCGCCAGATCAACGAGCATCTGTACGAAGGCAAATTCGTGTTCAATACGTCGGTCGGCACGCGGGTCCGGACGTTCTGCAGCAACCCGTCCGGCCACGTCGTGGTGGAGAATCACAGCGGCGTCATGGCGGCGAACGGCCACTCGTACAAAGACCCGGCTCTCGGTTCGCGCAACACGAACTTCGCGCTGCTCGTCTCGCACAAGTTTACCGAGCCGTTCGACAAGCCGAACGAATATGCCCGCGAGATCTGCGAACGCGCCAACGATCTGTCGAGCGGCGGCGTCATCGTCCAGAAGTATGGCGACATCCTGCGCGGACGCCGCTCCACGCCGGACCGGATTCGCGAAGGTTTCCTCGAACCGACGCTGAAGGAAGCCGTGCCGGGCGACCTCGGATTGGTGCTGCCCTACAACACGATGAAGAGTCTGATCGAAATGGTGGAGGCTTTGGAAAAAGTAACGCCGGGCATCGCGTCCGAACATACGCTGTTCTACGGCGTCGAAGCGAAATTCTACTCCGCCCGTCCGAAGCTGGACGAGACGCTTGAGACCGAGATCCACGGTCTGTACTGCGGCGGCGACGGCGCGGGCATCACGCGCGGCCTGGCCCAGGCCGGCGCGGCGGGCGTGCACGTCGCTCGCGGCATGGTGAAGAAAGCCGCAGCGGGCGGCCGTCCGGCTGCGGAGCGGACGCTGGCTTAGGATCGGCCGGGTTGAGCGGCCGGCCGATCGAGCCGCTTGGGCCGGGCAAGCCGGGTCGGGCAGGACCGGGCACAAGGCCGGGTAAGACCATGCAAGACCATGCATGGCCATGTAAGACCGGGTAAGACCATGCAAGGTCGCCCGGCAAGATCCGTTCGGCCGGCCGAAGCGGTCTCGGCAGCCGGAACGAAGGCGAAAAGGCCCGAATCCCTACAAACACATAGGGATTCGGGCCTTTTTGTGATGAATTTGTCGTTGGCGCTGGCGAACGGGTTCCCGCGGCTGAACGGATTCCTTCGGCTGAAGGCCAACCGGCAAAAGGAACGGCGAATTCGCAGCCGTTTCCCGCCTTCGCGACCGCTAGCAGAAATAGCTGCGCCAGAGCATCTATTTCCCCCAATTCGCGCCCAAAATCGCAAATAGCTGCGCTACTACATCTATTTGCCCGCTGAAGCCCAAACTTCGGCGGAAACACGCCAATTAGATGTATTCCTGCACCTATTTGCACAGGGACAAATTTTGCAGACGAAATAACTGCAGTTTCGCAGTTATTTCGCCGCCGGCATGTCGTCGGCTGCGGATAAGGCGCCCGAGACGTTCGCCGCCGCCGAAGCCTCATGCGAAGCACTCGCTTCCGCAGCTCGCCGCAGACTTTCGTACGTCTTGCACCGCCACCTTACGCCGTCCTCGTACCCGCGACTCGTCACCATCGCCGGCTTTTCGCCTCACGCCGTCCTCGTACCA
Source organism: Saccharibacillus brassicae (assembly GCF_006542275.1). Taxonomy (NCBI): domain Bacteria; kingdom Bacillati; phylum Bacillota; class Bacilli; order Caryophanales; family Paenibacillaceae; genus Saccharibacillus; species Saccharibacillus brassicae. The sequence continues at coordinate 3,099,709 of NZ_CP041217.1, forward strand.
GCGACTCGTCACCATCGTCGGCTTGTCGCCTCATGCCGGTCCTCGTACCAGCGACTCGTCACCGCGAACCCCACGCCGCCGCCCTACCCGTCAATCGCCCGCCAATTCCGCCGTTCCTGCCGGCATCGCCACCCAATGCCCCGGCGATACTTCGACGAGCGCGGAGCCTTCCAGCCCGTACTTGTCTTCGCGCGTATCTTCTTCCATCAGGACGCGCTTTTTCTTCGCTTCGATCGCCGGATCGGGGACCGGGATGGCGGCCAGCAGCGACTTCGTGTACGGATGCTGAGGGTTGCTGTACAATTCTTCGCTTTCGGCCAGTTCGACGATTTTGCCGGCGTACATGACCGCAACGCGGTCGCTGATGTGCTTGACCATCGACAAATCATGCGCGATAAACAGATACGTCAGGCCGAGCTTCTGCTGGAGGTCTTCCAGCAGCGTCACGATCTGTGACTGGATCGACACGTCCAGCGCGGACAGCGGTTCGTCGCAGACGATGAACTTCGGTTCGACCGCGAGCGCGCGGGCGATGCCGATCCGCTGGCGTTGGCCGCCGGAAAATTCGTGCGGGTAACGCAGCGCGAACGCCGGATCGAGGCCAACCATCTCCAGCAGTTCCTCGACGCGGGCGCGGCGCTGGACCGGATTTTGCGACAAGCCGTGCACGTCCATCGCTTCGCCGATAATGTCCAGAATTTTGAGCCGCGGATTGAGCGAAGCATACGGGTCCTGGAAAATCATCTGCATCTCGCGGCGCATCAGCTTCATCTCTTTCGGCGATAGCCGGTTGACGGCCATGCCGCGGTACAGCACGTCGCCGCTCGTCGGCTCGTGCAGGCGCAGAATCGCACGCCCGGTCGTCGATTTGCCGCTGCCGGATTCGCCGACCATGCCGAGCGTCTCGCCTTCGCGGATAAAAAAGCTGATATCGTTGACGGCGCGCAGCGTCCGGCCTTTGCCGAGATTGAAATGCTGCTGCAGCGAGCGGACTTCGAGCAGGGGGCGATCCTCGGGAAGCGCTGGCGTCCCGCCGCCCTGTTCCGTCAGGCGGCCTTCGACATGCCGTTCGGCTCCGTCCGCTGCCGCTCCTGCCAAGCCGCCACTTGCCCCGCCGGCTTCTCCGACCGAAGCACCCGCCCGTACCCGCTTGGGCTTTTTCGGTTCGTCCAGCCGCGGTAGGGCGTTGAGCAGCTTTTTCGTGTACGGATGCTGCGGATTCGCGAACAGGTCGGCCGTGCGGCCTTCTTCGACGATCTCGCCGCTTTTCATGACGACGACGCGGTCGCACATGCCGGCGACGACGCCGAGATCGTGCGTGATCAGGACGATCGACGTGCCGAACTTTTCCTGCATCTGCTTCATGACGTTCAGGATCTGCGCCTGGATCGTGACGTCGAGCGCGGTCGTCGGTTCGTCGGCGATCAGCAGCGACGGCCGGCAGGCGAGGGCGATCGCGATCATCGCGCGCTGGCGCATGCCGCCGGAGAACTCGTGCGGATATTGGTTGAAGCGGGTCTGCGGATCGCGGATACCGACAAGCTTGAGCATTTCGACCGCTTCTTCGCGGGCTTCGCGCTTGGAGATTTTGCGGTGTTTGCGCAGCGTCTCGGCGATCTGCTCGCCGATGCGCAGTGTCGGATTGAGCGACGTCATCGGGTCCTGGAAGATCATGCCGATCTCTTTTCCCCGGATCTGTTCCATTTCTTTTCTCGTTTTCTGCGCCAGATTTTGTCCCAGAAACAGGATTTCCCCGCTGTTGACGCGCGCGGAAGCTTCCGGCAGCAGCCGCATGATCGCCCGGGCCGTGACGCTTTTGCCGCTGCCCGACTCGCCGACGATGCCGAGCGTTTCCCCTTTGTGCAGGTCGAAGCTGACTCCCCGGACCGCTGCGGTCTCCGTTTCGCGTGCCGCGAAGGATACGCGCAAATTGCTGACTTGCAACAGTTTCTCCATTTTTCACAGGCCCCCGTTATGTATTCCATTATATTCCATGACCAAAAATGTTTTCGGATGTCTTGACTTTAGGAGACAAACAACCCTAAAATACGACTATAAATACGAGTATATCCATCGGAATTAAATGAGTCATTAAACGGATTATACATTTGCAACGTTTTAGGAGGCAAGTTTTTTATGGATATAGCTCGTAAAAATCAACGTTCGCCGTGGCAGCTGCCCGTCGGGCGACTCTATCGCAAGATGCTGGGCATTCCCGGTTACCGGTTCTGGCTGCTGCTGCTCGGGGCTCCCGTCAACCTGATCGTGCTTGCCGTATGGCTTGCGCGGCGCGGCAGCGGGGGATACGCGGCTCTGCGGGCTTCGGTGCTGGAAGAACTTCGGCAGTCGGGTTGGGAAAAAGAACTCAAGGAAGACTTCGCGCGGCAGTTGGCGGAGAAGCAGCGCTTTTTCAAGCAGCCCACGAATGCCAAAGAGACCGAACGCGAAGTTCATCGCCGGGCCGAAGAACGGCTGCAGGCCCGGGCCGACGAGATTACGGCCGAACGGGCGCGCAGCGGCGGCGTGGCGCGCAGCGATTACGCGGCGACGTTCGAATCGCTGATCGGCTATCCGGTCTTCGCGGTGCCGGCGGCGATCCTGGGACTGCCGATGGTTGCTTTGATGCTGCTGTACGCCAACGCGTACACGAAATACATATTCGAACGGCTGCTCATGACGCTGTTCGTGGTCGTGGGCGTGTCGGCCCTGGTCTTTAGCATTTTGCATCTGTCTCCGATGAATCCCGCCGCCAACATTCTCGGCGAGACGGCTACCGCCGAGCAGATCGATACGTTTAACCGGATCTACGGACTGGATCGGCCGTATCTGGCCCAGCTCTGGGACAATATCCGCGGCGTGCTGACGCTTGATCTGGGCAAATCGTTCGCCGGCAACGAAGACGTCGCTTCGACGATTCTGCGCAAATTCCCGGTCACGCTGACGCTCGCGTCGGTCTCGCTGGTACTGGCGCTGCTGGTGGCGCTGCCGATCGGCATCCTGTCCGCGGCGCGCCGGGGTTCCTGGCTCGATTACAGCTTCATGTTCATCGCGCTGATCGGCTTGTCCATCCCGAACTTCTGGCAGGGCCTCGTGTTCATACTCGGCTTCTCGATCAAGCTCGGCTGGCTGCCGGCGACGTACACGCCGGGCAATCTGTTATCGTTCATCATGCCGGTCGTCGTGCTCGGCACGGGCCTGACGGCGGCGGTGGCGCGGATGACGCGCTCTTCGACGCTTGAGGTCATGAACGAAGATTACATTCTGACCGCCAAAGCCAAAGGGCTCGGGCGCAGCACCGTATTAATGAAGCATACGGTACGCAACGCGCTCATTCCGATCGTGACCGTGGTCGGCCTCCAGTTCGGCGGGATGCTGGGCGGAGCGGCCATCACGGAGAAAGTGTTCAACATCAGCGGCCTCGGCAGCTACATCGTCGACAAGCAGTTCGTGCCGGACATTCCGGCCGTCATGGGCGGCGTCGTCTATACGGCGATCGCGATCTCGCTCGTCAACGTCATCATCGACGTCATGTACGCGTTCATCGATCCGAGAATCCGGACCAAGATGAAGCAATATTAGACAAAGGGGGACATGCGAAATGTCCGAATTATCGGTTACCGAACCTTCGGCCGCAGGTTCTTCCCCGTCGGGGCTGGATGCCGGCGGAGCCAAATCTTCGTCCGAATACGCGCAGGCCGGCTTCGCCTGGGTCGCTTCGCTGCTGCTGACGCTGCTGCTACTGGCCAACGCGTTCGATTACGCCGCCGGCACGATCAAGCCCGCGGTGCTGACGATCGCCGCGGCTTACGCTTTTTTTACACTCGTACAGATTCTGATCTCGCTCTTGATCCGTCGCGACCTGGCGACCGCCGGCCGGATCAAGAACCGTACGCGGGCGCTCGGCTGGGTGCAGCTGCTCAGCCTCGCGACCGGCAACGTGTTCGCTGCCGCCGCCGCGTTCCAACTGGTCAAAAAGGCCAAAACGCCGGAGTACGTATTCGCCGGGTACATGGTGCTGACCCAGATCGGCGTTATCGCCGTGTCGGCGCTCAACCTGTTCAAACCGTACGTCGCGGATACGTTCCCGCTCGGCATGCTGGTGCTGCTGATCGTGGCCGGCTTCCATCTGCTGACGATGATCCTGATCGCCGCGTTCGTCAAGCGTAACGCCGTGCCGCCCAAAATGACCGGGCTCGCGCTCGCGTTGATCCTGACGGCGGCGACCGGCAATCTGTTCGCGCTGCTGCTCGGCATCGTGCTGCTGGCGAAGATCCGCAGTCAGAAATCGCCGGCTTCCCCGAGATGGGAAGACGCGATCGACCGGTTGTCGAGAGGCACCACGTCGATGCTGGGGATGTTCTTCATCTTCTTCCTGTTCTCGCTGTCCGTGTCCAGTCTGTTCACGTTCGATTACGGCATGGCCGTCGAGAACAATTATAGCGCGATCCTCCAGACGCCGAGCCTGGCTTATCCGCTGGGCACCGACAACTTCGGCCGCGATTTGTTCTCGCGGATCGTGTTCGGTGCCCGGATCTCGCTGATCGTCGGCGCCGTGTCCACGCTCATTCCGTTCGTGATCGGGGGAATTCTCGGCGCGGTGTCCGGCTACTACGGACGTCGCACGGACAATATCATCATGCGGGCGCTCGACATCCTGTATTCGATTCCCGGCATCCTGCTTGCGATCGCGATCATCGCGGCGTTCGGCGCGAGCACGGTCAATCTGATTCTCGCGCTCAGCGTGGGGGCCATCCCGACGTACGCCCGAACGATGCGCGCCAACGTCATGATGGTGTCCACCTACGAATTCGTCGACGCGGCGCGGGCGTTCGGTTCCGGCAGCCTGTCGATCATTTTCAAGCATATCGTTCCGAACGCCATGGCTCCGATGATCGTCAAAGCGACGCTGACCATCGGCACGGCCGTCATCTCCACGAGCAGTCTCAGTTATCTGGGGCTCGGCGTGGAACCGCACATTCCCGAATGGGGCAACATTCTGAAGCTCGGCAGCGCGTATCTGGAAACGAATTCTTATCTGGCTGTCTATCCGGGGCTTGCGATCATCGCGCTTGTTCTGTCGTTCAACTTTTTGGGCGACGGGCTGCGCGATGCGCTGGACCCGAAACTGGACTGACCTTATCGGAATCGGCAAAAGAACACGGCTTGGCTTCGGACAAAAATATACAGTTTCACACTCACGGAGGGGGAGAAAAACATGCGTAATTCTTACAAGTTTACCAAGACGCTGACCGTACTGCTGCTGGCCTTATTGCTGGTGCTGGCGGGCTGCTCGTCGGTGACAACCAAGTCCGACACGGCCGCTCCGGCGGCGTCCACGGCGGACACGGGCGAACAGCCGGCCGCCGAAGCGACGACTTCGGCTCCGGTCGATATCGAGCTGCTGGCCATGACTTCGCAGGAATCGGACGTCAATATCATCCGCGACCAACTCACCAAGAACGGCTTCAACGTGAAGCTGAACCTGCAGCCGGATTACGGCAGCTTCAAAGCCCAGCAGGACGCCGGCAACTACGACGCCGCGCTGTCGAGCTGGACGACGGTAACCGGCAACCCGGATTACGCCGTGCGCTCGCTGTTCAAGACGGGCGGCGACTACAGCATCCTCGCCGACTCCGAGATCGACAAGCTGATCGACAAAGCGGCGACCGAATCGCCGGAAGATTACGTGGCGACCTACAAAGAACTTGAGCAAAAGCTCGTGTTCGACAACGCGTATATCGCGCCGCTGTACATCTCGCTCAAGAGCCAGGCGATCAACAAGGATATCCTGAATCCGGAATCCGTCCGCCTGTCCAAATCCCGCGCGCTGGCCTGGGAAGACATCGAATTCAAAGATTCCGCCAAAAACAAAACCGAGCCGCTCGTAATGACGCAGGCGATGTCCACGCTGACTTCGCTTGATCCGATCAAAGGCAACGACGGTTCGATCAATACGTTGAACACGAACATGTATGTGCGTCTGATCAACCTGACCGACGACGACAAGATCACGTCCGACGGCTCGCTGTCGCGCAACTTCAGCATCGCCGACGGCAACTCGGATTACTACTTCATCCTGCGCGACGATATCAACTTCGCCAAAGTCGAAGGCGACAAAGCTGTCGATACCGGCGAGCGCGTAGGCGCCGACGACGTCGTGTTCGCGCTGGATCGCGCGAAAAACAAAGACTCCGTGCCGGATCACCGCACGTACTCGCTGCACGAACATATCAAGACGGTCTCGGCGGTCTCCGATCTGTCCGAACTGGATTCCGCCAAGACGGCGGACGGCGGCACGGTCCGCGAAGCGCTGGAGCAGGGGCTTGAAGCGCCGATCTCCGCTCTGGTCGCGGACAAGACGCAGGCCGACAACGCGGCCGGCAAATACCAGGTCATCAAGCTGACGACGACCGAGCCTTTCCCGCAGGTGCTGAACTATCTGGCTCACCAATCGGCGGGCATCGTCTCCAAGAAGCAGGTCGAAAGCATCAACACGTACGACGTGGCCAAGTTCGACGTTACCAAAGACATTCCTTACGGCGACCAGAACACCGTTACGGAAGGCGCCGCTTACGACAACACGCTGTACGCCAGCGGTCCTTACATCCTGACGACCAAAAACGACTATGACGCGAAGTTCGTCAAGAACCCGGCCTACATGCCGGGAACGGAGAACGAACCGAACATCTCCAACATCTCGATCCGCTTTATCGCCGATGCCGACAGCGCGCTGGCGGCTCTGCGCAGCGGCGAAATCTATTCGTACTACGGCGTGCCGGAGACGAAATTCTCCGTAGTCGAAGGCGATGCCAAGCTGCAGCTCCAGAAGATCGAGAGCAACGCGGTCAGCTACCTGCTGTTCAACACGTCGGACAAGCGTCCGATCGGCAAGAGCGCAGACCTGCGCAAAGCCGTGCTGTACTCGATCAACCAGGACGAGATCCTGCAATTCTACGAAGGCAACAAGATCAAGGCGGCTTCCACCGTCAGCCCGCTTGTCGATACCGGCAACGTGCTGACCGCCGACCCGGCCAAGGTCAAAGAAGCGCTGGCGGCTTATGAGGCTGCGAAGTAAGACGGGGTGACCGGATCGGAAACATAATGCTAAGAAAAAAGGCACTTTCCCTCTCGGGAAAGCGCCTTTTTTGGGTTCTACGGGATGAGCTCGCCCGCCTCGATCATTCGACCGTCTTCGATCCTTACGATCCGGTCGCAGTAAGCCGCGATATTCGGATCGTGCGTCACGATGATGATCGTTTTGCCTTCTTGATTGATGGACTTAAGCAGCTCGATGATTTCCTGCGACGTTTTCTGGTCCAGCGCTCCGGTAGGTTCGTCGGCCAGAATGATGCCGGGATCGTTAATCAGCGCCCGGGCGATCGCGACGCGCTGCTTCTGCCCGCCGGACAAATTCATGACTTTCTCATGCCGTTTCTGTCCGATATGCAGCTTCTCCAGCAGTGCCGGCAGGCGGGCCGCCCGTTCTTTGCGAAGCTGCGGTTCTTTCATGTAGTTCAGCGGCAGCAGCACGTTTTTTTGGACGGAGTAGTGATCGACCAAAGCAAAATCCTGCATAACGAACCCCAGGTCACGGTTGCGAATTCGGGCCAAAGCTTTGGGAGACTGCTGTTCGACCGGGATATCGTTGAGGCGGTAGCTGCCGCCGCTCGGATGATCGATGCAGCCGAGAATATGGAGCAGCGTCGTTTTGCCCGAGCCGGAGGTCCCCATAATCGCGACCATTTCTCCTTTTTGTATGCTCAACGAAACGTCGTTCAAAGCGTGCAGCGCATGCTGCTTGGTTTTGAACACTTTGTTCAGGTTGCGAATTTCGATCGGGTTCATCGGCTTCTTCCTCTCAGCATGGAAGTCATGGACATTCGATTCAATCGGATGACCGGAATGGTCAAAAAGACGACAGCCAGCAGCGCGCTTACACTCAGGGAAACGGCGAGGTTCGAAAAAGCTCCGAATACGAGGGCCGTAACGAGATTGCCCAATGCCAGCAGCAGCAGAAATTGTCCGCCCAGCCGGAGCGCCAGATCTGACCGCGTGGCTCCCGACAGCAAATGGACGCCGAATTCGTAAATATGCTTTTCGATAAATTGCAAATAAGAGACCGTCACCGTAACGAACGTAAAGACCAGGATCAGGCTGGATAGAAGAATCTGGATTTGCAGCGATTTTTCTTTATCCTGGGCGACGAATTTGGATTGGTAGAGCATGCTTTTAAAAGCGAAAGAAAGCGTGTTGGATTCGGCCGCGCGTTGGACGATTTCAGCCAACGCGGACGTATCGTCGGTGGCGACGTAAGCTCTCGTAATTACGCTTTCGTAATCAAGCGCGCTTAACAAGTCGTTTTTGTTAAGCGGAAGCAAAATCATTCGGTCCAAATTTTTGAAATCCCTGGTTGCCATGATATCGATATAGGAGCTGTCTTGTTTTAAAATGCCTACAACTTGGTAGCGTTGGCTGCCGAGCGGGGAAAGAATGTCTCCCAGTTTGTATTTGAATGTAAGATCGCTGCCAATCAATATCGGAATGATTGAAGACTTTTTCTGATAATCTTCAGCCCTGAAAGTTCTCCCTTTCTCCACTTCAAGATTGAAATACTTAAAAAAGAGATCGTTCGCATAAACATAAGGAATAAATACATTGGCATCCGAGGTGTACAAAAATTCAGGATTGCCGAAAGAAGATTTTTTTAAATTAAAGGTAGAAGAATAAAGCGAAAAAGCTTCCACTTTATTGTTGGCATAGATCGAATCGTATATCCGGTTTAACTTCGGGATATTCTTGTCGTCTTGCAGTAAAAGGTTTTGTTGCATGTTTCCCGTAAAATTAATCAAGCCGTAAATTTCTTTGGTCGCGTTAAGCCGTTGAATTTCGTTCTTCATTTTACTCATGTCGTTCAAGCTCCAAGCGATCAGGTTGACGATGACCAGAAGCATGATCGTTTCCAGCAAAAGAACGAACGAATTGCCTTTATGCCGCCAAAGATCCTGTACCGAGTATTTCATTTGATTCATGGAAGGACAACCTTCTTTCTTGTCCGCTTTCTTTTATCATAGCGAGAAGTCGAGATGAGGGCGGTCAACGTGCCTATAATCATACAGAACAACAAGGCCAGCAGGCTGCCCAACAGGGTGACTTCCCGAATCAGTTCATGGAAAATACCCCATTTTGCGATTAGCCAGGCCAGAACGTTGCCAATGATAAAACTCAGCAGGAGAACGACCGCATATTCCCGAAGCAGCCAGAATCGGATCTGCCACGCATTCGCTCCGACCAAATGTCGGGCCTGGATCTCGTCTGTTTTGGACTGTACCCAGGACATGGTCGTGCCAAGCGTGCTCAGCATCATCAGCAGAAGAGCGATCCCGAATACCATGACGATAAAAGCCTGATCGCGTAGGGCGAGCATAAACCGATCCATGAATCCGGCAACCGCAGGTTCAATGGAATAAGAAAAAGCTTCGGGCTGTTCCGACATCCACTGACCCAGTACCGCGTTCAGATCGGTCTCGGAAATACCGTCAATGGAGTAGGGGCCGTAGGCCGGCTTTTCCGGATCGAGCGTAATCAAAATATTGCTGTTTCGATGCATATAACTGTTCACCCAAACGAAAGAGTCGAAGACCGGGTAAGCCTGACCCTGATAATAGAAATAGGGCTGTCCGTCCCGCACGATCGTGTTGTTCATCAAACCGCGATCCAACAAGATCTGGTTCGCCGGAAGGGAATCGGGACTTGGCCCGTGATCCAGAGGAAAAGGCAGTTTGGCCTGATGCAGGTAAACGGACTTGGCATAATAATTATCTTGGTCTTTGTAGAGAACGAAAGAATCGCTTCCCTGTTCGAGACGCTCGATAAGGTGTTTGTTTTTCAAATCGGAAGAGGCACCCGCGGCACCGGTATGTATATTGAATTGTAAGGCATTCTTCGTCAAGCCGTTCTGGATGACCTCTGTACTCGCGTAGGAAGTGAGCAGAGCGGAAAAAGACAAGCATGTAAAAGTGGCAACGACGACATAATAAATAATGAGATATAGCGATCTTTTGAGAAAAAACATGCATCCACGCTCCAGAACAAAATAAGACCCTTCCACATTAAGAAGAAGAGTCTTATCTTTAATTTTTCAAAGAGATTTCAGAAGACTTCTATAAGAAGGCTATCGATAAAAAAGAGGTATTTGCCGTAAAAAATAAACGCTGCCGGAAAACAAAACGTTACGGTTTTTTTGAAAAATAGGACGCCAACCTTTTCTCCCTATATTCCGGTAGATACACGGGAACTCCGACGCAGCGCAAAAAAGCAAAAAAACCGGCAGAAATCTCTGCCGGTTTTTCGAAATATGTGGAAACGGCCGCGAACAGGGGAGGAACCCGCTTCGCAGGCGGCAGCGCGCCGCCCGAGGCCGAGGAACTTGCGAAGGAGACAGGTTTACAGGCTGAACTTGGTCATCTCATGCTGGAGGTCTTCGGCCAGCTGGGACAGGTGACGGGCGGAGCCGTTGACTTCTTCCATCGTCGACAGCTGCTGCTCGCTCGCCGCGCTCACTTCTTCGAGGCCCGCCGCACCCTGCTCGGTCACGCGGCTGATGCTCTGCATTGCCCGGCCGATCTCGGCCGATTGGCCGGAAGCGGAAGCGATGGAATGCGAGATCTGCCCGATCCGGCCGGACACGTCGGCGATCGACTGCTGAATGACGGAGAACGAGGCGGAGACGCGGCCGGCGCCTTCCACGCCGTGCTTGACGCGGCCGGACGCTTCGTCCATGGAGACGACGGCTTTGCGGCTCTCGACCTGGACGGAACGGACGGTATCGGTAATTTGCGAAGCGGACTCCGCGGCCGACTCGGCCAGTTTGCGAATCTCCTGGGCGACCACGGCGAAGCCTCGACCGGCGTCGCCGGCTCGGGCCGCTTCGATCGAAGCGTTAAGCGCCAGCAGGTTCGTCTGCTTGGCGACCTGTTGAATAGCGGAGACGAGCGTGTCGATATCGGCGATGCGCTGTTCCAGCGAAACCATGACCGATCCGGTATGCGAGACGCTCGTATCGATATCCTGCATCTGGCGCAGGACGTCCTGCACTTCGTTCAGTCCGTCGCGGGCCGACACTTCGGTGCGTCCGGCCAGTTCCGTAATCGATTCGCTGCCGCCGCGGATGCTGTCCATGTTATCGGCCAGCTGCTCGGCGGAGTGGGTCACTTCCGACACCGTCTGCGTCTGCGCTTCGAATCCGTCGGCCAACGTGCTGGACGAAGAAGCGATATGACCGGACGCGACCGCCGTTTGTTCGGCGCTGGCGGTCAACTGCTGCGACGAAGCGGACAGCGTCAGAGCGCTTTCATCCACTTTGCGGATAATACTGCGCAGGCCGCCGATCATGCCGTTGAACGAGTTGGCCAACTGGCCGATCTCGTCGCGGGAACGGTAATCCGACTGCACGGTCAGGTCGCCTTCTTCGGCGCTCTGCATCAGCTGTTGGATCTTGCGCAGCGGAACGGAGACGGCGCGCGCGATCAGGTAGCCGAACGCCAGCGAGAGCACGATGCCGCCGACCAGCAGGGAGAGGATCAAGATCAGGGAGCCGTTCTTGAGCTGCACGGTCGCTTCGCTGCTGGCCTGTGCTTCGCCGGCTTGCAGCGCCGTGATTTGCTGCAGCATGTCGTTCGTCTGCTGGCGCAGCGATTGGACTTTTTCCGTGAAGACCGTATAGGCCCGCGTCTTGTCGTCCAGCTTGCTGAGCTCCACGACTTCCTGCAGCGCGGTGCGATAAGTCGGCACAACGTTGCGGAAGGCGGTGTATTCCTTCTCCATTTGCGCCGACATCGGAACTTGTTCGAGCTTCGCGTAAGACTCGTTGTTGGCGTCCTGGCGTTCCTTGAGTTGGGCTTGCAGTTCCGTGGACTGGGCCGCATTCGTCGAGACGATCATTTCCAGCACGATCGACTGCATGGTGACGTTGTTGGTCCGGACTTCGTCCAAAATCGCCATCGCTTTGACGTTCCGGTTATACATGCGTTCGGAAGCGGCGGATACTTTTTGGGTCGCGTTATATCCGCCTACACCGATGACGGCAAGCAAGACAGCGGATACAACGGTTAAAATCATGATCTTCCAGCGTACGTTCAAATTTCTCATGGCAGAGCCTCCTGGGTGTCTTTAAATGGATAATATTATCTGCATTTATTCATTTAAAGTTCGAATTTTGTCGAATATAAGTAAGTATTTTATATATCGGCAGGAGAATAAGATTTTAAAAGCGGTTTTTTGAATTTATTGGATGTTATTTTGTCGAATTAAGCCTTTGTGCCTAGTTCTTAAGTTTTGTTTCATAAAATAACTGATAACAGATAATAAAGCATGAAAAAAAGACCGGAATCCATGAACTTTACGTCCATGGATCTCGGTCTGTCGGTCTGTTCGATCGGTTCGTTCCCGCACTCGGAAAGGTACCCGCCGGGGGTATGCCGGACTTTCCTGCCAACGGCGGCCTGTTTCTCGCTTTACGCGTCAGGCTTCGGGATCGATATGCGCCGAATCGACGTATCGGCCGCTGGCCGGTACGGCCAGTTCGTCGAACCGGCTGCTTAACAGCTCCAGCCCTTCGGTCAGCTCGCGTCCGGCCATCGGCTCGCCGTGTCCGGTCACCGCTGCCGCAGGGCGAAGCGCCGCAAGCCGGGCAACCGAAGTGCGCGCCGCTTCCCAGTTGGGCGTGAAGTAGGTCGGCGGCCCGTGGATTTCCCGCCGCTGCGTCAGCACGGCCAATGCCGATTCCTGCTTGACGGTAATGAACGCGTCGCCGGCGACAAGCGTCCCGTCCGCGCTGCGAAACAGCGAGACATGGCCTTCGGAATGCCCCGGCGTGTGCAGCCAGCGCCAGTCCGGCAGGAACGGCATGCTGCCGTCGGCCGGCAGCGGCTTCACGCGGCTGCCGAGGTCGATGCCTTTGTTCGGGTAGAGCGGAGCCGAAGCGGCCATCAGGCCGCCGCCGACCGTCGGATCGCCGGGTGGATAATCCGCTGCTCCGGTCAGGAACGGAACCTCGAATTCGTGGGCGTACACGTCCACGTCGGGGAACAGTTCGAGCAGATCCTGAATAGAACCCGTATGATCGAAATGGCCGTGCGTCAGCAGGATCGCCAGCGGCTTCTCGCTGCCGAAACGCTCGCGCGCCTCCTTCATGATCTTGGACGCCGAGCCGGGCATGCCCGTATCGACGAGCACCCAGCTGCCGCTGCCGGGCATACCGATCAGGACGACGTTCGAAATTTTCGTACGCAAATAAGTGACGTCTTCGGGCAGGCGGTCTTCGGGACGGCTCGCATCGGGCGAACCGGAATTCGGATAAGCTTGCATGCGCGTTGCACCTCCGCAAATTTGGAATTGGGAAAAAGCTGGAATCAGACGGTTGCCCTGTTTTACCCGTTACAGAGAGCGCTGACACATCGGGCGCGGCAGGCGAGACGCGGCAGGCGAGAAACGAGAAAAGCCGGTCTTTTCCCGGGAAGGAAAACAACCGGCCGGCGCGGCGCCGCCAATTCGGCGTGCCGGCGGATATGCGATTATAGCGGCGGATTGGCGTGGCATTTGCGGCAGACGGGGAAGTAGCGGTCGTTGCCGCCGATCTGAATCTGTTCGCCGTCGTAGAGCGGCTTGCGGTTCTCGTCGACGCGGAGCGCCATCGTCGCTTTGCGCTCGCAGAACCAGCAGATCGTTTTCATTTCCTCGATTTTGTCCGCGTACAGCAGCATGTACTGGCTGCCTTCGAACAGCTCGTTGCGGAAGTCGTTTTTGAGGCCGAAGCCCATGACCGGGATATTCAGCTCGTCCACGATGCGCGTCATTTGCAGCACTTGTTCCTTCGTCACGAACTGCACTTCGTCGAACAGCACGCAGCTGATCTTTTTGCCGTCGTAATTGTTCACTTCTTCATATAAGTCGGTGTCCGCGTAGACCGAGATCGCTTCGCGCTTCATCCCGATCCGGGAAGACACGTGGCCGACTTCGTCGCGGTCGTCGATGCCGGAGGTGAAGATCAGGACGTTTTTGTTTTGTTCTTCGTAATTATGGGCGACTTTGAGAATCTCGATCGATTTCCCGCTGTTCATTGCCCCGTATTTGAAAAAAAGCTGTGCCATCATATTCTCTCCTTAGCTGTAAAGTCCGATCTCCATTGTAGCAGGAATGCGCCTCCGGGAAAAAAAGAATTATTGTCTCTTTACATACCCTATGGGGGTATATTATAATAGACGCATACCGGTACACTATCCATGCAAACGAAAGGAGCGGACCCATGGCGATTCGGAAAAATACGGAGATCGTGCTCGAACCCGAACACTGCGGCGTTCCCGGAGAAGACGGCAAACTGCCGAGAAAGAGCCATCACTCCGAAGCTACCAAGAGCAATCTCGTGTCCCGGCTGAACCGCGTCGAAGGACAGATCCGCGGCATCAAGGGCATGATCGAGAAAGATACGTACTGCGACGACGTGCTGAACCAGATCGCCGCCGCCCAGTCCGCGCTGAACAGCGTCGGCCGCCTGCTGCTCGAAGGCCATATGAAGAGCTGCGTGGTCGAACGTATCGAAGCCGGCGAGACCGAAGTGATCGATGAACTTCTGATTACGGTTAATAAATTATTGAAGTAAAAACTTCCCGGCCGCCCTACCAGCGACCTCAATCAAAGGCTTTGCTAACTGGACGGTCCAACCGGTTAGCAAAGGTTTCCCGAGGAGCGATTTCAATGAAGGCCGGGAAGTAAAAGGCTTCCCAAGGAGCGATTCCAATCCGGGCCGGGAAGTCCGCACACGTTCCCAAGTTCACTTTTACAACAAGTCACTCTCACAACAAGTTCACTTCTACAATCCGTTTTTTTACCATAATCCAACCATCCCACACCCCCAAGGAGGAACCACCCATGCAAACTGCAACCCTTAACGTCGAAGGCATGTCCTGCAACCACTGCGTCAAAGCCGTTGAAGGAGCCGTGCAGGAAGTCGGAGCCCAAGGCACGGTCGACCTGAACGCCAAAACGGTAGACATCTCGTACGACGAAGCCGCAGTCAGCCTCGACGCCATCAAATCGGCGATCGAAGAACAGGGCTACGACGTCGTCTAAGCCCGCCTGCCCCGATCCGGACGTTGCTGTTCGCGAGCTTCGTCCGGGCTTTATTTTCAATAAAATATACCCCCCAGGGGTACTAATTAGTAAGAAGGAGGCTATTCAGATGCAAAGCGCAACCGAAAACAAACCGGCGTCGAGCAGCGGTCCCACGCAGCAGGCGACGCTCCAGATCAGCGGGATGACCTGCTCCGCCTGCGCGATCCGGATCGAGAAAGGCTTGAACCGGATGCCCGGCGTCGCCGAAGCGAACGTGAACCTGGCGCTGGAGAAAGCGTCGATCGGCTACGATCCCAAAGCCACGAATCCGGCCGAGATCGAACGCAAGATCGAATCGCTCGGCTACGGCACGGTCAAGGAAGTGTCGGACTTCGACATTTCCGGCATGACCTGCGCGGCCTGCTCCACGCGAATCGAAAAAGGCTTGAACCGGATGCCCGGCGTGCTGAACGCGAGCGTCAATCTGGCGCTGGAGACGGCGCATGTGGAATATTCGCCGGGAGCGATGGCGCCCGCGGACATCATGCGCAAAGTGCAGCAGCTCGGTTATGAAGCCAAGCTGAAGCAGGAAGGTACGGAGCGGGATCGCGGCGGCGAAGAACGCAAGCGCGTGATCCGGCTGCTCACCGCCGCGCTGCTGTCGCTGCCGCTGCTCTGGGCGATGGTCGGGCACTTCTCGTTCACGTCGTTTCTCTACGTGCCGGACCTGTTCCTCAATCCGTGGTTCCAGCTGGCGCTGGCAACGCCGGTGCAGCTTGTGATCGGCTGGCCGTTCTACGTCGGCGCCTACAAAGCGCTGCGTAACGGCAGCGCCAATATGGACGTCCTGGTCGCGCTCGGCACGTCGGCCGCGTATTTCTACAGTGTATATCTGACGATCAATTGGGCAGCCGGCGGAGGCGCGGTTGGCGGCGCGGCCGGACCGGATATGGCGGGGATGTCCGGCATGGGCGCCCCAGGCATGCCGGCTCTGTATTTCGAGACGAGCGCGGTGCTGATTACGCTCGTGCTCGTCGGCAAATGGTTCGAAGCCCGGGCCAAAGGGCGTTCGTCCGACGCGATCCGCAGCCTGATGGGCCTGCAGGCCAAGACGGCGATCGTGATCCGGGGCGGCGAAGAAGTACAGGTTCCGGTAGAAGAAGTCATGACCGGCGATATCGTGCGCGTACGGCCGGGCGAGAAAATTCCGGTCGACGGCGTCGTGACGGAAGGGCTCTCTTCCGTCGACGAATCGATGCTGACCGGGGAAAGCCTGCCGGTCGGCAAAGAACCCGGTTCGCAGGTCGCAGGCGCGACGATCAACAAGAACGGCTCGCTGCTGATCAAAGCGACCAAAGTCGGCCGCGATACCGCTTTGGCCCAAATCGTGCGCGTCGTGGAAGAAGCGCAGGGCTCCAAAGCGCCGATCCAGCGCATGGCCGACGTCATCTCCGGCATTTTCGTGCCGATCGTGGTCGGCATCGCGGTCGTGACGTTCGCCTTTTGGTACTTTGCTGTCGATATCGGCAACTTCCCGGGCGCGCTGGAAAAAGCGATCGCGGTTCTGGTCATTGCCTGCCCGTGCGCGCTTGGCCTGGCTACGCCGACTTCGATCATGGCCGGCTCCGGCCGCGCAGCCGAGTTCGGCATCCTGTTCAAAGGCGGCGAGCATCTCGAAACGGCGCGCAGCGTCGACACGGTCGTGCTGGACAAGACCGGCACGGTAACCAAAGGCAAGCCGGAACTGACAGACGTTATCGTCTACGGCGACTTCGAAGCCGCGAATTCTACGGCCGAGACGGCGGCCGACGCTTCGGCGGACGCCGGAACTGCGCGCGAGAACGCCCTGCTGGCGCTGGTCGGCGCGGCGGAGAACGCGTCCGAGCATCCGCTGGCCGAAGCGCTCGTCCGCGGAGCGGGCGAACGCGGCGTCGCCATGCCTCAGGCGGAACGGTTCGAATCGCTGCCGGGCTACGGCATCTCTGCCGTCGTCGACGGCCGCGAAGTGCGGGTCGGAACGCGCCGGATGCTGCAGGAACTCGGTATTGAAGCGTCCGCGGCGCTGCCGGACATGGAGCGCCTGGAAGGCGACGGCAAGACGGCGATGCTCGTCGCCGTCGAAGGCCGTTTGGCCGGCGTAGTCGCCGTTGCCGACACGCTCAAGGAATCGTCGCCGGAAGCGATTCGCCGCCTGCGCGGCATGGGGCTGCGCGTCATGATGATTACGGGCGACAATCTGGCGACGGCGCGGGCGATCGCGGCGCAGGCCGGTATCGACGAAGCCGATGTGCTGGCGGAAGTGCTGCCGGAAGGCAAAGCGGACGAAGTGAAAAAGCTGCAGCAGGCCGGCCGCAAAGTGGCGATGGTCGGCGACGGCATCAACGATGCGCCGGCGCTGGCGACGGCCGATACCGGCATGGCGATCGGCACGGGCACCGACGTGGCGATGGAAGCCGCGGATATCACGCTGATGCGGGGCGACCTCAACAGCGTAGCGGACGCGATCCTGATGAGCCGCCGCACGATGGACAATATCCGCCAGAACCTGTTCTGGGCGCTGGGCTACAACGTGCTCGGCATTCCGATCGCCGCGATCGGGCTGCTCGCGCCCTGGTTGGCCGGTGCGGCGATGGCGTTCAGCTCCGTGTCGGTCGTGCTGAACGCGCTGCGGCTGCAGCGGGTCAAGCTGTGACCGCCGCGATCCGGGCCGGCGTCCGCAGGCTGCGCGCCTGACGTTTCGGGCCGCGATGCGGAGGCGGAGGCGGATTCGGATTTCGCAAAGATCCAGAAGAAAGTGCGCAGCAGCGTCGGAACAGCCGTATGGAGAGCATTAGCGCTCTCGGTACGGCTTTTTCTGTACGTTTTTTCTGGACGCTCCCGCGTCTCCCTACATTAAGAACACATTAATTTTTCGAATTTACGAGTCGTTTCGATTGTTCGTGCGTATATACGCGAAAGGCCATGTATCCGTTTGCAAAAAAACAAGGCGGCGGAGCGGCATTCGAGGAGGAGAGCGCATGAGCGGAACAAGAAATCGGACAAGCAAGAAAATTCCCGCGCTGGCCGCGATCGCATTGATGACCGCGCTGACCGGCTCGGCGTTTCCGGCGGAACGGGCGGCAGCGGCAAGCGCGGGGCAGGAACCGTCCCCGAGCGGCCGCGAAGCCAAAGCCGCCCAGAACGGATCGAAGCCCCGGCGCGACCACGCGGCTGCGTCCGCCGGAGAGACTTCCGGCGAAGCCGCGGCTGCCGCGTTCGCCAAGCTGTCCGCCCGCAGCGACGTGCCGGGTATGTGGAAGCATATCGAAGCGCAAGCCGCGCGGTCCGCGCCGTCCACCGTCACCGTCTGGCTGCGCCGCCTCGAAGCCGTGCAGGCGAAGCGCCTGACGTTAATGGAAGAACAACTGGGCGCAGAGAAGGTGCAGAGCGCACTGTCGGGAGCGAAGCTGTTCGGCTACGCGGACGGGCGCTGGCTGCGCGGCGCGCGTACCGGCAATGCCGCGGCCGACGCGCTGCTTCGGGAGATCGAGACCGAAGGCTACGTGCTGGACGTGACCGAAGGGTACTATTTTCCGAAGATCGATTATGGACGCTACCGCAAACAGGCGGACCGCGTAAGCCGGCGCTACGCCGAATATTTGACGATCCGGGCCGACGAGACGCGAAGCGAAGTGACGAAGGACGCCGGCTTGATCGTCAGCTGGCAGGAACTGCTGGAGCGGGCCGAACGTCAGAGCGTGTACTTGCAGCGTTACGCCGATTCGCCGGAATCCGCAGTCGTGGCGCAGATGTATCGGCAGTCGGTCTATCTGGTGCTGTATGGCACGGACAACGTGCCGCTGTTCGACTCGGCGACGCGGCGGATCGATCCGGACGCCGAAGCCGCTTATGGGCGTCACGCACGCAAAGGCGGCACGTCGGCGTTTGCCCGGATGCTGCGCGCTTACGTCTCGGTGCTGGAGCAGGGCGGAGGCAAGCTGACGCCGGCGGCGGAGAAGTTCCGCGACGCGCGCAATCCTGCGAAGAGCTAACGTATCCGGTCCAAAGCTTCAGCCGTTGAGACCCATGTGAACAAAGTATGTCGGGAAAGTTCGAAATCCACCCTCTTTTTTCCAAATATTTCGAGTCAAACAGACATATAAGCGTTAAATATACAAAAAGCTCAGCCGATATGTAGGATAAGATCACGCGAAGGGAGAGAACGGAATGAGCAGAAGCCGCCGGGTCCATCAGCCGAATATTTCGTTTACCGCCGCTTTTGCGCTCATTCAGGCACTGCGCGATCCTCGCCCCGATTCCGATTCCGATTCCATGCCAGAGCGATTGTCCGTGGAGCGCCGGACAGAAGGTTCCGTGTTCGCCGCCGCGCCGGATGTCGGGCCTTCGCCCTACACCGAGCCGTACGAGCTGTTCCGCCCCGATTTTCTGAATACGCTTTCCGAGCCGCACGCTCCGGTCCGGGCGGACGTTCCCCGCGAAGAACGTTAGCGCCGGGAGCGCGGCCTGACGCAAGGTGCGAGAGACAGACCGTAGCGGGTCCCCGGGCTTTGCCCGAGGGGCTTTTTGCTGCGTCTGCACATGTGGGCCTATCCGCAGGCTTGCGCCGCGTCCGCCGGAGTTCCATAATAGAGACGGAAATCGAAACCGAAAAATCGAAATCGAGCAATCAAAACCGATGGAAAGAAGGCTTGGCTCATGAACGAAACGCTATCCCTGTTAATGAACCACCGCTCCGTGCGCAAATATACCGATCGCCTTGTTTCGCAGGAGCAGCTCGAAGCGATCGTGGCCGCCGGCCAGATGGCTTCCAGTTCCAGCAACGTGCAGGCGTATACCGTCGTGGCCGTTACCGATTCCGCGTTGAAAAGCAAACTGTCCGAATATGCCGGCAATCAGGCGTATATCCGCGAATGCCCGGTGTTCCTCGTCTGGTGCGCGGATCTGTCCCGGCTCAAAAAAGCCGCCGACACCCACGCGCCGGATGCGGCGTCGTACGAAGGAGCGGCGGAGAACTTTATCGTCGCGACGGTGGACGTGGCGCTGGCTTCGCAGAACGCGGCCGTGGCCGCCGAATCGCTTGGGCTCGGCATCGTGTACATCGGCGGCATCCGCAACGATATCGAGAGCGTGTCGGACCTGCTCGGGCTGCCGGACTACGTCTACCCGGTATTCGGCATGTGCGTCGGGTATCCCGATCCGCAGCACGGAGCGGGACTGCGTCCGCGGCTGCCGCAGGAAGCGGTGCTGCACATGAACGGCTACAGCGCGGAGCAGAGCGAGCGCGGCACGGCCGCCTACGACGAGACGTCGATCCGCTACATGACCGAGCGTACCGGCGGTCAGCGCACATCGTCTTGGTCCGAGCAGATGGCGGCCAAACTGACGACGCCGTCGCGGATGCAGCTTCGGGCTTTTTTGGCCGGAAAAGGGTTGAACAAAGAGTAGATCGAAGCCGTTGGAAAAAGACGGGCTGCGGACACAAGAGACGACGCCGGGACATTGAGCCGGCGTTCGCATGAAGGAGCAGGGGATGCTTGAATCCATCAAAGAGTTTATCCGGGCCTGGCGCGATTATCCGCTGCAGCCCGGCGACGTGATCGGGGAACGTTACGAAGTGTCCGAATGGCTCGGCATGGGCAGCTACGGGCTGAGCTATCGCTGCACCGACCGGCAGGGCGGCGGCGAGGTGGCGCTCAAGCAGGCCAAGCCGAGCCGCCGCCGGCTGGCGGGACTGCTGCTGGAGCGGGAAAGCCGCGCGCTGCTGGCGATGGACCATCCGTTCATTCCCCGCTGCCAAGGCTTTTTCATTGATCGCCGCAGCCGGTGGCTCGCCGCCGATTACGTGCGCGGCCGGACGCTGGAAGACCTGATTTTCGAAGAAGGGCGCGTGTTCGGCGAAGCCGACTGCCTGAGCTGGGCGCTGGAGCTGCTGGACCGGATCGGGCATGTGCACGATCGCGGCTACGTCCATCTGGATATTCGGATTCCGAACGTGATGATGGACGAAGCCGGCATTCACCTGATCGACTTCGGCCTGGCCCGGCGCATCGGCGAGGACGACGCGTCGGCGCCCGACGGTTCGCCGCTGCCGAGCCGCATGCCGGCCCGCATCGTCTCGGATCTGGAAGACGCCGGCCATCTGCTGCTGTACATGCTCTACTCCGGCTACGCGCCGCCCGGCGAGCTGCCGGACACGGCCCGCGATTCCGAAGCGGCCGCGGCGGCGCGCCTGCGGGCCGGCGTCGGAGGCGGAGATTCCGCCGCCGCGGGCAGTTCCGCGTCCGCAGACGGCGGCTTGCCGGAGGAGGGCGGACCGTCCTGGGAAGAAGAACTGGAGCTGTCCGGGCCGACTTCCGCCCTGCTGCGGCGCCTGCTGCGGCTGGACGAGCCTTATGCGGATACGCGGGCGGCGGCGCACGCGATTCGCGCCAGTCTGGAGCGTCTGCGCGGCGGAAGCGAGGCGGGCGCGGACGGCGGTGGCGGTGGAGATACGCCGCCGGCTTAGTGCGCTTCGCGGCGGCAGAAGCCGGGTGCGCGAAGCGGACAGCCTGCCGTCGGCGCAGGCCGCTTCGCGGGCCGGAAGTGCTGCCGCGCCGAGCACCATGTGGGTGTGCGCGGCGTCCGATCCGAACGTCAAAAGGCCGTTCCCTTCGTCGATATCGACGAGGAGAACGGCCTTTTCGCGCTGCCGTCAGCGTAAGCGTCCCTGCTTGGGATCAACTGGAGCTGCCGGATTTTCTTTTGTAGTAGGAATGGCCGTGACGTCCGTGCCCGCCGTGGCGGTGATCGGAAGACGAAGAACGCGAGTATCTCGGACGGCTGCTGCTGGACCCGTGATGGCGGCGGCCGCGATGGCTGCTCGATCCGCGCTTGTGGCTGGAGCTCGAAGCGGAATGGACGATCTTGTCGACGATTTTTTTGAACATGGGAATGCCTCCTCGGTTGGGTGCGCCGCGTCCGAAGACGGTTCGGCGATAACGATCGTGATAAGAGCTATACGGATGCGGCTTGCGCAGCGTTTCAATCGGGCTGCGGCCCGGACGGACCGGACCGGCGGTGTCGGATCGGCACTCTTTTCGCCAAAGAGGTCCTTGCTCTGAAGTTACCCGTTTCGGTGGGTCGCTAACATTAGAAGTTCATGAGAAACAGCGGCGCTGCGGCCTGCGCGGACGGGGACGGTTTACACGCGGGCGCTTCTCCCGGTACACTGGTCTAGGCACGCGGTACGCCAGAGGGAAAAACGGCTTCGCCGGACCTGCCGCACTGCCGCAGCCGCGGAACACGTTCGGGAAGCGACCATTCGAGGAGGATTCATCATGCAAAAAACGCAGGAAATCATGGAAGCGCGCGACTTTATCGCCGCCAAGACGGAGCAGCGGCCGACGATCGGCCTGATTCTGGGATCGGGTCTGGGCACGCTCGCCGACGAGATCGAAAACGCGGTCGTTATTCCGTACGCCGACATTCCGTATTTCGCCAAATCGGAAGCGATCGGCCACGCCAACGAGTTGGTCATCGGCCAGCTGAACGGCAAAACGGTCGTAGCGATGAAAGGGCGTTTCCATTACTATGAAGGCTATTCGCTCAAGGAAGTGACGTTCCCGGTGCGGGTCATGAAAGCGCTGGGCGTCGAGACGGTCATCGTCACGAATGCCTGCGGAGCGGTCAACACGGACTTCAAGCCGGGCGACCTGATGCTGATCAGCGACCATATCAATCTCGTCGGCGCCAATCCGCTGATCGGGCCGAACAACAGCGAGCTGGGCGTTCGGTTCCCGGACGTGTCGCAGGTCTACAATCGCGAACTGCGCGATCTGGCGCTCGAAGTGGCGTCTGAGCAGGGCACGACGCTCCGGCAGGGCGTCTACGCCTGGTGGAGCGGTCCGGCTTACGAGACGCCTGCGGAGATTCGCATGATCCGCACGCTCGGCGGCGACGCGGTCGGCATGTCCACCGTTCCGGAGACGATCGTGGCCGTGCACGGCGGCATGAAAGTGCTCGGCATCTCCTGCCTGACGAATATGGCCTGCGGTATTCTGGATCAGCCGCTCAGCCACGACGAAGTGATCGAAGTCGCGGCGCAGGTGCGGGAGAAGTTCGTGGGCTTGGTCAAAGGCATTCTGGACCGGGCGTAAAAAAAGCGGGAACCGGCGGGGCGGCGAGACATTGCGGCGTCGCGGCGGGAATTGGGCATGGAAAAAGAGCCAGAAAACCGGATGACGGTTTTTGGGCTCTTTTTTTGGGTTGTTTTGGGCGGGAGCGAATATTCGGGACGCGGTGTGCGGGGAACAGGGAGCCGCGATCCGGGTGAGCGGGCGTCGGAGCGATAGCCGATGACGCGGCGTGCGAAAAGGGAGAGGCTAACGAATCCTGGGCGCGCTAAGTCGTCTTTTTGGCGTGGTTTTCGAATGTAACGAATCGTGAGCACGCTAATCGGGCCAAAAGCCGGTTTTGGCCGGGAAGTCGGACGAATAGCGATATGACGATTCGTTAGATTTGCAAAAAGGCCGGAAAATCGAAAATAGCGATAGAAGGGTTCGTTGGAGTTTGGGCGGGGCGGCGGATAGACGGGCGGTCTGCCGGCCGGGTAGGCGATGGACGGACAGGCGCGAGGATGTGCAGACGGGCGCGAGGATGTACACACAGGCGCGAGGGTGTGCAGACGGGCGGCGTATTTACCAGCAAATCTACGCACTAGCAAACGTATGCACCGGTCAGTGCCCGCATCCGCGGACTCACGTACCGGCAAACGCCCGCACCCGCGGACTCACGTACCGGCAAACGCCCGCACCCGCAGACTCACGTACCGGCAAACGCCCGCATCCGCGGACTCACGTACCGGTAAACGCCCGCATCCGCCGACCCTCCCGCGTCCGGCTATTCGCTCCTTAACCCGTCTAACGCAGCGCGTAGAAACGCCGGGCGTTATCCAGCAGGATGGCGCGGGCAGCGGATTCGTCGAGTCCGCGGAGCTGCGCCCATTCGCGGCAGACGTCGGCGGTCATGGACGGATGGGTAGCGCGTCCGGAAAAAGGACCTTCGAACGGCCACGGGCCGTCGGTTTCGCTCATGACGAGCGTTTCCGGGTAGAGCCGGGCCAGGTCGCGGATTTCTTTTTCATAGAGCAGGTCCGGGGTAAAAGAAATCCGGTAGCCGCTCGCGATCATGCGCCGGACGGTGTGCTCGGAGCCTTTGAACCAGTGGAAATGCGCGCGTTCGACGCTGTATCGCTCCAGCAGGTCGCACGCGGTATCCGCATCTTCGTACACGGCGTGCAGAGCGATCGGCAGGTCGTGCCGGGCGGCAAAAGCGACGAAGCGTTCGAGCAGCCGGACGTATCCGTCTTCGTCGAGGCTTTCGCCGCGTTCCGACGCTTCGAGCCGGCTATAGTAAGGCAGGCCGACTTCGCCGACCGCCGTCATGCGCGGCGGTTGGGCAGAATTTGAAGGCGCGGAAAGCAAACAGGGTGCTGCCGATTTCTGCACGCCGGACGCCGTTTCGGGCGTGGACTCTGCCGGCGAAGCCTCTTCCTCTGCCTGCGCATCTGCCCGTTCGCCTATCCCCTCACTTGTCGCAGCCCGGGCTTCCATCCAGGCGAATAGCGCTTCTTCTTCCTCGGGAGTCGGCAGCGGCTGCTCGGGATGGAAGCCGTAAGCCGGGCGCACGACGTCCGGATATTGTATCGCCAGCGCCTCGGTCCGGCGCGCGGATTCCAGGTTCATCGAGACGGCAACGACAAACGCTCCACCTTCGTCCTGGAACTCGCTCAGCATGCGCGCCGCCTGCTGCGGATCGTACTGCTCCAGATGAATATGCGAATCGGCCAATTTGGCGCTCATGGCGGACGAACCTCCTGTCGTTTTTTTATATGAAAAAAAGCGGCGGGGCGCAAAGGGCAGGGCGAAAAAGGACGGGCCGTCCGGACCCTTTAAAACCCAAACCCAAACCCAAACCCAAACTAAAATGTGTGCAAAATGACAACATTTTATACCGAAACAAGCCGATTTTGCGAAAAAGTGTTCATTATGCTCACATTTTCCGCGAAAATCGGCCCAAAACGTACTTAAAGCTCGGATTTGTTGTCATTTTGATCACTTTTCGCTAAAAAATCGGATTTCCGGGTGAAAATGTTGACGAAAGGTCAACATTCCCTCAGCCTACGCTGCGACTGCGACTGCGACTGCGACTGCGACTGCGACTGCGACTGCGACTGCGACTGCGACTGCGACTGCGACTGCGACTGCGACTGCGACTGCGACTGCGACTGCGACTGCGACTGCGACTGCGACTGCGACTGCGACTGCGACTGCGACTGCGACTGCGACTGCGACTGCGGCTGCGGCTGCGAGGCCGTCTTACCCTCTCGCAGCCGCGTCGCGGCTTTTGCGCTGCTCTTCCTTCATCAGTCCGGTCAGTTCGCGGCGCAGCGCCAGAAATTCCGGCGTTTCCGCGATCTCTTCGCGGCGCGGGCGCGGGAACGGGACTTCGATCCGCCGAAGCACGGCGGAAGGGCGGCCGGACAGCACATAGATCGTGTCCGACAGCAGCAGCGCTTCCTCGATATGGTGCGTGACGAACAGCACGGAGCGCCGCGTCTCTTCCCAAATATCGAGCAGCCACGCTTGCATCTCGCTGCGGGTAAAAGCGTCGAGCGCGCTGAACGGCTCGTCGAGGCACATAAGTTCGTGCGGACTGAGCAGCGCGCGCACAAAGGCCGCGCGCTGCTGCATGCCGCCCGACAGCATGTGCGGATACGCCTGCTCGAAGCCGGCGAGACCGGCGCGCGCCATCCAGCGGCGGGCTTCTTCGAGCGTCTCCCGGCGCGAGGCGCCGTTGATCTCGCGGTCGAGGATCACGTTGCTTTCGATCGTGCGCCAGGGAAGCAGCGCCGGCTGCTGCGGCATGTAGGCGATATGGCCGCGCTCGCCGGTAATGACCCGGCCGTCCAGCGCGATCTCGCCGGCGTCCGGCCGAAGCAGTCCGCCGATGAGGTGGAACAGCGTGCTTTTGCCGGAACCGGACGGTCCGATCAGGCTGACGAACTCGCCCTCGCGCACTTCGAGCGAGACGCCGCCGATGACGGGCAGCGGCTTGCGTCGGCTGCCGAACGATTTGCTTACGCCGGACAGCGCCAGCTTGACCGGCGAATCGTGCCCGCCTCCGGAAGCGGCTCGCAGCTGCGCGTGTTCTCCGTCAGCGTTCCTGCCGCCGGATTCAAGCCGGCGGCCCGCATCCGCTCCGGCACCGCTCCCGCCGTTCTCTACCCCGCGCCGCGAATCGCTCTCGCCATGCTCTACCTCGCGACGCGCACCGCTCCCGAGCCTACCGTCGTCTCCGACTCTTTTAACCGGCAGGCCGTTCTCTTCGATTCCGCTCATCCCGCTCATTCCGCTTCGCCTCCTTCCGCGTTCCCGCTTCGGCGTCCGCCGCGCACGACGAGCCGCTCGATCAGCGTGACCAGCAGGAACAGCAGCAGGCTGAGCGCGACGATGATCACGATGGCGGCGAAGATGCGGTCGGTGCGAAACGCCGATTTTTGCAAAATCATGTAATAGCCGATTCCTTTTTGCGCGCCGATCCATTCCGCGATAACGGCGCCCATGACGCTGTACGTCGCGGCGATGCGCAGTCCCGAGAACAGGGAGGGCAGGGCGTGGGGGAACTCCAGTTTACGGAAAATTTGCACCCGTTTCGCCCCGATCATGCGCATGTAGTTCAGCATCGTCCGGTCGGTCTGCGCGAATCCGTCCATCGCCGAGACGGCGACGGGGAAAAAGCACACGAGCGTAATGACGATAATTTTCGGCAGCAGGCCGAAGCCGAACCAGATCATGAGCAGCGGCGCAAGCGCGATCGTCGGCACGTTCTGGCTCAGGATCAGCAGCGGATAGAGCGCCGATTTGAGCAGGGGCACCAGATGCAGCAGGCAGGCGACCAGCAGGCCGACCGTCGAGCCGATCGCGAATCCGATCAGCGTCAGCCGCAGCGTGGACAGCGTGTGCATCCAGAGCGAGTCCGCGCTGCGCGAAGCTTCGCCGGCGATCAGCGAAGGAGACGGCAGAATCCACGCTTCGATCGCGAAGAAGCGGACCGCCATCTCCCACACGAACAAAAACAAGAGGACCGCCACGAAGGGCGGCCACGCGGAGCGGAACCATCGGCCGAGCGTCAAGCGCAGGCTCATGGACGGTATTTGGCGGTCAGACGTTCGATGCTGATCCCGTCCGGACTCGGATAATGCGCGATTTTGATCTGGGAGATGACACTCGGCGCGCCGGCTTCGGTCAGCGCTTCATGCATCTGCCGCACGATCTCGAGCAGTTCCGGCAGTTCGCCTTCCATGGTCGTCTCCAGCGCGTGTACCTCGTATTTGACGCCGGAGCGCTGGATCACTTCGATCGCTTTGTCCACGTAGGGGATGGAGTCTTCGCCGTTCGGCGTCTTCGGGATAACCTGAATGCTAAGCAGGGTCGCTGCCATAAACCATCTTCCTCTCTGGGCTGAATTTTATCTGGATTCTATCCGAATCTTGTCCGAATCGGACCCGACCCGGAGTGCTTCTATTTCGCTGTCGGCAGATAGTCGTTGGTGAACGCCTTCGTGGAATCGAATTCGCCTTCGAGCAGGTTCTGCGAACTCATCCACTTGCCGTAGTTGTCCCATACTTCCGGCTTCTGCATGCCCCATTGGTCCGCGTCGTCGCGGTATTTCGGGCTGAGCCATTCCTGGCTCGCTTTGACCAGTTCGGGATCAAGGTCCGGCACGGCCTGGATCAGGATATCCGCCGCTTCGGCCGGATGGTCGATCGCGTATTCGTAGCCTTCGCTCGTCGCTTTCATGAACGCTTTGACCAGTTCCGGGTCGTCCGCGATCTGCTTCTCGTTCGTCGCGATGACCGGCGTGTAGTAGTCGAGACTGTCGGAATAATCCTTGACGTACAGCATGTCGATCGGTTCGCCGCGCAGCTTCGCTTCGATGCCTGTCCAGGCGTAGAAGATCCAGGCGAAGTCGATATCGCGTTTGACCGCGGTGAAGAAGTCGGCGTCGCCCATGTTGATGTTTTCCACTTTGGACACGTCCGCGCCTTCCTGGTCCATGATCGATTTCATGACCGCCGCTTCGACCGGGGAACCCCAGCCGCCGTACCGTTTGCCTTCGAAGTCTTTGGGCGATTTGATGTTCCGGTCGGTCGGAGCCGCGAAGCCGGACGTATTATGCTGGATGACCGCGGCGAGCGAGACGAGCGGAACGCCCTGGACGCGCGCCTGCGTGATGCTTTCCTGGTAGCTGATGCCGAACGGCACTTCGCCCGAAGCGACCATCTGGTCCGCGCCGCCGGCACCCGGCTGCAGGATCGTGACCTTCAAGCCTTCCTGTTCGTAAAAACCTTGATCCACCGCGGCATACAGGCCGGTGTGGTTCGTATTCGGCGTCCAGTCCAGCACGACGCTTACGTCGCGCAGCGTCTGCGCTTCG
This sequence comes from Saccharibacillus brassicae, assembly GCF_006542275.1. Taxonomy (NCBI): domain Bacteria; kingdom Bacillati; phylum Bacillota; class Bacilli; order Caryophanales; family Paenibacillaceae; genus Saccharibacillus; species Saccharibacillus brassicae. Next base: position 3,128,293 of record NZ_CP041217.1, read on the forward strand.
CCGCCATCCGCCGCTTTCGGGTCACCGGTCGCCGCAGGCGTTCCGCCGCCGGCACCGCCCGAGCAGGCGGTCAGCGCCAGCAGCAGCGCCGCGAGCGGAGCCGTCCATTTTATTCTTTTGCCGATCCCCTTGTGCGTGCTTCTCATTTCTCTGTCTCCTTCAACCGTATTGCCCGCTGCTTCATGCCCGCCGGAACGCCAAAAAAGCGCCCCGGATTCCGGGACGCGTCACGTCGATGCAAGCTGCGGGTCCCGATCGAGAAGCTAGATGGGGCAAACACGCTTAAACGTTCCTACGCTGGCATTACCCAGATCAGGTATAAGGGTCAGTATCTGCTTGGGATACACTCTCAGCCGGCCTTGCTTCCGGCACCCCCCGGGGGTTATGAATTTGTCGGGTTTGCTTCGGAGTCATTATAGCCTTTAAAAGAAAAGCTGTCCAGCGAACGAATCGATTCGGTAAGCATCCGGTTCACTTTCGTCTATTCGGGTACTTACTAATAGAGAGACGAACCACTGTAGCTCGAATACACCCATCTTGCTTAGGAGGCTTTATACCATGGACCAACAACAATTGGAACAAAAAATTACGGAAACTTTGGAACGTAACCGTTTCGGATCTTTCGCCACGGTCGAAGGCGGCCGTCCGAAAGTACGTTACATGACCGTATTCAATGAAGGCATGACCATCTATCTGGTCACCAGCTCCCAGACGCACAAAGTCGAAGAATTGGAGAAGAACCCAAACGTGGCGCTGCTGCTCGGCTTCGAACAAGGCGGAACGCAGGACGAAGTCCAGGTCGAAGGTACGGCCGAAATTACGCGTGACGAAGAGCTGCGCAAAAAGCTGTGGCACGATTCGTTCGAGCAGTGGCTCGAAGGACCGGAAGATCCGAATTACGTCGTGATCAAAATCACGCCTTCGCGTGCGGAATACGCCAAAAGCAAACACGAAGTGGAAGTTTGGGAAGGCTAAACCTCTTCTGAACGCATAAGTCAATTGTTGTATAAAAAGCTCCGAATCGGCCCAGTGGCGCCGGTCGGAGCTTTTTTGTATGAGAATTGTGTGAAATTGTTTTGATAATCAGCTAAAAGGTCTAAAAAATAAGTCGAAAGAACCCGATTCTAAAAGAGGGGCACTGGGTAATAGGTGAAGATTGAATCGCTTGCTGTCTAGGTTAAAGGAACCGGTTTTTTGGTCGGAGTGGATATTGCGTCAATTATAAGTTTTGGGGGGTTCCTTAAGTATGGAGCATATATGCAGCAGCTGTCAGCCGGTAAAGCCCATCGAAGATTGGGGTACCGTGTATTTGCGTCCCGTGACGGAGATGCTGAATGAGTTGGTCGAAGATCGCAACTGGAAATCGGGACGAAACGGCTACGAGAGCGGCGTTCTGTTTTTTTCATATACGAGCAAGGAACAATTTCTGGAGATGGCGGAATGGCTGAACAGCCTGCCGGTCGAATGGACGGAACCGCTTCAGGTGAAGATCTGCGGGGAAAAAGATTCGCCGGTTCTGCTGCCATGGCTGCCGTTCTCCCAGATCGCGGCGCGGTTTCAAAACATGGACATGGTCAGCATCATCACGCAGGAGAAATTCACAAGCTTCATGCAGCCGATCGTCAACGATCAGGAAGCGATCGTCGCTTACGAATTTCTGCTGCGCGCGGCTCCCGGGGGAGAGTCGTTCAATCCGTTTGAACTGTTCGACGTGGCGCGGCGTACCGGGATGCACTCGTTTCTCGACCGGGCGGCGCGAATCTCGGCGATCCGTCGCAGCGCGGAAGTGCTGCCCAAAGGCGTAAAACGTTTTATTAATTTTCTGCCGTCCTCGATCTACAATCCGGACTACTGCCTGAAGCATACGTTTGCCGCTATTCAGCGCTACCAGCAGGACCCGCAGGACTTCGTGTTCGAAGTGGTGGAGACGGAACGGATCAGCGACATGCCGCATTTGCAGCGCATCTTCAACGTGTACCGTTCGCGCGGCGTGTCGGTGGCGCTGGACGACGTCGGTTCGGGTTATTCGACGCCGGAAGTGTTGGCCAACCTGAAGCCCGATTTCGTCAAAGTCGACCGGGGCTTGATCGACCGCTGCGACGAATCGCCGGACAAGCAGCGCCGCATCGAAGAGATCGTCAACATTTCGTCGAGCTTCGGCGGCGTCGTGCTGGCGGAAGGCATCGAGCGGCGCGAAGAATACGAGTTCTGCCGCAGCCTTGGCATTTCGCTGGCCCAGGGTTATCTGTTCGGCCGCCCGGCGTCGGAACCGATCGCCGTCGGCTGACGGATTGCGATAATTAATCGGTCGTTTCTTTTGCGAAAAACAGAGCAGGCCTGCCCGGTGGGCGGACCTGCTTTTTGGTTTGGAAGCCGGCGATGCAGCGAGCGGGCAGGGGCGGCGAGTGCGTGCGTGGCTTTCCTATTCCCTCCGCTTCATGTTAAATTGGGAAGATGTGCCGGGAGCCGACGTTCGGTTTTTCGACCGGGCACAAGTATACATAGAAGAAAGTGGGAGAGAAATGGAAGAAAGCTGGCTGTGGCTCAAATACCTGATTCTGGGCATCGTGCAGGGCGCGACCGAACCGATCCCCGTCTCGTCCAGCGGTCACGTGATCGTCGCGCAGCGTCTGCTCGGCGTGGATCAGACGGGACTGACGTTCGAAATTTTAACGAATACGGCATCGCTGATCGCGATCATGTTCATTTACCGGCACGACATCTGGAGATTGATCACGGGGAGCTGGAAGTACATGCGCACCCGGAACGCGGCATACAAGTCGGACTTCATGTTCGCCGTCTACGTCGTCGTCGGAACGATCCCGGCCGTCGTGGTCGGCCTGCTGTTCAAAGATTGGATCGAAGCGACGTTCTCGTCGGTCAAGACGGTCGCGGTCGCGCTGCTGTTCACCGGCCTCGCGCTGTGGCTGATCCGCAACATGCGCGGCCGCAAGCAGGACGGCGACCTGAAATTCCGCGACGCCCTGCTGGTCGGCCTGGCGCAGGCCGTGGCGCTTATTCCCGGCGTGAGCCGTTCGGGCTCGACGGTCATCGCCTCGATCGGGACGGGCATGAAGCCGGACACCGCGCTGCGCTTCTCGTTCATGCTGTACATCCCGGTCAGTCTGGGCGCGATCGTGCTCGGCGTACCCGACATTATCGAAGCGTCGGACGCGCCCGGTATGCTGCTTCCTTACGTGCTGGCGTTCTTCGCGGCGCTGATCGTGACGTATTTCGCGATGCGCTGGTTCATGGGCATCATGGCGAAAGGGAACCTGAGGTATTTCTCGTATTACTGCTTCGTGGTAGGGATTTTGTTGTTGATTTTCTTGTAAAGTATCCAAAAGCGCGCTTCTCCGAACAGGGAAGCGCGCTTTTTTTGTATGAGAAAATAAATTAGGTATTTATGAATGGTTAAATGTGCCAATTCAACTATGGTTACCCTTAGGAAGAAGCTATAGTCTGAGGCTGAGTAGGTAAAGCAGTAGAAAAGCCAATCCAAGGGGGAACGGAACCGATGAAATTCAAAGGGAAAAAGTCCACGGCAGTCGTGCTCACGTTATGTATGCTCACTCTGGTCGGGTCGACGATATATGCGGCCGAGTATCGGTACGACGGTCTGGATCGGGTCGCCTCGGTCGAAAAAGAAGGCCGGATCACGAGTTATACCTATGATCAAGGCGGCAATCTGCTCAGCGCGACTTCCGCTCCCGCTTCATCGGCCGGACCGTCGTCGGTCCTTGCGGGCTGGACGCCGTATCGGACGTCCGGCATGCAGCCGCGGTACGCGACTTCCGCTCCGGACGGCAGCGGCGTGACGGCTCCCGGTTCCGCGACCGTTACCGAACAGACGTATCTCCCTTCCGCGTCGCAGGTTCTTGTGTTGAACGGCCCGCGCCCGGGCGGAGCGAATATTTACAGGGATCTGGCCGTACAGGGCGGTACCGCTTATACGTACCAAGGGCAGGTCAAGGCCGAGCAGATGAAAGACGCCGTGGTGCAGGTCGTCGTCAATTATTACGACCGCGCCAACCGGATGATCCGATACGATCAGATTCTTGGCCTGAAGCAGGACACCGATTGGCAGGCGTATCAAGAGAAGCGGATGGCGCCTTCGGACGCCGTCACGGCCCGGGTGCATCTGCAGGTGGTGCTGCTTCGGGCTAACGGGCAGGCCAAAGCCGGCTTTATGGATCGGACGTTCGAGCCGGCGGCAGCGGAGGTCGGATCATGAAAAAGAAAATCGTTCTCCCGGTATTTATGCTTGCCGTTCTGCTTCTGTCTTCGCTGCTGCTGATTAGAATGCCTCAGGCGCTATCGGCCGGGGTGAATGCTTATACGCTTGCTCCCGGACAAAGCGTAACGGTCAATCATTCGTATACATCGATAGCCGGGGTCTATGTATACGTCGACGGAGCGCAATATGACTATGCCCGTTATACCACGAGCGGCAACACGGGCTCATACGGCGAAGATTCAGGCAAAAGGTCTTTCATCCTGTACAAAAATAATGACTTGGACATTACCAACACCTCTTTTTCCAACCTCAGAATCGAGACGAAAAGCAAAGTGATCAACGTGACTCCCCGATCTTCGAGGGCCCTTGCAAAAGTGCGACTGCAGCCCGGCCAAAGCGTCTGGGCAGAAAATACGGACGGGGTGCACGAAAACAGCATCAAAGCCAGCGGCAAAAACGCCAGTATCGAATACAAGGGCGGAGCTTACCGAGCGAGCAGCTTTGAACGCAATTCTTCCGGCGGTACAGAAAACATCCTTGCGGGCGGGAGCATCGCTTTGACGAACCGGGATCGCGGAGATATTTACGTATTCGGTCCCGGTCGGGCTTTCCGGTTCGCGAACGATTCGAATCGACCTGCCGATTTTCGGCATTCGCTTGCCGCCAACAGCTCTTTTCAGGCCACCAATATTTCCGACAGCAGTTATTATATCTATGTGGATGGAACCGGGATTTATGAATATTCCACGTACAACAAAGACGGCACCCTTGCTTTTACGGGCAGAACGTCTTCCGGCAGCCGATTAGTCAAGCCGGGGCAGCGATTCATCATCACGAACGTGTCTGCGACTTCCATGGTCGTATCGGGCGCGTACCCTGCATTCTCTACCACGACACAGGTCGAACCACCGATGATCACCCGGACGCTGGCTCCGAAAGCCAGTTTCAAAGTCAAAAACGTGTCGAACGACCGCATGAAACTGCTGCTGGACGGCGCGTACGAACATGCCGAATACGATTCGACCGGCAAAGTCGCCGCGTATGCCAAAAGCAGTCTGTTATCGAATTACTCCCTGCCTGCGGATCACTTCGCCGTGTTCACGAATCCCAGCGCCACGGCTTCGATCACGATCAAGGTACCCAAAGAAAAGGCCCAATATTCGGATTCGGCCCATCCCGCCTTGTACCGCAGTTCCCTGGAGCCCGGCCAGTCGCTCGAAGCGAACAACGTAACCCGCGGCGACGCCACGTTCAGGGGGGAAGGCCGGTACGACGCCGCTTTTTATGACGGGATCGGCCTTACGAACTACAGCGCCGCCCAGCTGCACGCCAGTTTCCGTTTGAATGTCGGGGAGCGTGTCGCTTTGACCAACGTGGGCAGCGCGGCGCAAGACGTCTACGCGCCGTACGAAGCGTTCCGCTTCTCCGCCCGGACGCAGCCGGTCACGTTCAAACGGACGATCGAACCGGGACAAACGCTCAAAGCCGTCAATACGTCGCGCCACGCGTTTGGGATCGCCGCGGATCAGGCGCACCATTACGCTTTGTACAATCAGGCGAACAATAAGGTCGGCCGCTTCGATCACCGGGTCCAAGCCGATACGTATCCGGTAGCCCCAAACGAAAAGCTGATCGTGACCAACAGCGGGACGGGCACGCTGACCGTGTCGGGTCCGATCGACGCGTTCGACGTGACCCGGCGCTCGGAACCGGCGCTCTACAAAGGCTATCTGGATTCGGGGCAAAGCCGCAAGCTGTTCAACACCAGTCCGGCCAACTTCAGCCTGCAGACCGAAGGCGTCTATGACCAGGCCAGTTACAAAGCGGACCAGTCTTTGCGATCGCTGGACCATAAGAGCAAACAAAGCTCGCTTGCGCTCTATCCCGGCGAGCGGACGACGATCACCAACGCCGGAGCGTCGCAGGTCGTGCTGCTGGCGCCGTACGACGTAACCACGGTGCAAGACAGTCCGAATCCGGCTCTGCTGATCAAGACGCTGGCGATCCATCAGAGTGCGGAGTTCGTCAGCACCGCCGCGACGACCCAATCGCTCTATGTGACGGGGCGGCACGACCTGATGGATTACGATGCCGCGGGCAAACCGGACAGCTACGTGAGACAGACGATAACCGGCGTCCGTTCGGTTGCGCCTGCGCAAAAAGTGGCGGTCATGAACACAAGCGAAGCGCCGATCGAGGCGTACGGCGCTTACGAGCGGTATACGGCGGAGAACCGGCTCCATCCCGTCACGTTCCGGCACGTGTTGAATTCGAATGAAAGCTTCGACTTTACGAATACGCAGGGCAAAGCCTACCGGTTGTACACGGCGGGAGGGCCGTTCGATTATGCGAGCCGCTTGGCCAGCGGTGCGGTTGACCGGATCGGGCTGGGCGCCAACCCGTCGACAACCGTGCAGCAGGCCAACGAGAAGATCGCGATCACCGGCGTGTCGGCGGCGCCGACGATCATTGAAGGCGCGTTCGACGCTTTCCGGATAACGGCCAGAGCCCATCCTGCGTTAATCAAACGCACGCTGCAAGTCGGCGACACGATCGAAACGACTCATCTGGAGACCGCCTCTTCGGAGCTGCATATGGGCGGGCTGTATGATCTGGCCGAGTTCGAAGCCGCCGGCCGCTTGAAGCAGTACGCCCGGAACTTCACGTCCGCGCAAACGGTGGCGGCAGGCGGGAAACTGGCCGTCCAAAATAGCGATCAAAAAGCGTATGTGGTGTACGGGCCTTACGAATCGTTCCGGATCACGGATCGCGCCGCGCCCGTCACGTTCAAGAAAACGCTGAGCCCCGGCGAGACCGCGGCTTATGTTCAAAACGAACGTTCCAATAGGTTCATTCAAACGCAGGGCGTCTACGATTATGCCCGGTTCGATGCCGAAGGCAAAGTCAAAGCGTATAACGTCAACGCGGATTCGACCCAAATGGTGGACCAAGGCGATCGGATCGTCTTTACCGGAGCGTCGACCGCGCCGGTTACGCTTTCCGGTTCCTATGATGCCTTCAAGCCGGATGCGGCAAAAGGCAAGGCGGTAACGGCCAAAGTGCTGGCCGTCGGCGAGACGTATTCGCTGCGCAATCTTACGCCGGGCTATTTCGCCCTCAAAATCAACGGAGCCCACGCGTACCAGCGGTATGACCGGTCGGGGACGTTGATCGGTTCCAGCGACCGCACGCGGAACACGCAAGGCTTCGAAGCTTCCGAACGGATCAACATCGGCAACGTCGACGCCGGTCCGATCACTGTCCTGGCGCCTACGGAAGCGATCCGCGTCACGCAGGGCGACGATCTGCTGCTCCGCTCGCTGGCGGACGGCGAGAGCCTGAAAGCCGTCAACGGTTCGGGCAATCCGGCCCTGCTGACCCTGAACGGCAAGTACGACCTGGCTGTCTATGACGCCTCCGGGCAGCCGACCGGCAACTATGAGCGGCTGCGCACGGGAGTTCCCGTTGCCGTTCCGGCCGGCGGCTACGCCATCCTGACCGGCCGCCAGAGCTCGGCCACGACCGTGACCGCCGGTAAAGAGTCGTTTACTTGGGCCGCGCACGACCGCGATGCGCTGTCGATCTACAGCCTGGCCGCAGACAAATGGCTCAAATCGGTCAACGTGACCGATCGGAGCCGCACGCTGCAGGTAAGCGGCCGCTTCGCGTACCGGATCGAGCAGCAGGCCGAGCAGACCGGCAGCGGTCCGCTGTTGATCGGCGGCGGCAACACCGCCACGCTGCACAATACCAGCGGCAGCGCGGCGGAAGTCTACAGCCCGTACGGCCTGTTCCGCTGGGAAGAGACGACCGAACCGACGGCGCCGCCCGCGGGTACGCCGGTCGCTTCGCTCAGTCCGTCCGATTATGACGAAGCGACGTTCTACGCCGATCCGATCGATACGTCCACTGGCGCGCAGATCATCAACAAAACGATGCTGGTCGCGCACGGCAGCGTGGACATGCCTTTCCAGGCCCAGTATTATTCCTTGCTGCAGGGCGACGGGGCACTCGGCAAAGGGTGGACGCATAACTACGAGATCCGCCTCAAGGAAATGCCCGGCGATCCAGCCGTACGCGTTCACTGGAGTGCGTTCCGCTACCATACGTTTGCTCGTCAAGCGGACGGTACGTATGTGTCGACCGACAAAGCGGCACGTCATGATGTTTTGCAAAAGAACGCCGACGGCCGTTACACATTGAACCGTTACGAAGGCACGACGTATCAATTCAATGCGAACGGTGTGCTCCAATCGATGCACACGGCCGGCGGCTTCGAACTGACGCTGCAGTACGGCGCGGACGGCAAGCTGGCAGCGGTCACCGAAGCGGCGACCGGCGCCAAGCTGCGGCTGACCTATGACGCCGCGGGTCGGGTCGTTTCGGTCAGCGATCAAGCCGACCGGACGGCGAGCTTCGTATACGATCCGGCCGGACGTTTGCTGACGCTCACCGATCCTTCCGGGCAGAAGACCGCCTACACGTATGACGGGCAAGACCGGATCGTCACCGGATCGGTGGCCGGTCAGGAACGCTTCGCCAACACCTACGACGAAGAGGGCCGAGTCGTGAAGCAGACCGACGGCGTGGCCGCTCATTCGACGACCTTGGTGTACAGCCGGTCGGAAGGGCGGCTGACGACCACCATCAACGACCGCAGCGGGAATGTCCAAGAACGCGTCCATGATACCCGCTACCAGCTGGTCGAAATGCAGGACACGCGGGCCGGCAAAACGACGTATACGTACGACGCCCAAGGCAACCGGACCGGCCTCACGAATGCGCTGGGCCAGACGACCACATTCGCGCATGACGACAAGGGCAATCTGACCCAAGCGACCGATCCGTCGGGGCAGTCGATCACGATGACGTACGACGCCCGCGGCGACCTGCTGACTGCGGTCGGACCGGACGGCAGCCGGGTCACGCATACGTATGACAAGGCCGGGCGCCTGCTGAGCACGACCGACACCGAAGGACACACGGTCGCTTACGCGTATAATGCTCAAGGGCAGCTGCTCTCGGCGACCGATCCGCAGGGCGGAACGACGAAGTATGCGTACGAAAACAACCGACTGACCCAAGTCACCCAATCAACGGGCGAAGTGGATCGTATCGGTTACGACGCAGCCGGACGAATGACCACCCAGACCGACGCCGACGGAAACATTTCCAAAATCGTGTACAACGACGGCGATCAGCTGACGGCCGTGATCAATGCGCTCGGTCATCCGACCCGTTATGCTTATGACGATCAGAGCAATCTAACGAGCGTGACGGACGCGATGGGCAATACCACCCGTTATACGTACGATAATAATGCGCAGTTGACGGGCGTGACGGACGCGCTTGGAGGCCGCAGCACGATCCGGTACGACGCCGAAGGCCGCATGACCGGCGTAACGGACGCCTTGAAGCGCGAGACGAAGTTCGCGTACGACGAAGCCGGCCACCTGCTGAGCGAGACGAACGCGCTGGGCGCAAGCGTCCGCTACGTATACGATGCGCTCGGCCGTCCGACGGAAGCGTACGACGCGCTGAATAACAAGGTCTACACGGTGCAATACGACAGCGCCGGCAACCCGGTCAAACGGACCGATGCGCGGGGCAATGCGTATATGAGCACGTACAACCAGCTGAATCAGTTGACGGAATCGGTCGATCCGCTGGGCCACGCGACCCGCTACGGCTATGACAAGCGCAGCCTGCTGACGAGCGTGACCGACGCCATGCAAGGCCAAACGTCGCAGACCGCGGACGCGTTCGGCCAGATCACGCAGCGGTCGGATGCCAACGGCCATTCCGCGAAGTCGCAATACGACCGGCTCGGGCGTCTGATGAACGAGACCGACGCGGCGGGCGGCAGCCGGACGTACACGTACAACGCCCTTGGCCTGCTCAGTGCGGACACGGACAAAAACGGCCGCAGCACGGCGTACGCCTACGATGCCGCCGGCCAGCTCAGCCAGTTCACGGACGAAGCCGGCCGCGTCTCATATCAGTACGACGCCAACGGGAACATCCTGTCCGTGACCGGAAGTGACGGCAAGGTCCTCAAGCGGACATTCGACGCGCTGGATCGGGTCGAGACGTATACGGACGGCGACGGGAACACGATCGGCTACGCGTATGACGCGGCCGGCCAGCTCAAGACACTGACGTATCCGGACGGAAAACAAGTCAACTACGCGTACAACGCGATCGGCAGTCTGTCCACCGTGACGGATTGGAACGGCCGGGTGACGCGCTATGACTACGACGCCAACGGCCGCCTGATCGCCACGAATCGTCCGAACGGGACGAGAGAGACGCGGTTGTACGATGCGGCCGGCCAGGTGACGAACGTATCCGAGCTGCAGGCCGACGGCCGCCTTCGCGTCGAGACGACGTATGTATACGATGCGGTCGGCAACCTCGTGCGGGAAAACAGCGGCACGTTCGAAAAGGCGGTGCCCGATGTCGTCTATACCGAAAACGGGCCGGGATTGTCGCCGAATCCGGGAGAAGCCACGGGTCCGAACGGAACGGGCGGCACGGGAACGGTAGGCGACAGCGTCTACGGCGTGCCTGTGACCCGGGACGTATACGGGAACCCGAGCGTAACCCGGGACGTGTATGGAAATCCGACCGTGACCTGGGACGTGTACGGCAATCCGGGCGTGACTCGGGATGTCTACGGCAACCCGACCGTCATGCAGGATGTGTACGGCCTGCAGATGACGTATGGCGCGGATAACCGTCTGGTGACCGTCAACGGCGCAGCCGTCACCTACGACGGCGAAGGCAACATGCTGACCGGTCCGCTGAACGGCAGCCTGCAAAGCTATCGGTACGATGCCCGCAATCGCCTGATCGAAGCCGGCGGCGTTAGCTACGGCTACGACAACGAAAACAACCGCAATTCCATCACCGTGAACGGCGTGACGACCAAGCAGATCATCAATCCGCACGCCGTGCTGTCCCAGGTGCTGATGGAGACCGACACGGCCGGAACGCCGCAAGCCCGCTACGTCTACGGCCTGGGCCTGATCGGCCGCGAAGATGCGGCCGGGAAGTACCAGACGTATCACTACGACCTGCGCGGCAGCACGGTTGCTCTGACCGACGAGCAGGGTCAAGTGACCGATACGTACAGTTACGACACGTACGGCGAGCGCTTGAGCCACGAAGGTGCAAGCTCGCAGCCGTTCCAGTACAATGGACGCGACGGCGTGCAGACGGATGTTAACGGCCTGTACCAGATGCGTGCCCGTTACTATAATCCGGCGATCAAACGCTTCGTGAACCGGGACGTGCTGAGCGGCAGCATCGGGGACGGGTTGACCCTGAACCGGTATGCCTACGTCAACGGCAATCCGGTGTCGTACATCGACCCGTTCGGACTCAGCGCGGACGGCGCGACGTGGTGGGAGACCGGACTGAGCTTCGCCGCGGACGCCACGCCGTTCGTCGGCACGCTCAAAGGCATCCAGGAAGTATTTAGCGGCGTGGATCTGATCACCGGAGAGCAGATGTCGGTGACGGATCGCGTGGCGACCGGCGTCGGAACGGTGGCCAGCGTGATCCCGTTCGGGAAGCATGTCGGGAAGTATCTGGCGAAGGAAGGGATTGAAGGCGGGGCTAGGTTGGCGGGGAAGGTAAAGTCTCAATCTTTTGCTGAAAAAACGGTTAGAACTGGAGCATATAATTCTGATTTTGTAGGAAAGGCCGGTAAAGGTTTAGGGAAACTTGAAGAGATGGAGATAAGCGTATCTCAAAAGGGACTTGATATCGTTAAAAACCACCTCTCTACATTTGATCCTTATGTCCCGAACCAGATGATGATACAAAGACTAGAAAATGCTTTGAAAAATGGCACTCCTTTAACAGGAGCAGATGCAAGTTTTTATATGCATGAAGTTTCTGAATTTACTAAAATGAGAAAAGGCATGAGTTACGATTCTGCTCATGGATCTGCGATTGAGAAGTATAATGTTTCGCCATTCAGTGTTTATCATCCAGATGTTATTAAATCTCTTCCAGAAGAGTTTAATTTATTATGGTATAAATTTTGGGGGATAGAAAAATGAAAGTAGTAATTGATCTCGACAAATTCAGAAAGGTAATGGTATGGAAAGATGAATACCCAATTCACCCTAATAAAAAAGTGAATGAGTTAGAAACATCTCTACAATTAAGTATGCCGATGGTCTCTGAATACAAAAAAATAGCAGTAGAATTGAAGTTACCTAGGAATAGTTCGTATTATGCATTGCTAGGGGGAGAGTACATTCCTAATCAAACTTCACAATTGAAAATCAAAGTTTACGTAAATAAGGATAGCAACGTTTTGTATAATTCTGAGCTTGTATCGGAAGAAGATATTTACTTAAGTATCCCAAATGAATATGCTAATGTAATTATCAATACTGTAAAGGATGCAATGATTAAATCTAATCTGCAGCTTGCAGGAACTCTTTCTTTTGCTTTAAGTGCTCATAGTAGAGTAGGTTCTAGTGAAGCTATCTTCTCAAAGATTACAAAAATTTTAATCGGACTATTGGTAAATGAGTTATGTTTAGATTCTTCTTTAAACGACGATTTTATAATCAAAAAGGAACTAGACCACTAAATTGTCGCAGGTAAGATTAAACCTTGATTGGCTTTAAGCCTTTCAAGGTTTTTTAATCTTACTTATTGTTTAACCGACCGTATCTTAACTGGAGTGAGAACTGCTAAAATTTGATTCCATTCGAGAAGCACAAAGGGCGGATATACGTCAAAGACTTGAAGGTCGGAGACGAGCTGGAACAAGCGGACGGAACAAAGCTTGCGACCCAGCAGATTGAGCTGGAGTCGCGCTCGGCCCGCGTGTATAACATGACGGTGGACAAGTTCCATACGTGTTTCGTGAGCGACCTGGGGATCTGGGTGCATAATACGAATAATAATCCTTGCGGGATTACTGGATTAATTAAAGATCCTGAAAAAGCAGACCCATATGGTGGTTTTTTTCAAATAAAAGGATTTAGATCTGCGATTTATAATGCTACTTATACAGAACATGGCTATAAGCATCTAAAAGCAAAGTCTGCAGAAGAAGCAAAGCGATTTAGTGAAACTGGAAGAAAACAAGCTCAATATCTACCAGGAGTGAATAATAAAGTTTTGGAAAAAATGGATTTGGAGAAGGGAGTAATTGTTGAAGGAGATAAAGGTTCAATTTATTTCTTCTATGACATGGGAAGGACAGTAAGATATGATTTAGGAACGGAAGCAAGTTGGATTCGAGCAGAATTAACATACGGCGGCATATACCATGGACACCCAATAGCGGGTCAGAGGTTAATAGATTATCTAAATAAAGCCAAGTCAAGATAATAGAAAGTAGGTAGAAAAGTTGAAAGCAAATTTGTTTGTGCCCAAAGTCAAATTACTGCCATTACGAATCCCTTCTGGTTGGGAAGTAAGCTATAATTCGTTGACTGAAATGGACCCATCTCAACAAAAAACAGATGACGAAAATGTATGGTTTAACTTTACAGAGGACCTGCTTCAAGTGAAACACACAAAGTTCGGCATCTTGTTAGATGTTGGTTGGTATCCAGAAAGGGATCCTGATGGATATTATGGGCTTGAATTAATCAAAAACTATGATTGGAGCAATCCGTTAGTTAGTGTAGATACAAAGGATATACAAGATCTTGCTGAAAGAATTGAAAGTTTATTGTGGCAATCTGGCACAGGTTATTACAACTGAATTTAATTGTTCAACATAACATTTAATTTCACTGAATTGCTTTTTAGGCTGTTGAGAAGGTATCAACAGCCTTTTTATGTTAATCAATTTTAAGATATGAAGGATTGCAAAAATCGCTTCAAGGTAGAGTTGTGCTGTCCCAGGTGATGATGGAGACCGACGCGGCCGGAACGCCGCAAGTCCGCTACGTCTACGGCCTGGGTCTGATCGGCCGCGAAGACGCGGCAGGGAAGTACCAGACGTATCACTACGACCTGCGTGGCAGCACGGTCGCTCTGACCGACGAGCAGGGTCAAGTGACCGATACGTACAGCTACGACACGTACGGCGAGCGCTTGAGCCACGAAGGTGCAAGCTCGCAGCCGTTCCAGTACAATGGACGCGGGCGGCGTGCAGACGGATGTTAACGGCCTGTACCAGATGAGAGCCCGTTACTATAATCCCGCGATCAAGCGGTTTGTGAACCGGGACGTGTTGAGCGGCAGCCTCTCTGATGGATTGACGATGAACCGGTATGCCTACGTCAACGGCAATCCCGTGTCGTACATCGACCCGTTCGGCCTAAGCGCAGACGGTGCGACGTGGTGGGAGACCGGACTAAGCTTCGCCGCGGATGTGACCCCGTTCGTCGGAACGCTCAAAGGCATTCAGGAAGTGTTCAGCGGCGTGGATCTGTCTTGCTACAGTGCAGAAAAGGAGGAGACCCTAATAAACCTACTTACAGACAACCTATGGATAGGAGGAAATCATGGATAGAGAAAGCGAAATACACGGAACTCAGGCAAAGGTTTTTATCCAATACAAGGGCACCCTGCAAGAGTTAGGTTTGAAAATTGAAGCTGGCTTGAATATACCTGAGCTGCAATATGGATATATGGAATATGAGCCGTATGATTTGTTCGGTTCTGCTGAGATCCTTGGGTTTGAAATTGAATTGCAAAAAATGAGAGATGACAAGTGGCCTGATTATCAATATTGTTTAACTGCGATGACTACGGATTCCTTTGAAGAAATAATGGATAACCCCCACAAAAAACCGCGACCCCACCCTGACTCACAGGCGCTCGTCGCGGTAATCTGCTCCCGGCGGCATGACCCGCCAGGTGGTTTTCTCTCGGCACTCGCCGCTTACACATGCTCGAACATGCGCTCCAGCGCCGCTTTGGCGTCTTGGGCTATGTTCGCGGGGACTTTGATGATGCCGGACGGTTCGCCGCGGTCGATGCATTCCAGCGACCAGAGCAGGTGCGGCAGATCGATCCGGTTCATGGTCAGGCACGGGCACATGTCCGGGTTGAGCGACACGATTTGTTGGTCCGGGTGCTGGGCGGCGAGGCGGCGGACCAGGTTCATCTCGGTACCGACGGCCCATTTGGTGCCGGCAGGCGCTTCTTTGATGCGGTCGATGATGTATTTGGTGGAACCCGCGTCGTCGGCCGCGATCACGACGTCGTGCGTGCACTCGGGGTGTACGATCACGCGAATCTCGGGGTCCTGCCGCTTCATCTCCGTGATTTGCGCGGTCGTGAATTTTTCGTGTACCGAGCAGTGGCCTTTCCACAGGATGATCCGGATCTGCTCCGGGTCTTTGTCGGTGAGCAGGCGCTGCGCGTAAGGGTCCCATACCGCCATCTCGTCCAGCGGAATGCCGAGCTGGTAAGCGGTATTGCGTCCCAGATGCTGATCGGGCAGGAACAGGATCCGTTTGCGCTGCCGCAAAGCCCACTCGATGACTTGGCGGGCATTGGACGACGTGACGGTCGCGCCGCCGTGTCGTCCGACGAACGCTTTGATCTCGGCGGTGGAGTTGACGTACGTCAGGGGCAGGATCGTGTCGCCGACCTGTTCGGTCAGCAGGCGCCAGGCTTCTTCGGTCTGGACGATATTGGCCATGTCGGCCATCGAACAGCCGGCCCGTTGGTCGGGCAGAATGACGTGCTGGTGTTCCTCGGTCAGGATGTCGCACGTCTCGGCCATGAAATGCACGCCGCAGAACACGATATGGCGGGCTTTGGTATTGAGGGAAGCGAGGCGGGCCAGCTCCAGCGAATCCCCGGTCACGTCGGCAAACTGAATGACTTCGTCGCGCTGGTAATGATGGCCGGGAATCAGCAGTTCGTCGCCGTATCTCCGTTTGATTTCCCACACCCGGCGTTCCATTTCCGCCTCGGGAATGCTGCGGTACGCATCGGGCATCAGTTGATATTGAGGCATTAATTCATTGAAGATGGACATGAGGTCGCCTGCCTTTCCGGTTTCGATTCTTGCTTGGGGATGATGTCCATGCTGATGTCGAGGCTTCCTGCCGAATGCGTCAAGAATCCGAGCGAAATATAATGGACGCCCGTGCCGCGGTAAGCGTGCAGCGTGTGCATGTCGATGCCGCCGGAAGCTTCCGTGACGATGGAGGGCGGCGTCATGTGCGCGAATCGGGTGACGGCGGCGGGATCGCAGTTATCGAACATGATGATATCCGCGCCGGCGGCGATCGCTTCCTGCAGTTGGGCTTCGTCTTCGATCTCGACTTCGATTTTGACCATATGCCCGTTGCGGGCCCGGGCTTTGGCGACGGCGGCCGAGATAGAGCCTTCCGCCGCGATATGGTTGTCTTTGATCATGACGCCGTCGTACAGGCCGAACCGATGGTTATAGCCGCCGCCTGCGGTTACCGCGTATTTTTCCAGCATGCGCAGTCCGGGCGTCGTCTTGCGGGTGTCGCAGATCCGGATCGACGGATCGTCCAGCGTCTCGATCGCCCGCCGGGTCGCCGTAGCGATACCGGACATCCGCTGCAGCAGATTCAGCGCGACGCGTTCTCCGGTCAGCAGCGTCGACGGATTGCCTTCGAGCGCGGCGATCGTGTCGCCCGGGGCGAGGGCGTCTCCGTCCCGCTTGAGCACGTTGACGGAGATGTCCGGGTCCAGCAGGGCAAAAGCTTCGCGAATCACGTCGACGCCGGCTAGAATACCGGGCTGCTTGGCATGAATGATCGCCTGCTGCGGACCCGAGTCCGAGATCAACTGGGCGCTGAGATCGCCGCTTCCGATGTCTTCCATATAGAATCGTTCCAACAGATGTCTCAAAGGGATACGGTGCATTCGCTGGTTGTCCTTTCTGTTCGTAAAATGGGAGCGGTCTGATCGCGGTAGGTAATCGTCCGACCGGACCAGTCGGGATCGAGCCGCGCCGGATAATCGGCGCGATAATGGGCGCCCCGGCTCTCGGTCCGCAGCAGGGCGGAGCGGACGACGAGCAGGGCGAGCTGCCGGAGGCGCGCCAATTCCGCCTGCTCGCGCTTGAGCGCGGAGAGAGGCACCGGCTCGGTGGGCAGCTTGCGCAGCCACCGTTCGAGCCGGCGAAGTCCCGCAGCATCGCGCACGATCGAAGCGTGCAGACTCATCTGCCGCTGAAGCTCGGCGAGCGAGACCGCCGGCACTTCGAGCGTGCCGGCGTGGAGCGCAGCCGCCGCGTTCGACGGCTGCGGCGACGTGTCCGCGGCAGGCCGCCGGGGCGCGTAGTCGAAGCTGTGCCGCGCCGCCCTGCGGCCCAGCACGAGCGCTTCGAGCAGCGAATTGCTGGCCAGGCGGTTCGCGCCGTGCAGGCCGGTGCAGGCCGCTTCCCCGATCGCGTACAAGCCGGGAACGCGGGAGGCGCCCGAGGCATCGACCTTGATGCCGCCCATCATAAAATGCATGCCGGGAACGACCGGAATTTGTCCCAAGTCGACATCAATGCCGGCCTGTTCCAGAATGCCGGTAATGGTCGGGAAACGCTCGCGGAAACGTACGCAGCCGCGAATGTCCAGATAGACGTTCTGCCCGCTCTGCATCCGTTCGTGAATCGCGCGGGCCACGACGTCGCGCGGCGCGAGATCGCCGAGCGGATGCCGGCCTTCCATGACCGGCCGGCCGTCTTCGCCTCGCAGCACGCCGCCTTCGCCGCGTACCGCTTCGGAGATCAGGCCGTAGGTTGTGCCATTTTTCACCAATACGGTCGGATGAAACTGCATGAATTCCAGGTCGCACAACTCGGCTCCCGCTTCGTAAGCGAGCATCAGGCCGTCTCCGGTCATGCCGGAGCTGCCGGTATAGTGGGCATACAGGCTGCCGCATCCGCCGCTTGCCAGCACGACCGCGTCTGCCCGGAACTCGGTCAGTTTGCCTTCGTGCAGGGCGAGAACCCCGACGCAGCGGCCGTCTTCGACGACAAGCTTCACCGCGGTCGCCTGTTCGACGACCGAAGCGCGGCCCGATGTGCGGGCCAGCAAATAGTCCATCAGCACGCGGCCCGTGGCATCCCCGCCCGCATGAAAGATACGGTGGAACGAGTGCGCGCCTTCGAGGCCGAGCCGGATCCGGTTCTGCGCGTCCCGGTCAAACGGAAATCCGTCCCGGTCCAATCGTTCGATCAGGTCGCTGCCTTCCGCAAGCAGCTCTGCCGCGAGAACGGCGTCGGCATGTCCGTCTCCCGCGGTCAGCGTATCCTGGACATGGCAATCGACCGAATCTTCCGGCAGACGGACGGCGGCGATGCCGCCCTGGGCATACATGGAGTTGCCGCTTCGGACCGAATCTTTGGTCAGAAGCTGCACGTCGCAGCCTTCGGGGAGCGAGTCGATCAGCGAGAGGGCGGCCGCTCCGGCTCCGACGATCAGTACGGATGGCTTGGACAAGAACGATCCCTCTCTTTCGCAAAGTGTTTACATATTGGATTACAGGTGTCTTGACACCTATATTTACATAAACATAAACTAAACTCAAGTCCATTTTCATAAATCGCTGGATTTATGCCGGAAGAGGGGTTGGGAATGATTTATTTGGATTACGCGGCGTCTTCGCCGATGTGCGAGGAAGCTTTGCAGACTTTGATGACCATGAGCCGCGACGTCTACGGCAACGCAAGCAGCCTGCACGACGGAGGCGGGCACGCTGCCCATATTCTGGAACGGAGCCGGGAATTCGTGGCCGGATCGATCGGGGGACACCGGGACGGCCTGTTCTTCACGAGCGGCGGCACCGAATCGAACCTTTTGACGATTCGGGCGTTGGCCGGGGCGCTTCCGCCGGACCGGCGGCATATTCTGACGTCCACTTTGGAGCATCATTCGGTCAAGCTTGCGGTGGCCGGTCTGGTGTCGCTCGGATACGAGGTCGATTACGTGGCGCCGGATGCGTCGGGACGCATCGGTCCGCGGCAGATCGAGCCGCTGCTGCGTCCGGATACCGGCCTGATGTCGCTGCAGCATGCCAATTCGGAGACGGGACTCGTGCAGGATCTGGCGTCGATCGGCGCGTTCTTGCATGAGCGGGGGATTTTGCTGCATGCCGACGCCGTTCAATCTTTTGGGAAAATCGAACTCGACGTCGGCGAATCGGGCGTGGACGCGGTCTCGCTCTCGGCGCACAAAATTCAAGGACCCAAAGGCGTCGGCGCGGCGTATATCCGTCCCGGCGTTCCGTTCGTGCCGCTGTACCCGGGTTCTTTGCACGAGAGCGGCTTCCGGCCGGGCACGGTCAACGTGCCGGGCATCGCCGCGTTTGCCGCGGCGGCGGTCCATACGTGCGGGCAGCGGGAAGCGCGGACGGCGCATTACGTTCGGCTCAGGAAGCATCTGACAGAACGGTTCCGCGCCTGCGGCCTGTCCGCCTATCTGGTAGCCGACCGACTGTCGGGAGAGCCGGCGAACGTGCTGCCCCATATCGCGGGATGCGCCGGCTTGGGATACGAAGGCCAATATGTTATGCTGGAATGCAATCGAAAAGGCCTCTGCATTTCCACCGGAAGTGCCTGCTCTTCGGGGCACCAGGCCATTCCGGACACGCTGCTTGCGTTAGGCTTGTCGGAAGGGGAAGGACGTTCCTTTTTCCGCATTTCTTTTGGCCCCGAGACGACGACGCAGCAGCTGGATCTGCTCGTTCAAACGCTGCACGAACTGGAACAGACCAAAAAAGAAGGGAGTTTCTCGTGAATTCCTATGGAAGAGATTAAATTGACGGGAGAGCGGCGGCGCGAAAAGCTGCTGGAATGGCTCAAAGCGTCTTCGCCGCTGACCGGGAGCGAACTGGCCCGCCGGGCTTCCGTGTCCAGGCAGGTCATCGTGCAGGACATCACGCTGCTCAAAGCCAAAAACCATGCCATTCTGGCGACCAGCCAAGGCTATGTCCATGTGACGCCGAGCGACGAGCCGACAGCCCGAAGCATCATCGCCTGCCGGCACGACCGCGATCGGACGGAAGAAGAGCTGCTGCTGCTCGTCGATTACGGCGTGAGCGTCGACGATGTCATCATCGAACATCCGGTCTACGGCGAATTGACGGCGCTGATCCGGGTCGGCACGCGAAGCGAAGTCTATGAATTCATCGAAAAGATCACGTCGACCGGTGCTTCGTATTTGTCGGAACTGACGGACGGCGTTCATCTGCACACGATCTCCGCGCCCGAGCCCGGACGGATCGAAAAAGCGTGCGAAGCTTTGAGAAAAGCCGGTTTTCTGATCGAGGACTGAGCTTTCCGCCGCTTGGAAGCCGGGTCCTACGAGTCGTACGGGACGGTACTTGGACGGTACGCGCGATTCGGGAGTCGTTTGTGAAAAAAAGCCCTGTCTCTCTTGGAGAGACGGGGATTTTGGCGTGGGGATTTTTACGGGACGGTTGACGAAGGTGGAAGAGTATTTTTTATGAATTAAATTGGGTTTAAATAACTATTTGATTTGAATTAGTATGCTGCTATACTCGGTCTCATCATAGCGCAAGGAAAGGTCGGGATACGCATGAAACTCAAATCGAGGCTCACCGTTCTGTTGACGATTGTGATGGTGAGTGCATTTAGTTTTGGAATCTCTTCTGCCGATGCCAGTGCAGCCGCTGTCGTGCCCGTTCACCTGAAAGTCGGAAAATATTCGATCCTCTACACCCAGCCGGCGCCGCCTTTTATCGATCGGGCCCGAAGAGTGCAGGTTCCGCTGCGTTCGATCGAAGATTTGCTGGGCGGGAAAGTGAAGTACGACGCGGCGGCCAAAACAGCGGAGGTCGAGTGGGTCGGGCATATTTTCCGGGTCGAGATCGGTTCCCAAACGGCTCAAATCGACGGGAAAACCGTGCAAATGGACACGACGCCCGTTTTGAAAAATCAAGCGATGTTCCTGCCGCTCCGCTTCTTTCTCGATGCGACCGAAGTGAAATGGCGCTGGGACCAGGCTTCGCAGCAGTTGGTGCTTGCGGACGATCGGGTGGTGAAAGGCAAACCTTTTGAAGAATTCGATATGCACGATACGGCAAGTGTCAAAAACGAGAACGCGCTGATCATCCAATCGTATTCGATTGCAGGGAATCGCTTGACCCTAACCGCCCTCAACGTATCCGGACATACGATCCCTGCCGAAAAAGCCGATATTCAACCGCACATGCATTACAATTACGGACAATATTCTGTCGATTCCTATAATCGTCCTTCTTATCCCCCATTGAAAAAAGTGCCGGATGAAGCCACGGTCGAGAAGAAGATGGAGGTGGATATTAAAGACATGGACTATATGATCACGGTCGGCCGGGAATTAAAATAAGTGTCCTTATACGCTAGTTGGAGTAAACGGCTTATCACTTCAATTTACAGATCACGCAGAATCGAAAGGTCGGGATACGCATGAAACTCAAATCGAGGATAGCCGTTCTGTTGACGATTGTGATGGTGAGCGCATTTAGTTTTGGAATCTCTTCTGCCGATGCCAGTGCAGCCGCTGTCGTGCCCGTTCACCTGAAAGTCGGGAAATATTCGATCCTGTACACCCAGCCTGCGCCGCCTTTTATCGATCAAGCCCGAAGAGTGCAGGTTCCGCTGCGTTCGATCGAAGACTTACTGGGCGGGAAAGTGAAGTACGACGCGGCGGCCAAAACGGCGGAGGTCGAGTGGGTCGGGCATACTTTCCGGGTCGAGATCGCTTCCCAAACGGCTGTAATCGACGGGAAAACCGTGCAAATGGACACGACGCCCGTTTTGAAGAACCAAGCGATGTTCCTGCCGCTCCGCTTCTTTCTCGATGCGACCGACGTGAAATGGCGTTGGGACCAGGCTTCGCAGCAGTTGGTCCTTGCGGACGATCGGGTGGTGAAAGGGGCGCCTTTTGTAGCCTTTATGGGGAATGATGTGGCAAGCGTCAGAGACGAACATGCGCTGGTCATTCAGTCTTATTCGACCGAAGGGGACGATATGACGATAACCGCTCTGAACGTTTCCAGTCATACGATCCCTGCGGGTAAAGCGGATATCAATATTCTGATTCATTATAAAAAAGGAGGATTTGCGATGGATCCCTATTCGCGTTCGGCTATTCCTCCACTTACGGCCGTACGCAAGGGAGATACGGTGAAGAAGAAGACGAGAGGCGGCATCGATCCGAAGGTCGATTACGTCATCACGGTCGGCCGGGAATTGAATTAATCGTCCTTGCAGGCAAGCCGCATCCTCTCCCCGCCAAACAACCCCGACCCTTCGCGCGAAGAGTCGGGGTTTGCCCTTTTCGGGTACAAAATGTTCGCCTGGCAGGGTATGATGAAGAGGCAGGTCCGGTTTGCTCAGATAAGGACGGTGGACAATGGTCGGTTTTATTGTATGGATGATTCTTATCAATACGTCGTTTTGGCTGCTCTGCTGCCTGGGGACCGCCCATGCGGTTCGATTCCTGCCGGCTGCATGGTATCGGAAAAACGATTGGTTTTTTGCGGAACGTTCTTTTGAAAAAAAGGTTTACAAAAAAATCCGGCTCGATCGGTGGAAACACAAGCTTCCGGAAGCCGGCGGGTTATGGAAATTCCAAAAGAAAAATCTCAACGAGAAAATTACGGTAGACTATGCGGATAAATTCATTTTGGAAACGAAGTACGGAGAAGTCGGACATTTCGCCATGGCGATCCTGGGCTTTGCTTGCATAGCGGTGAATCCGCACGAATATGTAGGGATGGCTTTGATTTGCGCGGGCGTCAACGTCGTGGTCCAGATCCCGTTTTGTCTGATTCAGAGGTATAACCGGCCGCGGTTGATCCGCTTGAGAGCGCGCTTGGCACGCAAGGGAAGTGAACTCCAGGACGTATAAAACGTATAAAAATAACCCCCAAACCGCTTCCGATTAAGAATCGGAGCAGGCTGGGGGTTATTTGGCGTTATTAAGACAAGCGCGAACTGTAATCTTCGAACTTGAACTCGCGGATCACTTTGATGCCTTCCGCTTCGCTGTACGAAGCGATCGAAGGCAGGTTCACGCCGTTGAACATATGGTTCTTGACCATGGTGTAATGCGCCATGTCGCCGAAGACGAGCTTGTCGCCGACTTCGAGCGGGCGGTCGAACGAGTAGTCGCCGATGACGTCGCCGGCCAGGCAGGTCATGCCGCCGAGACGGTACGTGATCGCTTTCTCGCCCGGCATGCCCGCGCCGTCGATGCTTGGGCGGTAAGGCATGGCCAGCACATCCGGCATATGGCATTCGGCCGACGTGTCGAGAATGGCGATGTCCATGCCGTTCTTCATCGTGTCGAGCACGGTCGCGACCAGGTAGCCGGTATTCAGCGCGATCGCTTCGCCCGGTTCGAGGTAGACCTGCACGTCGTACTTGTCGCGCGCGAATTCGATGCAGCGGATCAGGCGCTCGACGTCGTAGTCGGGACGCGTGATATGGTGGCCGCCGCCGAAGTTCAGCCATTTCATCTTGGAGATGACGTGGCCGAATTTCTCGTCGACGACTTTGAGCGTGTTCTCCAGCGTATCGGAGTTCTGCTCGCACATCGTATGGAAATGCAGGCCGTCGATACCTTCGAGATCGCTCTCGTCGAAGTTCTCAAGCGTAATGCCCATACGGGAATACGGCGAACACGGATCGTACAGCGGCACTTCAAGCTCCGAATATTCCGGATTGATGCGCAGGCCCACTTCGATCTTGCGGCCCGGGTAGTTCAGCACTTTATCCTTGAACTTGCGCCATTGGGCGAACGAGTTGAACACGATGTGGTCCGTATAGCTCAGCAGCTCGTCGAACTCGCGATCGACGTAAGCCGGCGCGTATACGTGCACTTCCTTGCCCATTTTCTCGTAGCCGAGACGCGCTTCGAACAGCGAACTGGACGTTACGCCCGCCAGATACTTCCCGACCAGGGGATACTCCGCGAACATGGAGAATCCTTTTTGGGCGAGCAGGATCTTGGCGCCGGTACGTGCCTGCACGGAGCCGAGCAGTTCAAGGTTCTTGGTGAGCAGACGCTCGTCCACGACGTAGCAGGGAGAAGGGACGGCGCTGAAATCGATATCTGTCATAATGGTTTTCTAAGCCCCTTTTAGTCCAGCAGCGTCGGCGAGAAATCCTCGACCCACGGCAGGCCCTGTTTGTTCAGTTCTTCCATGAACGGGTCCGGATCGAACTCTTCCACGTTGTAGACGCCCGGTTTTTTCCACAGGCCTTTGAGAACCATCATGGCCCCGATCATCGCCGGCACGCCGGTCGTGTAGGAGATCGCCTGCGAACCGACTTCGCGGTAGCATTCTTCGTGATCGCATACGTTGTAGACGTAGTACGTTTTCGGCTCGCCGTTTTTGGTGCCCTGGAAAATGCAGCCGATGTTCGTTTTGCCTTTCGTTCTCGGTCCGAGCGAAGCCGGGTCCGGCAGAACGGCTTTGAGGAACTGAAGCGGCGCGATTTTTTGGCCTTCGAAGTCGATCGGCTCGATCGACGTCATGCCGACGTTCTCGAGTACCTTCAGATGGTTCAGGTAGTTTTGCGAGAACGTCATCCAGAAGCGGATCTTTTTGAGGCCCGGCATGTTCTCGGCGAGCGACTCCAACTCTTCATGATACAGAAGGTAGATGTCTTTCGGTCCGATTTCCGGCAGATCGTACACTTTTTTCTCCGTGAGCGGTTCGGTCTCGATCCACTCGCCGTTTTCCCAGTAGCGGCCCTTCGCCGTGATCTCGCGGATATTGATCTCCGGGTTGAAGTTGGTCGCGAACGGATAGCCGTGATCGCCGGCGTTGGCGTCGACGATATCGATCTGGTGGATCTCGTCGAAGTAATGCTTCAGGGCGTAAGCGCTGAATACGCCCGTTACACCCGGGTCGAAGCCGCTGCCGAGGACCGCCGTAAGGCCGGCTTTCTCGAACTTCTCGCGGTACGCCCACTGCCATTTATATTCGAATTTCGGATTGTCGAGCGGCTCGTAGTTGGCCGTGTCGAGGTAATGCACGCCCGTCTCGAGGCAGGCATCCATGATGGTCAGATCCTGATAAGGGAGCGCCACGTTGATTACGATGTCCGGCCCGAAGCTTTTGATCAGCTCCACGACTTCTTCCGTACGGTCGGCGTCGACCTGTGCGACCGAAATCTTCGTGCGTCCTCCGTCCAACTTGGTCTTCAAAGCTTCGCACTTCGACAGCGTGCGACTCGCGATACAAATTTCCTCAAATACGTCAGGATTCTGGACACACTTATGCACGACAACGCTTGCTACGCCGCCCGCACCGATAATCAATGCTTTTCCCAAAATCAAGTCCCCCCTTAGTCCGTTTGAAAAGATAGTGTCAAGCCTGCTTGTGGCCTTCAAGAAATAAACGCTGGTTAAAAAATCAACAAGAAGGATTATACAAATAATAACGCAAAAACACAAGAAAAACACGAAAAAAACGGCTTTTTACCGAACCAACCCAGTATTTTAACATAGTTTTAACAGTAATCCTCCGTAATCCGTCCTATTCCTCCGTTTTGTCCGTTCAGCAGGCCATTTGGAAGCCCTATCGAAGCGCAGCGGGCCCGCAGGGGCGGAAGGGGCGTTTCTTCATTCCGCGGCGCGAGGCGGCGAATGCTGCTTGCGATATTGTTTGGGCGGCATGCCGCTTTCTTTTTTGAACGCTTTGGAAAAAGAGAACAGGTCCGGGTAACCGACCGAATGGGCGATTTCCGACAGGGAGTAGGAGGTCTGCTCCAGCAGCATTTTCGCTTCGTCGAGCTTGAGCCGCTGCATGTAACGGACCGGCGTGATGCCGTAGCGCTCGTGGAATTTTTTGCTGAAATGGGTCCGTCCGACGCCCGCGTGCCGTGCCACTTCTTCGACGGTGATCCCGTCCGCGTAATGGATCTCCATATAGTCGAGCCCGCGCTGCAGCCAGGAAACGGAATTCGCTTCGCTGCCTTCGGGCGCGGCGTCGCGCTCCAGCGAAGCGAAGATGCGGTAGAACGCCGACAACCGGTCGAGATCGGACGCTTCCGCCGCGCCGCCTGCCGTTTTTTGCAGAAAAGCGATCAGGTCCGCCGCCGCTTCTTCCGCATGCAGCGCCGGCAGATGGGGACGCTGGGGCGTCAGCCCGACGCGGCGCAGCAGATCAAGCGCCATTTTGCCGTCGAACGCGAGGAAAATCTTGCGCAGCGGCGCGTCCGGGTCGGTCCAGTATTCGTGCGTCACCTGCGGAAACAGGCAGTACAGGTCGCCCGCCGCGAGCGGATACGTCCGCCCGTTCTGGACAAAAGTGCCGCGTCCGCCGAGCACCAGCAGCAGGTAATAATAAGCGGTCGTACGCGGCCCGATATGGTAGTCCGGCTTGGCGAGGTTCGACCCGAGGCGGATCGGCCAGGCGGGCCCGGCTTTCTCGTAATCGGACGGGGTGAACAAGTGGACGCGCAAATATTCGTTGGCGTCTTCTTTGGTGTAATCGGCATCGATCGGCACGGGAAAGCTCCTTCCTTCAAACGTCCTGCACGCAAAATGACAAAAGTTCGGAACGGCGAAATGACATTTACTATTGCTCGGGGGCTTGCTATCATTCTATCAAAAGTAATCCAACTTGTTTAGTTGGAATATACTCCTGCAATTTTAAATACAAAAATTCAAATAAACCGAGCGCTTGGCAGGGCGGAGCGGAAAGGACGGAATCGAACATGGCAAACGGAGAACAGGAAACGCGCGGGATCGAGTTTGGCTGGTTTTTGCCTACCGCGGGAGACGGCAAGTACGTGGGCGTGGAACCGGAACGTCCGGCGACGCTTCAGTATCTGACGGAGGTGGCGCAGACGGCCGAAGCGGCCGGGTTCGGGTTCGTGCTTATTCCGACCGGCGGCGCCTGCCTGGACGCATGGGTCGTCGGATCGGCCGTCATGAGCCGCACGACGACGCTGCGTCCGCTTGTGGCGGTGCGCCCGGGCCTCATGGCTCCGGTGCTGTCGGCGCGCATGGGCGCGGCGCTGGATCAGCTGTCCGGCGGCCGCGCGATGATCAACGTCGTCACCGGCAGTTCCGTGCAGGACCTCGAAGAACTGGGCGATCCGCTGGCGCGTTCGCACGACGAGCGTTACGAGCGGGCGGACGAATATTTGCAGGTCATGCGCCAAACGTGGGCCAACGGCGACAAGCCGCAGGCTTCGGAATTCGCGTCGGGAACGGCGGGCGGTTCGGCCAAAGAGCAAGAACCGTTCCGCGGCAAGCATTATACGTTCGAGCGGGCTTCGGGTTCGCCGCGCACGGTGCAAGACCCGCATCCGCCGTTCTATCTGGGCGGCAGTTCGGCAGGCGCCAAGCGGGTCGCGGTCCGGCACGCGGACACGTTCCTGATGTGGGGCGAGCCGCATGCCTGGATCGGGGAGCAGATCGCGGAGATCGAGAGTCTGCGGCAGCAGTACGAGCAGGAGACCGGCGAACCGCGCGAACTGCGCTACGGTATGCGCGCCCAGGTGCTCGTCCGGGACACGGAAGAAGAAGCATGGGCCGCGGCCTGGGACATTATCAGCAAAGTGTCCCCGGAAGCGATCGAGAAAGCGGAGCGCGAATTCGCCGCTACCGACGCGACCAACCAGCGGCGCCAGAACGAACTGCGCGAGCTGTCCAAAGCGGACCGCTTCGTGGCGGGGCCGAATCTGTGGACAGGGCTGTCGGTCGTACGTTCCGGCGGCGCGATCCTGATCGTCGGCACGGCCGACCAGGTGTCGCAGCGGCTGATCGAATATGCCGAACTCGGCGTATCGACGTTTATCCTGTCCGGCTATCCGCATCTGGAAGAAGCCGAAATCTTCGGCCGCGAAGCGCTGCCGCTGTTCAAACAAAAATGGGCCGACATTCATAAGGAGGTTGTACGATGACGGGAAAATCCGGGAAAAAGCTTCGTTACTTATTGGCATCCGGCGCACTCGCGCTGACGGCGGTCTTGTCCGCATGCGGAGGCGGCGGATCGGGTGCTTCGTCCCCGGACGGCAGCGTCACGATCAATTTCCTGCACTGGCGGGGCGAAGACGTGAAAGCGCTGGATACGCTGATCGGCAAGTTCGAAACGGCCAATCCGGGCATCAAGGTCGAAATGCAGACGCTGCCTTCGGATCAGTATCA
Source organism: Saccharibacillus brassicae (assembly GCF_006542275.1). NCBI lineage: Bacteria > Bacillati > Bacillota > Bacilli > Caryophanales > Paenibacillaceae > Saccharibacillus > Saccharibacillus brassicae. Next base: position 3,156,616 of record NZ_CP041217.1, read on the forward strand.
ATCGACGGCGCAGGCGAAACTGTCGGACGGCTCGGTCGGCGACGTGTTCGCCTCGTTCCCCGGCGCGCAGTTCGACGCTTTGGCCAAAGCCGGCGCTTTCACGGATCTGAGCGGCTCTGCTTTTCTGGACCATTTCAATGCCGACCTGATCGAAGCCGGACAGCAGGAAGGCAAGCAGCTCGCCGTGCCGTACCAGCTCGTCTACAACGATCCGATCTACAACGTCAAACTGTTCGAGCAGTACGGCCTGACGCCGCCGGCAGACTGGGAAGGCTTCCTGGCGCTGTGCCAGACGCTCAAGGATAACGGCATCATTCCGATCGCGTTCGCCGGCGCCGATATCGGTCCGGGGCAGTTCATGAACACGATGGTGATGAACAACGAACCGAGCGACGACATTTTCGAGCAAGTCGAAGCGGGCGAAGCGAAGCTGACCGACGAATGGTGGGTCAAGACGCTGACGCAGATCAAGGAACTGAACGACAAAGGCTACTTCCAGCCCGACGCGCTCGGCACGAAAGACGCCGCGGCCGGAGCGCTGTTCATTCAGGAAAAAGCGGGCATGCTCGCAAGCGGCTCGTACCAGCTCGCGCAGAACGCGGCGCAAAATCCCGAACTTGAACAGGCGCTGCTCGCGCCGATCACGGTAAGCGAGAGCGAAGCCAAGTACGAAGGCGTGCATACGAGCACGTTCATGCTGGCGGTCAACAGCAAGTCGAAGCATCCCGAGGAAGCGAAGAAATTTCTCGATTATCTGAGCCAGCCGGAAGCGGCCGGCGAATATGCCAACGCGACCGGACAGAACGTGACGGTCGACGGCGTCTCGTACGACAGTCCGGAACTGAAGATCGCCGAGCAGTGGACCGGCAAGAAGACGCTGTTCCAGCCGCGCTTCACGATCAAGAACGGCGACAACCAAAAAACCGTCACGAATTCCATTCAGGCCGTGCTTGGAGGGTCCACGCCGGAGGAAGCGGCGCAGGAAGCCCAGGCGGTCATCGATCAGAACCTGAGCAAGTCCTAGGCCGGGGCGAAATCCGCAGATGAAAAATAACCGATTGAAGCACAAGCGTGTCCTGTGGCTGTTCCTGCTGCCGGGCACGCTGCTGTATCTCTTCCTGTTCGCGTACCCGACGCTGTCGGGGCTGTTCTATTCGTTCACCGATTGGGACAGCGTCTCGCCGTCCTACAACATGGTCGGACTCGACAACTACAAAGACAGCTTCGAGAGCCTCGTCTTCCGCAAAACGCTGCTGAACAACGTGAAGTTCATGCTCAGCGTGGTGATCGTGCAGACGGTCGTCTCGCTGGTGCTTGCGCTTCTGCTGTCCCGCAACACGCGAACGCGCGTCTTCCTGCGCGCGCTGTATTTCCTGCCGGCGATTCTGTCGTCGGTCTCGGTCGGCCTGATCTGGTCGTTCGTCTATGACCCGACGATCGGCATGCTGAATCTGGGCCTGCGCGGAGCCGGTCTGGACGGCCTGGCGCAGAACTGGATCGGCGACCGCAAGATCGCCCTGTACGCGATCGCGGCGGTACAGGTGTGGGCGCACGCCGGCCAGATGATGATCGTGTTCATCGCCGGATTGCAGGCGATTCCGGGCGAGCTGTACGAGTCGGCTCGTATTGACGGCGGCAGCCGTTTCCAGCTGTTCCGCAAGATCACCTGGCCGCTGCTTGCGCCGTCGTCCGCGATCGTCATCGCCTACACGACGATCCAGTCGTTCAAAGCGTTTGACCTGATCTTCGTCATGACCGACGGCGGCCCGAACAACGCCACCGAAATATTGTCGACGTATATTTATCACACCGCCTTCGGGAACTACGAGTTCGGGCTCGCTTCGGCCGGCTCCATGATCTTCCTCGTCGTGCTGGCGATTCTGACGTATCTGCAGTTCAAAGCGCTGCGGACCGACCGGGCTTTCTAAGGAGGGGAACCTATGGCTTTCAAATGGCTCGGCCGGCTGATCATGCTGCTGTACGCGGCGGTCATTGCCGCGCCGCTGTATTTCGTAGTCATCTCGGCGTTCAAGCCGACGACGGCTTTCTTCGCCGACCCGCTCGGCTGGCCGCAGCCGCTGACGCTCGAAAATTTCCGCGCGCTGTTCGAGCAGCAGCCGATGCTGCGTTATTTCGGCAACAGCGCGCTCGTCACGCTCGGCACGGTGGCGCTCGACCTGCTGCTCGGCAGCCTGATCGCCTACGCGATCGTGCGCTTCGGCGGCCGGATCGGCGCGTTCTTCTTCGCGCTCTACGCCGCCGGCTTGATCGTGCCGACGCAGGTGAACATGCTGCCGCTTTACGCGCTCGTGCGCAAGCTCGGCTGGTCGGACCACCTGCTCGGCCTGGTGGTCGTGTCGGTGGCGCTGTTCCTGCCGCTGACGGTGTTCATGCTGACCGGCTTCATGCGCTCGCTGAGCCGCGAAGTGCTGGAAGCCGGCAGCATCGACGGCGCCAGCGAATGGCGGCTGTTCGCGCGCATCGCCATTCCGCTGTCCGCGCCCGCGCTGTCGGCCTGCGCGACGTTTCTGTTCGTCATGTCGTGGAACGATCTGCTCATGCCGCTGCTGCTGATCAACAGCAATTCCAAGCTCACGCTGCCGCTTGCGCTCATGCAGTTCCGCGGCGAATACGTGACCAATTACACGACGCTGCTCGCCGGCGTCATCTTGTCGGCGGCGCCGATGCTGGTGCTGTTCTTGTTCCTGCAGCGTTATTTCATCGCGGGCATGACGGCGGGAGCAATCAAAGGCTGACGAGGCGAACGCCGCCGGCGTAGAACCGGGCCCGGATTCGGGTCTGGACTCGGGTCTGGAACCGAAAAAAAGGACAACCTTGATTCGTAAACAGGACAAAGAGCAAAGGGAAGGCCGGTTCATGACCCCGAAAGGGGCTTGGGTCGGCCTTTTTCCATGGGACGGACGGGCGCGGCTCGACTTCACGGTTGGCGGCTTCGTATAATAGAAGAAAACGCATAAGGGCGGATGATGGGGTCTGCCGCTTGTCGAAAGTCGGAGAGGAGCCTAAAGGTTTTGGTTATTCGCATTGTCATTTCGCTGCTTGTGTACCACGGGTTTCTTTTGTATATCGGTTGGAATTTATGGAAAGGACTTCGATCGTTTCGGCCGGATCTTCGGCGGAGGTGGCTGGTGATCTTGTCGGCGGGGCTGCTGATCGCGGCCTGGTCGATGGCTTTCCGGTTCATATTCAGCGAATATGCCTGGGCGCATTGGGTGGCGGGGATCTGGCTGATGTTCGCTTACGTCATGGTGCTCGTGCTGCCGCTGACGAACCTGGCCGTCTTGCTGCTGCGCCTCTTCACGCGTATGGACCGGCGCAAGTTGACCCGTTCGGTGACGGCCGTTGCGCTGGCTTTGACGCTATTTCTGGGCGCGTTCGGCGTGTTCAGCGCCTACAGCCCGGTCGTGCTCACGTACGACGTGAAGATCGCCAAGCCGGCGCTGGACGGGCGCAAGTCGATGAAGATCGTCATGGCGGCGGACATGCACTTCGGAGCGCTGTCCGGGCCGGGGCATGCCAAGCGGCTGGTGCGCCTGATCAACGAAGAAGCGCCGGATCTGGTGCTGTTCCCGGGCGATCTCGTCGACGACGATATCGTCCAGTACGTCAAACAGGGCATTCCCGAAATTTTGCAGGGTATCGAAGCTCCCGTCTACGCCTCGCTCGGCAATCACGATCGGCTGGAAGCGGGCGATACGGAACTGATCGAGACGTTGGAAGGTAGCGGCATGACGCTGCTGTACGACGAGATCGTCTCCGACGGCCTGCCGGTCACCCTGATCGGACGCAAAGACCGTACCGACCCGGCCCGCCTGTCCGTCGCGGAGCTTGCGGAGCAGACCGATCCGGCGGCGCCGCTCGTGCTGCTGGACCATCAGCCGTACGAGCTGGAGCTGGCAGCCAAAGCCGGCATCGACCTGGAAGTTTCCGGCCATACGCATCGCGGCCAGATTTTCCCGGCGAACTTCATCACGAACCGGATCTACGAGAACGACTGGGGTTACCTGCAAAAAGAAGGCATGCATTCGATCGTGACGTCCGGTTACGGCTTCTGGGGACTGCCGATGCGCATGGGGACCCGGTCGGAGATTACGATCATTAATGTGAGCTTCGAGTAGGGGATAGAGTGGAAGCGCGCGGGGCCGCCGCCGTGAGCGGGAGCTCGGCGGATTCCGCAGCGCTGCCGCTGGCGCCTCGACGGAGCGTCTGCCGCTTGCTCGCATGCGCGCCGCGGCTTGTCGAGGGTGCAAGCTAACGAATCCGGATAGCGCTAATCGGGAATTTTGGCCGTTTTGCGAAGGCTAAGGAATCGAAGGGGCGCTATTGCTGCGATTTGTACGCATTGGCCGCTTATAAGTTCGAATAAGGAACCGACGATTCGTTAGATGTGAAAAAAGACCGAAAAGAGCGCAATAGCGTGATGTCGGTTCGTTAGCGGGCAGACTGCGGCCTATGGAAGACGAGCCGCAGCGCAAGCCGTACAGCGTATCCAGCAAATAGTGGGTATAGAAAAACAGGCGCAAAAAAATCCGAACGAAAAAACCCGGCCTCTTCCGAGAGCCGGGCTTTTTGTCGTCATAGGGAGCGCTGCAAGCGATGGAGCGGTCAAGGTCGTCTCTTTTACCGACTTGTAGGCTGACCGACTTGCCGGCTTATCGCCTTACTTCTTCAGCGATTCGTAAGCGTCCGCAATCTTCGCGTTCTCGCCGCTGTCTTCGGTGAAGCCGGTCGCTTCGGCGATTGCGCCTTCCAAGCCGTTTTCCTCGATGGAAGCTTGGAGTTCGACGGACTGTTTGTCTTCCGGGTTGTTGTAATGGAGCGCTGCGGCGATGCCGGTCAGCAGATTGTCGATCGGCAGATCGAGGCTCAGCGCCATGCGCGCCGGGCCGCTCAGGCGGTCGTTCGGTCCGAGCTTGCGCAGCGGTTCGCGGCCGACGCGGCTGACATCGTCGTTGAGGTACGGATTGCGGAACCGTTTCTCGATCTTGTCGATGTATTTGGCGTGTTCGCCGGCATCGAAGCCGTGTTCTTTGACCAGCGCCGCGCCGCTCTCTTCCATCGCGCCGCGTACGACCGTGCGGACGGATTCGTCTTCGATCGCTTTGTCGACCGTAGGCAGCCCTTTGAGGTAGCCCAGGTAAGCGGTGATCGCGTGGCCCGTGTTCAGGGTGTACAGCTTGCGCTGCACATAAGCGACGAGCGTATCGGTCAGCTTCATGCCTTCGATCGTCGGCACGCCGCCTTTGAACGCCGGCTCTTCGACGATCCATTCGAAGAACGATTCCACGCCCACGTCGAGCAGGTTGTCGCCTTTGAACGGAGGCACGATCCGGTCGACGGAGCAGTTCGGGAAGCCGACATGCTCGTCCGCGTACGCTTTGGCTTCGTCGGACAAATGCGTGTAGACCTGCTCTTTGAGGTGCGAGCTTGCGCCGACCATGTTCTCGCAGGCGATGATATTCAAGAAGCCGGAGCCGGATTTGGACCGTTCTTCAAGGCCCGCAGCGATGTTGACGGCGATGAATTTGAGCACGTTCGGGCCGACGGCCGTCGTGATGATCTCGGCTTCGGCGATATGTTTGGACATGTCCGGACTGTTCGAGAGGCAGCCGGATACGCCGGTCACCGGAATCTCGCGCTTGTCGAGGTCGAGGATCTGGATCGTATAGCCGTGCTTTTCGTTCAGTTCGTTGATCATGGCTTCGTTGACGTCGGCGAAGACGAGCTCGTACCCGGCTTCGACGAGCAGGGCTCCGATAAAGCCGCGTCCGATATTGCCGGCTCCGAATTGAATCGCTTTTTTGGTCATGGGTGATACCTCCGTGTGGGGGCTTCGAATAGCCGGTCTGTCGCTTCAGTCGGCCTATTCGAACCCGGGATATGGAAAAAGTTCTTCCGGTGAAACTCTCAAACACTTCAAAACACATCAAACCATTTTAAGGCAAAGGAAACGGCAGGACGGTAAAAGCAAAAAAAGAAAGCTTGAATTTGAAATAAACCGGCTATTAAAACCGAAGCCGGCAGAGGGGGCTCTCTGCCGGCTTGCGATTCCAATAAGGACAAAGGCTGACGGTAAGGCACGCAAGCGACAAGAATCGTCCGCTAACCGAAGATTACTCCGGCTGCACGCTCAGCGTGTTGTAAATATCGTTGACGTCTTTGGTCTGCGCCAGGCGGTGTACCGTCGATTCGTCCTCGATCGCTTCGGCGATCTTGGTCAGAATCTTCAGATGCTCGCCGCGCGCTCCGGCAATACCGATTACGAGATAAGCCGTGCCAGCTTCGAATTCGACGCCGTTCGGGTACTGCAGGACGACGATGCCGGAATTGTCGATCTCGTTCTTCGCGGTGCCTACGCCGTGAGGGATCGCGACGCCGTTGCCGATGTAGGTCGAGGCTACGCCTTCGCGTTCGATCATGGCATCCACGTAACCCGGCTTGACGTAACCGGATGCGGAGAGCAGGCGTCCCGCTTCGCGGATCGCTTCTTCTTTGCTGACGCTCGGCAGGCCGAGGCGAATATTTTCTTTGCGCAGGATGTCGGAGTGCACGACTGCGGAACCGGCGCCCGGCGCCGCTTTGTCCAGCGCGTTGTCGATATCCCACTGCGCGTCGGCCGTCGTTGCGGTCGTGTTGCGCTCGGCCGGCGATCCGCCTGCCTGGGAAGCTTTCAGTTCTTCGATCAGGTCGTCATAGACCGGATTGTTGATAAAGTTGTCGATCGAAACGTGATGCGCGTTCGGAGCTTTCGCTTTGGCGCGGTCGGTCAGATTCTGCTGCGTCACGACGATGTCGGCATCTCCGGGGATGTTTTCGATCGCGGTGTTCGTCACGTTGATCGGCAGACCCGCTGCTTTGACTTTTTTGCGGAAAGAAGTGGCGCCCATTGCGCTCGAACCCATGCCAGCGTCGCAGGCGAAGACGATTTTTTCGACTTTACCGTTTACGCGTACCGTTGTGCCTGCACCGGCAGTCGCGGAATTCGTGCTCTTCATCGATTTCGATGCTTCGCGCGCTTTTGCCAAATCTTCGTCGTCTGCTTTGTAGTTGCGCAGGAAGATGGCAGACAACAGGAACGATACAATTGTAGCTGCAGCTACACCTGCAAGTACGGCAAGGTGCCCGCCTTTAGGTGCTACGGCCATCAGGGCAAAGATACTGCCTGGCGCGGCTGCGGATACAAGACCGGCATCGAACAGGCCAAAAGTGAATACGCCAGCCATACCGCCCAGAATAACCGACAGTATCAGGATAGGTCTCATCAGGACGTACGGGAAGTAAATTTCATGGATACCGCCCAGGAAGTGAATGATGACAGCGCCGGGAGCGGAACTTTTAATCGAACCTTTGGCGAATACCCAGTAAGCGAGCAGGACGCCGAGACCCGGACCCGGATTGGACTCGATCAGGAAGAAGACCGATTTGCCGAGGCGTTGGGATTCTTCCAAGCCCAGCGGTGTAAAGATACCGTGGTTGATCGCGTTGTTGAGGAACAGAATTTTGCCGGGCTCAACGAAGATCGAAACGAGCGGCAAAATGCCCCAGTTTACAATCGTTTGTACGCCGGATTCCAGGATGTTGGTGAATGCGCCGACCAGCGGTCCGATACCGTAATAGCCGCCGATGGCAAGAATAGCACCGAAAATACCGAGCGAGAAGTTATTGATCAGCATTTCGAAACCGGCTGGTATCTTGCCCTCCATGAAGCGGTCGAACTGTTTGATCAGCCATCCGGCAAGCGGACCCATAATCATGGCGCCAATAAACATTTTGACGTCGCCGGCACCGACGATCACGCCCATGGTCGCGATAGCGGCGATAACGCCGCCGCGATGATCGGCCATCATTTTACCGCCGCTATAAGCGATCAGGAGCGGAAGCAGATACTGAATCATCGGACCGATCATGGAATTGATGTTTTCGTTCGGGAAGTAACCGGCCGGAATAAACAGTGCAGTCAGAAGGCCCCAGGCGATAAATGCGCCGATGTTCGGCATGACCATCGCGCTCAGGAAACGTCCGAATTTTTGAACGCCCTGTCTGGCTCCGCCCGATTTTGCAGGCGTCGATACGCTGCTCATAATTGTTCAACCTCCAATGTGTATTGTTCGATTTTTCTTGCATACAGTTCGCGCATCATGTCGGCGATCTCGCCGCGGAGCAGTTCCGGCTCGGCCGAAGCGAGCCGGGCGGCGAAGCCGGGCTTGTCGATCAGCGATTTGCTGATCTCCCCGGCCGCCTGGAGGTAGGACTTGCCGCTGCTTTTCGGCGCGAGCAGCAGGAGGGCCGCTTTGAGCGTAATCGGCTTGTCTTCCGATTCGGCGTCGATGCCTGCCGGGAAGCGGAAGATGCCGAGCGTCAGCCGCCCGATCACTTCGGAGCGGCAGTGCAGCAGGATCAGTCCGTCCTGCGACAGCACCGTCTCGCCGAGCCGCTCGCGCTCGTGCAGTTCGCGTTCGAGCACGTCCGCGTCGGCGGCGCTTTCGGTAAAGCGTTCCGCGATGGCGGCGATCAGCTCGCCGACGCTGCGGGAAGCGAAGCCGTCGGCGATATCGACATGCTTCATGAGATCGAGAATGCCATCGAGCGTCCGGCGGTGTTCTTCGAGCGTGCCGACGAGGTCGGCCTGCACGTTATGCCGCGGCTTTTTCTTGACGAACGACCGCTGCTGCTCGTTCACAAAGCGCCGGATGTTCTCGACGTCATGGAACGAGAGCAGAACCGACACGCGGACGACCGGAGTGTCCGTCTCGACGTCCACCGTCGAGACGATGAAGTCGGCTTCGTCGTTCTCGGCCGCTTCCGAAGCGGAAGCGAGGCCAATCAGGTTGAACGACGGAAACTCTTTGCGTACCCGGGCCATCAGCAGCCCGGAAGTACCCATGCCGCTTGCGCAGGCGATCAGCACTTTCGGGGACGGGCGTTCGGCCCGGGCGTATTCGCTCATGGCGCCGATATGCATCGCGATGTAGCCGACTTCGGAATCCGGCACTTCCCGGTCGACGTAATCGGCGAGCAGCCGCGAACATTTGGCCGCGATCGCGAATACGTCTTCGTACTGTTCCCGAATCTGCCGGAGCAGCGGATTGCGGATGTCCAGTCCGAGCCGGAGCCGTTCGACGGCAGGCCCGAGATGGTGGACGAAGCCGGCAAACAACTTGCTGCTGCCTTTGAGTTCGTAGCCGAACTCCGCTTCGGCGGCTTTGAGCATATTGCGTGCAAGCCGGACGAGGTCGAAGCTGACGTAGTCGTAATAATTGTCGCGTTCGCTGTCGGGGCGCGTCTCGGCTCCCTTCAGGTGCATCGTGATGTAGCCGACTTCGTCTTCGGGAATGTCGATGCCGAGCATCTCTTCCAGCCGGTCGGCCAGCCGCTGCGCCTGCCCGAATTCGGGCAGGTTCCGCAGGCCGTCCAGCACGCGCGCTTCGATCACGATGCGCTGCCCGGAACGGATACGCTGGAGCGCCAGCGCCAGATGAACCGCCAGTCCGATATAGGCGCTGTCCGTCAGCTTCAGGTCGAGGCTTTGTTCCAGCTCTTCGACCATCCGCTGGAGCTGGAGGGCGCCTTCTTCGTCGATCAGGTTCAGCAGGCGGCTGCGGATATGGGCGCGGACCCGTTCCGGGTCGGCCGCAGGGTCCGCGGGCAATTCGCTCAGCAGCCCGGCCACCTGGTCTTCGGCGATACTTTCGTAGACCAGCTGGATCAGGGCGGAGCGGATCGCGTTCTCGCTGCCTTCCACGTAGACGCCGTATCCCGGTTTGCGGATCAGGCGGAGACCGAACGGTTCCAGCCAATGTTCCGCGCGGTCGAGATCGGCGCTCAGCGTGCTTTCGGTCACTTTGAACTGTGAAGCAAAACTGTACGATTTGACAGGTTCGGCCGCGAGCAGCAGCTCGCTGATCAGGAAGTAATGCCGTTCGTCCTTGCTGTAATCCCTGACCGGACCTGCCGCGCTCAGTTCTTCTATGAGGGCGTCCAGCTGGGGAGGAGCGGCTTCCAGTCTGACTCCGGCGCCCGGTTTGCGGATCAAGGAAGCTCCTCTTGCCGAGAGCCAGTGTTCCACGCCGGGAAGTTCGCGTTTGATCGTTCTTTCGCTGACGTCCAATTCATCCGACAGATCCCGTACCGTAACGAACCCTTCCCGTGAAGCGAGAAGACGCTTCAGGATCGGCAGTAGTCGCCCGGTCGGTTTGTCCACGCGGATTCCTCCTTTTGCACACCCTCTTTTTTGAAAACGGTATCATTTCCCCCGTAACAGGGAGGAGACGAATCGCCGCGATAAAAGCCACAGGCTGCAAGATCTCGTCTTCTAATCAAATTTTAAGCACCCCGCTTCGGATTGGCAAAGGAAAGATGCCGGAATTTGTCCCGAATCAACCAGTGACAAAGCCGAACAACGGCGGGCCATCCCTTTACCGGACAAAAGAATTCCATTCCATTATTACTCAAAGCAGCAGGAAATCAATCAGTTTCCGGGTGAAAACGTGCATGTTTTTTCATGGCTTTCAACCTACTTAATGTTTTGATATATGTATGAGATGGATTTTGATGGGATTCAAGAAGATGAGTATGAAAAAAGGCCCGCTCTTGCTTCGCTTGCGATACTCGGGTATCGCGGCGGCTTTTTGCGTTTTTGCTAAGGAGGGGAAAGATGGCGGGCGATTTCGAAAAGATCTATGCGACTTGGTTGGCGATGCAGATCGAAGGCGAAAAAGGCTTTCGGCGGCGGGAACTTCTGCAAAAGGGACCGGGACACGGTACGATCGAATTTTTACGGCACATTTGGTTTCCGACGGTAGGGCATCTGGACGATCTGCATGCGGAATGGGAAGTGCGCGATGATCATGGCGGTTACCGTTACGTCGATTTGGCTTATCGGCGCGGTGGAGCCAAAAGACGGGACGGCAAAGCGGCAAAATTGAGCGGCACGGAATTCTAGCGGATCGAGGCGACGCTTAGCGGCCGATTTGGAACGCTTGAGCATTCTAACGGATTCAGATGACGCTTAGAAGGGAATACGGTTTGTTTTTGGCGGAAAAAGAGGGCAAAAAAGCGGCTAACGGAACTAAAATCCGTTAAAAGGCGCGAAAGGGTTGATTCGGCGCTCTAACGGACATACAATCCGTTAGCCGAGCCGAGCCGAGCCGAGCCGAGCCGAGCCGAGCCGAGCCGAGCCGAGCCGAGCCGAGCCGAGCCGAGCCGAGCCGAGCCGAGCCGAGCCGAGCCGAGCCGAGCCGAGCCGAGCCGAGCCGAGCCGAGCCGAGCCGAGCCGAGCCGAGCCGGGGGAGTGGCCTGGTTTGCCGGCGAACTGCCATTCTTGGCAGCAGCCTTGGTTCTGCCCTGGTCTTCGCCCTTGTCTTCGTCCGGCGAGAAGCTTGCCTGCCTCACTAAATGTGGATCAAAAGTCAGCATTTCGTCAGTAAAAAGCGCCCAGGGAGCGAAAAGCTGACCAAAAGTCAGCAATCTGCCGCATTTAGGCTGTCCAATAGCTGTTTTGGCCTAAATTGCTGACCGCAAGTCAACATTGTGCCAAAAAAAGCCGCATCCAAAGAAAAAAGCTGACCTCAGGTCAGCTTTTTCTTGGATTCGACTCCGCAGCCGCCGCCAATGCGGCCGAGCGTACTCAGCCGCCTCTCCGGCTTCCGCCGTTCGCGCCCGCGTGCACTATCACCGCAGCCCGGCTTCCGCCGTTCGCGGCGCTCTCTCGCGCAGCCCGCGCGAGCTATCACTGCAGCCCGGCTTCCGCCGGCCGCGCCCTCACGCATCTCGCGCGCGCCATCGCCGCACGCGCCATCGCCGCACGCGCCATCGCCGCACGCGCCATCACCGCAGCCCGGCCGCAGCCTACTCCGCCGCCTCCCCGGCTTCCGCCGCCTGCGGAGCGCCTTCGTGCGGGTCGCGCTCGCCGGAGACGCTGTCGCCTGCGGCAAGGTCGAGCTCGCGGCCGTACAGCGTCAGCGAAGCCGCCGCCGGGCCTTCGTTGCGCACGGTCGTGCGGCCGCCGGCCACGGTCACCTGCAGCCGCGCGCCGCGGAAGCCGACCTTGAACGACAGCGACGTCCAGCTGTCTGGGCTGAACGGGTTCAGGATCAGGCGTCCGCCGAGGACGCGCAGACCGCCGAAGCCGTGAACGACGGACATCCACGTGCCGGCCATGCTCGTCGTGTGGCAGCCGTCTTCGGTGTCGTTGTTGTAGTTGTCGAGGTCGAGCCGCGATGTGCGCAGGTACATCTCGTACGCTTTTTCCGTATAGCCGAGTTCGCTCGCCAGAATCGCGTGCACGCACGGCGACAGCGAGGACTCGTGTACCGTGATCGGTTCGTAGAAGTCGAAGTTGCGGCGCTTCGTCTCCAGGTCGTACCGGTCGCCGAGGAAGAACAGCCCCTGCAGCACGTCCGCCTGCTTGATGTAGCACGAGCGTAGGATGCGGTCCCACGACCAGTTCTGGTTGATCGGCAGATGGGCGGGATCGAGCTGCGCCACCGGCAGGATGTCTTTGTCCAGGAAGCCGTCCTGCTGAAGGAACACGCCGGTCTCCGGATCTTCGGCCAGCAGCATGCGCGCCGCGATGTCTTTCCATTTGGACGTTTCTTCGTCCTTCAGGCCGATTCGCTCCGCCACGGCGGCAAACGCTTCCGGCTGCTCGTGCTTCAGCTTGTTGGCGACCTGAAGCGTGTATTCCAGCGTCCAGGCGGCCATCCGGTTCGTGTACCAGTTGTTGTTGACGTTGTTCTCGTATTCGTTCGGGCCGGTGACGCCGAGAATCAGGTAAGCGCCGCGGCGCTCGGAATAGTTCACCCGCTCTTCCCAGAAGCGCGACAGTTCGGCCAGCACTTCGAAGCCGTATTCGCCGAGGTAGGCGAAATCGCCGGTGTATTCGACATAGTTGTGGATGGCGTAGGCGATCGCGCCGTTGCGGTGAATTTCTTCGAACGTGATCTCCCACTCGTTGTGGCATTCTTCGCCGTTCATCGTCACCATCGGATACAGCGCGCCTTTGGCAAAGCCCAGCTTGGCCGCGTTTTCTTTCGCTTTTTCCAGATGCTTGTAACGGTAGATCAGCAGGTTGCGCGCGACGTTCTGATCGGCGGTGCTCAGATAGAACGGCAGGCAGTACGCTTCGGTATCCCAGTAGGTGCTGCCGCCGTATTTTTCGCCCGTAAAGCCTTTGGGTCCGATGTTCAGCCGGTCGTCTTCGCCCGTGTACGTCTGGTGCAGCTGGAAAATATTGAACCGGATCGCCTGCTGCGCGGTCTCGTCGCCTTCGATGGCAACATCGCCGTCGCGCCATTTCTCCGCCCACGCTTCGCGCTGGCCGTCCAGCAGGGCGTCGAAGCCGCGCTCCAGCGCTTCGTTTGCCAGCTGCCGCGCCGTGTCGCCGAGCGCTTCCGGCTCGTAATCGCGCGAAGTGACGTTGGCGACGTATTTGCTGAGCGTGATCGTCTGATCCGCTTCGGCCCGCAGCGACAGCGAGAGGCCCGCGAACTTGTCCCGCTTATGCGTCTCGGCTTCCACGTGGAACTCCTGGTTCGGGTCGCCGGTCGCCGCCAGCTCGTACACCATATGCGACGCGACGCGGAAATCCAGCTTTTTGGTGCGCACTTCGACGCAGGCATGATCGACGGCCGCGTGCTGCGACACCGTATCCCAAAACTTTTCCTCGTAATTGGAATCTTTGTTCGCGACGTCGGCGTCGAGATACGGGGTCAGCTTGAGCTGCGCCGGCTCGCCGAGCGGAGTGACCGAGTAGCGGATCGCGCCGATCTCTTTGAACGGCACGCTCACGAAGCGCAGCGATTCGACGCGTACCTTCCGGCCGCTCGGAAGCACGGCCGTGAACGAGCGGCTCAGCGTCCCTTCGCGCATATCGAGCGTCCGCACGAAATCTTCCGCCGAAGCCGTCGACAGATCCAGCGTTTCGCCGTCGACTTCCACGTCGATGCCGATCCAGTTGACGGAGTTCAGCACTTTGGCGAAGTATTCGGGATACCCGTTTTTCCACCAGCCGACCCGCGTCTTGTCCGGATAATACACGCCCGCCATGTAGCTGCCCTGCAGCGAAGGCCCGCCATAAGCTTCTTCGAAGTTCGCCCGCTGCCCCATGTAGCCGTTGCCGATGCTGAATACACTTTCGGATACCTCGTTGAGCTGCGGGTCGAAGCCTTCTTCGACAATCTGCCATGCGTTGACTTTCAGGTACGGTCTCATCGCTGGATCTCTCCTCGTTTAGGTAATGTTGAAGCCGGGTGAAGCGGATACATTTATGTGAAAAAAAAGCCGGAAAACGGCCGCGCACGCAGGGGGAAGGTGGGAAAAGCGAACGGCCCGGCTTTTTGTGCAAACGTTTGAACTGCACGGCAGGGAAAGGCGGCGCAGAGCCGCGAACCTCAGTCGGCGCGGCCCGAGGACTGCCGAACGATCAGGCGGTGCGGCACGATCTGCCGCTTGGGCGCCTGTTCGTCCGCCGCAGGCTGCACGGCCGCGATCAGGCTGCCGGAAGCGGCGCGGCCCAGCTCGTAGATGCCGATATCGACGCTGCTGATCGGCGGGTTCGCAAGCTCCGCGAGCGCCAGGTTGTTGAAGCTGACGAGGCTTAGATCCTGCGGCACGCGCAGGTTCAGCTCCGGCAGACCGCGCAGCACGCCGAGTGCCACGAAGTCGTCGACGACGAGCAGCGCGCTCGGGCGCTCGTCCAGGCGCATGAGCAGCGACATGGCACGCACGCCGCTGTCCTGCAGGAATTCGCCTTCGACGATCCATTCGCCCCGCACCGGAAGGCCCGCTTCCGCAAGCGCCCGGCGATAGCCTTCCAGCCGGTCGGCGGACACGACGAGTTCCGGCGGGCCGCCGACGAAGCCGATCCGCGTATGGCCGAGCGCGATCAGGTGGTTCGCCGCGTCGTAAGCGGCGCGGACGTTGTCGGTATCGACCGAGCGGACGTCCGGATACTGCGGGCTGCGTCCGACGAGCACGAACGGGAAGTCCCGTTCGCGCAGGAATTCCACGACCGGGTCGTCGCGCCGGGAATACAGCAGGATGACGCCGTCGACGCGCCGGCCGTTGACCAGGCGCGCGACCGCTTCGATCTCTTCGGTGGCGCTTGCGCCCGGGCTGATCAGTACGTCATACCCGTCATGGGCCGCCTGGGCGACGATGCCGCGGATCAACTCCATGAAAAACAAATTCAGGAACAGCTCTTCCGCCGGCTTGGGCAGCACGACGCACAGGCTGCGGGTCGTGCGGGAGACGAGGCTTTTGGCCATCAGGTTCGGATGGTAGCCCATCTCCTGCATGATCTCGCGCACTTTGCGGGCCGTGGCGGCGCTGATGCGCGGATGATTGGAGAGTACCCGGGACACGGTGGAAGGCGAGACGCCGGCCTCTCGGGCGACGTCCTTGATAGTGACGGGCAAACGGGCCCCTCCTTTTTCGATGACGTAGGACTGCGCCTCTCCGCTTGGGAAGGCGCTCTCTTTCGTCTTCATATTAGTTCAAACCGATAAGCTTGTAAACGAAACCTTTTTGGCTGCGAACACGGGCATGCGGCCAAAAGAGCCCGGCTCGGGAACAACGCCGACGCCAAAAAGCCCGCGCACGCCCGAATGGGGCGGCGCGGGCCGCGGTCTAGCGCAGGAACAGGGAAGCTTCAGGAGAAGGGACGCCTGGGACGCCCCGATCTGGCGAATACGAACCGGCTTCGTCCTTCGGCTTTGGCTTGGTAGAGCGCTTCGTCGGCGCGGCCGATCAGGTCGTGCGCGCTCGTGTTCTCGCCGGGGTACAGCGTGCAGCCCCCAATACTGATCGTGATCTGGTCGGAGACGGCGGAGTAGCGGTGCGGGATCGAGAGCGAGCGTACGCTTTCGAGCATCAGTTCGGCGATCTGCTGCGCTTCCTGCTCGCTGTGGCCCGGCAGGATGATCGCGAACTCTTCGCCGCCGTAGCGGGCGGTGAAGCCGAAATGGGCCAGCGCTTCGGATTCGAGCTTGGGCGCGACGGTGCGCAGCACCATGTCTCCGCCGAGATGGCCGTAGTTGTCGTTGTACGCTTTGAAAAAGTCGATATCGATCATCAGCAGCGACAAATGTTCTTTTTGCCGCTGGGGAGCGTTCAGTTCCTGCCGCAGCACTTCGTCGAACTTGCGCCGGTTGGCGATACGGGTGAGGGCGTCGATGCCGGCCAGCTCTTTGAGCTGTTCGTTCGCTTCCTCCAGGGCGCACTTCGATTCTTCGAGTTCTTCATGCTGGCGGGTGAGGCGAAGAAACAGTTTGTTGACCTCGCTGACGATCGACAGCAGCACGACGGTCGACGCGATCAGCGAATCGACGCGCGATCCGTACCAGCCCAGCGTGTAGCGTTCGCCGGCCGCAAGGCTCAGCGTAATGCCGAGCAGAAAAGCCAGCACGGCGACGCTCAGCCAGACGCGCAGCACGCCGCGTTCCTTGTACGGAAAGATCGAGAAGACGAAAGCGAGCGCGCAGAACGCCCAGACGACCGGCCCGATGCCGGAATCGATCAGCCTGCGGTAGCTGCCGCCTTCGACCAGCACGGGCAGCAGTCCCTGTCCCGCCGTCGCGAGCACCAGCAGCAGCAGGGCGACAGTCAGCACGATGCCTGTTGCGGCCAGCAAATAACGCGGCAGCAGACGCATCGGAAGAACCGGAAGCTTCGCGCGCAGCGACCAGAAAAAAGCGAGAATGCCGATCGGGAACAGCGTATGCCAGAATCCCCAGAGCCACGAAGCGGTCTGCGGTCCCGAAGCGAGAAAGCCCGAAGCCGGCAGCATATCGGTCAGCGCAAGCAGATAACACAAGCTGAGCAGGCCGGTGAGCAGGAACGTGCAGGCCAGCAGCAGCAGCGGCACGATCCGCGACACGCGGAACTGGTTGAACAGGATAAAGGCCGTCAAAATATCGCCCATGATTCCCCACGCGCTGAGCACCGGAAAAAACGAGGCCATAACGGGCAGGCGCACTTGGGCGAAAAAGAGCGCTGCCGCCGTAAAGGAAACCATGATCAGCGACAAAGCGAGCGCAACCCGCCGCTGACGCGGACTGATATGGAAAAGCTGATCCTGCGAGTCCCTGTAAAATAAAATGTTCAAGAAGAGCCTTCCTTTCCCGAAATAAGCGTGGACCGCGCAAAAAAACGGCCTTTGGCGCATACATGTCCTGATGATGTTAAAGGTACGGGATTTTTTCACCGGGAGCAATGAGAAAAAGGGACGAATATAAAGGCATGACGCCAAATAATTCCCAAAATTTGTAGGAAGAGCGGCGGAAACCGCCGAATGCCGCTGTCAAACGCAAAAAAAAGCGTACAACCGGAAAGTCGCCGCCTCGAAACCGCCAAACAAAAGAACCCCGTTCCCGCCGGGCGGCGGGGACGAGGTTCGTGATCAGTCTGGCTATATGGAAGCGCCGGCACGCGGCGTAAACGATTGTCGGTTCGAGAATCTCGAACCGCACGCTCTTTGTCCGCCTCTGGAGAATGCCGTCGTTATTGTTCGGTTACTCGGCCGTTTCGGCTTCGACGACCGGGAACCAGCCCGGCAGGCCGATGATCATGCCCCACAGATTGTCCGGCACGACCAGACGGTCCTGATCGGCGGCAGTCAGCGTCAACGCGATGTCGGCTTCCTGGCCGGCTTCGACTTTTTGTACCCAATCCGGTTCCACGATCAGTTCGCGTCCGAGCGCGACCATGGCCGCGCCAAGCTCGATCGCTTCGACGGCCTGTTCCGGCGTATGGATCGAACCGACGCCGATCACCGGCGTGCCGGTTGCGGCTTCGACGATCTGTTCCAGACGTGTCCGGTTCAGGTCGCCGCCGCGGCGCGGCTTGGAGTTGTATTCCATCAGCGATACGTGCAGGTAGCTGAGATGTTTGCCGCCCAGCGCTTTGAGCAGCGCGAACGTGTGGTCCATCGTCAAGCCGTCTTCTTCCGGCTCTTCCGGCGAGAAGCGGTAGCCGATGATGAAAGGTTCTTTGGTTGCGGCTGCGGCCGCACGCTGCACTTCGTCGACGACGGCCAGCGGGAACGTCAGGCGGGCTTCGACGCTGCCGCCCCATTTGTCTTCGCGGCGGTTGGACCAGCCGGAGAAGAACTGCTGGATCAGGTAGCCGTTGGCGCCGTGGATCTCCACGCCGTCGAAGCCTGCGCGGATCGCAAGCTCGGTCGCGCGGCCGAAGTCCAGTACGATCGATTCGATCTCTTCATGCGTCAGTTCGCGGGACATCGAACCGTCTTTCAGTTCGATCGCGCTCGGGCCGACGACGTCGCCTTCAGGCACGAGGGCGCGGGGGCCTTGAATACCGGCATGGAAAATTTGCAGGACGGATTTGGCTCCGCCTTTTTTGAGCGTCGAAGCGAGCTGGGTCAGGCCCGGCAGGTTCGATTCGCCGAAAGCGGCGAATTGGTTCTGGAAGCCGATACCGCCCGGCATAACGTGGGCAACGGCGGTTACGGCCAGTCCCAGCTTGTTGATGCGGCGCTCGTAGTAGCTCAGCTCGGCGTCGGACACGCTCAGGTCCGGGTTGGACGAAGAGTGGGTCATCGGAGCGAGCACGATACGGTTTTGCAGCTTGATGCCGTCGTGCAGTTCCACGCTGTCGAACAGCTTGGCGAATTTGGCGTTGGTCATAGGGGAAGTTCCTCCTCATAGTCGATGATGCACGTTTATTAAAAACACATAAGTATATTATAGTAAGAAGATAAGCGTATTTCAACGTTTCGGAGAAAAATATTTTTTATTATTTAATCGTGTAAAATTTAAATCAAAATAAAGCGGTTTTTCGATCTTGAGAAGCGTTCGTGTTTCCAGTTGAGCCAACCTTTCCCTTCGAAAATCGTTCACGATCGTCGACCAACCGTTCAAGAGCAGGGCCGAAAGGGTTTCCGTGTAATATCGGCTTCTTTTCTTGTTCGGATTTCCTTTTTAAAAAGAAGACGGTCGGACGACCTCATCATTCCGGCAAAAAACGGGTAAAAGCAGGCAGGATGTTTTGCGGAACGAGCGATTTGGGTATCCAACTTACATAGCTTGTCACTTTGTACGATGCTTCGGGATCATGAAGCTTTTTTATATGATTCATTAAAATTTTTAATGCTCAGGCATGGTCAAGGGTTAATGGGTCATGTAAAATGAATTAAAAATTCAAAAGCCGCGTACAGCGACTGGAGGAACCTATGCGTATACAGAAAAAAGTGACGGGGTTTTTGGTTTTATTGGTATTCTTTTTCTCATTCATGGGAAGTTTGGTGCCGTCGGCCCAGGCCGCGGAAGCGAACAAAACGTACACCATCGCGACGGATACGACTTTTCCGCCGTTCGAGTATCAAGACGCAAGCGGCAATTACGTAGGGATCGACCTGGATTTGCTTAAAGCGATCGCCGAGGATCAGGGCTTCAAGTACCGCCTGCAGCCTCTTGGGTTCAACGCGGCGGTTCAGGCGCTTCAGTCCGGCAACGTGGACGGCGTCATCGCCGGCATGAGCATCACGGACGAGCGCAAGCAGACGTTCGATTTCTCGGATTCGTATTTCGAATCGGGTCCGATCATGGGCGTCGATGCCAAGAACACGGCGATCATGTCCTATGAAGACCTGCGCGGACTGCGCGTAGCGGTCAAGACCGGTACGGAAGGCGCGACTTTCGCCGAATCGATCAAAGACCAGTACGGGTTCAGCATCGTGACGTTCGACGACTCGCCCCAACTGATCGAGGAAGTCAAAGCGGGCGGTTCGGCTGCCTACTTCGAAGACTATCCGGTCGTCGCTTACGGGATCGCCCAGGGCAACGGCATGAAGATGCCTCTGCCCAAAGAAAAAGGCGGTTCGTACGGCTTTGCCGTCAACAAAGGGCAAGATGCCGAACTGCTCAAGATGTTCAATACCGGATTGGCCAATCTCAAAGAGAGCGGCAAGTACAACGAGATCGTAGCCGGTTACCTGGGCGAGTCGTTTGCGTCCGAAGGCGGCGAAATCGAAATTGCCGCGACCGAGCAGATGAGCGGCTTCGAGTTGATCGGCGCTTCGATGCCCGCTTTCCTCAAAGGAATGGGGCTCACGCTGTATTACACGATCGTGTCGCTGTTCTTCGCCTTCATTCTGGGCCTGATCTTCGGTTCCATGAAAGTCGGTCACAACAAACTGCTGCGCGGGGTCGCCACGGTGTTCGTCGATATTTTCCGCGGCATCCCGCTGTTGATTCTGGCCTTCTTCATCTACTTCGCGATTCCGCAGGCACTCGGCTTCACGATGCCGATCTGGACAGCCGCGATTCTGGCCTTGTCGCTTAATGCGGGAGCTTACGTGACCGAGATCATTCGCGGCGGCATTCAGTCGATCGACAAAGGCCAGATGGAAGCGGCCCGTTCGCTCGGCGTGCCTTACCGCACCGCGATGCGCAAAATCATTATGCCGCAGGCGGTCAAAGTCATGATTCCGTCCTTCATCAATCAGATGGTAATCACGCTCAAAGACACGTCGATCATGTCCATTATCGGTCTGGTCGAACTGACCCAATCGGGTAAATTGGTCGTCGCGAGTACGTATCGGTCGTTCGAAGTCTGGTTGACCATCGGTATCATGTACCTGATCGTCATCACCATTCTTACGAAGATTGCGGATCGTCTCGAAAGGAGAGTAAGCCGTGGATAAGATCAAAGTGACCGGCCTCAAGAAAAGCTTTGGCAGCAACGAAGTGCTCAAAGGCATCGATATGGAAGTGCGCGAAGGCGAAGTGGTGTGTGTCATCGGCCCTTCCGGTTCCGGCAAAAGCACGTTCCTGCGCTGTCTCAACCTGTTGGAAGAGATCAACGGAGGCAAAGTGATCGTCGACGATCACGACCTCAGCGACAAAAGCTCGGATATCAACAAAATCCGTGAAAATATTGGCATGGTATTCCAGCATTTCAATCTGTTCCCGCATATGAGCGTCATGCAGAACATCATGTTCGCGCCGACCGAGCTCAAAAAGCAGAGCAAAGAAGAAGCGCGCAAACAGGCATTGACCCTGCTGGACCGCGTCGGCTTGTCCGACAAGGCGGACGCTTATCCGGCGTCCTTGTCGGGTGGGCAGAAGCAGCGCGTGGCGATTGCCCGGGCGCTCGCGATGAACCCGGACGTCATGCTGTTCGACGAACCGACTTCCGCGCTTGACCCGGAAATGGTCGGCGAAGTGCTCGGCGTCATGCAGGATCTGGCGCGCGAAGGCATGACGATGGTCATCGTCACGCACGAAATGGGCTTTGCCCGCGAAGTGGGCAACCGCGTCATCTTCATGGACGGCGGCTACATCGTGGAAGAAGGCACGCCGGAAGAAGTGTTCGGCAATCCGAAGCACGAGCGGACGATCAGTTTTCTGGAGAAGGTGCTGTAACCGCCCGCCCGTCTTCCGCAGCCGTTCGGCTTATGCCAAAAAGGACGATCCGTTATCGGATCGTCCTTTTTTTGTGTGCGTGATTTGCTGTAGAGGCTGGAGGCTTGGGCCTCGAAGCGGGCCGCCGTCGCCGGGCCGGGGCTGCCTTTATCCCGATTTCCGGGGCTTCGCCTTATACCGTTTGCCCTGCGGATGCCGGCCGTCGAGGCGGGACTTTTTGCGCAGGCGGCGATAAAGGAAGCGGATCAGGTTCATCGACCAGTCGGGCATCGGGAAAGCGCGTTTGGGCATGAGCGGCTTATATAGCTTGAAATACGCTTTTTTGAGGTCTTTCCACATGATGCACGGGCCTTCCTGCAAAAAGTCGGAGATGTCCACGACCAGGCCGCGGCCGTCTTTGAGCATGACGTTTTTGCCGTGCACGTCTTTGGGATTAAGGCCGCGCGAGCGCGCGTAGTCCAGCGCTTTGTCGACGTCGCGGACCGCTTTCTCCGGAATTCGGGTACCGTCGCGCAGGCAGTTATAGAATGTCTTGCCTTCGAGCTTCTTGAGGACGAGGTAGCCATGTTCGCCGTGCACGTCCGCCGCGTACAGCGTCGAATAAGCGGGGTGCTGCCCCAGCTTCTCGTATACGTCGCATTCTTCCTGCCAGCCAGGGCGGCCCGGCGCATAGATCTTGACGACTTTGCCGGGCAGCATCGGGTGTTCGAAGACGGCCGCGTAATTGCCCGCTCCAAGCACCGTCCAACCCGAAGGCGCATGGTGCACCACGACCGGATTAAAAGGATCGACGCTCTCCAGACGCACATCCGGCAGCAGGGTATCTTCAATCAGGCGGATCGAGGGTTCTTGCTCGCCGCTGTAGATCATAACGTTCACTCCTTGAAGGAAATGGCGATGACGCCCGCCTGGCGTTTTTTCCTATCATAGTCCCCCGGACGGTCGGTGGCAACGGTCTTGAGACCGAGGAGACCGGGCCGCGAATGGATTTTTCGAAAAGCGTTTGGTAGATTAGAGAAGACACGACACAGACTAGGGGACTTGGCGAATGAACATCGAACATGTGGAGATCAGGAAAGCCCGAAGCGCCGACCGAGAACTGTTCGAACGGCTGTGGCAGTTGTATTTGTACGATTTTAGCGAATTTACCGGCATGAGCGTTCGCCCCGACGGGACGTACCCTTATTTCGCGGAGTTCGAGCTGTATTGGAAAAAGTGGGGCGGCAACTGCGCGTACCTCATTCTCGCGGACGGGCAAATTGCGGGCTTCGCGATGGTCCACGAATTTTGGGAGAACGAAGCGGCTTACCTGGCGCAGTTCTTCGTGATGCGCAAATACCGCCGCACGGGCGTCGGCAGCCGCGCTGCCCGGCTCGTGTTCGAGACGAAGGCCGGCCGCTGGGGGCTGCACCAACTGGCGAACAATATTCCGGCCCAGCGTTTCTGGGACCGGGTGATCTTCGATCTGACCGGCGCGCCTGCGCTGATCGAGCAGATGGAAGAAGACCGGCGGTTCCAGCTGTTCGAGCTGAAGCCGGGCCGCGAACCCAATTGAACAAGCAAAAGACCCGGGCCGTTTCGGCGCCGGGTCTTTCGTTTGTTCCATGCCTAAACGTCGCGTTCGGGCATGACGCGGGCCGCCAAGGCCGCCCGCTCCGTTCGTTACTGCGCCCGCAGCACCGTATAACCGTAGGCCGGCAGTTCGATCGTCAGCTTGCCGCTGTTCGCGTCCAGGCTGCCTTCCGACTGCGACTCGGTATCGGCGCCGCCCGCGTACAGCACGCTCCACGCTGCGGCTTCGCTTGCGTCCACTTCAATGCTCTGCGCCGATTCCGACGCATTGAGAGCGACGACGAACGTGCCCGCGTCGTCCTGCCGGCGGTACGCGATCGCGCGGCCGCCTTCTTCGGCGTGCAGCACGTCGAAGCTGCCGGTGCGCAGCGCGCTGTGCTCCAGACGCAGGGCGATCATCTTGCGGTAGAACGCGTGCAGGTCCAGATCCTGCTTCGACGTCTCCCACTCCATGCATTTGCGGCAGTCCGGGTCCGCGCCGCCGTCGATACCGATCTCGCTGCCGTAGTAGACGCACGGCGTGCCGGGATACGTCATCTGAATGGCGACGGACAGCTTGAGCTTGTTTTTGTCTCCGCCGGCTACCGTCAGCATGCGCTCCGTGTCATGGCTGTCGAGCAGGTTGAACGCGGCCTGGCTGACCGGCAGCGGATAGCGCGCCAGCTGCGTCGCGAGCGAATGGGAGAATTTGAGCGCGTCCGTCTGACCGAGCGCAACGAAGTTTCGAACCGCGTACGTAAACGGATAGTTCATCGCGGAGTCGAACTGGTCGCCCTGCAGCCACGGCGTCGCTTCGTGCCACAGTTCGCCCAGAATGTACGCTTCCGGATTGGCTTCCTTGACGACGCTGCGGAATTCGCGCCAGAACTTGTGGTCCACTTCGTCCGCCACGTCGAGCCGCCAGCCGTCGAAGCCGATCTCGCCGATCCAGTAGCGGGCCGCTTCGAGCAGATACTTTTTGACTTCCGGGTGGCCCGTGTTGAACTTCGGCATGTTCGGCTCGAAGCTGAACGTCTCGTACGTCGGGATGCCGTCCTTGACGTCGATCGGGAATTCGCGGACGTGGAACCAGTCTTTGTACTGCGATTGTTCGCCTTTTTCCTTCACGTCGACGAACGGCTTGAACGTTTTGCCCGAATGGTTGAACACGGCGTCGAGCAGCACGCGGATACCGCGGCCGTGGCATTCCGCAATCAGCTTCTTCAGCGTGTCGATATCGCCGAAATGCGGATCGAGCTGCATATAGTCTTCGGTATCGTATTTGTGGTTGCTCGGCGCTTTGAAGATCGGGGTAAAATAGATCGCGTTGACGCCGAGATCCGCGATGTAGTCCAGATGTTGGCGCACGCCTTCCAGGTCGCCGCCGAAGAAGCTGTCCACTTCCGGCTTGCCGCCCCACGGCTGCACGTTCTCCGGATCGCGGGATTTGTCGCCGTTCGCGAAACGCTCGGGGAAGATCTGGTAAAAGACAGCGTTTTTGGCCCAGTCCGGCGTTTGCAAAATGTCTTCCGGATTGATGTAGGCGATCTCGTAGAAATCGTCGGACGTCTCGCGCTCCGTATGGTGGAAGCCGTCTTCGTTCATCCAGACTTGTTGCGTTCCGCTTTCCAGCCGGAAACCGTATTTGAGACGGCGATAAGGCGGCTTGATCTCGCATTCCCAATAATCGAACAGAGCGTCGGACGCAAATAGGCGCATGGACGTCTCTTCGCGGGTACGGTCCCACGCATATTTGTCTCCGCCGATCACGAATACGCGCTCCACGTCTTTTTTCTTCGTGCGAATCCGCAGGTGGATCGTCTCGTTGTCCACAGTATAGGCCCAGTTCAGCTTCGGCCGGTGCTCAATCGCTTCAAGCAGCATCGGTTTTCCCCCTTGAGTGTTGGAATGGTGGCGTTCGGTAAACCTTTTTCGGTCCTGGACCGACAAGATTGGTATACCCGCGAACGGGGAAGCGAGAAACAGACAAAAAGTGGGCAGCGGCAAAAACGGCCTTTTACCGGGGTTCTGTCCGGGAAAAGGCCGTTGATAAAAGTTGGGAAAAAGTTCCACGTGAAGCATCCTCTTCGGTCAGAGCGGCATCAGGTCGCGATTTTTGGCCGATTTGCGGCATTCTTTGCAGAGGCCGACCAGGCTGCCGTAATCGTCGACGTAGAAGCCGACCGGACCGTTCTTCTTGTGGCAGCGGGAACACGCCTGCGGCCGGGCTTCCGGGCTTTTGGGAACAAAAGCGCGGACCTCCCCGCCCGCGACCGAACGTTTGGGCTTGCAAAGATCCGCTTCGACGGGCTTGGCCGGAACGGACACGGTTTTGAGCTTGCGGCGGCGGGCGGCGGCGAGATCGACGATATTGCCGGAAGACCGGCGGCGGCTGCGCGCGGAGCGCAGCAGCAGGCCGGTGACGCTGCCGGCGAGCAGGGCGGCTCCAAGCATCCAAAAGACGGCGACAGGAATCATGGCGGGTTCCCTCCTCAATGATGGATGGTCAGGCTATAGGGTTCAGGGAATAAGGCGGCGAGATGAAGCGGAAGCGGGCGTCATAAACAATACTCTTCATTACCCCTGCGCAAGGCGGGCAGAAACGGGCTTTTTTACCAAAAAACAGATTATGGAAAAAGCGCGAATGTGCCTGAATACGCAAATGCTGGTATCATGGACGCAGGACGGACGCCGGCGGCGGAATGCGCGCGGCGGCCCAAGCGATCGAAGGGGGAGGACTTGAGAAGTGACCAAAAAAACGGTGCTGTATATCGAAGACGAACGGCAGATCGGCGAGTGGGTCGTGCGCAATCTGGAAGAACGGGGCTACGGCGTCGTCTGGCTCGAAAGCGGGGACGGGGCGTCCGCCGCCGCGGGAGACTGCGACGCGGCGGTGCTGGACATCATGCTGCCCGGCCTGGACGGATTCACGGTCGGCCAGCGGCTCAAGCGCGATCATCCGTCGCTGCCGGTCATGATGCTGTCGGCGCGGACGTCGATCGACGACAAACTTGAGGCGCTGCGTTTTGCCGACGATTATCTGACCAAGCCGTTTCATCCGGACGAATTGGCCGCCCGCATCGAAGTGATGCTGCGCCGCAGCGCGCCGGCCGAGCCGGAAGCGAGAGCGATCGGGCATCTGCTCGTATACGAACGCGAGAGCCGGATCGTCGACGCGCAGAGCGGTGAAGAGATCGCGCTGACCGGCAAGCAGTTTCATATCTTCATGTATTTCCTGCGCCATCTCGGCCAGATTCTGACGAAGGAACAGATCTACGAAGCGGTATGGGGCGAACCGTATCTCGACGGAGACAAGACGCTGATGGTCCATATCCGGTATTTGCGCGAGAAAATCGAAATCGATCCCGGCAGTCCGGCGATCGTCGAGACGGTCCGGGGCATCGGTTACCGGGTGAGAGGATGAAAAGGCGCCACCAATCGGGCATGAAATTCCGCGACTCGCTGATGGCCCGCTACCTGATGCTGATCGGGTTCGCCGTTTTTTTGCTGCCGATCATTCTCATCTTCGTCACGCTGCTCTATCTCGGCTACACGTATCTGATCTGGCAGCCCCGCGCGGCGGAGATCGATCCCAAGAAAAACGTATCGACCTGGGCTCTGGAGAGCGATTGGCACGAACTGGCCGCCGGGCTGGACGGAGCCGGCGCCGCCGAGATCGTCGAAGCGATGCGCAAATTCCGCGCCGCCAATCCGCTCGTGTCGGTCGTCGCGACGGACGGGCAAGGCCGGACGATTGTGACCGATCCGCCGCAGCCGGACATTCCCGAAGTGTGGACGCCCGGCTGGACAGCCGAGTTCATGAAGCGTTCGACGGGCGTTAACGCGCCCGATTTTACCGTGGTCGCTTTTGTTGGGGAGCAGGAAGACGGCCTGAGCGACGCACGGCAAGGCATACTGGCCGCCCGTGTCTCCCGGGAGTGGACGGCTTCGTCCGTGCCCGACCAGAACGCCCGGCTGCCGCAGATCGTGGCGATCTCGCTGTTCGTGCTGCTGCTCGTGCTGTTCGCGGTGCTGTCCTGGACGTTCTTCTACCGGATTCGCAGGCGGCTCGTCCGGCTGCAGGCCGCGATGACGTCCTACGACGGCGACGGCATGCCGATCCCGATCGGCCCCGATCCCCAGCATGACGAGATCGCGGCGCTCGGCGGCACGTTCGACGAGATGGTGTCCAAGCTGCGGGCGGGCCGCGAACGCGAACGCGAAGAAGAAGAACTGCGCAAGAAGCTGATCGCCAACCTGTCTCACGATCTGCGTACTCCGCTGACCGTCATTCGCAGCCATGCGTATTCGCTCGAAGCCGAGCCGCTCGGCGAACGCGGGCGCGAATCGCTGGCGCTGATGGAGCGCAAGCTGGACGATCTCGGCGGATTGATCGACAATCTGCTGTCGTACACGCTGATCGCCGCCGGGCGCTATCCGATGCGGATGGAAGACGCGGACGTGCTGCGTATCGTGCGCACGGCCGCCGCGCAGTGGTATCCGGTGTTCGAGAAGGAAGGCATGGAAGTCGATGCCGACCTGCCGGACGAAGCGCTGGTCTGGCGCGTCGACCGGGAATGGTTTGTCCGCATTCTGGATAACCTGTTCCAGAACGCGGTGCGCCATGCGAAGGAAGGGCGCTATGTCGGCTTGGCGCTCGGCGCGGAAGGCCAAGGCGGGCGGCGCCCGCTGCTGGTGCGCGACAAAGGCCCGGGGCTGCCGGGGCCGGCGGGCGCGGGGAGCGAAGCCTCGGCCGAGATCAGCCGGCCGCTTGAATCGGAAGCGCCGCCGCGCCGCAACCCCGCCGAAGGAGCGGGGATCGGCTTGTCGATCGTGGAGCTGATGATCCGCGAGATGGGGATGGACTGGAGCATCGAGAGCGGCGCAGGCGGCACGGTGATCGCGATTTGGCCGCCCGGCGCGGCGGGCGATTCGGCCCGGAGCGACGGCTGACGGAGCGCAGATCCGGATGGCGGAGCAGAGCGGACCACTTTTTTGCAGGCGCAGGCTGTGTCTTCCCTATACACAGTGTTTCGCCTCTATATACACACCTCCAAGCGCTTGGCGCGCCCGGTTCGATAACGGCGCCCAAGCGTTTTTTTGCGACGTCTACTGTCCGCAAGAACGTTGATGCGGCGCGGTTTGTGCCGCTTGACAAACCTGCCGTTTCTCTGGCGGGCTTGTTCTTTTTTCGCAAAAAGATTTGACAGCAGGAACGCCTCCGTAATATAGTGTGCATATAGACATATACAGTAATCACTGTACATACACACCCCGCCGCCGCAGCGCGAAACGAATCAGCGGCGAAACTTATCGAATCTATCGAACAGAATGAAGGGAGCGATCAAGATGACACTTTCGATCAAACATTTGGGCAAACGGTACGGGGACAAGGTCGTGGTAGACGACGTTTCGCTGACGGTGCGAGCCGGCGAAGCGTTCGGGCTGCTGGGAGGCAACGGCGCGGGCAAGACGACGACGATCCGTTCGGTGCTGGGACTGCTGGCGCACGAAGAAGGCGAAGTGCTCTGGAACGGCAGGCCGTTTCTGGCGAACCGCCCGAGCGTCGGCTACCTGCCGGAAGAACGCGGGCTGTATCCGAAGGAAACGGTCAGCGAACAGCTTGTCTACCTGGCCCGCCTGGAAGGAATGAAGAAGCAGGCGGCGCACAAAGCGCTGAGAAGCTGGCTGGAGCGTCTCGGCATCGGCGAACATGAGCACAAGCGGGTCGAACAGCTGTCCAAAGGCAATCAGCAGAAAGTCCAGATCATCTCGGCGCTCATTCACGATCCCGAGCTGGTTATTCTGGACGAACCGTTCAGCGGACTCGATCCGGTGAATTCGGACATGCTGGCCTCGGTGGTCAAAGAGCAGATCGCGGCGGGCAAAGCGCTGGTCTTCTCCAGCCATCAGATGATGCAGGTCGAACAGTTCTGCGAGAATATCGCGATTATGAAAAAAGGCCGCATGCAGATCGGGGGCAAGCTTGCGGAGATCAAGCGCTCTTACGGACGCAGCAATCTGATTCTGCGAAGCGAAGCGGATCTGATGCCGTTTTTGGAAACGCGCGGCCTGACGGACATTCGCCGGGATGCGCAGGAATGGACGCTCAAGGTGAACAATGAAGCGCAGGCACACGAACTGATGCGCGAACTCGGGCAGGCGGGCGTGCCGATGCTCAAGTTCGAACTGAAGGAACCGTCGCTGCATGAAATCTTTATTGAAAAGGTAGGGGAAGCGGTATGAGATCATTCGGAATCGTATTCGGCTATTCGTTCAAGGAACGGATTCGTTCCAAATCGTTTTTGTGGATGACGGTGCTGCTTGTCGCGCTGATCGCGGCGATCGTGCTTATTCCGAGACTCACGGGCGGAGGAACATCGACGCAAGGAACGGTTGCGGTCGTCAATACCACCTCGCTGCCGATCGATGCGGAGGGACTGGGAACTTCCGTATCTCCGTTGTATGAATGGAAGATGGTGCCGGAGAGCGAACAGGCCGAACAAGCGAAATTGTTGCAAAATGAAGAACTGTCCGCGATCGTCGCGATTGCGCCGGCTGCCGAAGCGTCAGCGGCTCCGCAAATCACGTTGTCGGTGAACCGTCAGGAAGATGTTGCGTTCGCGCCGAATCTATCGGCTTACGTGGAGCGGTTGAACGTGAAAGAAAGCGTCGAAGAGCTCGGACTTTCTGCGGAACAGGCGGCTTCGGTTACGGCCCGGCCTTCCTTGGAACTGAACGAGTTGAACGCCGGAGGCAAGTCGTTCACACAGACTTATATGCCGGTCTATGCGCTGCTTACCCTGATGTTCTTCATGATCTATCTGTTCGCGGGCAACGTTGCCACTTCGGTCTCGGTCGAAAAAGGCTCGCGCATTCAAGAAATTCTCATTACGAAAGTCAGACCCGGTCAACTGCTGGCAGGCAAGGTATTCGGCGTCGGCGCAGCGGGAATTCTCCAGTTTGCCATTATCGCGGGCTTCGGCGTGCTGTTGATGAGTTTCGGCGGAACGGGAGAAGCGCTGTCGATCGGCAACTTGTCTATCGATCTATCGATTCTGGGCGGCCAAACTCTGGTTGTTGCGGCTGCACTATTCATCCTCGGCTACTTCTTCTATGCGACGTTGTTTGCGGCGGCAGGTTCGATGGTCAGCCGGAGCGAAGAGTTGAATCAGGCGATGCTGCCGGTGTCGATGCTGCTTATGGCGTGCTTTATCGTCTCCTTGATGATATTGGCGAACCCCAACGGAACATTAGCTGTCGTTTCTTCCTATATTCCGTTCTTGACGCCGATGGTTCTGATAACCCGCGTAGGCGCAGGAGAACCGGCTTTGCTGGAAATCGTGTTTCCGATGGTGATCCTGGTCGTATCGACGCTGTTGGTCGGTTGGCTGTCGGGCAAAGTTTACCGTAACGGCGTGCTGCTCTACGGACAGAAGCCTTCCATGGGCATGATGTTTAAAATGCTCGGCTCCGCAGGAAACAAAGCTTCCCGAGCCAAGATCGCGACATCCGAAGGCCAAGCCAAACACGCGGTTTAATGAACAGCAACGATGCAGCAAGGGGAATGAGGTTGAAGAATTGCAAGTCCCTTTATATAGGAGGAAAAGAGTGCGGCTTATGTTCAGAAAAGTGTTTCCGTTGTGTATCGGAGCGGCTGTCGGCGCGCTGGCTGCTACCGTCGCCGCTGCGGCTCAAAGCCCGTGCTTTCATAGAAAGAACGGAAAAGGCCGCTCGCGAGTACGTGCAGTCGGTTCGTGC
This sequence comes from Saccharibacillus brassicae, assembly GCF_006542275.1. Classification (NCBI taxonomy): domain Bacteria; kingdom Bacillati; phylum Bacillota; class Bacilli; order Caryophanales; family Paenibacillaceae; genus Saccharibacillus; species Saccharibacillus brassicae. Next base: position 3,187,332 of record NZ_CP041217.1, read on the forward strand.
CCTGGACAGCGTCCGCCTTCTTACGGGGGCGTTGATTGCGTGGGAAGAGTGCCGCATGGCGCAAGCATGAACTAGACTTACCGACAGTTTGAAGACGACCGCATATACGGTCGTCTTTTTGTTTTGAACTTCTATCCGTATCCCGCATGGAGGTGTGGTTCGTCTCTTCGCTCCGACCGCGATTCCGAACGCTACATCAAACTTGCGGAGCCGCGCAAAGACCGCAAAGACAGGCTCAAGTCAGCGCAATGCGTTTGTGGGAAAACCTTACATTCTTTTCGGTGAAATCCTTTTGAAACGGGTTTATGATGAAATCAAGCAAAAGGAACACAGACACGCCGCACCGAAAAAGAACGCCGCCGAGCAAGTCGCAGCGCTCCGGTGAGGACGAATCAAAGCCGATGGTTAAGGAGGCGAAGCAGTTGTACGGTTTCACTTACGGAGATGGCATTACGCTCATTCATTTTAAAGCTCAGTCTTCTAGACTGTACACAGCCGGCGACAGCTTGAACTGTCGATACATAAGAGCCCATTTCAAAAGCCGTGGCGGCAACGCTGCGCAGTACATCGAAGCCAGCTTGGGGACACTTCAGGATTGCGCCGAAGAGATCGAATCGTTCGGAAGCGCCATTGTCGCACTCGAAGTCGAACCGCAGACCTACTCGCTTTGCCGGGGGCTATGCAGAACGCTGAAGCGATTGGACCCCGACATCCGAATCATCTGGTTTGGAGAATGGGTCGGAAAGCTTCGGGATATGGATCCGGCAGATGCAGGCGCGGATGCTTTCATTATGGCAGGACCCGAAAGCCTCCTGTGGAGACTGTCCGAGTCGGACAAAGAAAGCTGGCGAAGCGAATCGGATTTGAAGCTTGCCGGCGAGGTTTATATCGAAGAAATGCACCAAGAAGCCTTTTCGTATACGGAAGCCGAAATCGAAGAAGACCTGTATCTGCTGGATCGCTTAAGCTCGCCGGAAGCAGCCAAAGGTCCAGGATGTACGGTTCGTTGGGCCGACCTTCAAGGCGAAATTTCGAAAAGCAAAGGACTTCGACGGTATTCCGCAAGCCGATTCGCCCGGGAGCTTCAGCAAGAAGCGAATCGCGGAGACGGCTCGCCGATAGTCGTAGAAGGCTTTGAGCTTGAACAATCGCCGCAACGACTTCTTCAAGGGCTTGACGTTTTGCGGGAGTATGCGACCGATTCGGGGTTCGAGATTGCTTTGAGTTCCGAGCAGTTGGGTTGGATCGAACCTGAACGTTTGGCAGCCTTGAATATCGCAGTGCTTGAACTCATAGTGACGGATTCCGATGCTTTCCGTTCACCCGAGACAAGAAATCGACTGACACATTGGAAAACATGCAGGGCCAATGTAAGGCTTCGAATCAAACTCGACGAAAAAAGCGTCTTATCCGGACAAGAAACAGCGCCTGCGCTCCGGGATTGGCTGAATGCCGGTTTGATCGGGCAGGGAGACTTGACCATTCGCGTGAACGGTCCGGAAAAAACGAAGCTTGACGCTGAAACGGCAGAGCTTTTATCGGTTTGTACAGGCGGCAGCGATCCGGCCTTGCTGAACGGTTATCTCGCATTCAAAACGGGTCAGTATCCGCCGCAAGTACTCGGAAGCGGAGTGAAGCACATCGCGGTGTCCGAAGAGCATGTAGCAGGTCTTGCGAGATTGGAGCCGGATCAGCTGATGGGAATCAACAGCGCCTTCATTTTAAACGAAAACTCAGTTTGCAAATCGGAAAAGGGAGAAAAATATATCGATATTGAGGGAGTCGTGAAGCAAACCCGAGAATGGTACAGGCCTATCGATCATGAGTTAGAACAGCAGCGGCAGTATGTGCCTCACGTCCATGCGGAGATTCGAAATGCCGCTGACGGAATGACGCGTTTGGAGATGAGCGAATTTGATTTCGGATCTCCGGTTGAGATCGGACTGAGGAATTATCGGGAAGCTTCCGAGCCGGCCGATAAGGAGAATGCGAACGGACGAGGTTTGGAGATTTTGCAGCTTGCCCAACCCGCCGATCTGGATGCTTTCATGGAAGACGTAGAAGCTTTCGAACGAGAAGGCCGATTCGTTCGAGGCTATCAGGTACAAGGGTATGTCGCGGACAGTTGTCGATGGTCAGCTGCCGGACAATGCCCGATCAAGCAGCTTCCGCGCCTGTACACGGAAGCCGACGGTGAAGTTTCCGGCTGCGGAGGGTGCTCCGCCATCGGCCGAATCGGAGATTCTTATGACGCGCTGCAGCGCGAAGCGGCAGCAATTTCCACTCGCGAACAACTGCTGCGCGGCTGCGACGGCTGTGAAATCCGCGATACCTGCTCCAAATGCACGTTTTTGCCGGGGTATATGACCCGAGACCAATACTGTGATCTTCGCAAGCGTCATGTACTGCTGCACCGTTATATGCAGGTCGCGCAACTGCTTAAAGGACTGCGTCAATATACGGCGGTATTCCGTGATATTGATATCCGCGAAATCGGAGTATCCCTGCGAACCTGCACGCATGTGCTGCCCGCGTCCTATGCAAGCGAAGGCGACGCATGGGTACCGGATCATCTGTTTGTTCTGTTCGTCGGCGGTCAACCGCTGCTTTACCAGGCAAATGGAGGGAAACTGCTGAAACTGAGTCCTCTGATGGCTTTGGTGCTAGAAGCGGGGATCAAAGGATTGTCCGAAATGTCGCTCAGACGAGCGATTTCCGAAGTATTCAAGGCCGACGAAGCACAAGCCGAAACGGCAGCGCGTCAGGTTGGTCTCAAGCTGGACGAAATGGGCATCTTGTCCGCTTCGCGCAGAGCTTCTTAAAGCAAAAGATAAAGGAGAATCGGTTATGTCTACGATGCAAAATGTGCAAAGGGCGGTCTATCCGCTGATCCACCCGCTAAAAAACGTTCAGCTGGGCGAATCGTTCACTTCTCTGCTTGAAGGATCGGGCATCTATGTTCGGGACGAGAACGGAAAGCCTTATATTGACGGAATCAGCGGCCTATGGAATGTATCGCTCGGGTACGGACATTCCGGCATTCGGCAGGCGATCATCGAACAACTCGACCGGATTCCGTTCGTGAACCTGGTCGATCAGACCAATCCGACCACGGTCAAATTCGCGCAAGAGCTGTTGGCACTGACGCCGGAGCGTCTGTCCCGGGCGATTTACACCTGCACCGGTTCGGAATCGGCCGAGTTGGCGATCAAGCTGATACGCAAATACCAGAGCCTGCGTGGTCTGGAGCAAAAGCAGAATATCGTGGCGCTGAGCATTTCCTACCACGGCACATATTACGGAGCGATGAGCGCAAGCGGGATCGATAGGGAGATTTCCCAGGGCTACGGTCCGAAAGTACCGGGCTTCCTGTTCCACGATACGCCGCTTAGCAGCCTGGGACGAGGCAGCGAAGACGAAGAACTGCGTGCGATTGAAGAGTTGTTTGAACGTGAAGGAGACCGTATTGCCGGAATGATTGTTGAGCCGATTATCGGCTCGGGCGGAACAATTCCTCTGCCGGATTCGTTTTTGCGAAAAATTCGGGAACTGTGCGACTTGCATGGCGCACTCCTTGCTTTTGACGAAGTAGCCACGGGAATGGGCAGAACAGGCCGAATGTTCGCATTCGAATACAGCGGTGCCGTACCGGATATCCTTTGTTTATCCAAAGGCATTAACAGCGGATATTTGCCGCTTGGAGCAGTTCTGTTCAGTGAAGCGATCTACCGTGAATTCGCGGTTGCCAATCTGCATATTGAGCATTTGTCCACACAAAATGGCAATCCTATTGCCTGCTCAGCTGGATTGGCGACGATCGAAGCCTTAAACCAACCGGGCATGCTGGAGCATGTTTCCGAGATGGGAGAATTGCTGCGCGAACTTTTGAACGAAGAGCTTGCGGATTGCCCGGTCTTTTTGGAAACACGCGGCAAAGGCTTGATGACAGGGGTTGCACTGCAAGATGATCTGGTGGGCGGCGTTTGCATGGAGGCCGAGCGTCTTTCCGCCCTGGTCAACCGGCTGAAGCAGCGGGGATTAATCGTGTATCCGTTCTACACGCCGGGCGTCACAACAGGATTCCATCTCTATCCTCCATTCGTCATTTCCGCTCAGGAAGTATCGAAGATCGTCGCTATTATCAAAAAAACGCTGGGAGGCAGGTGAGAAGTATGCAGCGTGGCTATTCGTTTGATCCTTTGAAAGAAACGACGCTTTTTGGCGGCGAATATCCCGGCGATGAGCCGCTTAACGCAACGGTATTGTTCTAATCCCTTTCCGGATATCCAAGAGCCTTAAAAGAGTTTACTTTGTGAAGGAGGTGAGAAATATGGAAAAAGCTTGGAGCGTAGAAGCCGAAGAGCTGGAAGCTGTCACGGCGCCGACAGGCGGCATGTACATAGGCGGACCGATCATAGGCGTGGTTGTCGGCGGATTGATCTCCCTTACCTAATATTCGAGGAGGAATGTGAAAATGAAAGAACTGCAAGCACTGGATCTGGAACTGTTGGAAAACGTGGAAGCGCCGGGCAATGCGAGAGATTTCGTAACAGGCGTAGCAGCCGGAGTCGGCGTAGTCGCAGCCGGTGCCGCATTGGTTGCCTTCACGTAAGCGAATTTTGAACAACCAAATACCGAATCACCCAATAAATCCATACGAAAAAAGGAGCGATTGAACATGGAACAAGCAAACAATCTGAATGTTGAGGAACTGGAAATGATGGACACGCCGGGTTGGGCAGAGATTGCTACAGGATTCGCGGCAGGCGTAGCGGTGGGCGGCGTAATCGTCGCATTGACGTAAGCTAAGCAAAAACCGAATCAAAACCAAAACTAAAATCGAGGAGCGATTAATCATGGAAAACATGCTGAATGTACAACTGGAAGAACTGGAAGAAGTAGCGGCACCGGGAGACGGAGCGTTTATCGGCGGAGTAGTTGTCGGTGTTATTGTCGGCGGCGGTCTGATCGCTTTCACGTAAAATCTTTTTCAAAATCCCAAAACCAAACCCATTAGGAGGAATATGAAAATGAACGAACAACAAGCACTGGATCTGGAACTGCTGGAAAACGTGGAAGCGCCGGGCAATGCGAGAGATTTCGTAACAGGCGTAGCAGCCGGAGTCGGCGTAGTCGCAGCCGGTGCCGCATTGGTTGCCTTCACGTAAGCGAATTTTGAACAACCAAATACCGAATCACCCAATAAATCCATACGAAAAAAGGAGCGATTGAACATGGAACAAGCAAACAATCTGAATGTTGAGGAACTGGAAATGATGGACACGCCGGGTTGGGCAGAGATTGCTACAGGATTCGCGGCAGGCGTAGCGGTGGGCGGCGTAATCGTCGCATTGACGTAAGCTAAGCAAAAACTGAATCAAAACCAAAACTAAAATCGAGGAGCGATTAATTATGGAAAACATGCTGAATGTACAACTGGAAGAACTGGAAGAAGTAGCGGCACCGGGAGACGGAGCGTTTATCGGCGGAGTAGTTGTAGGCGTCATCGTGGGCGGCGGTCTGATCGCTTTTACGTAAAGAGTATTTTTGCTAAACGCAAAGCGCAGCAGAAGTACTCTGAATCTGAAAACTGGTAACTTCAAATCCTGAAAATCAAACCCAATTCTAGGAGGAATATAAAAATGAACGAACAGCAAGCGGTGGATCTGGAACTGTTGGAAAACGTGGAAGCACCGGGTAACGCCCAGGACTTCATTACAGGGGTAGCGACAGGCGTAGGCGTAGTTGCGGCAGGAGCGGCACTGGTTGCTTTTACTTGAAAAATAAGCTTGGCATGACATGATCGGGACATAGGGGGCTTATTCCGCTGAAGCGGCAGCCGCAAAGGCGGAAGGCCCCGTTCCTTACGAACCACGTATCTATTCTGGGAAACGAAGGTGATGAACATTGACTCAAGCAGCAGAAGTTGTTGAATTTCATGAGACTGAAAATAATTCTTTTATGATTAAACATAAATTGTTGAACAAATACATCAAAGTAGGCCGACGGGAAGCGGATTATCTGAAGCTGCTGATCAGCCATCCGGAAGACAGCGAACGAGAGCGTCTTTATCAAGGCGAATTAACGGAAAAAGAGCGGCGGTATTTGATGGAAAAGTTCGAGGAATGGGGATTTCTTCAAACGGAAGCCGAAGAAATGCCGGCGAAAAAACGGGATATGACGCTGATCAAGCTTTTCCGCTTCAATCCGAACCGCTGGTTGGAAAAAAATCTTTATATCATTCGAATCCTGCTGCATCCGGTAGCGGTTGCTGCCTACGGACTGCTGATGCTCGGAGCGCTCTATATGATGATGTCCGATCCCGATTTGGTCAACCGTATTTCTCTGAACGGAATCGGAATCAAAGAAGGGTTGATCCTGTATCTGATGATGATCGCAACGACGGCTTTTCACGAGATGTCCCATGCCGCCGTATGCAAAAAGTACGGAGGAAGCGTTCCTGAAACCGGCGTGATGCTGTTTTATTTCGGGCCTGCCATGTTCTGCGACGTCAGCTCGACCTATTTGTTCAAAAAGAAGCGTCATAAATTGGCTGTTCTGTTCGCCGGCATTTACAGCCAGTGGATGATGACCGCTATATCGGCTATCACGTTCTATGGTTTGCTGCAAGCCGGAATCGAAGCGCCTCTGTTGCTGTACTACTCTATCGCCAACTTGGGGATGAGTTTGCTCAATCTGATTCCTCTGGTAAAGCTCGACGGTTATTGGATGCTCTGCCATTCGCTCGGCATCGTCAATTTGAGGCAAAAAGCATTCCGTGCCGTGTTCAGCAAAATCCTGCCCCGTTCGAAGCGGAAAGACGGCATGAAAGCTAATGCGGAACGACCTTTCGAGAAAAGAGTACTGCTGCTTTACGGCATTGCCGCCGCAGCTTTTACTCCGCTCTTCTGGGGCTGGGGCATCTATCAGCTGATTGATCGGTTGCAGCCTTATCTCGGAATGTTCGCCTACGCCGCGGCATCGATCTTGCTGATCATGTTGGCCGTGCATGCGATGAAGTTCTGGAGAACGCTTAGAGAAACCGTTTAAGTCGGATAAAAGGACGATAGAAGTACGAGTGAGGAGGGACTGCGATGAACCGGGATGAGGCACAAATGCTGTCGAAACCGACCGAAGATGCAAGGGATCGGTTATTATCCGCTAAAGGCGATCAGCTTGTTCAAAGCCATAGAAACCTGGCCGGAAAAAGGGTTCTTGTAACAGGTGCGGGAAGAGGAATCGGAGCCAAGGTAGCTGAAAGCTTCGCCAGAGAAGGAGCGGCGATCGTCATGACCGAAATTCCGACCGAAATGGAACGGCTGGAAGCGGTGGCTCAAGAGTTGGGAAAATCGTACGGACAAGAAACCAAAAGCCTGATGCTTGATATTCGCAGCGGCGAATCGATAGCAGAGTGCGCAGCCGCGCTCAAGCAGGACGGACTGGCGATCGACTATTTGGTTAACAATGCCGGCGTCAACATGCTCGTGCCGGCATTGGAGGTTACGCCGCAGCAATGGGATCTGATCGCGGACGTCAACTTGAAAGGTACGTTTTTCCTGACCCAACAGATTGCCAAAAGCATGGTGAAACGAAGAAGCGGCTCGATCGTCATGCTTGCTTCCCAACACGGCGTGGTGGCCAACGAGAATCGCGCGCCGTATTGCGCCAGCAAAGCGGGATTGATTCATCTCACCAAAGCTTTGGCGCTGGAATGGGCCAAGTACGGAATTCGCGTCAATGCGGTTTCGCCGACTTTCGTCGCTACCGAAGCCAATCGCGAACATGTGGAAGATCCGAGATTCCGCCGAATGAGCCTGCCGAAAATTCCGCTGCGCAAACTTGCCGTACCTTCGGATATTGCGGAAGCCGTGCTGTTTTTGGCTTCGGATCAAGCGGGTATGATCACCGGACATAATCTGATTGTGGACGGCGGCTGGACGGTCGCCTAACGGACGGATTTCGATAAGACCGACAAGAAAAGGGGAGAGGATTATGTATTTCGGAATTTTCAAAGAGCTGCGCAGCCTGAACCTGCCGCACAGTCATGATATGGACTTGTATGAAGGTTATTACTCGGAGTTCTACGAAGCGTTGACGGATCGGACCGAGTACGACATTGAATTGCTGGCCGAGCAAGCCGAACGGGTTCGCGGTCAAGGACGGATTTTGGAGCTGGCTTGCGGTGCCGGACGCGTGTTGATCCAACTGGCCCGGCGCGGACATTCGACGCTCGGCTTGGATCTGTCGCCGGATATGCTGGCCTTGTACCGCCGGAAAAGCGTTAGGCTGCCGGAAAATGTTCGTGGCCGTATCGAAGTCGGACAAGCGGACATGACTTCGTTCGTACAAGCAGAAAAGTTTCCGCTGATCGTGTTGTCGGCCACAAGCGTCAGCCTGCTGCCGGATATGGCTTCGGTAGAAAGAATGCTGGAAACGGTATACGCGCATCTGGAGGAAGGCGGGCGTTTCGTGTTCGACTATGTCTACGAGAACAGCGAGCACAACCGCGAAATGCGCGACGGCAAAGTGGACGGCGTTACGATCGATCTCGGTCCCGATCATAAGCAATTCGTATTGATGGGCGAGCACGAAGAGCACGACTCGCGCAAAGCCGTTATGAACTTTTACGCGGAAGTGGTACAAGGCGGAAGCACGCGCCGTTACTTCGGCTCCACGTCCAAAAGCTTTTTCCCGGAAGCGCAAATTCTGGACTGCGTGAATCGATCTTCCTTGAAGCTGATCGAGACGCATACTTATCCCGCGGATCAGGCCCCTGTGCGCTGCCTTGTGCTTGAGAAAGGAAAGGTGAGCTGATGGGCGAATATTGGATTCTTCACGCGGAAGAAGACCGGGCGAAAGCCGAGAAGATCGGCGGTATGCTTCAAATCGCCGGACTGCCGGTTCGATGGACGGAGTCCCCAGACGAAGTACGGGAAGTGCCTGAATTGGTGATCGCGATCGGCAGCGAGGAACGACTTTTGGCCTGGAACGAGATCGCGCATCGCCAAGGGTTCAATTGGCTGCCGGTGCGTTTCAATCGCCTTGGAGGCAGTTTGGGTCCGCTGGTCATTCCCGGAGTTACCGCTTGCCGGGAATGCTTGAAGCAGCGCATGGCGTCTTTGTCCAGCCCCGAGTTTCCGGAGGCGGGAGCCGGGTTCGAATTGTCTTGGCAGATTTTTGCCGGCATCGTCGCGCTTGAAGTTGCGAAGTGGTCATCCCGGCACAAAAGCAGCTTCGCGCCGTTGACGCTCGGGCATCTGTTGGAATTCGATGCGTTCCATATCGAAGGCGAGTTGTCGGCGGTACATCGCGTTCCGACCTGCAGCGTATGCGGCGTGCGTCGATCGGCTTCGCTGGCCGCGCAGCCGTGGACGGAAGCGGCGGTGCTCGCATGAGCCGTCAACTGATTCGCAGATCTTCGTCCGTCGGAGCGAATGCCGGCGTGCCGAAAGCATTGGCCGCAACGCTAGGCGGTCGGGGCGGGATCGTGAAAGGCTTGATAAATGTGAATTCCGACGCGGAAGATCCCGAGCTTTTTTTGAGTCTGGCCATTCCGGGCAATCCCAAAAGCTTCGTTCCGGGCCAGGAAGGGTTGATCGACTTTTTTGCGAGCGGCATGGGACGCACGCCGGAAGAAGCAAATACATCTGCTGTTGCGGAAGCGGTCGAACGCTATTGCGCGTCTTACGTGCAGCCCGACCGGACGATCTTCGCTTCGTGGCAGGAGTTGGGTGCCAACGCGCTGCACCCGAGCGAACTTCCGCTGTTCACGAAAGAGCAGCACGCCAAGTCGGGGTTTCCGTACCGTCCGTTCACGGAGGACAGCCGTATAGGATGGTTCGAGGCTTACAGCCTGACCCGAAGAAGGAACGTATACGTTCCGGCTGCGCTGACCTGGGACTCTTACCGGCCGATCGCTCCGAACGAAGACGCGATTTGCTTCGGTCTTATGACGGGCTCTGCGGCCGGCTCGACCTTGGAACAAGCCATGCTCGGCGGGCTGCTGGAAATCATCGAACGGGATTCGTTCATGATCATGTGGTATAACCGTTTGCAGATGCCGGGTATCGACTTGAACGGCTCCGCGCTGTTGGAACCGTTCGGAGCGCTGATGGACAAGCGGCGTTTCCGGCTTGATTTGGTGGATACGACTTCGGATATCGGCGTGCCTTCCGTCTTCGGCCTGCTGCATACCCGCGACGGAAAAGTCTCGTTCGGCGGTGCGGCCCGCAGTACGCTTGAGGAGGCCGCCGCCAAGACGCTGATGGAGATCAGCCAGCTGTATATGGGCAACAAAGCGCAGATTTACGCCTCGGGACTTCCCGAGCTGCAAGCGGATCAGATCGTCGATTACGGTCTGCGGCTGCCTTATTACGAGCAGCCCAATGCGATGCGCGAGCTTGATTTCGCCTGCGGGGCACCCAAAACGCGAAAGCTCGCCGCGAACCCGATCGACGTCAAAATGTCCAATGCCGAGCAGTTGAAGCAGGTGCTTGATCGGCTTGCGGCACGCGGACTGGAAGCGATCTGCGCGGACATTACGACCGAAGACGCGAGAGCGCTCGGGCTGCATGTCGTCAAAATGATCGTACCCGGAAGCGTGCAGCTTCCGCGAAGCGAGCATGAACGCCTGGTCGGAAGCCGCCGCATTTTCGATGTTCCGGTCGAGATGGGGTACCGCACGTTCCCGATCGCGCCGACGGACTTGAATGCGGCGCCGCACCCTTTTCCCTGAAAGGAGAATGCTTGATGAGTCTTAAATTTAACGATTGGAGATCCGAACGTGAATTGGATGAAGAACGTCTCTCGCTGACCTACCATGCCGGTTCCGCTCACCACCCCGAATTGGACATATTGATGAGATCTCGGATGAAAATGCTTGGCAACCTGTTTCGGCACCTGGACGGTCAGGCTTCGTCGGACAAACGTTATTTCGGTTCGTCGACGATTCCGTCGAGCGAAGCGGACATCCCGCCGAATCTGAAGCAATGGTTAGACGCTTATGTCCGAACCTGGATGTTCCATTCCGAAGCTCCTTTCGAGGATTTGCGCGTACTGGAGCAAGCTGCCGGATTCAAGCCCGATCAGTCGGAGCTGTACATGGTTTGCCGGAACGAAGAAGGAAAGCACGTTTGCTATCATATCGAGGAGCAAGGGCGGGGATTGAAGTGCTGCGGCCGGCCTTGGAATATTTCGTTGGAAGATGCTTTTCCGCCGGGACTGCTGAGCGGCTCGCCGCGGGCGATCTGGTTCGTCGCCGCCAATTTGCATCGTTCGCATAAGCTGCTCGGCGAACGGGGCTACCGTTATAGTCTGCTGGAAGCAGGGCGAATCGCGAAACAAGTGCAGAGCTGCGCGCCTCAAGCAACAGATACGGCTCCGATTGCCACGTTTTATGACGACAGAGTGAATGAATGGCTGGGATTGGACGGGATTTACGAAGTTGCGCTCGCGGCAGTCGTTCTGTACGACAAACCGTAACCGCATATGAATCATGCAGAAGATCTTTCCGAACGGAAAGGTCTTTTTTGCGTATTCAGGGGATATGAAGATTGGTGTTTCTCTGTTGGAATAAAGAGGGTTTGGAAGTAGAATAGAGGATAGGAATAAATCTAATCCTAATCAGTATTCGATAAGGAGAGAAACCTACGTTGAATTGGAATGAAGCGATTAAGCAAACGTTGATGCAAGGGATCGAACAAGGATTCAACCAGGCCGAACTTCGGGAAATGGCAGCGGAATGCGCGGCGTACAAGCTGTCGGAAAAAGCGCTTTTCGGCAATCTTACTATGCTCCACTATCAAATGTACGGCGGAGAGGGTGACGGGATTTTGCAAGCGGCGGCTGCCGTCGAAGCATTGGTACTGTCTTTGGACATGATCGACGATCTGCAGGACGGAGATAATGAAGTGGCTCCGTGGAGCAAATTCCGAAGCGATCTTACCTTGAATATCGCGCTCGGATTTTCGTTTTTGGCTCAGCAGATGCTGCTGCAAGCTCCTTTTCCGTCCGAACGCAAATATGAAGCGGCTGCGCTGCTCAATGCTCAATTGCTTACGACCGTAAGCGGACAAATGATCGATCTTTTGAATGCCGTTTATACGGAAGAACAGTATATGGAGATGATTTCGGGTAAATCGGCTTCCTTGCTTGTACTGGCGGTTCAACTGGGTACGTTGCTCGGTTGCGGGGAAACCAAGACCGAAAGTGCGGAATTTGCTCTTCAACTGGGGATAGCGGCTCAGATCAAGAACGATATCAAAGATATTACGAATCATGAAGGCAAAAATGATTTTTGGAACCGTAAGCGTACGCTTCCGGTTTTGATGCTGCTGAATTATTTGGAAGGTGAAGATCATTGGGCAAAGGAGTATTTTGAAGGGAAATTAAGCTATGATGAAGTCCAAACCAAAGCAGCCGAATTTGAGGAGGCACTTGAACAATCCGGTGCGCTCGCCTATGCTTCGGTAAGAATGCGTATCGCTTATTATCGTTGTCTGGACGTGATCGAATCGTTACCCGTGCAATCTGAATTCAAGCAGATATTGGACCAGACCATTCGCGTGTGAAAGTCTTTTTTTGCATGTCCGCAGCCCGCTTTGCGTTCCCGCAAAAACACCGCAAAAACAATTGCGGGAATTGTCGCGGCGGTTGTCGTTTCCCGAACTTCTTGGTGCTGGTATAGTGAAATCAAGCCAAACGCCGGAACCACTATCCAGAATCTTCTCGCTTCCGATCGCCGGTTAAGCTGACAGCTCCAGGCAGATGCACTGCCGGCTGCATCCATCCCAACTTACGGAGGTTGATCGGAAATGTTGAAAGAAGCGATAGCGATGCTTATGCAAAACAAGAATGCTTGGGTCGAATTCCAATCGGGACAACTACAGTTTGTCGGGCTTGGAGCAATGGAGCAGCGGGCATTGAAAGAAGTGTTCCAAGAAGGCAAAAACGACAAGGTCTTAAAAAACGCCAGCCTAGCAGCTTGGGGAGTCGTATAGATTTCTGTAGGAAATGGAGGATTCCATGTTAAGAAGATGGAAGTGGCCGATTGCCTTATTCATATACATAATTATTGTTTTTCAATATTTTTATACCGTTGCGTCAAGTCCAAACATATTTGTTGACGTATTTCGCGAGCTGGATGGTTCCTATCACGTAACATCGATTGGAGAAGGCGGATGGGGAGAGAAGTACCTCGAAGTCGGTAATCGAATCGCAGCAGTCAATGGTCAAGATCCTTCAGAAAATTATATCGTTGGACGTTACAGCGAGCTTGAAAGGGTTAAATCGCTCGATATCGTGAATACTCAAGGTGAAAGCCGTCATTATGAATTGGAGCGGCCTCCGTTGTCGGAGACGCTTCAATTTATCGGGGTGCCCTTAGCCGCTTCGGTTTTATTTTTAATTTTTGCGGCTGTGCTTTGGAAATACGGACGACTGGACCCTTCCGCTTTTATGCTGGCGCTCTTTTTCCTGTTTACGGGAGCGGCTTATATCGGCGGGTATACGACTCATAAACTCGAGCCTGTCGGCGATTTGTTATTCCGTTTTCTGTTTTTGATGGTTCCCGTTGTTTTTATCCATTTCATGAATATGTATTTGAAAAGATTCAACGAATGCTTATTATCTTCTAAATGGATGATTTTCTTTTATGCTTGCTTAAGTTTTGAGCTTGCCTTACTTTGTATTCGATCATTTGTTAAACTTGAAATTTTGGCTTGGACATCGCCGCTATTCACGCTCTTTTTTGCGATTCCGAACGTCATCGCCATCATTCAACTGATACGAAAATACAGAAAACATCGAAAAGGCGACCTGGACTCCTTGTTCAAACTGACTTTGATCACGCATATTCTGGCTTTTTCGCCGTTTATCGTCTTATACAGCCTCCCTCTGTTAATCGGAGCTCCGATCATTTCCGTCGGAACCGCAACAGCCTTTTTATTGGTACTGCCGCTGGCTTACATGTATATGCTGATGACCCGTCGGATTTTCGACGTAAATTTCGTATTAAACCGATTTATCTATCATGCTTCGGTGGCCGTATTGCCTTCGGCGATCATGGCGCTGCTCGGCATGTGGATCGTTCGCAGCGAAGGCCCCAGCGGAATCGGCATAACGAGGATGTTCCTGATTTTTTATCTGGTGCTGGTCATGTTATTGTTCGTCAAAGAAGCTTTGGACCGCAAACTTCGGCAAGGGAAAGGCGGAACGAGCCTGGATGGGAATTTCGAGCGATTTTCCCACAATATCGCGCGCGTGATGAAGCGGGCCGATTTGGAACGGGCGCTCGAACAGGAGATCAAGGAAAGCATTCGCATCCCTGCGCTGCAATTTTTCGATTGGGACGCTTCGGTGAATGAAGTATCGATCGAAAAAATGACGACTGCGGAACGACGCGAGATTGCCGAAGCGCTCCGACGCAAAAACGAGCAGCTCGTTCCCGGTTCGCTGACGATGCTTTCGCGCGGCGCCTGTCTGGTGATCGGCCGCCGCGGAGATCAAGCATATCTGCTCTGGCTGGACGACAAAGCGGATCATACCCGGTACAACCCCGACGAACGCAATCGACTGATCACGCTCGCCAACTATAGCGCGATCGTGTTCGAGAATCTTTATCTGGTCGAAGGACTGATCGGCAGTCTGGAAGCGGAAATGAAGAAGCATGGCGAGACGCCGGGCTGGGTGCTGCGCCTGATCTTTAATCTTTCGGAGAACGAACGAAGACGGCTTGCTTCCGACCTGCACGACTCCGCGCTTCAGGACCAGATCATTTGGCTGCGCCGCTTGGAGACCGCGATCGTAGATTACGAGATGAGCGGCTTGCTGAAAGCCGAGCTGGATCGGATCAAAGAAGGGTTGTTGGACGTTATTCATCAGATTCGGGAGACTTGCAACGAGCTTCGTCCGCCGCTCTTGATAGAGATGGGACTGGAACAGTCGCTTGAACAGCTGTTCACTGAAGCCCAGATGAGAGCCGATTATATCGTTGATTTTCAGGCCAACAATATAGGCGGTGTCCTCGACGACGAGCAGACGCTGGCGATTTACCGGATTACCCAGGAATTGCTGCGCAATGCGGATAAGCACGCGGATGCTTCGAAAGTGGAAATCTCCATGTTCGCCGACGAAGAAGCATTTTATTATCGCTATCGGGACGACGGGGTGGGCATGAATGAAGCAGACGCGGCGGACTCATTCAGCCATATGGGACTTGCCGGCATGAAAGAAAGAGTCCGAAGCTTCGAAGGAACGTTCGACTGGCATTCGCAACCGGGAGCCGGCATGGAAACGGAGATTATTATCCCGCTTAAGCCGCGTTCTGATTTTTCATATAAGGAGGCCGTTCAATGATTAAAATTTTGCTGGTCGACGACCACCCTTCCGTAGGGGAAGGAACCAAGCTGCTGTTGGAGCAGGACCCCGAAGTTCGCGTGACCTCGCTGTCTTTGCCGATGGAAGCGTTAGAGCTGCTGCAAACGGAAGAATTCGATATTTTGCTTTTCGATCTGAATATGCCGGGTATCAGCGGACTGGAGCTGACGAAGCGGGTCGTGACCGCGCAGCCGGACAGCCGGGTGCTGATCTATACCGGATACGACATCAGTCCGCACTTTAATGTGCTGATCGATTCCGGCGTCTCGGGCTTCGTCAGCAAGACTGCCAGCCGGGAGCAGCTGCTTACGGCGATCCGGTGCGTAATGCGCGACGAGGCCGTGATTCCCGTGCAGCTGCTTCGCCAGCTTCGGCGCAGCGATATTCGCGTCTCTACGCGGGAAGACAACACGCTCGAAACGGTCTCGATCAACGAACGCGAGCAGGAGATTTTGCAGGAAGTCGCCAGCGGACGAAGCAACAAAGACATTGCCGCCAAGCTGCTGATGAGCCAGCGTACCGTCGAATACAGCTTAACGCGCGTGTTCGAAAAGCTCGGCGTGCGTTCGCGTTCCGAAGCGATCGCCGAAGCGAGACGAATCGGACTATTGTCCGAGAATACGATTTTTTAGTGTTACGGTAACTTGGGACAAGTCACCATCGGCTTACCTCAGACGAGCATAATCTTGCGCTTGCGAAGCGCTGCGAGCACGTTGAACCCGTCTCGATAGGAGACGGGTTCAACGCGTCGAGAAAGTCCAACGTAGCCGGAAGCGAGAAAATTCTGCTAAACATTCAATCTTTTTCTCGATTTCAACACGCGATCGGAACGGAATTTTTCTCGGAGTCTTCTCGCTTCCCGTACTCACGTGACTTTTTCGACAGCCTAGTAGCTTGACCGAATCAAATCTGAGGTTTGCGTTCATCGGAAACACGCACGGTTCAAGCGGGTTTTCGAGGGGCGTAAACTAGCATCGCCGAGAACGAAAATTCAGCACAATCTACGTCCATTGAGGTTTGAAGACACGCCTTAGCCCCATCTCCTATCGAGGCGGGGTTTTTGTCCTGTTTTCAAAAGTGCGTACCTACCGAAAAACAGTCTTTGCGGACCGCAAAAGAAAGAACGGCGATTTGCGGGAATTACGGAGTCGGTTGTCGTTTTCTCCTCGAAAATAGGCTGGTATAGTGAAATCAAGCCAAGAGGCGCCGTACTTGTTCAGCAGTTTTTCTCACTTAAATAGTCGGTTTACGTACATCTGATCAAGACAAGATATCAGTTATCATTTCGGAAGGAGCGAGTAAAGTGACACTTTCAATCAATCAATTGGGCAAGCAATACGGAGGCCATTACGTGGTCGACAATGTAACGTTAGAGGTTAAAGCCGGAGAAGCGTTCGGGCTGCTTGGCGGAAACGGGGCAGGCAAGACGACGACGATTCGTTCGGTGCTGGGACTTCTCGAATATGACCGGGGCGAGGTACTCTGGAACGGCAAGTCGTTTCTGGAAAATCGTCCGAGCATCGGCTATCTGCCGGAAGAGCGAGGATTGTATCCGAAAGAAACGGTGAGCGAGCAGCTTACATATCTGGCCCGTCTGGAGGGAATGAAGAAAGGCGAAGCGCAGAAGGCTCTTAAGGGTTGGTTGGAACGTCTCGGCATTGCGGAGCATGAGCATAAGCGGGTCGAGCAGCTGTCGAAAGGCAATCAGCAGAAGGTGCAAATCATTTCGGCGCTGATTCATGACCCTGAACTGGTGATTCTGGATGAGCCGTTCAGCGGACTTGATCCGGTCAATGCGGATATGCTGGCCTCGGTAGTCAAGGAGCAGATTGAACTCGGGAAAGCTGTGGTTTTCTGCAGTCACCAGATGATGCAGGTCGAGCAGTTTTGCGAAAACATCTGCATTATGAAAAAAGGGCAGATGCGACTGAACGGAAGCTTGTCCGATATCAAAAGTTCATACGGTCGCAACAATCTCATTCTGCGAAGCGACGCGGATCTGACGCCTTTCCTTGAAGAAAAGGGGTTGTCGGATATCCGTCGCAATGCGCAAGAATGGACAATCAAGGTGCAGGGAGAACAGCAAGCCCATGCGCTGATGCGCGAACTCGGTCAGTCCGGGATACCGATGCTCAAGTTCGAACTCAAGGAACCTTCGCTGCATGAAATCTTTATTGAAAAGGTGGGAGAAGCGGTATGAAACCATTCGGAATTATATTCGGACATTCGTTCAAGGGGCGCGTCCGCTCCAAGTCCTTCACATGGATGACCTTATTGTTGGTAGCTGTCATTGCAGCGATCGTGGTAGTCCCGAAATTCCTTGGCGGTCAAGCGCTGACGCAGGGTACGGTTGCTGTTGTTAACAACTCGTCGCTGCCGGTTCAAGCCGACGAGCTGGCCTCGACCGTCTCGCCGATCTATGAATGGGACATGGTGCAGCAGAGTGAACTTGCGGCTCAACAAAAGCTGCTGCAAAGCGAAGATTTAGCCGCGATCGTTGTTATTGAACGAAGCGCGGACGCTGCTGCGGCTCCGCAAATCACATTGTCGGTCAATCGGCAGGATGATGTGACTTTTGCATCGAATCTGTCGGCCTACGTGGAGCGTCTGAACGTGAGCGACCGCGTGGAATCACTGGGATTAACGACTGAGCAGGCGACTGCGTTAACGGTACAGCCGATTTTTGAATTGAACGAGCTGAATGCCGGAGCCAAGTCGTTGACCGAGACCTATCTGCCGATTTATGCGTTGTTGATGCTGATGTTCTTCATGATCTATTTGTTCGCCGGAAATGTCGCAACTTCGGTCTCCGTGGAAAAAGGCTCGCGCATTCAAGAAATTCTGATTACGAAAGTCAGTCCCGTACAGCTGTTGGCAGGAAAAGTATTGGGCGTAGGGCTGGCGGGTATCCTGCAGTTTGCGATCGTTCTCGGCTCGGGTGCTCTATTGCTGACATTCAGCGGGACGGGCGAAAGCCTATCGCTGGCCGGACTATCCTTCGACTTATCGGTGTTTAATGGGAAAATGATCGTTGTGGCTGCTCTGATGTTCGTACTGGGTTACTTCTTCTATTCGACTTTGTTTGCGGCAGCCGGTTCGATTGTCAGCCGCAGCGAAGAAGTCAGTCAAGCGATCATGCCGGTTTCTATGGTACTGATGGCCGGATATTTTCTCGCGATGATCGTGCTTAGCAATCCGGATGGAATCTTGGCAGTCGTCTCCTCATACATTCCGTTCTTCACGCCGATGGTTCTGCTGGCCCGGGTGGGTGCTGGCGAACCCGCGCTAATAGAGATTGCGTTGCCGATCGTGATTCTCGCCGCATCGACGGTGCTGGTTGGTCTGTTATCGGCCAAAATCTATCGCGGCGGCGTGCTGCTGTACGGACAAAAGCCTTCGATGGTGACGATGCTCAAGATGCTGGGTTCCACAGAGAAGAAAGCTTCCCGTTCGCAGTCCGGAGCACCCGCTCCCGGCGCGAAAGACGCCGCTTAAGCCGGAGTTATCCGCTTGTCGTTTCGTTCGCTCCCAAGTGTATACCGTTGGAATCCGCTTCGAATCGCTCGGCTGCACATTCCGAATGCCAAAGAGGAGTCGATTATGCTTAGAAAATTCGTACCGCTGCTGCTCGGAGCCGTTATCGGCCTGCTTGTCGGTTGGCGGGAGGTCCGCTTGTTCGAAGAGGGAAGCGGAGAGATCAAAGCGATACGCGGCGCCGCCGGAGCTTTCGGTGCCTGGACGCCGGTAATCGTGCTGGCGGCCGATCCGGGCGCAGGGTATCGTCAGTCCTTCCGGTCCGGCATGCAGTCTGCTCGCAGGATGGACCGTGCTGATCCAGGGCGAGCGCATGGATGAAGACAAGCTTACATTTTTGCGAAAAGAGAGCTCGCTCTGCCTGTAGGAGGTTGCCGGAAGGCAGACGAAACCGGCGGTGCAGGCCTGGAGCTGAATGATCTGTACCTGCTGTACGAAGAACAGCAGCTCCGCCGAGGCGGGCTGCTGAACAATGAAGGAGGAATCTGATATGTATGAATACAAATTCGTCAAAGTGGAACTCAGCAGCTTCAAACGGGACCCGAAAGAGCCCTACCACGACATCGTGCATCAGTATGCGGCGGAGGGCTGGAGATTGAATCAGATCTTCGCCCCGGCGATCTCGGGTTACGGTATCGCGACGTTCTACGAGCTGATCTTCGAACGGTTCGTGCCGGAAGCGTAAGCAAGGGAACGCGCGGGCTTTGATCGAGGTCATCGGGGCTATTGAAGTCGTTGCAGCGTAAGTCTTCTCCCGCGCCTACGCTTCGGCCAATGTGCGGTAAGACGCGATCTTGAACGTCAGCATCTCGTCCGCGTCCTGAAGCGTCTGCATCTGCGCCCGAATGGAGCGCTGGTGCTCGGCCAGCAGGTTTAGGCGGTCGCCCGCCGTCTGTTCGCCTTCGATCACGAGGGAAGCGTACTTCTTGATCGAAGCGATCGGCATCCGCGTTTCCTTGAGCTTGATGACGAACTGCAGCCATTTGATATGCGATTCGTCGTACCTTCTGTCGCCTCCGGCATCCCGGAGCGGACGAACGATTTCTTCTTTTTCATAATACCGGAGCGTATGCGCGCTGATACCGAGCAGTTCCGCCGTTTCGCCGATCGTGTACATGTCCGAACCCTCCCTGGAAATTAAACTTGACTTAGAGTTAGCTCTAATCACTATAATCAACGCATAGCCCGATCGCAAGACCCAAATTCGATCGGAGCCCCAGGAGGAATATCCATGAAGTATACGGTCATTACCGGCGCCAGTTCGGGCATCGGGTACGAAGCGGCGCTGGCGTTTGCGGCCCGCGGCAAAAACCTGATTCTGGCGGCGCGCCGCACGGAAGAGTTGGAGCGGCTCAAAGCGCAGGTCGCGGAGATCGATGCCGGTCTCGACGTCGTGATTCGTACTGTGGACTTGTCCGTCTCGGCCAACGTGCACGAATTTTACGGGAGCCTGGCCGATTATTCGATCGAGACGTGGATCAACAACGCCGGTTTCGGCAATTTTGCGTCCGTCGGAGAGCAGCAGCTGCCCAAGATCGAGCAGATGATCCATCTCAATATCGAAGCGCTGACGATTCTGTCTTCTCTGTACGTACGCGATTATGCGGAACAAGAAGGCACGCAGATCCTCAACATTTCGTCCGGCGGCGGCTATACGATCGTGGCCGACGCGGTAACCTACTGCGCGACCAAGTTCTACGTCAGCGCTTTTACCGAAGGACTCGCCCAGGAGTTAAAAGGCAAAAACCTGCCGATGCGCGCCAAAGTGCTCGCTCCCGCCGCGACAGAGACCGAATTCGCCAAACGTTCTTTTGACGTCGACGAATTCGAATATGCGGGCCGGGTCGCCAAGTTCCATACCGGAGCGCAGATGGCCGGCTTCCTGCTCGACCTGTACGACAGCGAGCACACAGTCGGCATCGTGAACGGCGCGACGTACGATTTCGAACTGAAAGATCCGATCTACCCGTACGCCGGCCGAAGCCAGACCGGAAGCCGGGATTAAGCGTTCGGGAGCGAAAGCCTTCTATATGAAGCAAACGGTCGAAGCGAGAGATTGAAGCAAACGAAGACGCGAAAAGACGGATCGAAAAGACAGATCAAAACAGCCGCAGGCCCTTTTGAGGGGATGCGGCTGTTTGTTTTTTTAAACGAAATTTAAACTTGGGCCACTCCTTCCTTTAACCTGGCGTCTCTATCATAAGAAGCAACGATAACGAACAAGAGGTGAGGGACATGACACAAATGATGATCGAGACCCGGAACTTGACCAAAAAATATCGGGGGACCCGGGCGGTGGACGCGCTTAATCTGGCGATCCCGCAGGGCGAAATTTACGGCTTTCTCGGACCGAACGGAGCGGGCAAGACGACGACGATCCGCATGCTGCTCGGCCTGATCAAGCCCGACAGCGGCATCGTGCAGCTGTTCGGGCAGGACCTGAAGCGCGACCGGATCAAAATTTTGCGCCGCGTCGGTTCGCTCGTCGAGTATCCGTCGTATTACGGCCACCTGAACGCGGTCGAGAATCTGGAGACGCTCCGCCATATTCTGAACGTGCCGCGAAGCCGGATCGACGAAGTGCTCGGTACGGTCGGCCTGACCAAGGACGCCAAACGTGCCGTCAAAGGCTATTCGCTCGGCATGAAGCAGCGTCTGGGCATCGCGGCGGCGCTGCTCGGCAGCCCGGAACTGCTCATTCTCGACGAGCCGACGAACGGGCTGGACCCGTCGGGCATTTTGGAAATTCGCGAGTTGATCAAAAAAATGCCGAAAGAGCAGGGCATTACGGTGCTCGTCTCCAGCCACCTGCTGAGCGAAATCGAGCAGATGGCGAGCAGCGTCGGCATCGTCAATCAGGGCCGCATGATTTTCCAGGACAGCATGCCGAACCTGCAGCGCAAAGCGGGCAGCGAGATCCATATCGCCCTGTCCGACGCAGAAGCGGGCATGATTACGGCGCGCGAGCAGGGCTGCTTCCCGCGGCTCGATCAGGGCAAGCTCGTGTTCAAGGGTATCGACAACGGACAGATCGCCCGGCTCGTATCCGCGCTGGTTGACGCCCGCCACAGCATCTACCGGGTGGAAGAACGCCGCAAGTCGCTGGAAGACCTGTTCCTGACGATGACCGGCAGCGGAACTTCGGAAGCGGAAGTGTCCGAACTTCAGGCAGCCACCGGTGCTCCGAGAGCGGCCGGCCTGCGCAAGGAGGCGGCGCAATGATCGGCAAACTGCTGAGAGCCGACCTGCTCAAGACGCGCCGGACCGGCATCTGGTGGGTCGTCCTGATCGGACCCGTCGGCCTGGCGGCGATGCAGATGCTCAACTTCGGCCTGCGCTACGATTATCTCGTAGGGGACATCTACGCGGCCGATCCGTGGGCCGGCCTGCTGAACGAGACGGGCCTGTTCGTACCGATCGCGATCTATCTGGCGATGACGCTGCTTATGTCGATGATCGCAAACGTCGAGAACCGGCAGAACGCCTGGAAGCAGGTGCTGGCGCTGCCGGTGCGCCGCTCCGAAGTGTTCGCGGCGAAGTTTCTCTGCTGCATGGTGCAGCTGCTCGCGGCCTGCGTGCTGCTGGCCGGTTCGGTCGCGGCCGTCGGTCTGATCCTGAAGCTCAACGGACCGGTCCCGCTGCTCGACCTGTTGAAGTTTGGCGTCTATCCGCTGCTCGCCGCGCTGCCGATGCTCGGTTTCATGCTCTGGATGACGCTAACCGTGCGCAATCAGGCGATTCCCATCTCGATCGGCATCGCCGCCTCGCTCGTCTCCGTGTTCGGTCTGGCAATGAGCGAAGCGGTTCCGATCGCCTGGCCGGCCGCCGTGCTCCAAGGCCAGGAAGTGCCGCTGTTCATCGGGCTGGGCGTCGGCGTGTTCGCCGTATTGTACCTGCTGGGCTCGATGCATTTTTCGAGAAAGGACGTGGCTTGATATGGCAACCTGGATTTCGGCGCTGCGCAGCGAACGGATCAAGCTTGGCCGCTCGCAGATCATGCTGCTGGCGATCATCGATCCGATTCTGTGTGCAGGGATCGGCCTGCTCTCAAGCGTCGATAACAATGCGGACGGCTGGCTCGCCCTGCTGCTCGTCATGACGATGCTGCACGCGATGCTACTGCTGCCGATGATGGCGGGGATCTTCTCGGCTTTTGTCTGCCGCTACGAACATGCGGGCGGCGGCTGGAAGCAGATTTTGTCGCTGCCCGTCTCGCGCAGCGCGCTGTACCTGTCCAAGCTGCTGGTCGTGGCGGGCGTGCTGGCGATCAGCCAGCTGCTGTTCTTCGCCGCGGTGCTGGGCGTCGGCCTGCTCAAAGGGTTCGATCTCTCGTACGTGCCGTGGGGCGAATTCGCGCAGCGGGCGGTGTTGGGCTTCGTGGCGTGCCTGCCGCTTGTCGCGCTGCAGCTGTTCGTGTCCACGATGTGGACCAGCTTCGCCGCTCCGCTCGTGTTGAACATGATGTTCACCGTACCCAATATCCTGATCTCGAACTCGGCGACCTACGGCCCGTATTACCCGTGGGCGCAGCCGATGCTGGTCATGATGGAGGCGGGCGGCGGCTACGATTTCGGCGCGTTCGCGACGCCGACGCAAACGCTGCTGCTGACGATCGGAGGAAGTTTCGCGCTGTTTCTGGCTGTCGGGCTCGTCTATTTCAACCGCAAGCCGGTCTGAACAAGAGCGGCGAACGGGCGGAGCAATCCGCGACCGGAATAAAAAAACGAAAAAATTTGCTGTTCGCTGTTAAGGTTTTGTCCCGAAATGACGTTGATATAGAAAAAGGAAAACGTACCCAGGAGGTTATATCGATCATGTTCAAAAGAAAGCTTGCTCCGGCGGCGCTGGCCGTCGCGATCGCGTTCTCCCTGACGGGAGCCGTCTCTTCGACCCATGCGGCCGCGCCGGTGCTCCCTGCCGGACCTTCGGCCGCGTCCGTGGAGTCCGACGTGCTGGTCGGCGAACTGGCATCCTCAGCGTCCGCAAGCCCGGCCCGCGCGCAGGAGACGTTGAACCGCGAACTCGCCGTGTCGGCGGATGCGCTCGAACGTCTGCAGCCGGAAGCGGCCTCGCTTGCCGACGGCAAAGGGCTGGTCGTGTTCTGCGTATCGATGGCCCTGTCGCTGGCGCTGATGTTCGGCGTGTTCGGTCTGTCGAACCTGAGAAAAAACGGCCGCCGGAGCCGCTGAGCCCGCTTCGGGCGGAGACGGGACCGACCCGAAAGCGGCATAACGAAAACCCTTGCGACTCCGTCGCAAGGGTTTTTCGGCTTGGCAAGGATATAACGAAGATGAAGACAGCGGTTGGCCTGACCCCAAGGGGAAGGCCGATTTGATCGGATCGGAAAACCGGGTGCTGCGCAGTATCGATCGCGTGGATATGCGGTGCGCGTCCGTTCGTTCAGGAAGGCTGCACGACGCTGTCGACGCCTGCGCGAATGATGTCGCACGAGCGCTCGAACAGGATCTTCTCGTCGTCGTTCAGATTGAATTCGATCAGTTCCTCGATGCCGCCGTCGCCGATGATCGCGGGTACGCCGACGCAGACGTCCCGCTGGCCGTATTCGCCGTCGAGGATCGCGGAGACGGCGATGATGCGGTGATCGTCGTTCAAAATGGAACGGGTGATATAGGCGATCGCGCTGCCGATGCCGAACTGCGTCGAACCTTTGCGGGTGAAGATCTCCCAGCCCGCGTCCTTCGTCTTGCGCGCGATATCGTTCAGGTCGAGATCCGGGAAGCGCAACTTGTGCTCTTCGACGATATGCAGCATCGGCTTGCCGCCGATCGTGACGTGCGACCAGGCGACGAACTGCGATTCGCCGTGCTCGCCCATCGCGTAGCCGTGGACGCTGCGCGGATCGACCTGGAACACGTCGGCCAGCAGCGTTTTGAGCCGCGCGGAATCGATCGACGTGCCGGTGCCGATGACGCGGTGGCGCGGCAGACCCGACACCTGGGCCGCGATCATCGTCACGACGTCGACCGGATTCGCGGCCACGACGAAGATGCCGTCGAAGCCGCTGCCCATGACGGACGTGACGACTTCGCGGGTGATCGAAGCGGCTTCGGCGATGATGTCCATGCGCTTCTGTCCGGCTTTGACGTTGGCGCCGGCCGTCAGGACGACGATGTCCGCGTCCGCGCAGTCGGCGTAACGTCCGGCCCGCACGCGCGTGCGCGTCGAAGTGAAGTCCGCGCAGTGGGACAGGTCGAGCGCCTGAGCCAGCGCATGCTCGTGATTGCGGCTGATGATAACGATCTCGTCGCAGATGGACTGGTTGATCATCGCGTAAGCGCTGCTCGATCCGACCAGACCCGAGCCGATAATCGCGACTTTACGGTTTTTTTTGCCCATATTCGCACCTCTTGCTTATGATTTATTTGCTTACATGAAATTTTTCAGTAAAGTGACTTTTTTCATTTTAACGGAAAAAAGAACGGTTGTCAGCCAGCAAATACAGAAATATGTTACAATACGTGACACCATTGACGATTTCGAGCGGATACGATGAAAGGAAAAGGGACAAAAGCAGCAATTACGGCCAAAACGGGCTTTTTTCGCGCCAAAAGGGTAATACATAGAGGTGCCTTTTTCGGCAGTCCGCTTTCGTGAGGGAGCAACTGCCGGCAAACGGCGAACTTTAACGGAGGTGACGGAGACCCATGACGCAAAACAAACGCTTTGTACTGGCCAGCCGCCCGAACGGCATGCCGACGCGGGAAAATTTCGAATTGAAGACAGAAGAAGCGGCTCGGCCGGAAGACGGCGAGATCGCGGTCGAGACGCTGTATTTGTCGGTCGATCCCTACATGCGCGGACGGATGAACGACAGCAAATCGTATGCCAAGCCGTACGAGATCGGCGGCACATTCGGCGGCGGATCGGTCGGACGCGTGACGGAGAGCCGGCATTCTTCCTATAAGGAAGGCGATATCGTGCAGGGAGGCTGGGGCTGGCAGACGCACGCCGTCGTGAACGGCGATCTGGCGGTCAAAGTCGACGAGAGCCTCGCTCCGATCCAGACGGCGCTCGGCGTACTCGGCATGCCGGGACTGACCGCCTACTTCGGCCTGCTGGATATCGGGCAGCCCAAGGAAGGCGAGACGGTCGTCGTATCCGGCGCAGGCGGAGCGGTCGGCATGATTGTCGGCCAGATCGCGAAGATCAAAGGCGCGCGCGTCGTCGGCATTTCCGGTTCGGAAGAGAAAAACCGGTATCTGTCCGAAGAACTCGGCTTCGACGCCGTCGTCAACTACAAGACCGAATCGCTGGACGAAGCGCTTGCGGCCGCGTGCCCGGACGGCGTGGACGTCTATTTCGACAACGTGGGCGGCGAAGTGAGCGACGCGGTCTTCCAGCTGCTGAACGCCAACGCGCGCGTGCCGCTGTGCGGCCAGATCTCGCTGTATAACGTGACCGAACCGGAGCCGGGTCCCCGCTTTCTGCCGCTGCTGCTGACCCGTACCGCTCTGGTCAAAGGGTTCCTCGTCGGCCAATACCAGGATCGATACGGCGAAGCGATTCCGGAAATGGCAGGCTGGCTCAAAGACGGACGTCTGAAATACCGCGAAAATATCGTCGAAGGCTTCGAGCAGTCGCCGGAAGCGTTCTTCGGACTGTTCAGCGGAGAGAACCTCGGCAAGCAGCTCGTCAAGGTCTAACGGCCGGACGAAAATCGAGACCGGCTTTTTATTTTTATATGAAAAAAGAACTGGAAAGCGCGAGAAAAGCATAAATAAAAATCGCAAGAAAAACGAGCCTGCCGGGAAACCGGGGCTCGTTTTTTTATGGCGTTTTTTGGGGGTTCGAACGCCTTTTTTTCGCGATAGATCCGTTACTTCAAATACTTCTTCTTCAACGCCAGAATCCGGGCTGCGCTCTCGTCGATACGCGACTCGGAAATTTGGCCGGATCGCACCGCCTGCTTGATCGCCTCGATCGTATCGATCGCGTTGCCCGCGCCGTGCGCCACGAGGACGATATCGCTGCCGGCCGCTACCGATTGAACGGCCGCTTCGCCGATTCCGTAGTTGTCCGCGATCGCGCCCATCGTCATGTCGTCCGTCATGATCACGCCGTCGAAGCCCAGCTTGCCGCGCAGCAGATCGGTTATGACGGCGGGCGACAGGGAAGACGGAAACTGCTTGTCGAGCTTGGGCAGCAGAATATGGGCTATCATGACGACGTCCGCCTGCGCGGCGATCGCTTTTCTGAACGGGATCAGCTCCAGCTTGTCCAACTGCTCCAGACTTTTGTCCACGACGGGCAGCGCGATATGCGAATCGACCGACGTGTCGCCGTGGCCCGGGAAATGCTTGACGACCGGAATGACCTTTTTGGATTCCAGTCCCTGCATGACCGGGATGCCGAGCTTCGAGACGAGCGCCGCGTCCGCGCCGAACGAACGGTCGCCGATCACGGGATTGTCCGGGTTGCTGTTGACGTCGAGCACGGGCGCGTAATCGAGGTTGAACCCTTGCGAGAGCAGTTGTTCGCCCAACTGCTCGCCGATCGAACGGGCGTAAGCCGCGTCGCCGCGTTCGCCGATCGCGCCGGCGGTCGGGATCTTGTCCACGCCTTTGAGGCGCGCGACCCGGCCGCCTTCCTGATCGACGCTGACGAGCAGCGGAAGTTCGCCGTTCGGATTCGCGGCTTGGACTTCGTCGACGAACGTTCTCGTCTGCGCCGCCGAATCGATATTGTCCGCGTAGAAAATAACTCCGCTCACGCCGTAATCGCGAATCAGCGCGCGATCTTCTTCGCGCAGCGAAGTGCCTTCGACGCCGGCGATGACCATCTGGCCGATCTTCTCGTCGAGCGTCAGCTTGGCGAGCAGGTCGGCCGTATCGCCCGCAGGGGCGGGAGCGGCAGATGACGGCGTCGGTCCGTCCGCGGCAGCTTCGGCGCCTGCGGCCGGCGCCGTGCCGGTCGCCGCGGTGCCGCCGTCAGCCTGCGGCGCGGCGGGCGATTCGCCGGAAGCGGCCGCGGCGGGCTTCGACGCCCGGCCGACGAGCGAGATATGGTCGAGCGGCGGATTCTCTTCCGCCGTATCGCCTTCGCCGGCCCACGGCTTGGGCAGCACCCAGCGCAGCGTGTAGCCGCCGGGAAGGTCATAGCCAAGGATGAGCTGGTTGACCGTATCGTCTTTGTACGTATTGACGCTGTCCGCTTCGCCGAGCGTATCGAGAATATCGCGGTAGCGAATCTCCGCGAGCGACCCGTCGTTTGAGCGCAGGTCGGTTACGACCTTGTTCTTGTAGCCGATCGTCGTGGCGTGCGCCGCGTACTTGGCGTAGGTCGAGCTGCCGTTCGCCGAAGTCTGGTCGGCGGACTGCCATTTGCGCTCGACTTCGCCCAGGGAGGTGCGGCCGACGGTGAAGTCGGCCGTATCGATCCGGCCTTGCCCGGCGAGCGCGACGATCGCCGCGATCCGGTCGGCCGCGGGATCGGCCTTGGCCGGCGGTTCCTCGGCGGCAGCTTGCGGTTGGTCGGGCGGCGGGGCTTCGCTTTCCGCGGCAGGCGCGGAGGGCGGAGCGGCCGAACCGGCCGTGGACGTCGAGCCGCCTTGATCCTGCAGGTACAGCAGGGCGCCGCTAATCAGAACGAGCATCATCAACACGGCGGCGGCGATTTTGAGAACGGGAGCGGAGCTCCGGGTATTGCGGGCCATCTTCGGATCGGCTCCTTTTCGTCATACATGGATTTGGTGAGGCTGGAGGAACTTGAGGCATGGGTTTCTTCCTATTGATGAGGTCAGGTTGATGAGGTCAGGTGCGGCTTAGGTGCCGCGCACTGCACTGCTTGCCGGGCTCTGCGTCGTCTCGCGCACGACCAGGCCGAATTCCAGCGGCTTGAGCGGCAGCTGCTCGCCGAGCAGGCCGGGAGAGAGCAGGGCGAACGCGTTGTAAGCCTGATCCCGGATCGGATTCTGGACCGTGGTCAGCCCGAGCGTCTCCGCGATCGGCATGTTGTCGAACCCGACGATGCTGAGCTCGCCCGGCACGTCCCAGTCGAGCCTCCGCGCTTCGCTGAGCACGCCCGTTGCCACGAAGTCGTTGGCGCAGATAATGGCTTGCGGTACTGCAAAACTTCCGGATGTTCCTTCCGGAAGTTTTTGCAGCACCGCGAAAAGTCCGGATGTCTCTGCCGGAATTTTTTGCGAAACCGCGAAACTTCCGGATGTTCCTTCCGGAATTTTTCGCGTCCCAGCTTCCCCAGCGTCTTCAGCGTCCTCGCCATCCGCAGGCTGATCCGATTCGCTGCGAACCGGATTTTTTTGCGGCACCGCGCCTTCATCCCCCGCACCAGCCAACAGCCGGCGAACCGTCTCCTGGCCGCTTTCCATATGATACACGGCTTCGAAGTACCAGTCGCGCCGGATGTCCAGACCGCGCTCGCGCATGAGGTCTTCGTAGGCTTGCGCCCGCCGCTTCGTATTGAGACTGCTCGGCCGCCCGAACGCGTTGGCGATGTCCGTGATGCCGAGCGACAGCAGATGTTCGACCGCCAGCCGGTAGCCGGCGTACTGGTCCATCGCCACGGACGGAATATCCGGGCGGTCGGTCCGCTGCCACGAGACGATCGGCCCGTATTTGCCGTAAGAGCTGACGAGCGACAGTTCGTTGACGCACGTAATGATCAGCAGGCCGTCGACCCTTTTCTGCTTCAAGTCTTCGAACGCCTGAAGCTCCCTAGTTCGATCGGAATCGGACGTGTAGATGATCGTCTGGAATCCGTGTTCTGCCGCCACTTCGACGAAGCGCGTCATGAACGGGAGAATGATCTCGCTAATATTTTCCGTCACCATGCCGATTTGCAGCGTTTTGCCTTTGGAGAGCGAGACGGCGTTGCGGTTCGGCACGTAGTCCATTTCGCGGATGACGTTCAGGATCTTTTCCCGGGTGGATGGGCTGACGTGTCGGGATTTGTTCAGGACGCGGGAGACGGTCGCTTTGGAAAAGCCGCTCAGTTTCGCGATTTCTTCGAGATTGGACATCTTCTGGCTCCTTGGGGTTGACGTGGAACGCGTTTCACGGTTTATGCTGACTTCAAGACTTCTTTATCCATTCTAACACACAGGAGTGAATCGATATGAGCATGCAGTTTCCGGAAAACTTTTTGTGGGGCGGCGCGGTAGCGGCGAACCAATTGGAAGGCGCTTACCAGACAGACGGTAAAGGCTGGTCCATTCAGGACGTCACGCCCAAGGGCGGCTTCGCGGGACACGGCGGAGATCCGCTGATCACGGAAGCGCCGACGGAAGACAACATGAAGCTGATCGGAATCGACTTCTATAACCGATATAAGGAAGACGTAAAATGGTTTGCCGAAATGGGCTTCAAAGTGTTCCGCACCTCGATCGCCTGGTCGCGTATTTTCCCCAAAGGCGACGAAGCCGAGCCGAACGAAGAAGGCCTGAAGTTCTACGACGAACTGTTCGACGAATGCCATAAATACGGAATCGAGCCGCTCGTGACGATCTCCCACTACGAGACGCCGCTGCATCTGTCGCGCGAATACGACGGCTGGGTCAACCGCAAGCTGGTCGACTTCTACGTGCATTACGCGACGACGGTGTTCAAGCGCTACAAAGACAAAGTCAAATACTGGCTGACGTTTAACGAGATCAACTCGATCCTCGAAGCGCCGTTCATGAGCGGAGGCATCTCAACACCGAAAAAAGACCTCAGCAAGCAGGACCTGTACCAGGCGATTCACCACGAGCTGGTCGCAAGCGCGAAGACGGTCAAAGTCGGACACGAGATCAACCCGGACTTCCAGATCGGCTGCATGGTGCTCAGCATGCCGATTTATCCGCTGACGCCGAACCCGGACGACGTGATCCAGGCGATGGAATCCGATCACAAAAACATGGCGTTCGCCGACATCCACGTGCGCGGCGTGTACCCGGGCTACATGAAGCGCTATCTGCGCGAGAACGGCATCGAGATCAAATTCGAAGACGGCGACGCGGAAGCGCTCAAGCATACGGTCGATTTTATCTCGTTCAGTTATTATATGAGCATTTGCGAGACGGCCGATCCGGACAAAAAAATCCAGGGCGAAGGCAATCTGCTCGGCGGCGTGCCGAATCCTCACCTCAAAGCGAGCGAGTGGGGCTGGCAGATCGATCCGCAGGGCCTGCGCTACGTGCTGAACTCGTTCTGGGACAGATACCAGAAGCCGCTCTTCATCGTGGAGAACGGACTCGGCGCGGTCGACGAGCTGATCACGAACGATCAGGGCGAGAAGACCGTCGAAGACGATTACCGCATCAACTACCTGAACGATCACCTCGTGCAGGTCGGCGAAGCGATCGAAGACGGCGTCGAAGTGATGGGCTATACGACCTGGGGCTGTATCGACCTCGTCAGCGCCTCCACGGCGCAGCTCAAGAAGCGCTACGGCTTCATCTACGTGGACCGTCACGACGACGGCAGCGGCACGCTTGAACGCTACAAGAAGAAATCGTTCAACTGGTACAAAGACGTCATCGCGACGAACGGCAAAAGTCTGAAGCGTTAAGCTTCGAGCCTGAATGACTGCGGGCTGCATGTGGAAAAGAAAGACGCCTTCCTGAGAGGAAGGCGTCTTTTTGGTGCGCGCGCTGGTGGATGGAGCGTATGGGGAGATCGGGCGCGCGGGAGGCGGGCCATGCGTCTGAGCGTGCTGCGCGTCGGGGAAAAGCGCGTCGCGAAAGGCACGGATCGCCGAGATCAAACGGCAGCGGCGCTCTTGCGTTCAGGGCGCGCAGCGCCGGATTTCGGGTTCCGGGTTCCGTGCCGCTCCGCAAACTTGCGGGCTGCGGGCACGGCATAGGCGGACAACAGGTACGGCAGAGCAAATAACTGCGCAGCAGCAGTTATTTGCCCGAATTCCGCTGCTTTTTTCGAAATAATTGCCTCAGAACACTTATTTGGCGGGAAACGGGGAAAAGACGGCTGTAAACGAAAAAATAACTGCTCTGGGGCAGTTATTTTCCGAAAAGGTGCTCTTGGAGCGAAATAAGTGTTTTCTCGCAGTTATTCCGGGACGTATACTTTGCGAATGCGAATGCGAATGCGAATGCGAATGCGAATGCGAATGCGAATGCGAATGCGAATGCGAATGCGAATGCGAATGCGAATGCGAATGCGAATGCGAATGCGAATGCGAATGCGCGCGGTTTGTCCGGCTGGACGGGAGGAACGCGGCGGCGGTCTGCGTCAGCGTCTCAGGCTTTTGCCGCGCCCGCCGGCGTGCCGCCGCCTTCCGAGCCGCCCGTCATGCGCTTGAAACGCAGCAGCATGTTGAGGCGCCAGTGCAGAATCATGCCGAACGCGAGGATGAAGAACACGCCGCCGGTCTGCGGAAGCGTCACGAACCGTTCGACGTAACCGTGCAGCGCCAGACGGATCACGATCAGCGCGACGAGGATGAACAGGAACGCTTTGGATCTTTTGACGAACAGGTCGCTGCCGATCTGCTCGAACTTGGTGCCGAGAATGAGCGGGTACGCGAACAGGAACCAGCCGACGAGGAACGCGATCAGCGCGCCCGTCCACGGAATCTGGATGTCGCGGATCACGAACATGAAGAAGCCGGTGGCCATCCCGACGGGGGGCATCATGATTTTGCGTGCGGTCAGCGGGCGTTTGCTCGCTTTCATCCGCATGAACAGCGCCATGAACGCCATGCCCGCGAAGAACAGGGTGAACAGGACGCTCAGCAGAATCGGGTTCAGCGAGAAAAATCGGTCGAATACGGAATTGATCCAGTCTATCATCTATAGGGCCTCTTCTCTGATTGGAATCGGTACGAATAAAGCGGTGGGACCGGGCGTGCCGTAAACAGCCGCAGTTCCAGTATAGCACACCGAACCGGACGTTTTTAGAGCCGCTTTCCGCACGGGAGATTCGTTTTGGGGTAAGATTAGAAAGAAGAGTACAAATTCCATTGGCTTCCAGACCCGGCAGCCTTCAACGAACGGAGTGGCCGAGATGACCCGCAAAAAAATTCTGATCGCCGAAGACGAAATGGTACTGCGTTTTTTGTTGACGGAAACGTTGGAAGACGAAGGATTCGATATCGACGAAGCCGAAGACGGCCGGATCGCGATGGACAGTTTGCGGTACGGCGAATACGACCTGATCATCCTCGATTATATGATGCCCGAGGCGACCGGAATCGAAGTGTGCCGTTGGCTGCGCGGCGAAGGCGGGGCGAACGCGGACAAGCCCGTCATCCTGCTGACCGCCAAAGCCGAAGGGAAAGACCGCGAGGCGGCCATGCAGGCCGGCGTCTCGATGTTCGTGTCCAAGCCGTTCAGTCCGGTGGAACTGACGGAGATCGTCCGCAAGCTGACCGAGAGCCGTCCGTCATGAAGGCGGGCGTCTCCGGAGGATTGTCGCGGCGGATCACGTACGGGACGCTGGCGCTGTTTCTCGTGTTGGGCGTGCTGCTGGCGGCGGCCGAACTGGTCGTGCACCGGCAGTACGCGTCGTTGTCCGACGGTCTGAACGGACGGATCGAGCGGCTGAACCTGCTGCAGGATACCGAGCGCGAATTCCTCGAATCGGTCTCTTATCTGCGGGCGTATGCCGCCTATGAACGCGAAGACCTCTACCGGCAGAAGATGTCGGCGCGGGACGGGTACGACCGGCTGTTTCGCGCGCTGAACGAAGCGTACGCCGCGGAGACGTCGGGCGGAGCGGAAAGCGTGCGGGAATTGGCGCAGCTGAACGAACGGTTCGACCGCTATTCGATCACGGCGCTGAGCCTGATCCAGGCGGACGATGCCGAAGCGCTGGCGGACTTGTCGGCTTCGGAAGGCAGTTCGCTCGTGCGGCGCATGGAAGCGGCTTTCTCCAGTCTGGTCAATCAGGAGCGGGAGCAGATCGAGTCGTTGACCGATCGGGTGCGCACGCTCGGGCGCGCGATTCTGATCGTGCCGGCGCTTGCGCTGGCGGCGGCGCTCGGAGCGGCGATGCTGCTGATCCGGTATTTGCGCCGGGCGTTTATCGCACCGGTCGTGGACGCCGAATCGGCGGTCGGGCGGATCGAGCGCGGCGAGATCGTCGAACTCGCCGGCGCCGCGCGGCAGGACGAGATCGGCAGCCTGCTCGGCGGAATCGGGCGCATGGCCGAAGGCATTCGCAGCCGGCAGCATGCGCTGGAAGACAATCTGGTTCAGATGGAAGAACAGCGCGAAGAACTGGAAGCGCAGAACGACGAGCTGGAAGCCCAGAACGAACAGATTCTGGAGCAGCGCGGCCGGCTGGAGCGGACGCTGGAGCGCTTGACACGCCGGGAAGCGCAGCTGGAAGCGATCAACGCCTACCAGCGGTCGCTCGTCGGATTGACGGATCTGGGCGATTTTCTGGAGCAGGCGATCGGGCAGCTGCTGAGCGTGACCGGGCGGGATGCCGGTATGCTCGTCATGCGCGGCGAAGCGGCGGAAGACCGCGGCGCGTCGAACCGGCATACAGGCGGGACGGACGAAGAGAACGTCCGCCGCAGCATTCTCGACCGCTTCGGCGAGCAGGGCTACGAAGTGCTGTACAGCGGGGGCTATCCGCTGTCGGCCGAAGAGTTCGGCGGGGAACCGGCCGGCCCGGCGCTGCAGGCGATCCGGACGAATCGCCCGATCGCGCGGCGGCGTCCGCTGTCGGGCGCGGAGCGGGGCGCCCACGGCGCTTACGAGACGGCCGTGGACACGTATTATCCGGTGTACGACGGAGGCGGGGAAGAACGTCCCGCGGGCTTCCTGCTGCTGACGCTGTACGGCGACCGTTCGGCGGAAGAAGGCGAAGAAGAACTGGCGGACGGATTGATCCGGCAGTTCATCGGAGCGCTGTTCGCGCAGCTGACGCAGGCGCAGCGGCAGCGGCAGAGCCGGGAGATGGAGCGGCTCAACCGGGAGCTGGAACGCGAGAAGCGCAATCTGAGCGACCAGCGCGATTCGACGCAGCAGGTCGTCGATTCGATCCACGAAGCGCTGATCGTCTGCAGCCCGGGCGGCGAGATTCTCATGTGCAACCGGATCACCGGCGAACTGCTGGACCCGATCTTCCGTACGGGCCGGAATTTTGCCGACACGATGGACGAGATGAACGAGAAGCTCGGCATCGGGGGCGATGGCGGCGAACGGATTCGCGGCGTGCTGGAATCGGGGCTGGACGGCGGCCGGGCGCGGTATGCGTTCGAGCCGCCTGGACGCCCGGCGAAGTATTTCGAAGTGTACGTGCAGCGGATCGAAGACGCGGTCTGGGGCGACGTCCGCCTGTTCGTGTTCCGCGACCGGACGGAAGAAGAAGAGACGAACCGGCTGCGCGACGAGTTCGTCAGCGTCGTGTCGCACGAGCTGCGCACGCCGCTCGCCAGCATCCTCGGCTTTGCCGAGATTATGCTGAACCGCAGCGTCAAGCCGGAGAAGGCGCAGAAATACCTGAGCACGATCCACGGGGAAGCGAAGCGGCTGTCCGGGCTGATCGGGGATTTCCTCGATTTGCAGCGGATCGAAGCCGGCAAGCAGACTTACCGCACGCTGCCGCTTGACCTGAGAACGGTGACGGAAGACGTCGCCGCGCAGTGGGACGGCCGCGCAGGACATGCCGTACGCCTGTCCCTGCCGGAAGGACCGTGCGCGGTGCGCAGCGACGCCGACCGGTTGAAGCAGGTGCTGCACAACCTGCTGAGCAACGCGATCAAATATTCGCCGGGCGCCTCCTTCGTCGACTGTTCCATCCGGCTCGGAAGTCCGTCCCAAGCGGACGGTTCGCCGGAAGGAGACGGCCGCTGGATTGTCGAGATCCGCGATTACGGCCTCGGCATTCCGGACGAAGCGAAGCCCAAGCTGTTCGGCAAGTTCTACCGCGTGGACAATTCCGATCGCCGTCAGATCGGCGGGACGGGGCTCGGCCTCGCGATCGTCAAGGAGATGGTCGAAGGCTTGGGCGGCGAGATCGGCTTCGATTCCACGCTCGGCGAAGGCAGCGCGTTCCGCTTCTCGCTTCCGGCGCTGGCCTTGGCGCAGACCGCCGGCACCGTGCTCATTCTGGAAGACGACGAAGGTCTCGGCCGCCTGATCGAAGAAGCGTTCCTCGGCGAAGGCCGCCGGGTCTCCCGTTTCTCCGAAGCGGAGACGGCGCTGCTCGCCCTGGAGCAAGGTCGCGCCGAAGGGGTGCCGGACCTGTGCGTAGTCGATCTCGTATTGGCCGGCGAACTGGGCGGATGGGACTTTATCCGCCGGCTTGCCGCCGACGGGGAACTGCGCCGCGTGCCGATCGCGATCTCGTCCGCGCTCGATCCGCCGGACGGGTACGCGGAATCGGAGAGCGAGAAGTATCTGCGCAAGCCGTTCACCGTCAAAGAGCTGCTCGCGCTCGGACAGCGGCTGACGGGAGCGGGCCGCGATGCCGGTTCGCTCGCGCTGCCGCTGCCGAGCGAGCCGATGGCGCGTGCTTCGCTCGAACATCACGGATTGGACGTACGGAAGATCGAAGTGGAATCGGACTTTGCGATCGTGGAGATCCGGCCGGATGAAGGAGGGGAACGGCATGAATAAATACATGAATAAATATCAGAAGTTGTTTGTCGGTCAAATGGAAGAGAATCTGGGCCGGATGTTGGCCCCCGACGCCCGCACGGACGAACGATCCGTCTATCGGCTGCTGCATTCGATCAAGGGTACGTCGGGCACGATCGGGCTGCAGGCCTGGTACGAGTCGGCGCTGCGGCTGCTGGAACGGTTCCGCGAAGACGGCGAGCGGACGTTCGGCGGAGCCGAGCTGTCCGCCGAGCTGGCCGAATTGTCCGCCCTGCTGGACGCGGCGCTGGAGACGGAGCCTCCGGCCCGGCCTTACCCGCCGCTGCCGGAAGCTCCGGGCGCCGGCGCACATTCCGGCGCAAGTGCCGGCGGAGGTGGCGGTGCAAACGGCGGTGCAAGTGCCGATGCAAGTGCCGGAGACCGGCCCGGCGCGGCCGCCGGTTCCGGTACCGGCGAAGAGGACGCCCGAGCCGCCCGCGAAGCGGCGGAGAGAACCGCCGCGGCCGCAAACGGGCCGCAGGCCGGCGCTCCGGCCGGGTCGGCCCCGAATGCGGGAGCGCATTCGGGACCGGCACCGGAGGCCGGGCCGGAAGCGGGCGCAGCCCCGGAGACGCCGTCTCCGGAAGCTTCGCCGCCCGGCGGCAAGATCCGCGGACTGGCCGCCAGCCTGCGCGAGCGGCTGGGCCGGCGCACGGAACAGCCGGACGAAGCGGCTCAAGCGGCAGCCGATCCGGGCGACGCCGCCGGACAACGCAAACCGTCCACCTACGAAGCGGGGTCTTCCGATCGCGAAGCATCGTCGGCCTTACCGTCATCGGATTTTCCGCCTTCTGCCGTTTTGCCATCGACCGTTTCGCCGTCAGCTCTGCCGCCTTCTGCCGTTTTGCCATCGACCGTTTCGCCGTCGGCTCTGCCGCCTTCTGCCGGTCCGCAATCGGCCGGTCCTCCGTCCGCCTCATCGCCGGCCCTTCCGCCATCCGCCATGCCATCGCCCGCCGCCGCATCCGCCGGCGGCAGCTTCGGCACCCTGCCGGAATCGTCGGAAGGCACCGTGCTGCTGCTCGACGACGATCTGGGGCTGCTCGCCCTGCTCAAAGACGTGCTGGAAGAGCGGGGCTTCACCGTGTTCGCGACGCCGCGCTTCGACAAGGCGGTGGAATGGTTCTACGAGATGCGGCCGGACTGCGCCGTGCTGGACGTGCTGCTGCCCGGACAATCCGGTTTCGAGCTGATCGGGCGGCTGCGCGAACTGTGCGATCGGTACATGATTCCGATCGTGCTCATGACGGCCAAGAGCGACGACGAGACGCGTCTGCGGGCTTATGAAGAAGGCGCGGACGATTTCCTGACCAAGCCGATGAATCCGGAAGAATTCGTCGTGCGCATCCGGCGCCTGACCCGCCGCCGCCGGCGGATTACCGGGCAGCTGCTGCTCGATCAGACGACCGGCGCCTACGGCATGCCGTTTCTGGAGCGCGAATTGACGCGGCAGATCGGCCTGCTCGAACCGGGCGGCGAGCCGCTTGCGCTGGCGGCGGTAGAACTCGAAGGGCTGCGCCGCTTCAACGAGCGGACCGGCTACCGGGAAGGCGACCGGCTGCTGCGCGCGTTCTCCGACGCGGTGCGCCGGCAGCTTCGCCCGCGCGACGTGTGGGCGAGAGACCGCTCGAACCGTTTCTACCTGCTGCAGCCGGGTCTCGAAGCCGGGCGGAGCGCCGAGTTCCTGCGGGAGATTCTGCAGGCCGATCGGCTCGGGCCGCTCGGGTTCGACGAGAGCGAAGCGATCTGCGGCGTAGTGGACGTCGGAGCCGACGATACGCAGCAGGAAGCGCTGTCCGGCGCGCTTCGGGCGCTTGAGACGTCGGCGGAGCGTTCCGGCTTGCCGCGGGGGCAGGAAGGATCGGCGGGAACGGCGGCTTCGCGCCAGCTGAGGCTGGCACTGATCGACGACGATCCGCTGATCCGCACCATTCTGGAACGCCAGCTCCAGAGCCTGGAAGAAGAATACCCGATCGATATTCGCTCTTTCGCCGACGGCGAAGAATTCCTGAGCGATCCCTGGCATGCCGAAGGGTCCCGCTACCTGCTCGTGCTGGACCGGATGATGCCCCGGATGAACGGCATGGAAGTGCTGGCCCGGCTGCGCAGCGGCGATTACGCGCCGGTCTACACCGTGCTCATGCTGACCGGCGTCGGCGACGAGCGCGGCATCGCGGAAGCGATCCGGGCCGGCACGGACGATTACATGACGAAGCCGTTCAGCATGGTCGAACTGGAAGCGCGAGTGCGCCGGCTGATCGGGAAGGTAGGGATGCCTTCATGATCGATTCCGTCGTTCTGCGCGCGATCTGGATCGCC
Organism: Saccharibacillus brassicae; assembly: GCF_006542275.1. Lineage (NCBI taxonomy): Bacteria > Bacillati > Bacillota > Bacilli > Caryophanales > Paenibacillaceae > Saccharibacillus > Saccharibacillus brassicae. Next base: position 3,226,129 of record NZ_CP041217.1, read on the forward strand.
AGCGCCGCGATCGTGTTCGTCATCCTGCTGATCCTGCTGTATCTGATCGAACGCAAATTTCTGCGCGCCCGCCACCGCGCGCAGGTGGAAGAAGCAATCGGGCAGCTGTCTTCGCCCGATTCGCCGCTCGGCGAATATTTGCGCAGCGGGGAGCGGACGCGCAGCCTGTACGCGTCCGGCGCCGGGCTGCGCCGGGAAGCGCTGGAAGAAGCGCTGCTGGACCGGCTCGCCGTCAGCGCCTCGGAATCGGAACGCGAGCGGATCTATGTCTTCGCGGCCGATTATTTTGCCGAAGAATACGCCCATCTGCTGACGCGCAGACGCTGGAGCGACCGCATGAACGCCCTGCTGCATATCGAGAAGTTCCGCATCCGGGAGCTGAAGGACAGCCTGCTGCGCCGTCTGGGCGAACTCGGCCCGGGAGCCGAAGCGGACGACGAACGGTTCCTGATCGTCCGCTCGCTGTCTTCGCTTCAACTGGAAGAGACGTTCGACCATCTGCAGCTGGCCGCCGACCGGTTCTCCGAGCTGCAGCTGCTGCAGGTGCTGCGTCCGCTGCGCGGAGAGCTGGCCGCCCGGCTGATCGCCGACTTCGACGAACTGCCGATCCGTATCCGCCGCTCGGTGCTCGATACGCTGCGTCTCGGCAATATCCGCACGGCCGAAGTGCTGGCGCTGCTCGAACGCTGCATGGTCTCGGAAGACAACGAGACGCGTATCCGGGCGCTCAAGGCGCTGGCCAATTTCGGCTATATGACGGAGGAAGCGGCCGACCGCCTCGAAGCCCGGATGGCCGGCGGCGAGAACGTCGCCTGGCCGGAGCGGATGATGCAGGCGCGCCTGGCCGGAGCCGTGCGCGAAGAACGTTTCGCCGCGCATCTGGAGCGGCTGATGGCCGACCCGTCCTACGAGGTGCGGCGGGAAGCGGCGGCCGCGCTGTCGGCTTACCGCAGTGGGCTGGAGCGTATTCGCCGCGTGGCGGACGAACATCCGGACCGTTTCGCGAGAGACATGGCCGTAGAGACGCTGGAGAGGAGAGCTTATGAGCGAAACGTGGGTTGAACTTCTGATGCAGGGCCACCGGATATTCGGCTATGCGATCATGGTGTACGTCGGGCTGTCGGCCGCCATCTACATCTTCATGTACGGCTCGGCCGCGCGCAGCCTGTGGCGCGACCGCGACTTGAGCCCGATCCAGTACAGCACCGTACTGGAGACGGAGCTTGTGCCGCCGCTGAGCATCGTCGTGCCGGCTTACAACGAAGACGTCAATATCGTCGGCAGCGTGCGTTCGCTGCTCGGCATCAATTACAAGCAGTTCGAGATCGTCGTCGTCAACGACGGTTCCAAAGACCGCACCGCCGAGATCATGATCGAAGAATTCGACATGACGGAGATCAAGGGCCGCGTGCCGTTTGCCGGGCTGAAGCGCGAGACCAAGCCGATCCGCGGCGTCTACCGCTCGCTCCGCCATCCGAACCTCGTGCTCGTGGACAAGGAGAACGGAGGCAAGGCGGACGCGCTGAACGTCGGCATCAACGTCTCGCGCTATCCGTACTTCGTGTCGCTCGACGGAGACACGGTGCTGGACGCGGACGCTTTTATCAAAGTGGTCAAACCGATCATGGACGCACGTCCCGGTGAAGAGATCATCGCAACCGGCGGCAGCGTCGGCATCGCCAACGGCAGCGTGGTCGACAGCGGGTATCTGGACAGCCGGAACGTGCGATTGTCGGAAAATCCGATCGTCATTATGCAGGTCATCGAATATTTGCGCGGCTTCCTGATGGGACGGATCGGACTGAGCCGGTACAATATGCTGCTGCTCGTCTCGGGCGCGTTCGGCGTGTTCAACAAAAAATGGGTCATCGAAGCCGGCGGCTACGAGACGGGCACGATCGGGGAAGACATGGAGCTGACCGTGCGCCTGCACGCGGAGATTCGAAGGAAAAAAAGCAAGGCGCGCATCGTGTACGTGCCCGAGCCGGTCTGCTGGACAGAAGCGCCGGAGAGCTTTACCATTTTGCGCCGGCAGCGGACCCGCTGGCAGCGAGGACTGTTCGAGAGCATCTGGACGCACAAAAAGATGATCCTCAACCCGCGCTACGGCCGGGTCGGGATGCTGTCGATGCCGATGTTCCTGTTTATCGAGCTGCTCGGCCCGCTGGTCGAACTGTTCGGTTACGCGACGGTCATTTTCGGCTTTTTCCTCGACCGGCTCAATATTCAGGTGTCGCTGTCGCTTGCGCTGATGATGCTGCTGTTCGGCTCGCTCGTCTCGACGGGCGCCGTCTTGTTCGAAGAATGGCGTTTTCACAATTACAACCGGATTCGCGACGTGGTACGCATGTTTCTCTACGCGCTGTCCGAGTCGTTCTGGTACCGTCCGGTGCTGACGATCTGGCGCGCCCAGGGACTGATCCAGGCCATTCGCGGCAAAAAGCACAGCTGGGGCGAGATGACCCGGGTCAACGTGCTCGGCGCAGCCAAAAAGCCGGGCATCGTGCCGGGTCCCGCGGCCGCGCCGCCGAAAAAGAAGGAGTGAGCGGCCAGTGAAAACGAAAAAACCTTTTCCCCGCTTCTGGGCCGGGCTTGCGGCGCTGATGCTGCTTGTGCTGCTGCCCTGGATCGTCTGGGAAGTGAAGCCGGCCCGGACGCTGAATATCGCCGTGCTGGACAAGACGGTCAACGACGACAGCTACCGGGAACACAAAGGCTTGTTCTGGATCTTGAACCAACAGAAATACCGCATGGCGGACGGCAGCAAATATTTGTACGACCGCGACTATTACGGCAGCCAGCTGCCGACCGGCGGCGTGCGGCCGGAAGAGCGTACGCTTGCGGACATGCCGGCCGATACGCAGCTGATCTACGTGGCCGATACGTACGGGCTTGCCGAAGCGCAGGCTGGCCAAGCGGACGAGGGCGAGGACGGCGACGTTCCGGCCAATGCCGGCGGCCGCGCCCCGCAGGGTCAGGCAGGCGGCATGAAGACGCTCGACGTCAACGTGCTGGAAGCGGCCGCGGCGCGGGGGACGATGCTTGCGGCCGAATTCAATTCGGTCGCGGCACCGACGGAAGACGCGGTGCGCGACCGGGCGAGCGCGCTGCTCGGCATGAAATGGACAGGCTGGACCGCCCGTTACTTCCCCGACCTGACGGCGGGCGTCGAAGTGCCGGCCTGGGTGCCGGGCCGCTACCGGGAAGTGACCGGGCGCGACTGGAATTACGCGGGCGCCGGATTTTTGTTCGTGCAGGAAGACGGCGACCTGTTCGTACTGCGCGAAGGCGCGGAGACGGACGGAGGCGCGCGCATCGCCTTTACCGAGGCGGGCCGCGAGCGCTTCGGCATGAGCCCGGAGAACGGCTACAATTACTGGTTCGATATCGTGACGGCGGCGGAAGGCAGCGAAGTGCTGGCGGAGTACGATTTGCGGCTGACCGGCAACGGGCGGGCGCTGCTCGCCGAGCACGGAATCCGCGAGCGCTTCCCGGCGGTACTCCGGCGCGAAGCCGGAGCCGGAGGCGCCGCGGTTGCCGCGGGTGCGACCGCCGCGCCGGCTCCGGGGCAGGTCAGCTATTATTTTGCGGGCGATTACGCCGATCGGGACGGTTATCCGTTCTGGCGCCGCTACGCGGGCTGGCCGGCGTTCAAAAGCTGGTTCACGTTCGACAAGCCGGGCAGCGAAGAAGCGTTCTACTGGGACGTGTACGTGCCGATGATGCGGCAAATTTTGCGCGAAGCGTCCGAGCTGCCGCAGGCGGAGTAAGAACGGCAGCCGAGAAAAAAAGGCATAAACAAGATCAATCGAAGCATGTGGAGCTCTTTCAAGTCATTTATCGATGAATTCAAAATTTTTTCCTCGATATTGGCAAAATAGGGATTCCCAAAAAGGGAAGAGCGATTTATAATGCAGATGTAAGCCCTTTCAACACAACCCTGACTTGGAGTCTTCGCTAACGGCGAAGGCTCTCTTTTTATGGGGAGCGAACGCCGCCGCCGCGCGATTCGTTGCAGAAAACAGGGCGTTTTTTCTAAAAAAATGAATGCGTTCTCTTTAATTTTACGTTTCTTTTGCCCCCGCAGGAGTTACTTACCGGGAGCCAAATGGGTAATAGAGCGGGAGTCTGTGTGACAGAGAACGATTGGGAATGGGAGGAAAATCAATGAAGCATTCATCCGGGGGACCGATCTATGCGTACGAACCGTGGACGGTAACCGAACATACGTTGGATACCGAACAGAATTTGCGCGACGAGACGATTTTCGCCGTGGCCAACGGTCATATCGGCATGCGCGGCAATTTCGAGGAAGGCTATTACGGCCCGCTCGGCACGTCGCTGCGGGGCACTTACATCAACGGATTTTACGAATCGGCTCCGATCGTCTACGGCGAGGAGACGTACGGGTCCGCGCGCGACCGCGAGACGATGCTGAACGTCGCCGACGCCCAGATCATCCGAATCTGGCTGGAAGACGAGCCGGTGCATATGTTCCAGGGCACGCTGTTCGGCTACTGGCGCCAGCTCGACATGAGAAAAGGCACCGTGACCCGTTCGATCCAGTGGCGTTCGCTCGAAGGGCGCGAAGTGGAGATCATCTTCGAACGCATGGCTTCGCTGGACGATCCGCATCTGCTGCTGCTGCGCTGCACGGTCAAGCCGATGAACTTCGAAGGCAAGATCCGCTTCGAATCGGAGATCGACGGCAACGTCGTCAACCAGTCGTCGTCGGGCGATCCGCGTTCGGGTTCTTCGTTCTCGGGTCCCGTGCTGACGACGCTTGAAATGCGCGAAAACCAGACGTATGCCGGCATCATGCAGCGTACGCGGGTAACCGGCTTTCACGTGGCGTGCGCGGCCGAACATAAATTCAGCGGCGGCGAATACGAGCTGGAGACGGATGCGTCGAGCGGCCGGGTCGAGAAGCGCTTTACGGTATCGGCGCAGCCGGGAGACGAATTCGTGCTTGAAAAATACGTGACGTACCATGCTTCGGAAGAGCCGAACACCGGCGACCTGTGGAGAGAAGGCATTCGCCAGCTCGACGAAGCGATGGAGCGGGGCTACGACAACTACGCGGCGATTCAGGAAGGCATTCTCGACGAATTCTGGCTGTCCGCCGATATCGTCGTCGAAGGCGACGACGCGCTGCAGCAGGGACTGCGTTTTAGCGCGTATCACGTGTTCCAATCCGTCGGCCGCGACGGCCGGACCAACATGGCGGCCAAAGGGCTGACCGGCGAAGGCTACGAAGGGCATTATTTCTGGGATACCGAGATGTACGTGTTCCCGTTCTTCCTGCATACCGAACCGGAGATCGCGCGCAAGCTGCTGGATTACCGGTATTACATTTTGCCCGAAGCGCGCAAACGTGCCGAGGAACTGAATTTCAAAGGCGCGCTTTTCCCGTGGCGGACGATCAGCGGCGAAGAGACGTCCGCTTACTTCCCGGCGGGCACGGCGCAACTGCATATCAACGCCGATATCGCCCACGCGATCAAGCTGTATAACGAAGCGGTGGATGATCCGGACTACAAGTACGGCAACGGGCTGGAGATCCTGATCGAGACGAGCCGCTTCTTCGCGGGCTACGGCAGCTTCATTCCGGGACGCGGCTTCTGCATCAACGGAGTCACCGGACCGGACGAGTATACCGCGCTCGTGAACAACAACGCCTATACGAACGTCATGGTACAGGATCAGTTCGAGTATACGGTGCAGCTGCTGGAAGAGATGAAAGAAATGCACGAAGGACGCTGCGAGGAACTGTGCGACCGGCTGCAGGTCACCGACGCGGAGATGGGTTCGTGGCGCAAAATGGCGGCCGAAATGTTCATCTACCGCGATCAGGGCATGATCGGCCAGGACGATTCGTTCCTGCACAAAGCGCCGTGGGATTTCGCCAACACGCCGAAAGAGAAATATCCGCTGCTGCTGCATTATCACCCGATGGACATTTACCGGCATCAAGTGCTGAAGCAGGCCGATCTGGTGCTCGCGTTCCACGTACAGCCCGAACGGTTCACGCTTGCGGAAAAAGCGCGGGGCTATCTGTACTACGAAGGCCTGACGACGCACGATTCGTCGCTGTCGGCCTGCGTACACTCGATGGTCGCGTCCGAGCTCGGCTATATGGATCAGGCGTACGAGTTCTTCATGGAGACGTCGCGCCTTGACCTGGACGACACGCACGGCAACGTCAAAGACGGCATTCATGCCGCGGCGATGGCCGGCAGCCGCCTCGCGATCGTCAACGGCTTCGCCGGCATGAAGCAGGATCTGGACAAGCTGAGTTTCCGTCCGCTGCTGCCGGGGCAGTGGGAACGCTGCAGCTTCTCCGTCAAATGGAAAGGCCGCCGTCTGTACGTCAATGCGACGCAGGAATCGACGACGTACCGTCTGCTCGAAGGCGATCCGATCAAGCTGGAGCATTTCGGCGTCGACGTGAATCTGGAAGAAGAGCTGACGCTGCCGAACCGCGTACTGGGCGCAGTGCTGTTCGATCTGGACGGCGTCATCACCGATACGGCCGAGCTGCATTATCAGGCGTGGAAAGACCTGGCCGACGAGCTGGGCATTCCGTTCGACCGCGAGCATAACGAGAAGCTCAAAGGCGTGGACCGCATGACTTCGCTGAAGCTCATTCTCCAGAACGGAGACCGGACCTATTCGCCGGAAGAGATGGAGAAGCTCGCCCACAGCAAAAACGAACGGTACAAAGAACTGCTGACGACGCTGACACCGGAAGCACTGCTGCCGGGCGTGCGCAAGCTGCTCAAAGCGCTGCGCCGCGACGGTATTCGCACGGCGCTCGCTTCCGCCAGCCGCAACGCCCCGACCGTGCTCGACCGGCTCGGCGTCACCGACCTGTTCGACTACGTCGCGGATGCCGGTGCGGTCGCGCTGCAAAAGCCGGACGCCGAAATCTTCCTGAACGCCGCCGCAGGCGTCGGAGTCCATCCGCTGCGCTGTATCGGGATCGAAGACGCCGAAGCCGGCGTGATCTCGATCCACCGCGCCGGCATGCCGGCCGTGGGCATCGGGACGACAGAGACGCTGCCGGACGCCGACCACCACGTGGACTCGCCGGCCGACCTGACGCCCGCGCTGCTGCGCGAATGGATGAACGAGTTTCCGAAGCGCGACCTGAGAGGGTAAGCGGACGTCTTTTGCCAAGCGGAACGAACCGAACGATATACCGAATCATGAACCGAATATAACGAACCGAGCGGCTTGTGCCGCGAGACCATGCTTTTCTCCTTCCGGGGGGAGAAGCGCGGTTTTTTTTGTTTTATTTTCCCTGTTCGAAAACCGTTTGAGGTCTGTCGGCCGTCTATACGGCATCGGATTCAGTTACCTGCATCATGAAGCGGATGCGCTGCAGGAGGCGTCCTGCAAAGCCTGGATCAAACGCAGATCGCTCAAGGACGAATCGGCCTTCCTGCCGTGGATGACCCGAATTCTGATCAACTGCTGCATGGACGAACTGAGAAGGCGCAAAAGAATCTTTCCTTCGGATCGGGCGGGCGAGGATCGGGCAGCTGAAATGGTCAGTTCGAACCGGATCGATCTGGATCGCATGCTGGCGAAGCTTCCCGCCAAGCACCGGCATGTCGTCATCTTGAAATACGAGCAGGATCTGACGCTGGTCGAGATCGCACGCATCCCGAACGAGCCGGAAGGCACGATCAAGAGCTGGCTGCCCAAAGCGCTCAAGCGGTGAACGGCGAAGCAAACCGGTATTCCGCGGCGACGATAATCCGGGTTACGACGACAGCAAGTGTCTGGCTGTACTGGCGACGGAAGTCAAGATCGGCCCGAATGAAGGCGGGCGGCTTGAGCAGAATCTGGCTGCCGGTCAGACGCTGACCGTGGACGGACAGGTGCTGCATGTCGAACAGGCGCTGATCACGCCGCAGCGCGACTATCTCGTCTTGGTACCGGATGCGGCCAACGACAAAACCGTATCGCGATTGATCGGCGCCAAATTGACCGTAACCAAAAACGGGTAAACGGTCGTGTCGCACGGCGGGGCAGCCGTAAGCATGAGAAGCTCAAATAAAGACGACGTCCGAGCGGGTGGCCGTATGGGCCGAATCTCCGCAGGCCCCGGGCGAAAGATCGGACAGCCGTCTCCTTCGGGAGGCGGTTTTTTTGGCTCGCTCTTTTTTTTTCGGGAGATGCGTTAAAATAAATCAATCGTTTTGCGCGGATGCGGCGTCTTACTTGTATCGGATGAGGGGGACTGGAGATGGATCAAACGTCGGAGGAGACGGAGCGGGCCGTAGAAGCCCATACGGAAGAAGAACTTTTTTTCGGGCGGATCGAAGTGCAGCAGCGCAGACTGTACGCGATCGCCCTGAGTTACCTGCGCAGCGAAGCGGACGCACTGGAAGCGGTGCAGGAAGCTTCGTGCCGGGCCTGGATCAAACGGAAAAAATTGCAGCACCCGGACCGATTGTCCAGTTGGCTGATCCGGATCGTCATCAACTGCTGCATGGACGAACTGCGCCGAAGAAAACGGTCGTTTCCGGCCGCGGAGTTCGAGGAACGGCAGGCGGAAGAGATGCAAAGCAACGATAAGGTCGATCTGGAGCGGGCTTTCGGCAAAATGAAGCCCAAATACCGCCATGCGGTGATGCTCAAATATTATCAGGATATGACGACGATCGAGATCGCGGCCGTGCTGCGCAGGCCCGAAGGCACGATCAAGACTTGGGTACGCGAAGGACTGAAGCAGCTGCGCAAAGAATTAGGGGGAGGTGCCGAGCATGAATGAACGGGAATTGCACAGACTGCGCCAGGACGCCGAAGCCAACGCCAGACAGGCCGCCGAACTGCCGCAGTTCAAGCTCGATCGGACGACGCGGCAGGGAATCGGCCGGGGACGCGTGCGGGCCCGGCGCCGCAGAACGTTGTACGGCGCCGGCGGAGTGCTGGTTCTCGCCGCCGCGCTGCTGCTGACGCTCGCTGCGCTGCGTCCGGGAAGCGTGCTGGAGCCGGAGGCACGCATTGCCGCGAACAGGGATTGGGGCGCGTTCGAAGCGTTCCGGGAAGCAGCCGAAGGCGATTCCGCCTTGATCAGCGCTTTGAATCGCGGGGAAGTGCGGCCGGTCGGAACGACGGTGGAGAGACAAGGTTATACGGTCACGCTGGACGGAGTGGCGGCGGACAGCCGCTCGACGGTCGTCCTGTACAGCGTGACGAACAAGAGCGGTCAACAGGCCCGCATCGGCGACGCTTCGGTCGTGTACGGCCGTTCCGGGTCCGAAAGCGGCAGTACGCAGAGCGGAGAGAGTCTCCTCGAATCGGGCGGAACTTCGTATCACGTGCTGTCTTCTACCTCGTTAGAAGGGCAGGCCGGTTCCGCGTCCGCGCTTCGGTTGATCTTGACGTCCGGCGACGCGAAGGCCAGGCTCTCCAGCACGAATAAATACCGGACGGAAATCGAGATGCCGTTTACCTTGGATCGGGCGGCGCTTGCCGCGCGGGAACGGACGATCCAGCAGGAACGGGTGCTGACGATCGACGGTCAGGAGATTCGGGTAACGCGCCTGCTGAGCACGCCGCTCGGGATTTATGTCGATATCGATTATGCAGCTTCCAACAGCAAGCGGATCTTCGGACTGATTGCACCGACGCTTACGATTGAGCAGAAGGGCGAAGCGGAGACGCTGGAGACAGTCGGTTCCTTGAACGATGCGCTGCGGTTCCCGGGTACGGCGCTTACCCGTCCCGATTCGGTCACGCTGCATATCGAAGGCATTTCCGCCCTGGAACGGGACAAGCTGAAGCTTGTCGCCGATACGGAGCAGATGCGAATCATCCGGGCGCCCGATGCGAAGATAAGCGTGGAGGCAGCCGAGCCGCAATACGGCGGCAGCGGATCGATCGCATTCCGAAGAGCCGGCAGCCTTCCCGAAGGCATGGCCGGGAACATGCTGCTCGGCAGTACGTTCACCGACGGCAGCGGAGCCCGGCATGAACTGGATTCTTCCGGGCAGGGTTTCACTTCCCGCATGACAACGGGACCGGAAGGCGACGTCACGGTGACGCGGGACTACTTCGGGATCGGCACGGAATCCTGGCCGCAGCCGCTGACGTTCGAGATCGAGAATTATCCGAATCCGATCCTGCAAAAAGGCAGCCTGCGGATCGATTGATCCGCAGACTGCCGATACAGAAGCGTTTGCCTCGCCGCCGAACTTTCGCTATAGTGGGTAAAAAGCAGCAAAGGGGAGCGAACACATGACCTATTCGCAGCGGGGCAGCTCGCAGGCCGGAGCGTCTTCGGACGTTGCCCATCTGGAATACCGGATCGGCGAACTGAACGACCGCATCTCGCGGTTGGCGGCCGAAATCGAAGTCTCGCACGGCGGTCCGCAGGAACGCCTGCTCGAACTTCGGACGGAAGCGGAGCAGGCGGCCAACGACCTTGCCCGATTGCAGGACGAACTCGCGGCATACGAGGAATGATGCCGCGGGTTCTTTTTTATGTGCCGCGGGAACTGCTCAGCTCTGCGGTTCGGGCCTCAGCGCGTCCCGGTAATACAGCCGGAACAGGATGTCCTGGTTGTAGTTGCCGAAGCCGGTGCCGAACAGCGTGATGCCGCCGACGTGCTGCGCTTCGCTGCGCACGCCGATTCGCAGCTTCCATTCTTTGCTCGACGGGGAGATCTGGTCCAGCGTCACGGAAGAGAGCGGCGTGCCGTCCATGAACGTGCCGGTCCGGTTGATCTTGAGCCGCTTGAGCAGTCCGTACTGGTTGATATCGTTTGGCCACCAGGCCGGGGTCAGGTTGCCGCGCCGCCGTCCGTAATCGCCGGGGCTGGTCCACGTGCCGAGATCGACGCCATTCAGATGGAAGGTAATGTCCGACGGCCAGTCTTCGTCGATGCCGGGCGCTTCGGACGAAATCTCCATCGAAATTTCCAGTTCTTCGGGCGTCTGGCTGGACAGCAGGAAATTCGGGGCGCGATACTCGACGAAGCCTTGTCCGAACCACAGAATCGAAGCGTTGACCCGTTCCGGCGACAGGAAAAATCTCGGGTCGTCGAATTGGCCGATCATTTTCTCCGTCGTGGCCAGCCCGCAGGTCGGATAGACTTCCCAATCGGTGAAATGGCCGATCGGCACGTTGACCGGATGCACGGAACGCCGGTCGCTGCCCGCTTTGGGCAGCGTGATTTCGATGCGGTCTTCGGCGAGCGAGCAGACTTTGCGCGCGCCTCCGCGGCCGGCCATCCGTTCGGTCCGGATCAACCCGGCCGTCTCCAGCTTGCGCACGTGCATGGTCATGATCGCGCTGCTGAGGTTCGAAGCTTCGGCCAGTTCCCGCACGTTCATCGGCCGCTCGGCAAGCAGGGCAAGCAGATTGAGTCGGACTTTGCTGGCGAGCGCTTCGTAAACGGGCAGCGATTGTTCGGTGATGTCCAGTTCCATAGCTTCCTCCAAATGGTAGCGATTTTCAATATCCGAATAAAGGTTCGTTTCCTTTCAGTATATAATGCGGCGTCTGCAAAAGCACGGATTGCGCAAGGTTTTGCGAGATTTTGATTGTCGAATCCGGGCGAATTTCGGCGGTTTCGTTTCAGAAAGGGTAGGTTTTTGTTAATAATAGTCAAACCGACCACGATTTCGAGCCCGCTTTGCATGCAAGTACGGGCTGACATAAAAGGAGAATGAGAACATGACGGCACTGGATCATACCCGGCATTTTTACGTAGGCACTTACGCTTCGGATACCGAAGAAGGGCTGTTTCACGCCACCTTGAACACGGAGAACGGCGAAATGCACGTCGTATCCGGCCTGGGCGGCATCGAGAATCCTTCGTATCTGGCGATAAGCCCGAATCGGAGAAATTTATATGCGGTCAGCGAAAAAGAATACGGCGAAATCCTGTCCTACACGATCGACCCGGACACCAAAGAACTGAATCCCAACGACCGGCAGTCTTCCGAAGGTTCTTCGCCGTGCTTCGTCGAACCGACGCCGGACGGCAAAATGCTGCTCGCGGCCAATTACGGCGGCTGCGTCGTCGCGTTTGCGGTCCGGGACCGCGGCGTGCTCGAACAGACGAGCCGGGTTCGGCATACCGGGTCCGGCCCGCATCCCGAACGCCAGACCGAGCCGCATCCGCACTCGTTCGTTTCGTCGCCGGACGGCGTCTATCTGTTTGCGCCCGATCTCGGAACCGACCGGATCGCCCAGTACACGCTCGAAGACGAGCGGCTGTTCAATCAGGGAGAGATCGAACTGCCCGGAGGGACCGGCCCGCGCACGATGGCTTTTCATCCCAAGGGAAAATGGGCGTACGTCACGGGCGAGCTGGACAACACGGTGACGATGCTGGATTACGATATGCAAAGCGGGCGCCTGGCGCCGGCCCAGAGCGAACCGCTGCTGCCCGAGCTGCAGGCGTCCGATCCGGCGAATACGGCGGCGCATACGGCGGTATCGCCGTGCGGACGCTTCGTGTACGTCTCGAACCGGGGCGACGACAGCATTACGCAGTTCAAGACCGATCTGTCGAACGGACGGCTGACGTTTGTGGAACGCGTACCGTCGGGCGGCCGCGTGCCAAGGCATTTTGCGATTACGGACGGATTTTTGCTCGCGGCGCATCAAGACAGCGGCCAGATCGTTTCTTTTGCGATCGGGGAAGAAGACGGCCGACTGACGCCGACCGGCTTCGCGCTGGAACTTAATCGTCCGGTGTGCGTCTGCCCGCTGCCGGACGCGGCCGACGTCACGATCTGATCCTCACGATCTGATCTTCACGATCTGATCCTCACGATCTGATCCTCACGATCTGATCTTCACGATCCGATCTTCACGATCTGATCGTCCGATCACAGGAGCGCCGTGCCCGCCACGGCATAAGGAGGCTGACGCGATGAAGGCATTCGACTACGAACTGGATTACGAACAACTGGATCTGCGCAAGCAGCCGGAGCTGTACCGCGTCGGGCGCGGCGAGCAGGGTGTGCTGCTCGTCCAGCCGTACAAAGGCGAGATTCTGCCGCACTGGCGGTTCAAGACGCCCGACATCGCGCGCGAGTCGTCGGAGAAGATCTACGCCATGTTTCTGGCCTACAAGGAAGAAGACGATTTCGTCGGCATGGACATGGCACGCAAGTTTTTGCAGATGGGCTATACGCGCGCAAGGCGGTACACCAACTACAAAGGCGGCCGCAAGTACGCGGAGAACGGCACGCTGTCGTTAAGCAAAGGTGATCCGGTCAAAGCCGAATCGGCGGCCATTTTCAAGCAGGTATGGGAAAAAGCGAAAACGGACGAAGATTACGTGCGGATGAAAGACGAGCACCGGGCGAAGTACGAGAAGTGAAGCGTGCCGGGCGGCGAAGGTTTGCACGTTTCTGAAAATCGGAGATTGCTGCAAAAGGGTATTCGAAAAAAACAAAAAACAGCCGGATACCGGCTGCTTCATCTTTATCGGGCCGCGGCGGTTGAGCCGCGGTCTGTTTGCGTATGTAGGCGTGCTGATCCGGCTTGGATGACAGCCGGGGCCGAGCAGGGCGAGGCCGGGATGGCATCGGCGGCGAAGCATCGGCCTCCTATCGGCATCCCGCCTGCGTCCGGGCACGCGGCCGTTCAGCGCGGGCTGAGCGCGCCTTCCGCTTCCGGCCCGGGCTCCGGCCGCCCCGGGCCGGCCGGAGCCGCCGCTTCGACCGGCGCTTCAAGCGGCCGCTGGGCTGCGTGCGCCGCATGGCCCGCGTGGCCCGGTCCGCCCGAGCTGCGCTTCGGGAAGGTCGACGCCCGCTCCGTGGACGGGTGGAGCTGCGGCGAATGCCCCGCATAAGGGCGCTCGCGCCGCTTGGCGTCGGCGGGACGCAGCGCCGCAAAACCGAGCGCCGCGAGCACCAGCTGCGCGGCGAGCAGCCACGGAGCGGCTTCCGCGCCGAGCGGCGCGTTCAGCAGCGCCGGGGCCGCGGCCAGCAGCGGCACAAGCCGCCGCAGTACGGGCCGTTCGGCCCGGTAGCCCGGCTCAAGCAGCCGGGCGGCGAGCAGGGCCGCCAGCAGCCACGACAGCAGGCGAAGCAGCGGCAGCCACGGGGAGCCGTCAAGCTCCGGTTCCCGGGCGTACTGCCAGACGGCGGCGCCCGCGGCCGCCAGCAGCACCGGCACGAGCGCCGGCTTCAGCAGGCGCAGGAAGCCGCCGCCCCACGAAGGGCGCTCTTCGCGTTCGAGCAGGAGACCCAGCTCGTGGCGGGTCCGTTCCAATTCGCGGTGCAGCGCCCGGTGCAGCAGCGGCAGCCGGTCGGCTTCGCCGTCTTCCAGATACAGGGCCAGATGGCCGTCCAGATCCGAGGCGAAGCCCTGCATGCCCTGGCAGAGCAGCAGCCGTTCGCGCAGTTCGCCGTTTGGCGCTGCGGCCGGTTCGGGCGCCGCCATCGCGGCGTCGAGCCGGGCGGCCGCCGAACCGAGCGTCTCCAGCGCCGCGCGCAGGCGCCGCTCGCGGTTCGCCGCCTGCCGGCCCAGCGCCCGGCGGGCCTGTTCGTAAATCCATATCGCAAAGGCGGCCGTCGCCAGCCAGACATACGTTTCCATTCCGTTTCGCCTTCCTCTCGCATAACCTGTCCTCCCCACTATTACACAAGCATCCGGCCGCTTCAAGCTTCAATAAAGCGAATTCATGGACAAAGCGCTTTTGCACGCGTACAATTCTTGACGCGGGGAGAACGGCGGACGCCACATCGGCCGATTCAAGCGATCGATTGTGGCGGCTCGGCGCGTCGGCGTTGAGAGGCTTTCTCCCAAAACGGGTACTAAAACGTAAGGCAGCCGCGCATGACGAACACATACTGCAGCACGCAAGACCAAGATCCGCTTCCGATACGTTCGATATTCGTTCGACGGAAGGGTCTTCAAATCTTCGGCCGCCCGGCGGCCGCACGAAAGGACGGAATATACAGTGGAATTGATGAAAGTATTGGTACTTGGAGCGGAGGGCCAGATGGGCCGCCGCCTCGTTACGGAAGCGCTCTACCGCAAATGCGAGGTCATCGTGCTGATGCGCGAACCGGCCCTGCTGGGCCAGGAACATGCGGCGCTTGAAGTACGCGCAGGAGATCTGCTCGCTCCCGGCGCGATCGCTTCGGCGGCCGCGGGCTGCGACGCGATCCTGAGCGCGTTCGGTTCGGAGCCGGGCGAAGCGCCCCTGCTGCCCGAAGCGATGCGCTTGACGATCGAAGGAGCACAGGCCGCAGGCGTTGACCGGCTGATCGTCGTCGGCGGATCGGGCACGCTGCTGACCGCGCCGGGCGTCCGGCTGATGGACGGTCCGGACTATCCGGAAGAGCTGCTTCCGCTGGCGCAGGCCCATGCCGACGCGTACGAAGTGTTGGCGCAGAGCGAGCTGGAATGGACGTACGCGAGCCCGGCCGCCTGGATCGAACCGGGACGCCGGACCGGCAATTTCCGTGTCGGCATGTCGCTGCTCGTGACCGACGACGAAGGACACAGCCGGATCAGCGTGGAAGATTTTGCCGCGGCCGTCATCGACGAACTCGACGATCCGAACTTTATCCGTGCGCGCTTCACGGTCGCTTACTGAACCGAACGCGGATCGAGCTTTCGCGGGCGCAGCCCGCATCTTCGGGACGTAAGTCTTTTTATGATGAAAAAGAACCCGGAATCGCCGCTCCACCGAGCGTCTCCGAATCACCGCAATCGTAACCGCGAAAGGGGAACAGGCTGACCATGCTAATCGTAACCTCGCAGCAGATGAAGGCGATCGACCGCTACACGATCGACGAATTGGGCATTCCGTCGATGGCGCTGATGGAATCCGCGGGCCGCGCGGTGGCCGAAGAAGTGCTTCAATGGTGCCGGGACAGCCGCACGCCAGCCGGACCCGGCACGGTGAACGCCACGGGCGCCGGTACCCGTCCGGACGGTTCGCCCAAGCGCGGAGTAACCTCGACGAGTCCCGTGTACGAGGACGCTTTGATCGCTCCGTTCGACGGGTCGGAGCGTGAACACTGGCTCGTCCTGACAGGCAAAGGCAATAACGGAGGCGACGGACTGGCCGCCGCGCGTTACCTGCAGGATGCCGGCGTCCGCGTCTCGATCCTGTGCGCCGAGAGCCCGGAGCGCTTCTCCGCAGAAGCGGCGGCCCAGTTCGCCGCGGCCCGGCGCTCCGGCATTGCCGCCGTCGAGACGCCGGATGATCCCGCCGAATTCGACTTCCGCCCGTATACGGGCCTTGTCGATGCGCTGCTCGGCGTCGGCGCGAGCGGAGAGCCGCGCGAACCTTACGCTTCGCTGATCCGGGCCGCGAACGACAGCGGCCTGCCGATCGTCGCGGCCGACGTGCCGAGCGGCCTGAACGCCGATACGGGACAGACCGCGGAGGCTTGTATCCGCGCTGTGCGCACAGTCTGCATCGCCTTCTTGAAGGCGGGGCTGGCGCAGTATCCCGGCGCCGCAGCCGCCGGCGAAGTCCGCGTGCGCGCGGTCGGCATTCCGCGGCTGGCCGCCGGGCGGATCGAACAACCGCCGAACGCGCATCTGATTACCGAGCGTTCGCTGCGCGAAACGCTTGGCGTCGACACGTCCAGGCGGCGTGCCGAAGACAGCCACAAAGGCACCTACGGCCATGTGCTCGTCGTCGGCGGAAGCCGCCTGATGAGCGGCGCGGGCTTCATGGCTTCCCGCGCCGCGCTGCGGATCGGCAGCGGCCTGGTCACGTGGGCGCTGCCGCAGGCGCTGCTGCCGGACATCGTCGGCCACGTGCCGGAGCTGATGGTCGCCGAAGCTTCGGCCGGGGACGGCTGGAACCGGGCTTCCGCCGGCACGATCCTGAAGCTGGCCGAGCGGATGGACGCGCTGGCGATCGGTCCCGGACTTGGCCGTTTCGACGGCGACGTCGACTGGCTCAAAGAGCTGTGGACCGGCTCCGACGTGCCGCTCGTGCTCGACGCGGACGGGCTGAACATTTTGGCCGACGCCGGAGACGCTGTCCACGGCTGGGGCCGCCGCGACAATGTCGTGCTGACGCCGCATCCGGGCGAGATGGGCCGCCTGCTCGGCGTGCCGACCGCCGAACTTCAGCGGGACCGGATCGGCGCGGCCAGCCGGTACGCCGTCGATCGCGGCGTCACGCTCGTCCTCAAAGGCGCCCGCACCCTCGTCGCCGCGCCGGACGGCGCCGTGTTCGTCAATACGACCGGGCATCCGGGCATGTCGACCGGAGGCACCGGGGACGTGCTGACCGGCGCGATCTCCGGCCTGATCGCCCAAGGCTTGTCCCCGCTGCAGGCCGCGTCGTTCGGCGTCTACCTGCACGGCCGCGCCGGCGAACGCGCCGCCGAGCGACGCGAGCATCCCGCGTCGCTGCTCGCCGGCGACGTGATCGAAGCGCTGTAGGGACGCGAGCCTCTTGCGTTCGGTGCGCCCGCACCCCAGCCATTCCCTATCCAAATAGCGATTGAGGCACGCCAGCGCCAGCGCGCCTGTTTTAACGGAACGGGAAGACGCTTGGCGGCGGATTTGGGTCTTCTGGAATGTTCAACGGGCACAGGCGCCGCTTAACGACGGATCGCCCTGTTTTTCCGGCCCAATCCCCGTCTTTACGCCGGTTAAGCGTCGGTACGATCCTTTATCAGGCGAATGTGCGCCAAAAAAGAGGCTCTAACGGATATACAATCCGTTAGAGCCTCTTTGCTTTTCGCGGCGGCGTCTTATCGCCCGTTCATCTTAGAAGAAGCGCCTGATCGAATGCCCCGCAAAGTGCAGCGCAGCCGTTTTAATTGCGTAGGAACACTTATTTTGCCCAAAAATCCGTCCGGAAAATAAATAACTGCGCAGATCCACTTATTTTGCGAAAAAAAGACATTTTCGATCTCCGTGCGAAGAAATAGCTGTTCTCACGCAGCTATTCCGCCCCGCACGGGCAAGCAGAGGCCATTTAAGTGTCCTCAGGACGTTATTTCATGGATGAGCGGACAGGCGGATGATGAGGGCTCCGTATGGCTTTTGGCCGATACGCCCGCCACGCAATTCGCAGACCTGCAGGGCGTCGGGATGCAAGGGATCAGGCGACGGTAAGAGCGAAATGTAGGCCACGGGCGTATCCACACCAACACTCCAAGTCTGATTCCGCTGTAGGCATCCCCAACCTAAGAATCCCTGCACGAATCCCTATTGAGCCTACCCCGATCCCGCATCTCCGCTCCCACGAATCCATCCCACGAATCCATCCCACGAATCTATCCCGCGAATCTCTACACCAATCCCAATCCCGCCTCCGCACTCAACCGCACTTCTCCCGCCTTCACCCGCAGACCCCGGCACTCACACCCGGAAAGTCGATACCGACATATGCAGTTGGTCCGCGAGCTGGGCGAGCGCATGGGAAGACGTGGCGGTTTGCTCGCTGGCCGCGGCCGACTCTTCGCTGGCGATCGTGATGCCGGTGAGCGTCTGCATGACTTCGTTCGTCTGGGCAGCCTGTTCTTCGCTGGCCGCGGCGATGCCGTTGACTTTGAGCGAAGTATTGCCGACCCGGTCGATGATCTCGTTAAACGCGCGGCCCGAATCGTTCGCATGCTGGAGATTCGTGTTGACGGCCGTGACGCTGCGTTCGATATTGAGCTGCATGGAGCGGATAATGGACGTAATCTCTTTGGTCGCGTCGCCGCTGCGTTCCGCCAGACGGCGCACTTCGTCCGCAACCACGGCAAAGCCGAGGCCCGACTCGCCGGCCCGGGCCGCTTCGATCGCGGCGTTCAGGGCGAGCAGGTTCGTCTGGGCGGAAATATCGTCGATCACGCCGATAATATCGCCGATTTTCGTGGAATGTTCTTCAAGTTTGCCGACCTGCTGCGTGACGTCTTCCATACTTTGCAGGGCAAGCTGCAGCGTTTCGCCGCCGGAATGGGCCATTTCCACCGTCGCGTTCGACAGTTCCGCCGCACCTTCCGCGCCTTTGGCCACGTCGTCGATCGCCGTTGCCATGTCTTTGAACAGTTCGTTAATCGAGCGGGCGGATTGCAGCTGCACGGACGTGCCGCCGGCGATCTGCTGCGTGCTGGCCGAGATTTGCTGCGACGAAGCGGCTACGCTTTGCGCGGAATCCTGAATGCCGCCGATCAGGCTGGACAGCGTGTCGACCATTTTATTGACGGATTGGGACAGTTCGCCGACTTCGTCTTTGGCCGCGTACTCGTATTTCTCCCGCAGGTCGCCGTCGGCGATTTTGCGCAGGACGCCGCCGATCCGCTTGATCGGGCTGCTGATCATGGCCGTCACGAGCAGGACGAGCAGGACGCCGAAGACGAGCGCGGCGGCGATAACGATCATCGTCCACAGCGAAGCTTTCGAGACGTCGCCCTGGGAAGAAGTATCGGTCGCGGTCGCCTGCTGTTCGTTGATTTTGCCGAGCTTTTCGATCGATTCGTACAGCTTTTGGCTGGTCGGTCCGACCTCATCGGTGACGTATTTTTGGAAAACGGCATTGGTCGAAGTCTCGGCCAATTTGACCGCGTTGGCGTACAGTTCCTGATATTCGGCCCACTGCGCGTCAAATTCGGCGAGCAGCAGCGTTTCTTCCGGGGTAAGCGGGCTGAGGCGATAATCGTTCATGTTGGCCGTTACTTGTTCGCTCAGCGGAGCGATCGTGTCGGCGATTTCTTTCTTCTGGGCCTGAGTGTCGGCGATCGCGATATCCCGGGACGTGACGCGAAGCTTGAGCAGCGACGTTTCGGTATTCGCCAGCTTGCGCAGCGGAATCATGTTGTCGCTGTACAGTTCGTTCAGGTTCGTTTTCATCATATTGATATTGGACAGTCCGTACAGGCCGACGCCGGCGGTCAAGAGGGTCAGGGTCATGACGACAATCATTAACTTGGTAAAAATTTTCCGATTTCTGAACCAACGCATGTCCAATCACTCCGTTTTATCGTATTGGGGCCATCCGGCACGTCTGCTTCTGCTGCCCGGGTTTTTTTCGTTTGACTTGATATATGTATTTGTCGTCAGAGGAGAACTGCTTTTTGAGACCTAAACCATATAAATGTAAAAAAATATATTTTGTGCATATCAGAATCCAGTTGGCGGGCAGGCAAAAAAAGACCGTCGTTCCCGGAAGAACGACGGTCAGTTTCACGCGCTTTACGACTGGTTTTCGACATTTTTCGTCATCGGATCAGGCAGCGCCGGAGCGGGAGCGGCCAGGCATTCGCGGCCGCCCATATACGGGCGAAGCGCCGGCGGCAGGTAGATCGAGCCGTCTGCGCGCTGATGGTTTTCCAGCAGCGGAATAAGCAGGCGGGGGACGGCGGCGGCCGTGTTGTTCAGCGTATGGCAGTAACGAAGTTTGCCGTCTTCGCCCCGGTAGCGCAGCCCGGCTCGCCGGGCCTGGAAGTCGCCGACGTTCGACGCCGAATGCGTCTCGCCGTAAGCGCCGCGGCTCGGCATCCACGTCTCGATATCGTACTGCTTGTAATTTTTCTGCGACATGTCCCCGATGCAGACGGCGACTTTGCGGTACGGCAGTTCAAGCAGGCGCAGCAGGTCTTCCGCATTGCGCGTAATGTCCTGCAGCAGGCGCTCCGCTTCGGCTTCTTCGCCGCGGCAGATGACGATTTGCTCGACTTTGGCGAATTGATGCACGCGGTACAAGCCGCGGGTATCGCGTCCGGCCGAGCCGACTTCGCTGCGGAAGCAGGTCGAGATGCCGGCCACGCGGATCGGCTGCTCCACGTCGAGAATCTCGTCTGCGAAGTAGGCGATCAGCGGCACTTCCGACGTGCCGACGAGCCAGGCGTCTTGTCCTTCGATCTTGTACGCCTGATCCTGCCCGGTCGGGAAAAATCCGGTGTCCCGCATCGCTTTGGTCCGCACCATCAGCGGAACGTCCATGCCGGTGAAGCCGCGCTCTTCGAGCAGGTCGAGCGCCAGCTGCTGCACCGCACGCTGAAGGCGCAGGCCGTCGCCGGTCAGGAAATAGCTGCGCGTACCGGCGACTTTGACGCCGCGCTCCATGTCGAATAAAGCGTGCAGGTCGCCTAATTCGACATGGTCGCGCGGTTCGAAATCGAAGGCCGGAAGCTCCCCGACGACCGCGATTTCCACGTTATCCGCGTCCGATTTTCCGTAGGGCGTATCCGCCGACACGAGGTTCGGCACCCGGTCCATCAGCTCGCGGTAGCGCCGATTCACGTCGGCAAGTTCGGTCTCCACCGTCGCAAGCTCGGCTTTTTCCGTCCGAATGGCTTCTTTGCGCCGATCCGCTTCGGCTTTGTCGCCTGCGGCGAGGCAGGCTCCGATCTCTTCGCTGAACCGGTTGCGCCGCGCCCGCAGCGTCTCCGAGCGTTCGGCCAGCTCCCGCCTGCGTTCGTCCGTCTCCAGCAGCTCGGCGATCGACAGCTTTATTTTTTTACCGTCGGCCGCCGCCTGAAATTGTTCCGCTTTTGCCCGAATCTGCTTCATGTCCATCATGGGTGTGCACGCTCCTTGGGAATAAGAATAAAAAAACGCAAAAACGCCCTCTCGTTTGGGACGAGGGGCGTATGTACGCTCGCGGTGCCACCCAATTTGACCGTTCCTTCAGGAACGATCCGCTCTGGATTCCGCGATAACGGGCGAATACCGGTTGACTTAGGGAGTCGGCGCGGCGGACGAACGTGCGCGCGGACCCTTGACGAAAACGCCTCGGAGTTGGATGCTCGTCATCGGCATGCTGAACGTTTGAAATTGTGATTCCCAGTATAACGCCGCGCCGCCCCGCCGTCAACGTGCACAAAAAACGCAAAAAAAAGAGGCTTCGGATTCGGGGGAATCCGGAGCCTGCACGCGTGATCGGGTCTGGAAGGAGAGGAGGGCGATCCGCCGTCAATGAAGGAGGAGGAAATATGATGAAGCGGGTCCCGGCTGCGAAAGAGGAAGTCTGAGAGGAAGGATACCGGCCGGGAAGCCGCGAAGCACCCAAAAGTGCGGCATTCAAAATGCTGGATGAATATGATGGAAAATGGATGAATGATCGTTTTTTGTGAATGGCTGCTTGGCGTAAAAGATAAGGCGGAGGCTTACGCGCTGATCGCGTTATAGCGATTCGACAATTCTTCGAACCATTCCTTGTCTTTGAGCTGCAGAGCCAGATCAATCAGGTTGTTCAGTTCGCCGCGCTCCAGTTCGACCTGGTCGTTGAAGCTGATGCAGGCGGAGATTTGGATACGTTCTTCGGCGTCCGCGGAAAGGTCGATATCGACGTTCACTTCGACTTCGGCGTCCATGAATTCTTTTTTGAGGAAGTAGATCACTTCGCACAGGATAACCGGTCTGACGTAGCTTTCGAACGAGCAGTCCATGACTTTGACCCAGTAGTGCGGATTCGAGAAGTGCAGCGTCTGACCGGCTTGTTCGCCCTGGTTGGTGTGAATGTCCTGGGTCAGTTCGAGAAGAACGGGTTCGGCTTCGAAGAATTTCGCGATTTGTTTGTGAAGAACTTCCGTAATTCCTTTAGTATTCAGCATGATCATGAGTGCTGCACCTCTCTCTTGGGTATTTGTCGTTTATCCGTTTACTTTGTCGTTTTTTGTTGGTGTGTTATCTTCTTGATTTATTTATCGGTGCAGGAAAATGAAAGTTTATAGCAATGTTTAAAAAGATTTCGCAAAATCTACTCGTAAAAGATTAATAGGAACATCTTCCGATACGCGCTTTTTTTCACGGACGCAAAAAAGTACCGGACAGTCCTAGAGGACGATCCGGTACCGGGAAATATCGCGCATTGCAAAGCGCTTGGACTTACTTGTCGATCTTCGGAAGCTTCTTGGCTTGTTCTTCGACTTCGCGAATCGGATCTTCGTGCGTTTTGACTTCGATCTTCTTCGACGTGAACCAGCCGATCAGGGCGATGGAGACGAGGACGACGTAGAACGTCGTTTTCCAGAGCGTGCCTTCCACGAAATCGTGCGGCACGAGTCCGATCGCTTCGTGGCCGAGGGTGTGCATGCCGAGCTTGACGCCGACCCAGCCTACGATGACGAAAGCGGCCGTTTCAAGACCCGGACGGGAGTGAAGCAGTCCGACGAACAGGTTCGCCGCGAAACGCATGATGACGAGGCCGATAAAGCCGCCGGCGAAGATAACCGCGAATTGTCCGGTATCCAGACCGCCGATCGTGCCCCAGTTGGTCGGAGGTAGTGCCACCGCGAGAGCGACAGCCGCGAGGATGGAGTCGACCGCGAACGCGAGATCCGCCAGCTCGACTTTGAGGACGACGCCCCAGAAGCTGACTTTCTTTTTGCCGACGCCTTTGCCTTCTGCGGATTCTTCCGCTTCGTCGGTCTCGGTCTTTCGGCTTCGAATCGCCTTGATGATATGATTCAACGAGATGAACAGCAGGTAAGCCGCGCCGATCGCCTGGATCCACCATACGTCCACGAGGAACGAGATGACGAACAGGGAACCGAACCGAAGCACGAACGCTCCGACGAGACCGTAGAACAAAGCTTTTTTGCGCTGTTCATCCGGCAGCGGTTTAACCATGATGGCCAGGACGAGCGCGTTATCCGCGGCAAGCAGGCCCTCAAGCGCGATGAGTACAAGCAGTACCCATCCGTATTCTAGCGCCAACGACAAATCCATGAGCTTCACTCCTTTTTTGTAGGGGATTGAGTTCCCTCTGGTTCATGGCAAGACCCCAATAAAACAAAAGAGACTTTTACCGCCAAAGGGTACGAATGTATAGACGTGCACCAATGCACGAACAAACGTAACCTGAAGCGGTAAAAGTCTCGCTAACAACGTAGGTTGCCAACAAAGCCGGGGATATGCTCCCGTATTGACGACTTTGCTGTAAAAGCTACTCCCTCTTACCCGGTTAAGGAAAGATCAAGTATGAAATTGGGGTCTTCCATAAAGTTAAGCTTATCTTACTGAATGCGAAGCAGGTTGTCAACAATTAAATACTGAACTGGATTTATATAGGTATATATTTACACAGTACAAAACTACACAATTACACCGTGTTCCGACCGCGTTCTTTTCCATACTATCGCTTGGCCGCTCTCCAGACTCTCCGGAATCCGGATCAGCCGCTGGTTGGAGCTGCCCCGGTACGTCAGCGACACGTCGCGCAGATGCGCTTCGAACCGCCCGTCGACGAGCACCTGGCCGCGCCGCAGCAGCGCATATTCGTCGGAGTCCGGGCGGCTCGCCAGCTGCTCGAATGTGTAGCCGGTATAGAGCCAGACGTCGAGGTTCGGAAGCGTCTCGCGCGCAAGATCCAGGAAAGCCGCCGCCTCCGCCGCCGAGAAGAACGGATCGCCACCGGCCAGCGTCAGCCCGTCGAGCAGCGGATTGTCCGCCATCTCGCGAATGATCGCCCGCTGGCGCCCGTCGTCGAACGGCTCGCCGTAATCGAAATTCCACGTGCGCGCGCTGAAGCAGCCTTTGCACGCATGCCGGCAGCCGCTGAGGAACACAGACGCCCGCAGTCCTTCGCCTTCATTAATGGATTCGGGATAATACCCGCAGATGTTCATCTTCTTCCTGCCTCCCTGATCGGACCGCCGGTGCTCCGGCCTTGCGTTATTCCCGTTCTGCCCGAACGGACTGCCCCGCATGCTTCACCCGGTCGCGCACTTCGGCCTGCTTCGCTCCATTGAACCGCGTCTGGTAGTCGCCGGTCAGATAGCCGGTCACGCGGCGCAGGCGCGAGATGTGCACTTCGGTCTCCGGTTTGCCGCAGGACGGGCACGACTCGCCGATGATCCCTTCGTAGCCGCACGACGTGCAGCGGTCGATCGGGTGGTTGATGCTGAAATAACTCACGTTGCGCTCCAGCGCGTAGACGACGATCTTGCGAAAAGCCTCCGGATTGCTGCGCACGTTGCCGTCCAGCTCGACATACGAGATGGCGCCGGCGCTGCACAGTTCGTGGAATGGCGCTTCGAGCGAAATTTTGCGCGCCGCCGTCGCCTTGTAATAGACCGGCACGTGGAACGAATTCGTGTAATATTCGCGGTCGGTCACGCCCGGAACCCGGCCGTATTCCCGGGCATCGTTCTTCGTGAACTTGCCCGACAGTCCTTCCGCCGGGGTGGCGAACAGCGTAATGTTCAGATCGTGCTTCTCGCTCATCTCGTCGCAGTAAGCTCTCATATAACGGACGACCTGCAGCGCTTTGGCGTAGACGACGTCGTCTTCCGCATGATGCTTGCCGTACAGGGCTTTCATGGATTCGGCGATGCCGATGAATCCGATCGACAGGCTGCCGTGCTTGAGCAGACCTTCGACCTTGTCGTCCGGCCCCAACTGCTCACCGCCTTCCCAGACGCCTTCGCGCATCATGAAATCGGACGCTTTGGCCGGCTGGTTCGCCTGAATCCGGTAGCGGTGCAGCAGTCCGGCAAGCGCGACGTCGAGCGATTGCTTCAGCATGGCGTAGTATCCGGCTTCGTCTGCCGCTGCGCGCTGCCCGAGCGCGATTCCGTAGTCCAGCGCCGGCTTGACCAGATTGATCGTGTTGAACGACAGATTGCCTTTGCCGGACAGGCGGTTGCGGCCGAAGCGGTCGGCGACGACCCGCGTGCGGCAGCCCATCGTGGCGAATTCCGTGTCCGGATCGCCGGGTACGTAATGTTCCGCGTTGATCGGCGCGTCGAGGTTGGCAAAGTTCGGATACAGCCGTCGGGTCGAGCATTCGATCGCTTTGAGGAACAGGTCGTAGTTGGGATCGCCGGGATTGCGGTTGACGCCTGTTTTGCATTTGAAAATCTGGATCGGAAAAATCGGCGTCTGCCCCCGGCCCAGCCCGCGCATCGTCGCTTCCATCAGGCTCTCCATGACGAGGCGCCCTTCGCTCGACGTGCAGGTGCCGTAGTTGATACTCGTAAAAGGAATCTGTCCGCCGCCGCGGCTCGACATCGTATTGAGATTGTGAATGAGGCTTTCCGCCGCCTGAAACGTCTCCTGGCGCGTCTCCTGGCAGGCGTAGCGGTAAGCGTGCGGATAGCGGACGTTCAGTTCGGCGTTGTCCATGAACAGTTCGGCGTCGGCGGGCACGGCTTCTTTCCCGCGCGGCGCCGCCGGTTCATCCGTATTCCGGTGCTCCGCGGCGAAATAGTCGAAATAGGCCAGCCCTTTGCGGAAATGCTTAATGAAGGAACGGCCGACGTAAGGCGCCAGATCGTGATCCAGCTTGTTCGCCGAGACGCCGCCGTACTGCGAGTTCTGCTGGCATTGGAAGATGATCGCCGTCAGCGCCATCGCCGTCATGATCGTCTGCGGGGTGCGCAGATCGCCGCTGCCCGTGCTGAAGCCCTGCGCGAGCAGCTTGTCGAACGGGATGAAGATGCAGTTGGTCGTGCCGACCGCGTAATGGTCGAGATCATGCACGTAGACGGTGTTGCCGCGAACGGCCGCTTCCACTTCGGCCGGCAGCACGTGACGGCGCGCGTACCATTTGGCGTATTCGCTGCCGAATTTGCTCATTTTGCCGGAAAAGCTGTCTCCGTTCAGGTTGGCGTTCTCGCGCAGCGTCTCCGTGTCGAGACTGTCCGCGATATCGCGCCCGATCCGGGTAATTTCTTCGAGCGCCTCGCGGTTTGGGGCTGCCGGAGAGAAGGGGAAGGTGATGCTCATGGTCGGTTCCGTCCTTTCGATATGTAGGGTTCATACTAGATTTGGACTCTGAGCCCTTAATCTACACCTACATCTTGTAGTTGTGAAGACGACGGAGGGGCATTGGCACACAACTGCCACAAACGGCTGCCGAAAAAGTAATCAAATCGTCAAGGTTGAAAACGCCCTCTGGCCGCGAAGCCCGCAGCGGCGCGGACCGGACGCAAATTCGATTTCGCGGCCAAAGGGGTATACAATAAACACATCCCAACCGCGGAGCGGACCGAACGCCGCATCCGCGAACAAAAGGAGCGAATGAACATGGCGATAGCGGAATTGACGATCGTTCCGATCGGAACGGGCAGCACGAGCCTGAGCGGCTACGTGGCGGAGATGCAGCGCAAGCTGGCGACGCTCGAAGGCATCCGGTACGAATTGACGTCGATGAGCACGATCATCGAAGGCCCGCTCGACCGGATTCTGGACGCGGTACAGGCGCTGCACGAACACACCTTCGAATCCGGCGCGCTGCGCGTCTCCACGTCGGTCAAGATCGACGACCGCCGCGACAAAGAAGGCTCGTCCGCCCAGAAGCTCGCTTCGGTCCAAGCCCGATTGGCCGAACCGAACGAAGTGCAGTAAGCGCCGAAGCAGGAGGGAGCAGGAGCAAAAAGGCGCGGGAACAAGCGCGGAAAAGCCGCGTCAAAAACCGCACGTACGCACACGCGAAATTTTTCGTCTTTTTGCTCCGAAAAGCTTGCGAATTTCCCGAATCGGTGTATAATAGATTTCGTTGCTGTTCCAGCATACCAAATAAGCTGATGTAGCTCAGGGGTAGAGCAACGCACTCGTAATGCGTAGGTCGGGGGTTCAATTCCCTTCATCAGCATCCAAGCGCAAATATCCCGTAAGATCAACGTTTGTCCGCAGTAATTGGGCTTGGAGGGCAGCTCGCAAGAGCAGCGTAATCCAGCCTGAAAAGTGCTAAAACGTTGGTGCTAATTACGGGTTACACGAAGCCTTCTACGAATAATCGTAGGAGGTTTTTTTTGCATGCAAATCGATCCATGTCCAGGTAAGAGATGAGATCGAAACAGTATGCACTAACTCTCATACTTTCAGACTCGTTACATCAAACTAGGGGATACCTAGTGCTCTTTATGCAGTTTATTAAATCCTTTTTTGTGGAAGTGCTTAGTCGATATTAAATTTGTTGAATATATTCAAATACATGATTTTTTGGTATCGGTTTTATTGAAGAAAAAAAGAATTATTGGCATTTATTGAACAAAAAAAGCAGCTTGGAATTTGTAATCAATATCGATGCTCAACTGAATGAAAAATACATAAGGTGCAGTACTGACCACGAACCTAATGCGGTCACTGATTTGAGCCATTCAAGAATGCAATCCTTTAATGAAGCATAATACTTTGCCTAAATGGGGGAGTCCAAAGTGACCGATGAACAGAAAAAATTTATAGTTAGTTATGGAGTTGATTTAGATCATAATAATATGGAATTTCTAACGGAAAGCTTATTAACACCGTACTTGGATGATATTTTTTTTAGAAAAAACAAGAAAGCAAGTAAAGAAGAAGCCAGAGCTATTGTACAAATACAAACAATGGATTTGAATCCAAGGAAACCTTCTTACACTTATTACACTAATGAGTATTACGTTACTGTTGCGCAATTAGAAGGGTTTAAATATGGGCTTTCAAAGTTGAAAGGTAAACATGTATTATGTGATCCTGATGTGCAAGGTCATTTTTGGAGTAAAAAAGGAGAAATAGAATTTAGCTTTAATCTATATTGCACTTTAGAAGGTTCTTACTTGCTTTTTTACCAATTTGGAGAAGATTTTCTTGCGGATGAACTTATTCTAAAATCAATACACCGTTTTCCGGAATCAAAACGTTACTTAGAGTTCTCGAAAGATGTGTCAAAAGAAGAAAGAAAGCGACTTATTGAAAATTGGATTGAAGCAATGACAAATTTAACTTGATTGTATGCCTTTAAGGCTGGACTCTTTGAGAGTTCAGCCTTTTTATTGCTCTTTTTTGTATGGAAATTGATCTGCGTAAGGGGAAAGTAACGGTCGCTAGCAAGCGTGCAACTCAGTCGGAAGGGTCGCGTTCCATTCGAATTTCACTCTCTATGGTCTTTGATATGTACTACAATGCCAAGCGAGCAGAAGGATTAAGAGAGCGAACGTTGGCAGATTGTAG
Organism: Saccharibacillus brassicae; assembly: GCF_006542275.1. Lineage (NCBI taxonomy): Bacteria > Bacillati > Bacillota > Bacilli > Caryophanales > Paenibacillaceae > Saccharibacillus > Saccharibacillus brassicae. The sequence goes on from NZ_CP041217.1 coordinate 3,254,957, forward strand.
GAACTACTGGCGTTACTTTTTAGAGTGGCTTGGGCAGGATCGCCCAGAGGTTGCTGCAGTTGACCAGATTACAACAGAGGTTGTTCGATCCTATGTTGGTTATATGATGCACGATCGATCATACGCGCTACGGCACTGTGGAGTCATGTCAGGCGGAAGAGCTCAGTGCGCTTCTGAGTGAGCCTGACATTGATACTTATGCAGGTTACCGATGATTATGTTCGTATCCCGCTGTATTCAATATAGGCAATCTAAGGCGTTGAGACGAAGATTGCAAATCTACAGGTTTTCGTAAAGCCCTCTAGCGTGTACTTGTTGTTTCTTGAATACGCCTCTGTATATCTAGTTAGATATACAGAGGCAGCCTAAGAGCGAAAAACTCAAAAGGCCTGCCCGGTACCTCGATGATAAAGCAGCTTTATTCATAACGTTCAAGAAGGCTTTGTTGAATAAATTCCTTCACACTCTTTTCAGGGTAGAAATGTCTATTAGTCATCATCATTCCTGTATCGATGTAATGTGTTGCTTCGTCATAAGTCATTGTCCAACCACTGGGTTCATTAAGGGATCATTTTCATATTCAATTTTCTTCTTTTTTAATTGATCAAAAAAATTCAATCAAACTCACTCCTTTTGGATTTAATGTAATTATTATATGCAAAAAGTAAGCCGCTACATATATTTTATTTTAAATCACTCAACCTTTGGGACAGAGATATTTAGGCATGGCCAAATAGAGGACTCTAGACAGAAGCGATATAAAAACAATCACTTATAATGGAACTACAGATGTACCAGTACGTGCAGTAAGCTCTGCAATCAGACAAAGACTAAAGTATTTATGATGCTGGCGTGCCACTCTCATGGTCAAGAAGAATTGCAGACATAGCAATTGGGCTTTTACTTTAATCAAAGGGGCGTTTTCATGTCAAATCAAGATCTTGAAGCTAGACTGACAAGGCTTGAATACTATTTTTCATTAATGCGTGATATGGTTGTCGATCCGGAATCCTATGCTCTATGGGATTATATGATTAGCGAAGAGTTAGAAGAAGAACAAGCGCATAAAATTATTGAGATCTTAAAGAAACATTATGCGGAATTAAATTCTGGTAAAGAAGAATCTAACGAATTGATAAAGTCAGCTTTATATGTAGATTTGAATCATTTGCTTACCTCTTTTGGCAAGCCTGTCAGTGAAAATTCTGCTCGTAGTATTGTACTCAGAGCTTCAAAATTACCTATCTTTCCTCATTATGCTTCCTTATTATAAAGATGAAATATAGGATCTATAAATATTATAATTAAGATAACGTAGGGCTTCGTGAAAAGCTTGAGTCCTCGCATAAACGGTTGTAGTGCGCCATTCCTGTGCTGATTTAGGTCGGGGGTTCAATTCCCTTCATCCGCATCTCATGAAGTCAAGCAGGGCGCGGGTTTCCGATTTTCGGGAACTCGCGTTTTTTCGTTCATCTTAACACGTGCTTAAACACGTGTTAAGATAAGGTCAATAAGGCGCGTGTTAAAATAAGGCGAGATCAATAAGGATGGTGATGGGATGAAATGAAGGGTTATTCCTCGCGCGAGATGATCAAAATGATCGAGGACGACGGATGGTATTTTGTAAGAGCATCGGGAGACCATCATCAGTTCAAGCACCCAACCAAGTTAGGCAAAGTAACCATTCCTCATCCCAATAAAGACTTAACGAAAAGAACGATAATCAGCATCCTGAGACAGGCAGGGCTGAAATAAACGCAGCTCATCAAGGAGGTCGAGACAAATGAAAGACCGTTATGTGTTCCCCGCCGTTCTGGATTTTGCGGATGACGGGATTTCCGTGGAATTCCCGGATCTTCCCGGAGCTTTTACCGACGCGCAGACGGACGAACAAGCACTCGAGATGGCGAAAGATTGCCTGGCGCTGCACTTGTACGGCATGGAAGAAGACGGCGAAGACATTCCGCAGCCTTCGCGTCCGTTTCGCATCGAACTGGACGGGGCAAGAACGCAGGCAGTAACCCTCGTCGAAGTGTGGATGCCGCCTTTTCGCAATAAGATGTCGAATCGCTCCGTCAAGAAAACGTTGACTATTCCGAAATGGCTCGATGACTTGGCCGCTTCGAACAAAGTGAATTACTCCCATGTGCTGCAAGAGGCGCTCAAGTCGGAGCTGGGTGTAAACGAACGCGAACGTATCGGCGGCAAATAATCGAAACCAAAGCGCAGCTCCCGTCCCCAACGGCAGCCGCGCTTTTTTGCTTTCTCTCCCATTCTTTGACTCCAGGTATCCATAAATTTCCGAATGTCACCTATTGTTTCGATAAAACCTCTAAAAAATCGACAAATTCTGCCGTAATATATAGAAAGGAAGCAAGCAGAGGGCGGCTTATCAATTCGGGTAAAGGTGATGAATATCGTGCAGACAGTGTCGAACCCACGAAAGGGCGGCCGCGACGAAAGTTTTTTCAGAACGAAAGGCAGGATCAGCCTGCGTGCTTTATTTTCCGGACTCGTGGTGCTCACTTTCGTGCTGACGCTGGTCATCACGCTGCTGGCGTCGTACCGCTCGGAGAAGGAGCTGCTCACGGAGCGCGTATTGAACACCAATTTCAGCGAATCGCAGCGGATCGGGCATACGATGAACATGCTGTTCGTGTCGATTCGCACGAGTCTGTCGGCGTTCACTTCCGAAATGGCGGAGTTGATCTCGGGCGATCCCGAACGGATCATGGAGGAACTGCAGCAGATTCACGAGAGCAGCGGGTATTTCGAATCGGTGTTCGTGGCGGAGACCGGCGGGAAGATCACGCAGATGCATTCGTACAGGGAGAACGGGGATTTCGGCAAAATCGACGAGCGCACGCTGGAAGCGGCATTGAAGCGCAGCGAGCCGGGCCTGTCCGTGCCTTACCGCGATGCGGACGCAGAGATGATCGTGCTGATGACGGAACCTTTTTATAACGAGGAAGGGGTCTATCTCGGCGTCGTCGGAGGCACGATCCGTCTGGAAGATCCGGCTGTACTGGGCAGCTTGTTCGGTGTGCAGAACGGAAACGAAGCGGACTCTTACTATTACGTCGTCGATTGCGAGGGCAAGGTGATCTACCATCCGGACAAAACACGCATCGGGGAAGACCTGACCGACAGTCCGATCGTGGCCCGGATTTTGAACGGAGCAAGCGGGAAGACGGAAGTGTCCGACCGGAAAGGACGTCCTTTTCTCGTCGGATACACCTTCGTGCCGGCGACCCGGTGGGGAGTGATCGCGCAGACGCCGAACAGCGTATTGAAACAGCAGCAGACCGAACAGATCCGCGGGACTTTGGTCGCCGTTTTGGTGCCTTTTCTGATTCTGGTCGGCGGTACGTTGTTTCTGGCCCGCCGGTTGGCGGCTCCGTTCGTCGCTTTGGCCGATTTCGTCGTGCGCGCCGCGGATCGTCCGCAGGAAGCTTCGATTCCCGTCGTGCGCCGACACTGGAACCGCGAAGCGGATCTGTTGAACCGGGCGGTGATGCGGTCCGTCGGAGAGATGAAGCGGCAGCACCGCGATCTGACGCACTCCGCGCTGCGCGATTCGCTGACGGGGCTGCCGAACCGCCGCGCGCTGGACGAAGCGCTGGAGAAGCTGGAGGGAGACAATCTGCCGTTCTCGCTGCTGCTGATCGACATTGATCGCTTCAAATCGGTCAACGACCTGCACGGACATGCGGCCGGAGACGAAGTGCTGCGTTCGGTAGCCCGGCTGCTGGAAGACACGGTAGACCGGGGAGACCTGTGCGGCCGCTACGGCGGCGAAGAGTTTGTGGCGCTGCTGCCGGGCCGAAGCGTGGCGGAAACGTACGAGATGGCGGAGCGTCTTCGCCTGGCGGCCGCCGCCCACGAGAACGCGCTGCACATTCCGGTCACGGTCTCGATCGGAGCGGCTATCTCGCCGCAGCAGTCCGCGCAGATCGAAGAATTGTTCGAATTGGCCGACCGGGCGCTGTACCGCGCGAAGGAAGACGGCCGCAACCGGGTCGTGATGTAGGCGGCCCTTTTTCTTTTGTCCCATGCAAAAAGAACGCGTTGTTCCCGACCGGGAATTTACGCGTTCTTTTTGTGTGCGCCTGATACAGGGTCATTCATTCTCCGCCACCTCCGCCGCCGCCGTCTCCGCCCCCGCCGCCCGAATCGCAGCCGCCTCCGCCGTGGGAAGACGAACCGTCGCCGCAGGAACTGCTGCCGGAATCGCCGTAAAATCCGCCGCCCGAATCGTGCATGAAGCCCGAGTTGTAGCCTCTGCGCGAACGGCGGTTATTAGGTTTCGGCCTGGCCAGGGATACCATCACGATAACGGGCACGATCACGCACATAATCACTCCGAATGTCATGCGATAACCTCCTTCGTTGGGTAAAAGATAGAGAGCAAGGAGCGAAAATGTCTCTTTCCGTTCCTTGCTTCATATACGCGCAGGCGAAGCGGAAAGTTCGTTTTTTTCAAAAAAAAGCGGGTGACTGCCAAAAAAGCGACTTTGGACCCGGAAACGGCATGTTGAACAATTCGATTATTCCCGGTTCCAGGGAGCTTTAACCTATTTAAACGGCGTATCCTCGCGGTCCGGCGGTCGGGTGTGCTAAAATAGGCGTAGAAATGAAAAGGGGAACGTATGATCGGATAAACAGTGGCATAACGAGGAGGAACGATATTGACTATCGAGATGATCAAGCCGCCCGCCGAAGTGCTGCACGAGCGGGAACTTTCGGCGCTGCGGGCAGAAGACGCGGGCAAGCGGCCGCCGAATTGGAAGCTGTCTCCCGCCGCCGTGCGCGACTTTTTGATCGGGCGGGAACGGCCGGCGCTGCTGGACGGAGAACCGATCGCGATCACGCGCAAGTTTTACGGCAACGACGTGCTGATCGAGCGGGCGGTCGTGACGCTGGCCGGCAACCGCGGACTGATGCTCGTCGGCGAACCCGGCACGGCCAAAACGATGCTGAGCGAGCTGCTGTCCGCCGCGATCTCCGGTACGAGCACGAACACGATCCAGGGCACGGCAGGCACGACGGAAGACACGATCAAATATTCCTGGAACTACGCGATGCTGCTGGACCGGGGACCTTCGGAAGCCGCGCTCGTGCCGTCGCCGCTCTATCAGGGCATGAAGCACGGCATCCTGACCCGGTTCGAGGAGATCACCCGCTGCCCGTCCGAAGCGCAGGACAGCCTGATCAGCATCATGAGCGACAAAGTGATGAGCATTCCCGAGTTGGCCGAAGGCGTGCTGTTCGCCAAGCCCGGCTTCAACGTGATCGGCACCGCGAACATTCGCGACAAAGGCGTCAACGAGATGAGCAGCGCGCTCAAGCGCCGCTTCAACTTCGAGACGATCCGGCCGATCGAGAACGTGGCGATGGAAGCGAAGATCATTCAATCCCAGGCGTCCAACCTGCTCAGCCAGGGCGGCGTGGACCTGGACATCGATCCCGACGTGGTCGAGCTGCTGGCCACGACGTTTATCGAGCTGCGTACCGGGCGCACGCGCGAAGGCTACAAGATCGAGACGCCGCAGGCGGTTATGAGCACGGCGGAAGCGGTCTCCGTCTACGTGCAGAGCGCGATGACTTCCTACTATTATGAAGAAGGCGGCGTGTCGCTGGAGCGGCTCGTGCAGAACATGCTCGGAACGGTGGCCAAAGAGAATACGAAAGATTTGAGCGTGCTCAAAGCGTACTTCTCGAAAGTGGTCAAGGAACGGGCGAGAACGGAGCAGCTGTGGGACGCGTATTACAAGGAGAAAAAATGGATCGGCTGAAGGCGCTGGCCCCGGAAAAAGAACTGGCGGAGATCGAGCGTTTGTTTGCGGAAAAAGTGTTCGATCTGGACGGTCCGGTCGTGCATTTCCCGATCCGGCACCACAGTCCGGCCTGCGCCCATCACCTGCTGCGGACGTTCGAGGACTATAAGCCGGATATCGTCCTGATCGAAGGACCGGAAAGCGGCAATCCGCTGATTCCGGTGCTGGCCGATCCGGCAACCCGGGCGCCGGTCAGCCTGTATTACGGCTACGAGGACGGCAGCGGACGCGGAGCCTGCTATTTCCCGCTGCTGGATTATTCGCCGGAGTATGCGGCGATCCGGGCAGCGGCGGCGCGGGGTATTCCCGCGCGGTTTATCGACCTGGATTATCGCGGGCGGGCCGGGGCCGCGGAAGAAGGCGGCAAGTCGTCCGCCCAGGACGAGGCGCTGCTGGCGGGCTCGGCCTTTATCGGGCGGCTGTGCCGATCGGCCCGCGCCCGCAGCTTCGACGAGCTGTGGGAGCGGGCGTTCGAGGTCGGCGGTGTGAGCCGCCCGACGCGCGAGTTTGTGCGCGGGGTGTTCGCGTACTGCACGCTGTCGCGAATGACGTATTCGCGGGAGACGCTGCGCAGCGAAGGCGACCTGGACCGCGAAGAGAGAATGCGGGGACATATCGCGCAGGCGCGGGCGGAATACGGCCGGGTGCTGGTCGTGACCGGAGGATTCCATACATACGGATTGGTAACGGACGAAGAGGAAGCCGGAGAAGCCGCAGCGGGGCGGGACAGCGGGAGCGCTGATCTAGGCGCGCCGCCGCCGGGTGACGCCGAGCGGGAAGTGGGCAGCGGCCATGAGCGGCAGCGCGGTCTTATCCGCGAACAGATATATCCGATGGTCTACACGTTCGAGGAAGCCGACCGGCTGAACGGGTATGCGAGCGGCATGCCTTACGTCGGCTATTACGACCGGGTATGGGCGCTGCTCGGGAAGGGGGAAGCGCAGCCTTACGAACGGGCGGGGCTGGATCTGCTGGCCGGGCTCGGCAGGCTGCTGCGCAGCGAAGGCGAAGCGGTGTCGACGGCCGACGGCATCGAAGCGTACGGCTTGATGCGGGGATTGGCCGCGCTGCGCAGCAAAAGCCAGAGCGGCGCGTACGAATTGACGGACGCCGTGACGTCTGCGTTCATCCACGGCGAACGCACGCTTGCGGCGGATCGGCCGCTTGAGAAGCTGCTCGCGCTGATGACCGGGGACCGGATCGGGGAAGTGGCGCCGAACGCGTTCTCCGTGCCGATCGTCGAAGATTTCAAAGCGCGGGCGGTGGCGTGCCGGCTGAACCTGCGGGCGACAGGCCGGCACCGCCGGACGCTGGAGCCTTACGCCAAGCCGGCGCACCGTGAAGCGAGCCGGCTGCTGCACTGCGCCGAATTTCTCGGCACGGACTTCGCGAACAAGGAATCCGGCCCGGATTGGGCTCTGCGCCGCGACATGAACCTCGTCCGGGAAACGTGGACGTATTCGTACTCGTCGCGGACGGAAGCGCGCCTGATCGAGAACTCGATCTACGGCGGCACCGTCGAAGAAGCGGCCGAGGCGCGGATCGCCGAAGAGCTGGACCGGCTGCCCGCGCACCACAGCGGCGAAGCCGCGCGCTGGCTGCTCAAGGCGCTGCTCATGGGGCTGGAGTCATTGGCCGGCCGATTGTTCGATCGGCTGGAATCGGCGCTGCGGCAGGACGGCAGCTTCCTGTCGCTGTGCGAGACGCTCGAGCATCTGGAGCGCCTGGTGTCGCACCGGCGCCTGCTCGGCGTGTTCGACGAGTCGCGGCTGCGGTCATTGGCGGACGAAGCTTACGAAGCGGCCGTGTCGCGGCTGCCCGGCTTGGGCGGCTTGAATCCGGACGAGCAGCCGCGGGCCGTCGAAGGGCTGAAGCTGCTGCATATGCATGCCGCCGGCAGGAGCGGTCTCGGCGGCGGCAGGCCGGCAGTCGCGGGAACGACCGCGGCTGAGACGGCTCCGGCCGAATCGGCTGCTTCCGCGCAGGCAGCGGGAACCGGCGGCGGGCCGGCGCAAGGCGCCGATGCGGACGAGTCTTTCCGCGACCGGCTCGGCGAGCTGCTGGCCGCGCCGGAACTGCCGCCGCGGCTCGAAGGGGCGGCGGCGGCGATCCTGGTCCGGCTCGGCGCGCTGGAACCGGGCGAATTGTCGCGGCGCGCCCGCGCCTACATGCAGGGCTCGCCGGATCAGGCGCGCCGGAGCGCGGAATATTTGCAGGGCGTATTCGCGCTGGCGCGCGATGCGCTGATGCAGGGCGAAGAACTGCTGGCCGACCTCAGCGGCCTGCTGGCACGTCTGCCGCATGACGAATTTATGCGGCTGCTGCCGGAGCTTCGGCTGGCGTTCACGTTCTTCACGCCGCCGGAGACGTCGCGCATCGCGGCGAAGGTCGCGCAGCTGCACGGCATTCCGGCCTCGCAGGTGGAAGCGCCGGCCGTAAACGAAGCGGCGCTGCAGGCGGCGCGGAAGCTCGATCAAGCGATACGGGAGGAGTATGCGGCATGGACACTGGAACCGGAACGGGAATGAGCGCCGAGACGCTCAACCGCTGGCGGCTGCTGCTCGGGCCGGCGGCCGACGAAGAGCTGTCCCGGACGGAGGAGTATTCGGCGGAAGCTTTTGCGTATCGCGAACTCGACGATCTGCTGGGCTATTTGTACGACCGGGAATACGGCGAAGCGCAGGGCTACCGGGGCCGGGAAGGCGGCCGCGGCGGCTCGAACCTGACCGTGCCGGGCTGGCTGGGCCGGGTACGGGAACTTTTTCCGAAAGAGACGGTCGAAATCTTGGAGAAGCAGGCGCTTGACCGCTACGGGCTGAGCGAACTGCTGACCGACAAAGCGGTGCTGGAGTCGCTTGAGCCCAACATGAACCTGCTCAAGAACATTTTGCAGTTCAAAGGCCGGATGAAAGGCGAAGTGGTCGCCAGCGCCAAAGAAATCGTGCGGCAGGTCGTCGACGATCTGCGGCGCAAGCTCGAATCCGAGGCGCGGGCAAGCATCTCGGGCAAACGCAGCCGCTATACGGACGGACGCGTGCGTTCGCTGCGCAATCTCAACATGAAGAAGACGATCTCGCGCAACCTCAAGAACTACGACCGCGAGAAGCGCCGCTTCGTCGTCGACCGGCTTTATTTTGACGGACGGCTGCAGGCTTATAACAAATGGCATGTCATCATCGCGGTGGACGAGAGCGGCAGCATGCTCGATTCGGTCATCTACAGCTCGGTCATGGCCAGCATTTTCTACCGGCTGAACGCGCTCAAGAGCAGCCTGTTCGTGTTCGATACGCAGGTCGTCGATCTCAGCGGACGCCTGGAAGATCCGGTGGACGTGCTGATGAGCGTGCAGCTCGGCGGCGGCACGCATATCGCCAAAGCGCTGCGGTACGGCGAGACGCTGATCGAAAATCCGGGCCGGACGCTGTTCATTCTCGTCAGCGATCTGGTCGAAGGGTATCCGCCGGCGCAGATGTACGGGGCGGCCAAAGACATTCTCGACGGCGGCTCCCGGCTGCTGGTGCTGACGGCGCTCGATTTCGAAGGACATACGATGCACGACGAACGCGCCGCAAGAACGTTTGCGGATCTCGGCGCGGAGGTGGCGGCCCTTACCCCGAACGCGCTCGCGGACTGGATCGGACGGATCGTCAATTAGACTATTTTGAGGAGGAATATTCATGAAGCTGCAGCATCCCGAGGTCGACGCGTTGGTCGAGAAATTCGCCAAAGCCTGTTCGGACGATTATTCGCTGGCGGTCGACCGCAAAGATTCCATTATCGAATACGTGATGGGCGTCACCGAACAATTTCCGGACCTGATGGTCGAATCGAACCGGTATCTGTACCGCACGGTCGATATGCTGGACAAGTTGGGACGCAAAGAAGACGGCGAAATCTTTTTCCGGGCGGCGGCCGTTCTGCTGCGTACGATGGGCAAAGGCGCATACGGGTACCAGGAGCAGTCGCTGTACCGGAGCTGCATCGGCGACAGCCTGAGCGGCGTCAATCTCGGTTCGCGCCGGATCGCCGATATGGAACAGCGCAAGGCCAAGTCGCTCGAACGTCTGCGGCTCATGCACCGGTACGTCGGCGAAGAACGGGTCCGCAAAATGTTCCGCACGCAGGTCAACGTCAGCCAGCGGGTCGGCAAGCATACCGCGCCGCTCGAGACCAGCGCGGAGACGCTGCTGCTGCTGAAGCTGTACGCGCAGATCGATCCGGAGTTCGCGAACGAAACGATCGGCCGGCTGCCGGAAGCGCTTCAGGCGCTGCTCGGCGGCGATGCGCAGAGCCTGCGCCGGGAACTGCTGCAGGCGATCGAGCCGCTGGCGGTCCGGGAGCTTCCGCTCAAAGATACGCTGACGCAGCTCGACCTGTCGCCGGAATACGTCGAAGCGCGCCGGGCCGGGCTGCGGGAGCGGCTGTTCCCGGATTCGACGCTCGATCCCGCGGAAAAGCTGCGCCGCGAGCAGCAGAATGTCGTCATGAGCCAGCTGCGCAGCGCTTTCTATTACGTGCTGCTGCTTGCCGGAGGCAAAGACGGACTGCTGGAGTCTTCGGCCGAAACGGATAAAGCGGTGCTGGAGGCCGTTCGTGCCGTGCACGAAGCGCTGCCGCTTGAGATGCGCGCCGAGCTGCTGATGATGGAAAGCACGGGCAAAGATCCCGATGCGGTGCTGGAGGGCATCTTGCCCGTCGACGAGCCGTTCGAGCTGATCGCCACGCTTGCGCGCGAGATCGACAGCTACATGCCGGCCTGGAACACGCTGCGCGGCGAACTGCTGGCCGACCGCAGCCGGGCCGCGTACCTGTTCTCCATTTTGCGGCGGCCGCTGCTCAAAGCCTACGTCTACCGCGTCCTGTCGGACGAAGGGCAGGCCCCGGGCAGCGAAGGCGGGATCGAGAAGCTGGTGCTCGAAGCGCTGGCGGACAAAGTCCACGGCAATATTCTCGGCCAGAGCCTGGCGAAATACCTGTCCGGCGAACTGTCGCTCGACACGTATCTCAAGCACAAACCTTCCCATAACTGGGACGATGCGCAGGGCAACGATATCGTCCGCCGCAATCTGCTGATCGCGGTGACGCTGCTGCCGGAAGATTCGGAGCTGTACGCCAGATTCGTGAAAGTCGCCGGCCATCCCGAGATCGGGACCGCCAACTTCCTGTCGTACCTGTACAAATCGCCGACGTTCAGCGGGGAAAAGCTGCTGGAGCTGGTGGAAGCCGATTCGGACGCGCAGGGCGAGACGCTGCTGCTTCGGCTGCTGCTGCTCAACGGCCTGAACCAATATCATTATGCCCGCGTGCCGGAAGACGAACTGCGGCGCATCATCGCCGGACGCCTCGGACGATGCCTCGAATTGTACAATGAGGTGCAGGGCGAAGTGCGGCAGAGTATGCTGGAAGCGGCTTTGTCGGGCGACGGGCAGCCGGGCGAGGATCAGGTCATTCAGGCGCTGCGTCTGGGGCTGGGAGATTCGTCCAAACGGGTTCGCGAAATCGCGCGCCTGCAGCTGATCAAGCATCCCGACAAAGATTTCTACGTAAAGCTCTATCTGGCGGAGAAAAAAGCGGCTGTGCGCGAGATCGTCATCGACCTGCTGCGCGGCATCGAAGGCGAAGGCGAAGCATACGCACAGCTGCTGGCGAAGGAAAAATCGGCTTCGCTGAAAGCGCGCCTGCAGGCGCTGCACGATACGCTCGGCAAGCCGGCCGAATACGCGCATGCCGCGCTGGCCGCCCATGCCGATGCCAAAAAAGTAAACCGTCTGTCCTGGCTGCCGCTTGACCGCCTTCCCGAACTGCGAGGCCAAGACGGGCATAAGCTGGACGACGGTATCCGACTGTATGTACTGACCGAGTCTGTCGATTTCGCGTCCGAGCCGAATCCGCGGCTGGCCGAAGTGGCGGCGTACGCGGACGCCGCTTCGCTTGCGGCCTTTACCGCCGAAGCGCTGCGCATCTGGATCGACGCCGGGGCTCCGCCCAAGGAGAAATGGATTCTGCCGCTGGCGTCGAGATTCGGCAGCCGAGAAGCGGTCGACCTGCTCGGCCGCCAGATCAAGGACTGGGCGGACAACAGCCGCGGCGCGATCGCGGCGGACGCCGTGCGGGCGCTGGCGTTCATGGACGATACGGCCGCGCTGATGACGATCGACCGGCTGGGCCGCACGATCAAGAACCGCCAGGTCAAAGGGGCAGCCGAAGAAGCCCTTCAGCTCGCGGCCGAGAATCAGGGATTGACCAAAGAGCAGCTCGCCGACCGGCTCGTGACGGAGCTCGGCTTCGACGAGCGCGGCGAGCTTGCGCTCAGCTACGGCGAGCGTTCTTTTACGGTCAAAGTCAGCGCCGACCTGCAGCTGTCCGCCGTGAGCGGGGAGACCGGCAAGACGGTGAAAAGCCTGCCGGCGCCGGGTCAAAAAGACGATGCGGCCCTGGCCGCGCAGTCCAAAGCCCGTTTTGCCCAACTCAAAAAAGATCTGAAAACGATGGTCGGCCTCCAATCGCAGCGCCTGGAAGAATCGTTGTCCAAACGGCGTCTGTGGAGCGCGTCCGAATGGAGCGACCTGTTCGTCGGCAACGTCGTCATGCGGCGCTTCGCGGTCGGCCTGATCTGGGGCGTATATGCCGGCAGCGGCGAGGGGACCGGCGAAGAACGCCGGACGGACGCCTCAATCGAAACGACGTTCCGCTACATGGAAGACGGCACGTTCAACACGGTGGACGAAGACGAATACGAACTGCCGGAACAAGCGCGGATCGGCCTCGTGCATCCGCTTGAGCTGGATCAGGATACTCTGGAAGCGTGGAAAACGCAGCTCGAAGACTACGAGATCGTCCAGCCGTTCAACCAGTTGAACCGCTCGGTGTACCTGCCGGAAGAAGACGAACTCCAGCAGCGCGTCTACACCCGGCTGCCCGGAGGAGACTATTCGCCGACCGGCTTCCCGAAAGCGCTGGAAAAGTACGGCTGGGTCAAAGGCCGGGCGCTGGACGGCGGCTTCTACAACGAATTGTTCAAGGAATACGGCGGGCTGATCGCCCAACTGACGTTCAGCGGCACGAGTATTTCGTATTACGAAGGCATGGAAGACGTGACGCTGGAACAGCTTGAGTTTTTCCCGAACAAAGGCGACGATTACTACTATTCGACCACGAACGGCCATCTGCTCAAAAACGTGCCGCAGCGCGTGTTCAGCGAAACGGTCTACGATATTTTGCGGGCGACGGGGGAATAAACGGTTTTTTTTCGGAAAAGAATCAGGCTGAACGGCAATCGTCGAACAAGGGCGGAAACGGAGGTGGAAAAGAATGGGCGCAACCGAGATGAAGATGCGGTTCGGCCGGCTGGTCGCGCTGTGCACGGAAGATTACCTGATCCGGCATGCCAACAAAGGGCTGTACAACCGCGCCGTGAAAGACCGGGACAAAGGCATCACGGCCGAGTACGTGTTTGCCGACGCCGAAGTCGTCTGCACGCTGAGCGACGGCATCGTCTGCCGGCTGACCGACTCGATCGAACGGTTCTCCTGCAGCTGTCCGGCGGACAACCTCTGCAAACACGTGCTGATCGCGATTTTGGATTACGGGCGGGCCGCGGAGGCCGAAGAAGGTTCGACCGGCGGGAACGGGGTTGCTCTTGAAGAAGAAGGCGTTGTGGCTGAAAGCGGGAAAATACGGGGGACGCGCGGCCGGCTCCCGTCCGGCGAGGAAGAACGACAGGCCGGGGATTCCGTCTCCGAGCCGCGTTCCGAGCCCGAGTCGAAATCCGGTTCCGAGTCGGAGTTGAAGGCAGGTTCGGGGACAGGTTCGGGTGCCGATTCGGGGGCCGCCGCTCCGCGCGCCCGCCGGGTCCCGGCCGTCGATCTGCCGCCGCTCGACTTCGGCTGGCTGCTGGAGTGGCCGATCGAAGAGCTGGTCGCTTCGTTCAACGCGGGGCGGGTCGAAGAAGCGGCGTTCCGCCTGCGCTACAACGAAGAACTCGAGATCCGCGAAGATTCGCTGCTGGTCGTGCGCCTGGTCCGCTCCGGGATCGAAGTCGCGTTCACGGACACGCCGGGCGTTGCCCGGGCGCTGTGCGCCGTGCCGGGCCCGGACGGCGACCTGTACAAGCTGGAAGCGCTGCTGCGCTACCGGTCGAGCCGGGGACTGGACGACCGCGACGCGCTGGCGGCCAAGCTGTCCCCGGCGATTTTGCCGCCCGGGCTGTCCGGCGAATTCCGCGAGAGTATCAACGCGCTGCTCTCGAACGGACTGGCCCGGCTGCCGCGCAGCCTGGGGGCGCGGTTCGAGCTTCTGGCTATCGCCGCGCGCAGCGGCGGACTGCCGAACCTGGAGCGCGAAGCACGCGGCATCCACGGCGAACTGGAACTGTTCTTCGAGCGTCATGTACGCTTCTCTTCGCATGCGCTGCTCGGCAGGCTGAGCCGAACTTCCCTGATGCTCGACGCGCTGGAGCAGGACATTGGCCCGGCTCGGCAGGCGCAGTTGGTCGGGCGCTTTCGCAGCAAATATTATACGGTGCCGCGGCTGGACCTGTACGCCCTGGGGGCGGAGCCGTGGGAGACCCGGTCTTCGTACCGGGGCATCACGTATTATTTCTACTGCGCCGAAGACGACGGCCTGTATACGTACACGCAGGCCCGGCCGGCGTATTACGAAGGGGCGGAGTTTTCGTTCGCCGGCCATTACGCCGAGCGCTCGCCGTGGAAGCCGGACCTGACGCTTAGAACGGCGTCGTCTTCGATGCTGTCGTTCCGCGCCGTCAAAGTCAGCGCCGAAGGCCGGCTGTCTTCCGGCGGCTCGCCTGCGCTGAGCGTGCCGCCCCGGCCACCGGTCGAAGGATTCCGCTTCGGCGGGCTGCTGGCGGAGCGGTTCGCCGATCTTGAACTTGGGCGCAGCTTCATCCGCCTGTTCGGCGGGCCGCCGCGGCGGATGAAGCTGATCCGCGCGGCCACGATCGAGAGCTGCGTCTACGACGGCTCGGCGCAGGCGCTCAAGCTGACGGCGGTCGACGTCGCAGGCGAGCGGCTGGAGCTGCTCGTGCCGTACCACGCCGATTGGAGCACGGCGATCAACCGGCTCGAAGCGGGCCGCGGTCTGCCGGCGGCCGGCGAATTTTATATTTTTGCCTCGATCGCCGCCGACGGCGTATATCCGATCAGCTTCCTGCAGGGAAGCGGGCAGACCAGCCTGAAGCTGGATCTGTGAGCCGGCTCCGGGCGCTCCGGGTGGGAAAGCGGGTAATTACAAGGCAAAGCGGAGGGGCTGGAGCTGCATGAAGGAACTGAACAGGTTGATCGGCCAAGTGGAAGATTGGACGGAAGAACTGCTGCTGCGCGGAACGGCGCAGTTTGCGCTGGAAGACGCAAGGCGGCTGGAACGGCTGGCGGACGACGCGGCGCGGCTCGGCATGGAACTGCTGGAGCGCCTGCTGCGGCAGTTGGCCGGTTCCGGCGAGCGGAGTCTGTTGGGAGCAGACTGCGCGGCGGGCGAAGTGGAACGCGCTTTTTTCCGGCTGAGCGGCTATATGGAACTGGCCCGGCAGAGCGCAAACGAATCCGGCCCGGGGCTCGACGCCGAGGAACCGGGGGAAGCGGAGGAAGCGGATTAGGCGGAAGAAGAGTTCGGCGGGTAAGAAGGGGAAAGATGGAAAAAGGGTGAGAGGGGCCGAGGGGTTTGGAGGATTCGGGTGATTTGGAGGAACTGAGGAGTCTGACGGATCTGAAGACTCCGACGGATCTTGTGAGCTGACCGACCTGACGGATCTGATAGATCTGATAGATCTGATAGATCTGGTAGACCGTTGGATCTGACAGAACTAAAGGATCTGACGAGTCTGATGGACCTAGCGGATCTAGTAAACCTAACGTACTTGGCAAATCTACCGAACCTGACAGACATGATGAATCTGACAGACCTAACGCACTTGGCGAATCTAGCAAACTAAACGAATTTGTTCAATCTGGTGGGTCTGAAGGACGAAGCGGATCTAGTAAACCTAACCGCACTTGGCAAATCTAACGAATCTCGCGAACCCAGCAAACCCGGCAAACCCGGCAAACCTAGCAAGCCTGATAGATTTGGTAGATCTGGTGGAAAAAAGTGCGATGCGCTTGCTGCGGCGAGTTCTGGAAGCGAGTCGAACCGGATAGCGCGCAGAAGACCATCGAAGATGCGAAGGAAGAACAGTTTACTTCGGAATAAGTGCTGGAATGCACTTATTTCGTGGTTGTAGGCAGCGTGCGATAAAATAACTGCGAAAATACATCTAAATGCGGGAATATCGTCTCTCCAGGTGTGGAAAAGGCGAAATAACTGTAGTCCAGCACTTATTGGGCGAACTGAGTCTGAAATTGCCGAAATAGTTGTAGTCTCGCAATTATTCGGTGGAATGGGCTTGAAATCGCCGGAATAGTTGTATGCTCGCATTTATTTTCAAAATCAGGCTCGCTTTGCTTCCCGAATACGTAGATTGGCGAAGTGGAGTGGCTTAAAACCTAAAGAGGTTTCTCCGATTGCGGAGAAACCTCTTTGAGCTGCGTTGGAAACGGTCGAGTATCTGCGGAACCGGTATGTGCGCCGAGGCTGACGCCGAGGGATTAGTCGATTTTGATCCAAAGTGCGCCGCGGGACGTAAAGCCGGTGTCGGTTTTTTTGATCTCGATGGTCACGGGGGCGCTGGAAGGTACCGACGAAGCGCGCAGCACGTCGGAAGCCTCGCCGCCGAAGCCGGATAGGACGGCCCATGAAGCGGCGCCTTGCGCAGACTTGTATCGCCCGGGAGCCAGATCGGTGCCGACGATATACGTGCCGGGGCCGAATTTTTTGTGGAACGCGGCTTTTTGGCCGGGTACGGCTTTCCAGATGCCCGTGCCTGTCGAGATGAAGCCGACGTCGGAGGCTTTGATCTCGACGACGGCCGGTCCGGTCGGTTGGGCGCTTGCGATGCGGTCTGCGGCGATGCCGGATCGGCCGGACGTGCGCTCCCAATAGTCGATTTGGCCGACGGAGCGGTATAAGCCCGGCTTTACGTGCTGCGCGACGAGGTAATGGCCGCTGCCCGGAAAGGTGGAGCCGTCTCGGGAGCGTTCGGCCGTGCTGTCGGAGCCGGTCCAAGCCGGCGCTTGTGCCGGCCGCTGCGACTCCGGCGTGGACGGGGTAGAAGATTTCGGAGTGCGGTTGCTCTCCGGTGGCCGTTTGGCCGAATCGCTGTTCGCGGCCGGCTGCTTCGTCGAAGGCCGATTCTGTTCTTCGGCCGCCGGCCGCGAAGTCGATTTGTCGCTGGAAGGGCTGTTGGAGCTGTCGGTCTTCGGCCGACTGCCTTCTTGGACCGATTTGCCGCCGTCCGAAGAAGAGTCGGGGGAGCGTTCGGTTTGGGGCCGGCTGCCTTCTTGGGCCGATTTGCCGCTGTCCGAAGAAGAGTCGGGGGAGCGTTCGGTTTGGGGCCGGCTGCCTTCTTGGACCGGATTGCCGCCGTCCGAAGAAGAATCGGGGGAGCGTTCGGTTTGGGGCCGGCTGCCTTCGGCCGGCATGGCCTGCCCGCTGCTCTCCGCCGCGTCGCCGCTCTGCGGCTCGGCCTCCGGCGCCACCGGCCGGCTGCCCTCGTCCGGCGTGGCCTGCCCGCTGCTCGCCGCCGCGTCTCCGCCTTTTTCCGGACGCGAAGCCTCGTCCGAAGACCCGGAAGACCCGGCCTGGCCGGCCGGATCTTCCGCGGGCCGCGTCGTCTCCGCGGCCCCTGCCGTATCGGCATCGGCCGGCCGGACCTGTTCGCCGGTGCGGCTGCTTACGGCCGCCGAAGAGCCGCTGTCGGCGCCGCCGGAGCAGGCGCCCAGCACGGCGAGCAGCGCCGCCGCAGGCAGAGCCTTCAGCGCGGCTCGGCCGAGCCGGCCGAACAGACCGGCACTGCTTTGAACCGGCGGAACGTTCAACCGGCTGCCTTTCCGTTCAACGCGTCGTTTATTCGCGGAAAGATCCCCGGCCGCTGCTTCTTCTCCGTGATGCTGCATCGTCTGCGCCTCCTGTCCGCTGTTTTGTTTGGCGCGCCTATTGGGGGCGCGCGTCGTTTCCCTATTCTAACAGATTCCGCCTTGTCCGGCAGTCTCCCGGCTGTGCACGCTGCCGCCGTCCATCCGCGTTTCTGTCGAACACGGCGTCCGGCGCCTGCGTCGCGCTTCGATTCTGTCCGCTCCGCCATCCTGTCCGGCAGTCTCCCGGCTAGGCACGCTGTCTCCGTCCGTCCGCGTTTCTGTCCAACGCGGCGTCCAGCATCCGCTTTGCACCTGCGTCGCGCTTTGGCATCCGCTTCGCCGCCCGCTACCCCGCCGCCCTGTCCGGCAGTCTCCCGCCGGACGTCCCCGCCCCAACCCTCCGGCCTGCCGAAGCGGGGGAAGCGGAAGCGCCGGCTTCCCCCGCGTTCGGCGCCCGTATCCGCACGCCGCCGCTGTCGATCCGCTGCCGTCCGCGTGCCGATCGGGTTTCCCCAAATTTTAATGAAACTTGAGCAATTTGTGAAAAGGGCGCAAAACAGGGGACGCGGCTTCCTGCGAAGCATTGTCGAAAACGACAGGCGGGCGTATAATGAAGGCATCTAAGATTTAGGTATTCAAAAATGAGTATTTTGCAGCGGGGGCGTCTTTTATCGGCGTTATATGTGAAATTTGGTGCAAAGTACGGGTGAGGGAGCCAGGACATGAAAGGCAGGATGATGAAAAGGGGAGACTGGATTCTGATCGGAATCGTCGTGATCGCGGCGCTTGCGTTCATCGTTCCCCGGTATTGGGGCGGACATGAAAGTGAAAAAAATCACATTGAAAAGCGCGTCGTGCATATCGAGGTGAACGGCGAAGCGTACCGGACGCTGCCGCTGACGGACGAGGAGCAGCTGCTCACGATCCGCACGGACGAAGGCTTCAACCAGATCAAGATTCACGACGGCGGCGTGGAGATGCTGGACGCGGATTGTCCGGACAAGCTGTGCCTGGGCTTTGGCTTCGTCACGCGGCCGGGACAGCAGATCGTATGCCTGCCGCACCGCGTGTCGGTGTTTATCGGGGTCGAATCGGGAGAGGAGCTGGAAGTCGATGACGTCGTTGGCTGAACAATCTTTGCTTCTGAAAAAAACGGTGATCCTGGCGATTTTCGCGGCGGCTGCCGTCGTGCTGGGTATCGTCGAATCGCTGATCCCGCTCGGCAGCTTCATGGTGCCCGGCGCCAAGCTCGGCCTTGCGAACATCATGATTCTCACCTGCCTCTACTTTCTCGGCGGCAGGGACACGCTGATGCTGGTCGTGCTGAAGACGCTGCTGACCGCGATGCTGCTGGGCACGTTCTCGATGCTGCTGTTCAGCCTGTTCGGCGCGGTGCTCAGCTTTGCCGTCATGTACGGACTGATGAAGGTCAGCCGCAAACGGCTCAGCCTGATCGGGATCAGCGTCGCGGGAGGGATCGCGCACAATATCGGGCAGCTCGGCGCGGCGGCGATCGTGATCGACTCGCTGAATATTTTCTACTATTTGCCGGTGCTTATGATCGCGGGCGTGGCGACGGGCATCGTCGTCGGCATCGCGGTCCGCTATCTGACAAACGCGCTGGGGCGGATGAAAATGTTCGCGCCGTTCGCGCCGGATACGTATTGAACGCCGCCGCGGGAGCGCGG
Organism: Saccharibacillus brassicae; assembly: GCF_006542275.1. Classification (NCBI taxonomy): domain Bacteria; kingdom Bacillati; phylum Bacillota; class Bacilli; order Caryophanales; family Paenibacillaceae; genus Saccharibacillus; species Saccharibacillus brassicae. The sequence goes on from NZ_CP041217.1 coordinate 3,274,451, forward strand.
CAGGAAGGAGGCCAAGCCATGCAACGGGAGACGGCGCCCGCGATCGAACTTCGGGAGGTCGCGTTCGCCTACACGGCCGAAGAGCCGGTGCTGCACAGCATCGACCTGCGCGCCGAGCGCGGCGAATGGATCGCGATCGTGGGAGCGAGCGGCTGCGGCAAATCGACGCTCGTCCGGCTGTTCAACGCGCTGCTCCAACCGCAAAGCGGCAGCGTGTCCGTGTTCGGCGAACCGCTGACGGAGCATAACGCGCCGCTTATGCGCGCCCGGATCGGGATGGTGTTCCAGAACCCGGACAACCAGTTTATCGGGGAGACGGTGGAAGAAGATCTGGCGTTCGGGCTGGAAGGATTGTGCCTGGAGCGGGCGGAGATGGAGCGCCGCGTCGCGGAATACGCAGACAAGCTGCGGCTGTCGCCGCTGCTGGCGCGCCATCCGGGCGAGCTGTCCGGCGGTCAGATGCAGCGCTGCGCGGTCGCGGCGTGCCTGGCGATGGAGCCGGAGCTGCTCGTGTTCGACGAAGCGACGTCCATGCAGGACGAACGTTCGCGGCGCGAGCTGCTGACGGTCATGCGCGAGCTGAAGGCGCAGGGCACGTATACGATCTTTTCGGTGACGCACGACGTGGACGAGATGCGGGCGGCGGACCGGATCATCGCGCTGCAGGGCAGGACCATTCGCGCGGCTGCGGCGCCGGACGTTTTTTTCTCGGATGAGCGGCTGCTGCGGGACTGCGGGATCGAGCTGCCGTTTCGGCTGCGGCTGGACCTTCGGCTGGCGGAACTCGGTATAGACGCAGACCGGGAAATCGGTGCGGAAAAAGAAGGCGAAAGGAGGGATCGATCATGAAGGCATGGATCAAACGGCAGGCCGGAGCGGCGGGTCGGATCGGAGCAGTGTGGACGGGCCGGGCTTCTGCGCGAAAAAAAGGCGGAGACGCCGGCGGCTTGGCCAAGCCTGCCGACTCGGCCCGGAGCCAAGCGACTACTGTTATGGAGGCGGCCTCTGGGGCAGCCGCGTCCGCACATTCGGCGCCGGTGACGGCGGCAGGATCGGCGGCGATGTTCGAATCGACATTGGCGTCGGCATCGGCGTCGGCAGTCCAATCGGCATCCGAATCGGCAGCGGCCGCGATATCCGGTTCTTCAAAGACTTCGCCGCCGGACCTTGTGATCGAGCTGCGGGACGCGGATTACGCCTATCAGGCGGGCACGCCGTTTGCGGCGGCGGCGCTGCACGGCGTGAACCTCCGCATCCGCCGCGGCACGCTTGTCGGCATCGCGGGCGGCACCGGCTCCGGCAAGTCGACGCTGCTGCAGCTGCTAAATGGCCTGCTGCTGCCGACCGGCGGTTCGGTCCGCGTGCTTGACCATACGCTGCTACCCGGCATGCGCCGGCCGAAGCTGAACGATTTGCGCCGGCGCGTCGGCCTTGCTTTTCAACTGCCGGAACGGCATCTGTTCGAAGACACCGTCGAGAAAGACCTGATGTTCGGTCCGCTGAACTTCGGTCTGCCGAGCGCGCAGGCGCAGGCCCGGGCGGCGGAAGCGCTGCGTTCGATGCGGCTCGGCGACAACCTGCTGCCGCGGCATCCGCTGACGCTCAGCGGCGGGCAGATGCGCAAAGTCGCGATCGCTTCGGTGCTGGCGGCGCAGCCGGAGATCCTGATGCTCGACGAGCCGACCGCGACGCTCGATTCGGCGGCGCGCCGGGAATTGATCGGCACGCTGGCGAAGCTGTGCCGCGAAGAAGGGCGCACGATTCTGATGGTGACGCACCGGATCGAGGAGCTGATGGAAGTCGCGGACGAATGGATCATTATGCACGAAGGGCGCGCCGTGTTCCGGGGCGACGCGGACGAGCTCGGCGACCGGCAGGGCGAACTGGAAGGATGGGGCGTGGCGGTGCCGGAGCCGCTGTCGTGCTGGGCGGAATGGACGTCCCGCCTGCCGCAGCTGGCGGCGCTGCCGATGCCCCGCACGGCGGAAGAGATGGCGCTGCGGATCGCCGAAGCGGTGAGCGCTTCGGGCTGCGTGGCGGCGGCCGATAGAGCGAACAAGGGGTTGGCGGAAAGTGAAGCCGCGTATCCGCGAAGCGGAAGTTCCGGGGCGAAGCGGCCCATGCCGCCGGAATCGGCTGATCCTGCCGATCCCGGCAATCGCGTCGATCCCACCGATCCCACCGATCCCACCGATCCCGCCGAGAGGAGCCTGCGCGTATGCGTGACAAACTGATTCTGGGGCGCATGATTCCGACCGGTTCGCCGGTGCACGGTCTCGATCCGCGCGCGAAGATCGCGGCGATGCTGCTGTTCACGGCGGCGCTCGTGCTGTCGGACGGCTGGCCGGCGCTTGCGCTGCTTGCGCCCTGCGCCGCGGCGGTGCTGGCCGCGACGAAGATTCCGCCGCGTACGTATGCGCGGGCGCTGCGTCCGCTGCGCTGGCTGATGCTGTTCGTCTTCTTGTTCCAGCTGCTCGGCGGAGCGGGAAGCGGCTCGGCGGAACTGCCTGCGGCGGGCGGCGGAGCCTGGGAATGGACGCTCGGTCCGGTCACGCTGACCGCGGCCGCCGTGTCCGGCGCGCTGCTTGCGGTATGCCGCATGGCGCTGCTGATTCTGTTCACGTCGCTGCTGACGTTCACGACGACGCCGTCAATGCTCAGCCGGGGCGTCGAAGGGCTGATCAAGCCGCTTGCCCGCCGGGGAACGGGAGCGGAGCGGTTCGCGCTCATGCTGCGGCTTGCGCTGCGCTTCATTCCGGCCCTGCTGGAAGAAGCGCAGACCATTCTCAAAGCGCAGGCGGCGCGCGGCGCGGACTACGAAGAGATGAACATGCGATCCAAAGCGCGCCTGCTGCTCTCGCTGCTCGTGCCGGTCACCGTCGGCGCGTTCCGGCGGGCGGAAGAGCTGACGACGTCGCTCGAAGCGCGCGGCTACCGGATCGGGGCGCCGCGCACGGCTTACCGGCCGCTGGCCTGGCGCGGCGCGGACACGGGATTCATGCTGCTGTTCGTGCTGCTGCCGATCGGAACGCTGCTGCTGCGGCTGGCCGCCTGATCACGCCGCTGCTCCAAAGAATTCTTTTGACGCATACGGACTTGAACTTGAATGTGAACTTGGACTTGAACAGGTAAACGGCACGGCTGCAAGCATACAAAAGGGGGAAACACATATGGCACGTTATTTTCAGGGAAGAGAAGTCGAACTGCTCGCTCCGGTCGGCACGTTCGACATTTTCGGGACGGTTATTCGGGCGAACTGCGACGCGGTCTATTTCGGCGGTCCCGGACTCAATATGCGCATGATGCGCAAAGGCTACAATTTTAGCCGGGAAGACATCGTCGAAGCGGTCAACGTCGCGCACGGACTCGGCAAAAAAGCGTACGTCACCGTCAACAACATGCTGAGCGAGAGCGACGTATCGGAAGCGGGCGACTATCTCGCTTTTCTGGACCGGTCCGGCGTCGACGCGATCATCGCGCAGGATCTGGCGGTTCCGTCGCTGCTGCGCGAACAGGGACTTGCGCTGCCGGTGCACGCTTCCGTCATGCTCAACGTACATAACGTCGAGATGGTGCGCGCCCTGCAGGAGTTCGGCGTAACGCGGGTCGTGACGTCGCGGGAGATGGATCTGCGCACGGCGCGGATCATCGAGGAGCAGACGGGCATCGAGATCGAATATTTCGTCCACGGCGATATGTGTTCGGTGCACGGCGCCAACTGCTACATCAGCTCGCACCTGTTCGGAATGAGCGGCAACCGGGGCAAATGCCTCAAGCCGTGCCGCTGGGATTACCGCATGAAAAAAGACGGCTACGTCTACAGCACCCCTTATCCGCTGGCGGCCAAAGACATGAACATGTACGAACATCTGCCGGAACTGATCGACGCGCACGTCACTTCGTTCAAGATCGAAGGCCGCATGCGCGACAAAGAGTTTATCTCGGCGCTCGTCAACAGCTACGGCGACGCGATCGACCGCTATCTCGATGATCCGGTCGGTTTCGACCGCGGCACGGACAGCGAGGAGCTGCACAAAAACCGCAAGCGCGATTTCTCCACGGCGTACGCGTTCGGCCGGCCGGGACTGTCCAACATCAACCGGCGCTACGAAGGTACGGGCAAATTTTACAGTACGGGCAAAGTGTTCAGCACGCCGACGGCGGAGCGCGAGAGCAGCGAATCGGCGGTGCGTGCGGTGCGGGAAGGACTGCGGCAAGCATCCGGGGAAAAAGCGGCCGGCGCCGCGCCAGCCCCTGCGCCGCAGCGCAGCGCGCCCAAGCTGACCGTTCGGGTCAACAATATGGAGCAGGCCCGGGCGGCGCTCGAAGCGGGCGTGGACGAGCTGTTCCTGTCGGGCGACGTACTGCTGCCGGACCGCGCGTTCGGCCGCCGGCAGATCGAGCAGCTGGCGCAGCTCAAAGGAAATACGCGGCTCGTGCTGGCCACGCCGCGCATGATGGACGAGATGCAGTTCGAGCAGTACGAGACGCTGCTGTCCGGCGGCGTGACGGGACTGGACGCGCTGCTGGTGACGAATATCGGGGCGGTCCGCCGCTTCCGGAACTTCGGCCTCCCGCTGATCGGCGACCTGTCGCTGAATCTGTACAATCATATGGCCGAGCGGATGTACCGCGAGCTGGGCGTGGAACGGCTGACCGCTTCGATCGAAGCGAACCTGCCGGATCTGGCCGCGCTGCTGGGCCGGACGAACGGAGAGCTTGAGCTGACCGTGCACGGAACGCCGGTCGTCATGTACATGGAACACGATCTGTACGAAAATACGGAAGTCTACGAGCCGATCGCCGAAGAAAGCAACCGTTACGTGCGCGACGACGTGCTCGTGCTGATGACGGACAAAGGCGAAAGCCCGGTCTACAAAGACGTCCACGGCCGCTGCCATCTGACGACGTCCAAAGAACTTTGCCTGCTGCCGCTCGTCGGCGAGCTGATGGAGGCGGGCATCACGCATTTTCGCGTTGAAGGTTCGACGTATGCGCCGGAACGGCTCGGCGAGCTGCTGGGCTTGTATCGCTTGGCGCTGAACGAGCCGGAGCGGGCGGCCGATCTTGCCGAACGCTTGGAGCCGGCTTTTGCCGGCTTTACGCTGGGTGCGCTCGCTTTCGGCCGCGCGGACCGCAGCACGCCGGCCGACCGGCCGGCGGCTCTGGAGGCGGACAACGGCGAAGCCGCGGCAGACGGCGGCGAAGGACAGTCCGAACAGGGCGAAGCGGCAGATGTTCAAGCGGCGCTTCAGACAACGAAAGGGTGAGCGGGATGGAGGGACACGAAGTGGGCGAAACGGGATCGGGAACGAGAATCGAAGCGGATGCGGGCAGCATCCCGAGTGCCGGGCGGCCGACGCTGACGGCGCAGGAAGTGATCGCGCTGCGCAAAGCGCATTTCTTCCCGTGCACGCAGCATTTCTACCGCAATCCGCCGGTGCTGGTCTCGGGCTCGATGCAGCGAGTGACGGACAGCGAAGGCCGCGTGTATACCGACTTTTTCGCGGGCGTATCGGTCGTGGCGAGCGGCCACTGCAATCCGGCGATCACCAAAGCGACGGTGCGGCAGACGCGCACGCTTCAGCATACGACGACGATCTATCTGACCGAACCGTCCGCGCGGTTGGCGCAGCGGATGGCCGGGCTGCTGCCGGCGTATCCGAAAGTCTTTTTTTGCAACAGCGGGTCCGAAGCGAACGAAGGCGCGCTGATGCTGGCCCGCCGCCATACGAAGCGCAAAGGCTTCATCGCGCTGACCGAATCGCTGCACGGCCGCACGGCGCTGACGATGAGCGTGACCGGGTTATCGATGTGGCGGGGCGATCCGTTCCCGGACGAGGACGTCCATTTTATTCCCCGCCCGTATGCATACGGCGTGCCGGCGCAGGAAGCGGCGGAGCTGTCGCTGAACGCGCTGCGCGGCGTGCTTCAGAGCGCCGGCGACCGGATTGCGGCGATGATCGTCGAGCCGATCCAGGGCAACGGCGGGATGGTCGTCATGCCGGACGGGTATCTGGCCCGCGCCAAAAAGCTGCTGGACGAACACGGCGTGCTGCTGATCGCCGACGAGATCCAGACCGGCTTCGGCCGGACGGGCGCGCTGCTCTGCTCCGATCAGCTCGGCGTGCAGGCCGATATCGTCACGCTGGCCAAAGCGCTCGGCGGCGGCATCCCGATCGGCGCGTTCGCGGCGACGGAATCCGTCGCCGCTTCGCTCGATACGCCGTCGGCGTCGACGTTCGGCGGCAATCCGGTCTCGGCCGGGACGGCGCTGGCCGTCCTCGATTACGTCGAATCGCAGCGGCTGCCGGAACGCGCAGCGCGTCTCGGGACGGCGCTGAAGCTCGGGCTGGAGAGGATGCGGGCGTTCTATCCGCGCATCCTCTCGGAAGTGCGCGGCCTCGGCCTGATGCTGGGCGCGGAACTGCACGCGGACGAGCCGTCGCTCGGCGCGGCCGCGGTTGACCGGGTGCTGGAAGAGATGAAGGACCGGGGCTTCCTGATCGGCAAAAACGGCGTGGCCCGCAACGTGCTGGCGTTCCAGCCGCCGCTCGTAATCGACGCTTCGGACATCGAAGCGATGCTGGAACAGCTGGACGCGGTACTCGGCGGCCTGGAGCAGGATCGTCTCCGCGCCGAGGAACCATCCGTGCCGGCCGATTTCCCAAGCGGGGCAGAAGCGCCATGAGCGCGGCTTTGCGCAGCGCGCTGACCAAGACGCGCGATTTCGGATCGCTGGTCATGTTCTCGCACACGCTGTTCTCGCTGCCGTTCGCGATTATCTCGATCGTCTGGGCGGCCGGCGGCCTGCCGGACTGGCGCGTCGTGCTCGCTTCGCTTCTGGCGCTGGTCGCCGCCCGCAACGGCGCCAACGCGTTCAACCGGTTGGCCGACCGGGAGTTCGACGCGGCCAATCCGCGCACCGCGCATCGCCATCTGCCGCAGAAGCGGCTCGGCGTGCGGGAAGTATGGATCTTCGTCATCGTCAACTACGCGATCTTCGTCGCGGCGGCCGGCATGCTGAACCCGCTGTGCCTGATCCTGTCGCCGGTCGCGATCTTCCTCATCTCTTCGTATTCGTACACGAAGCGCTTCACCTGGCTCAGCCATCTGTATCTGGGCTTTACGATCGCGTCGGCGCCGATCGGCGCCTGGTTCGCCGTGACCGGCACGTTCGCGTTCACCCCGTTCGTGCTCGGTACGATCGTCATGCTGTGGATCGGCGGGTTCGATATTTTGTACGGCACGCAGGACATCGACTTCGACCGCGCGCACGGGCTGCATTCCATCCCGAGCGCATTCGGCCTGAAGCCGGCGCTGTACATTTCGCGCTTCCTGCATCTCGTCATGGTCGGACTGCTGCTGTTCCTGTTCTTTTTCCGCGATCTCGGCGCTTGGTACCTGATCGGTATCGGGCTGGCGGGGTTTCTGCTCCTGCTGGAACACGGCATCGTGAAGCCGCATAACCGCCGGCTCATGCAGATCGCTTCGTACAATCTGAACCAAGTGATCAGCCTGCTGATCCTGTCGTTTACGATGCTGGATTATTTCTGGATGATCTGAAAAAAGCAGCTTCAAGCACCGACGGTTTCCGTTGGACTCCCCGGCCTCTGCCTATGCGCCCTGCCTGCACACACGAAAAACCCGACTCTTCGGAAAAGAGTCGGGTTTTTCGATGCGTCTGGAGTTTGAGGCGCGGCGACGGCCGATCACACGCTGCGATGCTGCGATCAGCCCTGCTGCTCGGCCAAAAAGCGGCGGATGCCGGAAGTCACGAGATCGTGATCTTCCTGGTCCGGCAGGCCGGATACGGTAATCGTGCCGATCAGCCCTTCGCCGGCCAGCATGAGCGGGAACGCGCCGCCGGCCAGCACGTATTCGTCGTCGCTCAAGCCGTAGTCGCCCGCAAGCGTTTGGTTTTCGCTGCGAAGCTGGAGTGCCGCATGCCAGGAACTTTTGACGAAACGGGCCACCGTATTGTTTTTGCGGCGAATCCAGTCTTCGTTTTCCGGCGAAGTGCCTTCCATCGCGTGCAGGAACAGCCGGTGGCCTTGGCGGGTAATATCGACGGTCACCTTTTTGCCGGTCCGGCGGGCTTCCTCGATCAGGGTCAGTCCGAGCGCGAGAGCGGTCTCGGCGTCGAACGAAACGAAACGCAGTTCTTGTTCTTCCTGCCGCATTTGCGACAGCTTTGTTTCGGGAGTGACGGACATGGGGCGAATATCTCCTTTGTCGGGGGCGTGAATGCCCGGGTAGTGGAATGCATTCATTTCGACGCCGGGCCGCCTTTTTCCTCTTGTCCTAAAATTTCCGTCCGCCGAAATAGTCGGCCAGCTTCAGCAGATCGGCCGAAGCGGCGTATTCGCCGAGCGAACGGGCGATCTCGCAGGCTCGCTCAAGCTCCTGCGCGCCGAAGCTTTCCGCGCGTTCCAGGGCTCCGCTGCTGCGGATCTTGTCCAGCAGCGGAGCGATCAGGGCCGGATCGGTATCCCGGCCGACGCTGCGGATCTCCGCCGCGAGCGCGGGATCTTCGAGCGCGTACAACACGGGCAGCGTCACCTGCCCGCCGAGCAGGTCGCTTCCCGCCGGCTTGCCGAGCTGCCGGGACGAAGCCGTCAAATCGAGCAGGTCGTCCCGGATCTGGAACGACAAGCCCAGATGCTCGCCGAACGCATGCAGCCTGCGGCAGATCTCTTCCGGCGCCCCGGCGGCGCGGGCGCCGAATTCCAGCGAGACGGCCATCAGATGGGCGGTCTTGCGGCGGGACTTGGACAAATACTCGTCCAGCCCGAGATCGTAATCGTATGCGTGTTCGAGCTGCTCGTATTCGCCGAGGCACAGTTCGGCCGTCGCGAACGACGCGAAGCTTGGCCGGTCCGCGCCGGCTTTGCCGTCGGCCTGGGCCATCAGCTCGACGACGCGGGCCGACATATAGCTTCCGACGTACAGCGCTTTGGCCGGCCCGATCCGCGTATGCAGCGCGGGTTCGCCCCGCCGCAGCGCCGAACGGTCGATCAGGTCGTCGTGAATGAGCGAAGCGGTATGGATAAATTCCGCCGCGGCCGCCAGCTGGAACAGGCGGGGATCGTCGGCGCGTTTGCCGAAGCGGCCGCCGACGAGGACGAGCATCGGCCGCAGCCGCTTGCCTCCGGCGTCGATCGTGCGCAGCAGCGCGTCGGCCAGCTCGGAGCTGGGCGGAAGGTCTTTGTCGCTTTTGACGATGCGCTTCATCTCCCGTTCGATGCGGCGCAGGTCGATTCGCAGAGCGTCAGGCAGGTTCATGCGGCCCGGCCTCCTTCGCGTCCGCCAGCGCCCGCTCGAAAGCGGGCAGCAGGGCGATCTCCGCGCTTCGGCCGAGCGCGCGGGCGATCTGGACTTTTTTGACGAACGGGGCAAGTCCGCGCAGCAGCGATTCTTCCCGGCATTTCAGCGCGTATTGGACGTACAGGCTGTACAAATAGTCGCCGTCCAGAATGCGCCGCGTCAACTGCGGATCGTCCAGCCGAATCGGTTCGGCGTGGCGGGCGAGCGCGGCATCGAGCAGCGCATAGACGGCAAGCAGGCCGGGCTGCCGAAGCGGTTCCACGGCGCAGCGTTCGAACGCGGCCAGCGCGGCGTTCAGCGCCGCCCGGTCCGGCGCGAGCCGGATACGCGTAACCGGATCGATCTCGGCCTGCAGGCGTTCCAGCGTTTCCCGGATTATTGTGTCGTTCATTGAAGCACCCCTTGACGGACTAACAAAATACCGAATCGGCGTACATACCGTATTCACTCGGATTCCTCCACATTATGAGTCAAATTCGTTCATTATGCAAAACGGCGAATCGAAAAAAGCGGGGCCATGTGCGGGGTAAGCTGCACATGACCCCGCCGCAGCGCAGAGCCGGTCGGTCAGTCGGTATAGAGGTACCAGCGCTTGGCAAACCAGGTTTTTTTCCAGTGTTTCTTGAGCCAAGGCAGGACGTAATAGTCGAGTCCGAAGATGCTGCCCGAACCGCCGATAAGGGCGAATGCGGCGAACCAGTACCACCACATATCGGTCGGCGCCATGCCGGACGACCAGATCATCAGGCCCATGCCGATCGTGGCGATCGAAGCGATGGCCGAGAACAGGCCGACGATCAGCAGGATGCCGAATACGATTTCCGCGGCGACCATGCCGATTTGGAAAGCGGTCGCCAGCCACGTGTAGCCGCCGTCGCCGGTGTAGAACATCAGATCCATCATCGAGCTGACCATGTCCGAGACGAAGCCCGGCACAGGGATGGCCTGCACGGCCTGACCGGCGTTTTCGACCGCGGAAGCGGCCGCCTGGGCATCGACCGCCGTCGCCACGTTGCCGACCGCTTCGGAAGCGGCACTGACGACGTCGGCATGCGGATCGGGCGGGATGAGGAAAATATGGTTCGGGTCGGCCACGACTTTTTGCAGCTTGTCCCAGCCTTCATGCAGCCACATCCAGCCGACGAACACGCGCAGCGGCACGAGCCAGAAGTTCGGCGAGCGCTTCGAGAAGTGTCCGCCGAGGAACGTCCGGCGATCGTGGGCATGGAAAATCTCGTGCATAAGATACGTCCACACTTTATTGAAGCCGAGCACGGTGAACAGGTACAGCACGTTGATCGCGTGTTTGGCGAACATCGCGAAAAATCCGGTCAGCGAGAAAAATTTGCCCGGCAGACCTACGCTCGCGACGCCGTACCGGCTGCCGATCGACACCATCATGCCGTGAAAAGCCGGTTTGTACGATTTTTTCGTGCCGCCTTTGATATCGGCCGTAATGTTGTGCGCGATCAGCGGAGCGGCATGTTCGGCGTTCTCGACCATCTGCGGAACCGGGCGTTCTTCGCCTTCCGGAATGAAGAAGATGTTGTCGCCGACGACATACACGTTTTCGTGATCGAGGCTTTGCAGCTTGTCGTTCGTTTCGATGCGCTTGCGGCCTTTTTGCTGCACATCGAGCTTGTCGAGAATATCTGCGCCTTCGACGCCGGCTGTCCAGATGACCGTCCGCGCCGTCAGCTTCTGGCCGCTGAGGTCCACGCCGGTGTCGGAGACACCCGTAATCGGTTTGCCGGTAATGATCTCGACATCGAGCTTTTTAAGATACCGTTCGGATTTGGCGATCAATTTCTCCGGCAGCAGCGGCAGGATTTTCGGAGCCATATCGGCTACGATCATGCGCACTTCGGACGGATCGATATAAAATTCCCGGCACAGTTCGCTGCGGTATTCGGCCATTTCGCCGATCAATTCGACGCCCGTGAAGCCCGCGCCGACGACGACAAACGACAGTTTCTCCCGGCGGATCGCCGGATCTTTTTCCTGCGACGCTTCGGTGAACATCCGGCGGAACCGGTCTTTGAGTCTGACCGCATCGTCGTAGGACCAGAGCGTGTAGCTGTGTTCCTGCGCGCCGGGGATGCCGAAGAACGTCGGCTTGGAGCCGGTCCCGATCACGAGGTAATCGTAAGCGTAGGACGCCTGCTGTCCCTGGAGCGAGCGGGATTCGAAGTCGATGCCGCCGATCTCGTCGAGCACGACGTCAACTTTGAGGCCGGCAAAAATCTTTTTCAATTCGATTTTGACCGCGTCTTCCGGCGTCCGGTTCGCGGCCACCTCGTGCAGTTCGGTCAGCAGCGTGTGGTAAGGATTGCGATCGATCAGCTGGATCTGGACATCGGTATTTTTTTTGAAGTTTTTGGCTAATTTCTTCGCCGTCAGGACGCCGCCGTAGCCACCGCCGAGAATTACTATTTTTGTCATCGGGTCAACCAACCTTTCCATTGACGGTGTTCGCATGCCTGCCGGGTCCGCCGAACGATGCGGGGATCGGGCAGGCAGCGGTCCGCCCGTTGCTTCAAGTTAAGAGTGAGAGTGGAACGGGTCCGTGCCGCTGCCGGGCAGCGGCGGCTTATTTCGCGTCCGCCAGCGCCTGTTCGGCCAGCTTGAGATAGGAGGCGACATGGATCGTCACGCCGCTGATCGCGTCGGTCGTTCCGTCTTCCTTCGTTTCGACCGCCGCCGGATCTTGTTTTTCGATCACGTACTGCTCGGCTTTTTCCGCTTCTTCATGCCATTCCGCTTGGGCGCCGCCGGCTTTCATGCCGTACTTGCCTTCTCTGGAATTCGTTTTCTTGTCTTCGCCGGCCGCATTGCTGCCGCTGAAGTTGATCGCCACGATGCGTCCGGCCGCTACCGTCGCGTCCACGGTTTCTTTCCAGCCGCTTTCGGTATCGAAATCGGCCGCTTCCGCGTGATACGCGCCGTCCTTGTACGGGCCGGCTTCGACCGGGCCTGCCGCAAGAGCGGTCTCCGCAAGCTTCGTGAAATCGTTCACGTGGATAGACACGCCGGATACGACGTCGGTATGGCCTTCGGCATCGGTCGTGATCGCCGCCGGGTCCTGCTTGTCGATCAGGAACTGTTCGATTTTCTCCGCTTGTTCATGCCATTCGGACGAAGCGCCGCCGGCTTTCATGCCGTACTTGCCGGCTTCGGACGTCGCCTTCTTGTCCGGACCGCCGTTGAGGCTGGATGCGCTCCAGTCGGCGTCGGCAATTTTGCCGCCTGTCACCTGCAGGATCACGTACGGCTGCCAGCCGGATTCCTTGTCCATGTCCCCCTGGGCAAAGTACAGGCCGTCTTTCCATTGGGAAGCGTCGGCCGCCGTCTCAGCCGCCGGTGCCGCCGCAGCCTCTTTCGCCGGTTCGGCCTGCGCCGCCGGTTCGGCTGTGACCTCGGCCGTTTCATTGCTTCCGCATGCCGAGAGCGCTCCTGCGAGAAGAACGCCGCACATCCATACGGCCCCGTGCTTTTTGTTCATGTTAACCCCTCCGTCATCTCTGAATGAATCGTCTCCAAGGGCGACGAATGCGGAAAACGATCACGTAAGATCGGGCTTTCTCCGGTCGGAACTGCCCCGGAAAAGAGTCGATGCACAGGTTCGATCTCCGTCCGTCACCGTTTTCATTTGAACAATAACATACAATTTGAAGTAATTAAGTGATAATAATCACAAAGTTTGGGGCTTAGGTCTCATTCTGCGCACAACACGTGAAAATGTGCCCATTTCCTTGCGCCAGGCGGCTCGGGCTTCTCCCTGCCGGGCATTCCGCGTGGGATTCCGTGGGATTCTACAGGGGATTCACCGAATAAAGGGAAGGGTAATTCACTTTAAATCGATCCATAACGTAAGGAGCTGAACTCTATGACGAACCCGATCGAAACCAAAGTGATCAAAGGCAGATGGAATCAGACCCAGCACGAAGCGAAGAAGCAGTGGAGCAAGCTGACGGAAGCCGACCTGGCGTATATAGACGGAGAAAAAGACCGGTTGATCGAGAAAGTGCGCGAGCGCTACGGGCACGATGCCGAAGCGGCCGAGCTGGAGTACAAATCGTGGGCTTCGGCCTTGACGACGGGTGGCAACCGCTAAGCGGGCAGCCGATCTCAACGCACCTCTTGCGCATACTTGTGCCATAACTTTTCGAAAAGAGAGGGGATCAAGCCATGGTGGAATCCCGTGTCGTATCCGGCAGGGTCATCGAACGTCGCGGCCATGTCGTCATTACCGTGCAAGGCGATCTCGTCAGTTCCTACGACCTGCGTTATTATACGCTTCCCGAAGAGGAACGAACGGACTTCGCCGAAGAAGCGGCGCAGATTCCGCCGCGGCCCAAGCGCCCCATTGTGCTTCCTTATTGGAAGCGGCAGGCGCTGCCTCCCCTTTCCGAACCGGACAACCCAAAGAGTGCCAACCGCGCGTAACGCGCGATTGGCACTCTTTTTCGTTCGATCCGGCTGCGGCGGGGCTTGGCTTACAGGGGAAGCAGCGCGGCATCGCCGCCGCGTTCGAGCGATTCCACCATGTCCGTCCATGCCGCCGGCTTCGGTTCAAGCACGCCGTAATACGTGCGCAGGAACCGCGCGACGAATATTCCCGGCAGCGAAGACTGCCCGGCATAAGGCAGGAAGCACAGGTCGAGCCCGCTTACCGCTTCGCCGTCCTGCTGCCAGGACGGATGGACGTATTCGAAGTCCAGACGGCGATAGCCGAGATGGGCCAGCACTTCGCGCCGCACGAACGGGTCCATCGGCTTCACTCCGCCGAATGGATGTTCGTTCGAGCGGTACGGATCGTAGATTTCGGCGAACATGCCCTGCAGCGTGCCGCCGGCTTCGGCGGCCAGACGCTTCAGGTCCGCTTCGCGGCGCGACGCGAGGAACGGGCCGATACCGAGTCCCGGACGGCCGATGATCGTGAAGTCGGTCATGGCGATCTCGTCGTCGGCATAATAGCGGTATTCCGTGGCGCCGACGACTTCCCCTTCATGCACCGCGACGAAGACGCGGATGCCGGGATCTTCCAGCGGTTCTTTCCAGAGATCGAACGCCAGCACTTCTTCGGGCGGGAAAATCTCGCTCATGAGCCGGTGCAGGCCGGCGAACAGCGGATCGGCAATATCGGTTACGCGAACATAGTCCATGTCTGATTCCTCCGATGTATAAATTTAACGGTCTCATAAGGGCGGGTGCGGCCTATCCAAAAGGCCTATCCCAAAAGACTCTAGTATAGCTTCTATTATAGAAAGAAAAGAGAGGGAGGATAAAAAGTCAGGGCTTTAGCAGCGGATTGCGCCATTCCATCAGCAGCGCGTGGTCGGCCGATTCCGGGTCGTCCAGATAATCCGTCACGACGGACAGCGGCGTGCGCCCGCAGTGCAGCAGGAAGCCGATCACCGGATCGCGGCGGCGGCCGTGCAGAACGTCGTCGACATAAGCTTCCGGCGTCAACTGCGTTCGGACAGCGCCGTAACCGGGCATGCGGGCGCCGCCAAGCAGACGTACAAGACCCAGTCCCACGACCAGCTCATAGGCCGATTGGAGCATCTGCTTGCCCAGTCCGAGACCGCGCGCAGCCGGCGACACGCTGATGTCGACGACGTACAGCGTATTACCGAACGGATCATGCGTGCCGATATACCCATTATCGGTCATGTCGCTCCAGCTGTGCTGCGCCTGCTTCGGATCGAACGAGGCGATCAGTGTCGTGAGCGAGCCGACCAGGCGTCCTTCCACTTCGGCGCACAGCGCCCCGACAGGGAAGATTTCCATATGCCGGAGCAGCTGCTCGCGGTTCCACCAGAGCTCGGACGGATAAGGCGGCGGGAAGCATTCGCGCTGGATCGCGATCAGGCCTTGTATATCGGCCGGCCCGTAATTGCGGATGCGCAGCCGCTGGGGCTGTCCTTCGCGGAAGACGTAGCCGGTCTTCTCGTAGCGTTCGACAGGAGGCATGTTCATCGCCTCAAGACCAGTCCGTATACAGGTCGGTCCGGCGATCGCGCCAGGTCGTGACCGAGCCTTTCTGGCGGACCTGCTGGAGCAGGTCCAGATCCAGATCGGCGACGACGATCATGTCGTCGTTGATCTCGCCTTCGGCCACGATGCCGCGCGGAGGAAACGGCACGTCGTTCGGCGAGATCATCGCCGCCTGGCCGAAATTGCCGCGCATGAAATCGACCGTCGGCAGCGAGCCGACCGTGCCGGTCGTCACGACGTAGATTTGATTCTCGATCGTTCGCGCATGGCAGCAGTAGCGGACCCGATGGAAGCCGTGCCGGTCATCGGTGCAGGACGGGCAGAAGATCACGTCCGCGCCTTTGGCCCGGGCGATGCGAACGATCTCCGGGAATTCGATATCGTAGCATGTCAGCAGCGCGATCTTGCCTTTGTCCGTATCGAACACCGATACTTCGTCGCCCTGGGCCATATTCCATTCGTGGACTTCGGTCGGCGTGATATGGATTTTCTCCTGCGTCGCGACGCGGCCGTCGGGATAGAAGAGGTGCGCCGTGTTGTACAATTTGCCTGCGCGGCGCACGACGTGCGTGCCCGCGATAATGTGCATAGTGGACGACTGTGCGAGTCCGCGAAACAAATCGAGGTAAGCCTGCGTATAATCAGGGAGACTCTCGATTCCCTGCGCCTGCCCGTGCTCGTCGGGGATGGACAGCAGCTGGGTCGTGAAAAATTCGGGGAACAGCAAAAATTCGGTTTCGAACTCCAGAGCCGTTTTTACGTAATGTTCGGCCTGCTTGGCAAATTCGTCAAAAGACGAGATCGTATGCAGATGATACTGTACAGCGGCTGTACGCATTTTCATCGGACGAAAACCTCCTTGAAGTCAAGATACCCCAATCATAGCAAATCGGCCGAACCGCGACCACACACAGTTCTTCTTGACAAAATATGTATCGTATATAAAAATTAAAGATCATACGTTCGAATTTTTCGCATACATACTTTTGGGCTGAATCTTGGAGTATGAGAAAGCCGACGACAACCGGAGCGGGAGAACCAGGAAATAGAGGCGAAAAAATGGAATTTCCGAAAATGTTCGTGCAAAATATGGCGGTGCTGGTCACCTTCGCCTATGTCGCCAACCTGATCTACAAATATGCAATTTTCCGCGCGCCCGGTACGGTGAAATATATAGGTTCCGTTCTGCTGCTTATTGCGGGCGGATGGTTTTCGATGTTTTTCGGATTCAAGCTGTCCGAAGACGTTATCTTCGACATGCGCATGGTGCCTCTGCTGATCGCCATTTTCGTATATACCCGTCCTTCGATCGTGTTTGCCGTGGGACTCGGGATCGGCTTGACGCGTTTCTCTTTCGGATGGAGCGACGCGGCCGTGGCCGGCTTCGTCAATCTGGCGATTCTCGGTATGGTGGGAGCGCTGCTGAACGTGTGGCTTCGCCGCCTGAACTGGGATTTTCTACGCGGTGCTGCGCTCGTCATCGTCGTGATGAACGTGCTCAACAGTCTGAATATCGCGATTCTCGGCGTGATCCCGACGGGGTATTACTTGTCGCATATCGTTCCGTACACGCTGCCTACCGCCCTGCTGCTGTGCGGGTTGTTCGCTTTGATCCTGCGCGATTTCCAGAAGGAACAGCAGCGAACCCTCGCGCTCGCGGAAGCGAACCGCCTGCTCAAGGAGCAGACGGAGGAACTCGGCAAGAACGAGATCGTGCTGGAAGACCGGGCCAAGCAGCTCCAGCTCGCATCCCAGTACAAATCGGAATTTCTGGCGAATATGTCGCACGAACTGCGCACGCCGCTTAACAGCATCATCAACCTGGCGCAGTTTATCTCGGAGTCGGCCGAAGACACGCCGATTGAAGAGACGACGCGTTACGGGCAATTGATTTACCATTCGGGCGAAGACCTGCTCAAGATCATCAACGACATTCTCGATCTGTCCAAGGTTGAAGCGGGCAAGCTTGAGATCGTCAACGAAGACATCAGCCTTCAGGAAGTGCCGAGCTGGGTCGGTTCGTATTTCGAGCTGACGGCCGAACGCAAGCAGCTGGACTTCAATATCCGCCTGGAGAGCAGCCTGCCGGACACGATCCGTTCCGATCCGCAGCGCCTTCAGCAGATTCTGCGCAACCTGCTCGCCAACGCGTTCAAGTTTACCGATCGAGGCTCGGTCGAACTGCGCATCTACAAGGCGGAAGAACCGCAGCTCAAAGGGGAGTGGATCGTGTTCGCGGTCCGCGATACAGGAATCGGGATCGCGGCCGAGAAACATTTCACGATTTTCGAGGCGTTTCAGCAGGCGGACAGCACAATCGGCAAAAAATACGGGGGTACCGGTCTCGGACTGTCCATCAGCAGCGATCTGTCGCGCCTGCTCGGAGGCTTTATCCGCATGGAGAGCGTCGAAGGCAAAGGCAGCACGTTTTCGCTGTTCCTGCCGCTCTCCTGAGAGCGGCTTTTCGCGTCCACAGACGGGAGAAGCCGTCGGCGGCGTCCGCCCTTGACGGACGGGTTGCCCAATGACGCTTTAACGCTTAAACTGACTGTATACTTATACCGAAAAGGATGGGATTACATGTCGCACAGCAAAAAAACGATCGTCACCGATAAAGCGCCCGGCGCAATCGGACCTTACTCGCAGGCCGTCGCGGCCGGACCGTTCATTTTCGCTTCCGGTCAGCTCGGCGTGCATCCGCAGACCGGCGAATTCCCGGACGGCGTCGAAGCGCAGGCCAAGCAGTCGCTGGAGAACGTCAAAGCGCTGCTGGAAGCGGCGGGCAGCGGTCTCGACCGCGTCGTCAAAGCGACGATGTTCCTCAAGGACATGAACGATTTCGCCGCGGCGAACGCCGTCTACGGCACGTTCTTCAGCGAGCCTTACCCGGCGCGCAGCACGATCGAAGTCGCGCGCCTGCCGAAGGACGCGCTGGTGGAGATCGAAGTGATCGCGCTGGCCGAATAATCGGCCGCTTGCTGCGCCGGCCGGATGTTTGCCGGCCGAGCCGAATACAAAAAAAGCCGACTGCGGGATGCGGTCGGCTTTTTTTGCTTTTTTTTCGCTAAAGGGCACAGGATTCGGTAAAAGGTACGCGCTTCAGTCCCGGTCCCGGATCGAGCGGATAAACATCCAGACCGCGAACAGCACGAGCACGATCGAGATCACGAGAGCGGTCAGTTCGACGGAGCGAACGGTGTCCGACTGCTCGACCGAGATCGCGTACAGCGCCCAGGCGAAGACGAGCGGGTACACCCCGTCGCGGAACCGGAAACCGATCGTGAACGCAAGCACGGCGGCGACGATCAGGATGGCGATCGCCCAGCCGGCATTGCCGAATTCGTATTTGGTGCACAGGGCGGAGATATTGACGATAGTTGCGACACTGATCCAGCCCAGGTACATACTGAACGGCAGCTTCACGAACACGATGTCCAGCACTTCCAGGCGTTCCCCGTGCAGGCGGGTACGGATATAGATCATGATGATGCTGAGCAGCAGCAGCAGCATGACGACGACCGACAGTTCGATCAGCAGATAATGCCAGCAGAACAACCACGCCATGTTCAGCACGCAGCTGACCGCGAACCACGGCCCGGGAGCGGCGGCGGAAGTCCGGCCTTTGCGTTCGGCCACGAACGCGTAGATCGCGAAGCCGATCAGCAGCACGTAGATGACTGACCAGATGGAGAAAGCAAATCCCGCGGGAGTCAGCAGATTTTTGAACATGTCGGAAATTTCGCGCGTGTCGCGGCCGGCGAGCGGCAGCAGCGTCGACAGGGCGTTCACCGCGATTACGGCTGCGAGCAGAACCGCGTTCAGCCATTTGTACGGATTTTTCGTCGTCAAAAGAAGTCGCTCCTTTCGGTATGAACATAGGATTTTGTCAACGAATGACCGGCAGGTCATTTCTTCTACAACTCCTTTTACCCCGAATTCGTCGGCGCGCACCCCCGCTGCCGAAACTTTTCGATTGCGGGGCGGCGAAAGGGATGCCATAATCGGGACAGAAGCAAGCGTTTTGACCGTATTTTACGAATTTATGCAAACGTTTGCCCGTATCGGTGCGCGAAAAGGGTCGCCCGCCTGTTCAGACAGGGCAATTCAGGTGAAGTATGTGAGTACAAGCATCGCCCGCCGAGACGGCGGCCGCGATATCAAGCCGTCTTCGATCCGCTGCCGGGCGGAGAGGCGGTCACACAAGGAGCTGACGCAAAAGATGGATACGAGTGAAGCGATACACCCCGACCGCGTGGGACCGATGATTATTCAGGAAGCGTGGGGCACGATTGGCAAAGCCCTGGCGCTGGACCATATGAACGGCGTCTACGTCTGTCGCGGAGAGCGAGCGTCGTTGGCGTTCGTGTTCCTCGGCGAAGACCTGTTCCGCATGAAGCTGTTCATGGGCCGGGAACCGGACCTGTCCACGACGATCGCCGTGCTGCCGCGCGAGAGCCGGCCGCTGGAAGCGGAGATCGAAGAAACGGAGCGCGTCTGGAAACTGAGTGCCGGCCATCTAGTGCTGGAGATCGAGAAGCAGTCGTGCGCCGTATCGGTGTTCGATCTCGAAGAACGGCTTATTGCCCGCCAGAACAACATCAGCTGGAATCCGCGCGGAGCCATTCATTCGGTGTACGACATGCCGGGCGACTCGCACTTTTACGGATTGGGCGAAAAAGCGAGCTTTCTCGATAAGCGCGGCGAACGCTACACGATGTGGAATACCGACGTGTACGCGCCGCATATGCCGGAGATCGAGGCGCTGTACGAATCGATTCCGCTGCTCGTCCATCTGCACGGCCAATGCTCGTACGGCATTTTCCTCGATAATCCCGGCCGTACCGACTTCGATATGCGCTCGCACGGCATCGCCTACACGATCGGCTGTTCGACGGGCGACTACGACATCTACTTCGTGTACGGTCCCGAACTCAAAAGCGTCGTACGCGGCTATACCGAGCTGACCGGCCGGATCGCGCTGCCGCCCAAATGGGCGCTCGGCTACCACCAGTCCCGTTACAGCTACATGGACCAGAACGAAGTGCTGCATCTGGCGCGAACGTTCCGGGAAAAAGAAATTCCGTGCGACGTCATCTACCTCGACATCCATTACATGGACGAATACCGCGTGTTCACGTTCGATCCGGTCCGTTTTCCCGATCCCGAAGCGATGATGGCCGAACTGAAGCAGTTGGGCATCCGTATCGTGCCGATCGTCGATCCCGGCGTCAAAAAAGACCCGAAGTATTCCGTGTACCGCGAAGGCGTCGAACAGGGCCATTTCAGCCGCAAACTCGAAGGCGACATTTTCTTCGGGGACGTGTGGCCGGGGACGAGCGCGTTCGCCGACTTCACGAACGACACGGCGTCGGAATGGTGGGGCAACCTGCACAAGTATTACACGGACCTCGGCATCCCGGGCATCTGGAACGATATGAACGAGCCGGCCGTCTTCAACGCGTCCAAAACGATGGACCTCGACGTCATGCACGGCAACAACGGCAATCCCAAGACGCATGAGGAGCTGCATAACCTGTACGGGCTGCTCATGTCCAAAGCGACGTACGAAGGGTTGAAAAGAAATATGGACGGCCAGCGTCCGTTCGTGCTGACGCGGGCCGGCTACTCGGGTATCCAGCGGTACGCGGCGGTGTGGACAGGCGACAACCGCAGTTTCTGGGAACATATGGCGCTGGCCATGCCGATGGTGCTCAATATGGGCTTATCGGGCCTGGCGTTCGCCGGACCGGATATCGGGGGCTTCGCGCATCACGCGTCGGCCGAACTGCTCGTGCGCTGGACGCAGATGGGCGTGCTGTTCCCTTACTGCCGCAACC
This sequence comes from Saccharibacillus brassicae, assembly GCF_006542275.1. NCBI lineage: Bacteria > Bacillati > Bacillota > Bacilli > Caryophanales > Paenibacillaceae > Saccharibacillus > Saccharibacillus brassicae. The sequence goes on from NZ_CP041217.1 coordinate 3,295,615, forward strand.
ATTCGTCGATCGGGACGCTGCGGCAGGAGCCGTGGTCGTTCGGTCCGGAGATCGAAGGCATTTTGCGCGAATATATCGGGCTGCGCTACCGTTGGATGCCGCATCTGTACAATCTGTTCCATGAAGCGTCCGAGACGGGACTGCCGCCGATGCGCCCGCTGCTGCTCGAATACCAGAACGATCCGCACGTGACCAATCTGTGCGACCAGTTCCTCGTCGGCAGCGACGTGCTGGCGGCGCCGATCTACCGGCCGGACACCGAACACCGCGCCGTCTATTTGCCGGAAGGCGACTGGTTCGATTACTGGACCGGCGAGAAGCTTGCGGGCGGGCGCCATATTCTGGCCCATGCGCCGCTGAGCGTCATGCCGCTGTACGTCAAAGCCGGCGCCGTTATCGCGGAAGGCGAACCGAAGCTCTACGCGGACGACCGGACGGACGAGACGCTGACGCTGCGCGTCTACGGCGCGTCGGCGGAAGAAGGCTTCAAAGCGTCGTACAGCCTGTACGAAGACGACGGATCGAGCTTCGATTACGCGAGCGGCGTCTCGTCGCTGATCGAGTTCGAGCTGCGCGGGGAAGCCGGCGGCCTCGAACTGAGCTATCGCTACGAGCGCAGAGGGTATGCGGCCAATCGCAATCTGCTGCGTTTCGCGCTCGTCTGCACGGCGTTCAAGCCGTCGTCGGTCGAAGGACTCGGCGAGATCACGGCGGAAGACGCGGAGCACGGCCGCGAAGGCTGGTACGTCGACGCGCAGACCGGAGGCCTGATGCTTCAGGTGCAGGATACGAGCCAGGGCGCGGTGTTCAAGCTGTGCGGTTAGGTAAAGGCAGCATGCCCTTGGGCCCGTTCGCCGGGCGGCAGGGGCAGGGAGATAAACGCAAGGAAGCGGAGGTCGGGCGGTCATGTGGAGAATCATCGAAGCTTACGACCGGATCAATAGCTGGATTCGGGCAAGCGAAGGACAATTTATCGAGCTGGACAACGGCGAATCGTGCCGCTTTCTCAGGCGGCGTACGTTCACGGGGCAGGGGTTGGACGAGTTCGAACAGACGTCCGGAATAGAGCTGCCGCCCGAATACAGGCGGTTCCTGATCGGGGTCGGCGCGGTCGAGCTGTTCGCCGGACCGCTTGGCGACGGCGTTCAAGTGCTCGGGCCAGGCGAGATCGAACACTTCTCGCGGACGCTGTTCGACGGGCGGGGAGAGAATCCCTACCCGGCACTGCTGCCGGCCGTGGCGATGCCCGGCTCCGGCGCGTTCGGCGCGTTCCGGCCGGCGAGCGAACGCGAACAGCGGTACGGCGTGTTCGATTTCCGGCGGCTGCCGGAAGCCGGAAGCGCGGCTCCCGGCTTCGCGTCGTTCGACGATTGGGTAGCCGAACTGGCCGACAGCCGGGGGAAGTTCGACCGGGCGGGGGATTGAAGCGGGGGAAGGGCGGAAGGTCCGGCCCGCTTCCGTTCCGCGTTTCCGCTTGCTTGGGCGCGGACAACTCGGGCGCGGACAATCGGACACCGCCGATCCCGTGCAAACATTCAAAAAAGGCCGGGCGCATGTAAGGGCGTCCGGCCTTTTTGGCGCGCTTTTTTTGGCTGATGCTGACGAATTTTTGAGCTAAAAGAGCGGTTGGGCGGGCAGTATTTTTTCGCGAAAAGACCTCGTCTACAGATCGTTCCTGCGGTAGATCAGGAAATACAGGAACAGCACGCCGACGGACAGTTTGAACCGCTTCTCGGCGGCGACCCGGCGTCCGGCCAGAAAGCGCTCGGCATCCGACGGTTCGACGCCGCTGTGCAGCGCAAGCGTCTCGGGCGTGAGGCCGAACTGTTCCGTCAAGCCGTTCATAATGACGCGCAGCCGGTCTTCGGGGAGAATGGCCGGCGTATTGATGCCCATGCCGAGAAAGGCGATCAGGCCAAGCGCGGACGAACGGTGCCCGGCTTCCAGATGGTCCAGGTCGCTGTCTCCGCTTGCATAGGCTTCCAGGTCGATGCGGCCGATTCCGGTCAGTTTTTCCAGCGTTTCCAGCGGGATTTTGTACGTCTCCACCGCTTCGTTGAGCAGGGAACGGTCGCTCGGCGCCGCGATAGACGGGAGTTCGTCTTCGAAATCGATTATTCGTTTGTCGGGATCTTTCATGGCAAAAGCCTCCTTTTAAAAAAATGGCTCAAAGCGTTCCGATCGTTCAAACTATCCAATCATTCAAATCATTCAAATCATTCAAATCATCCGAATCGTCCCAACGTTCAGCGAAAGTGTTGTCGGAAAAGCCCGCCACGCAGTCAGATGCAGTCCGGGGAATACGCTCTGCTCATACCCTGCGCACCGGAAAAAGCAGCATCCCGGCCTGAACGACCCGAGCAGCAAAATGTTGACTTTTCGTGCGGATTTTACGGGTTTGAGCGCTCTTTTTTTATAAATGTGCACATCAAGTCAGCATTTTCGCGGAATTGCGCCGGTTGCGGGCCGAAGGAAGCGGAAATGGTGACCGGAAGTCAACTTTGCGGCCAAAAGGGACGCGTGCCGAGCGCTTTTGTTGACTTTTCGTTCCTATTTTCGTCTCTATTTTCGTCTCTATTTTCGTCTCTATTTTCGTCCCTATTTTCGGCTGCGGGGATCGGGATCTCTGCTCGGCCATAGCTTCCGGGCCGGAACCGCCGCGCAGGAACGTCCATTATACCGCAGAAGTGCGCTTCCGTTAATCGGCTGCATATGTGCCCGGTCTTCCGACCCGCCGTGCCGGCCTGCCGGAATGCGCGATTCGCCGCGGCGTTCCGCATCGGCCTGGCGGCAGCCGGGCGGCGGACGCAGTCTCGCGAAAAAGGTTCGGGAGCAGGCAGTCGGCAGCGTCTTCGCCCCGATCCGAGCCGGATTCGAAGTCTCCCCACGAGGCCGCCGCGGCGCTCCGATTCGGCGGGTTCGACCGCGAAATCGGCAGGGAATCCGCACGCACGTTGCAGAATCAGTCGAAAAATTAGCGAATATCGTTTAGAATGGGGAGAAGGGCAATTTTGGCTTGTTCATTTTTAAATTTAAAAAAAGCGGACAAAGACGGGGGACAAACATGAATCAACCGCTTTATGGCATATGGCTGGGAGACGTCTTCTTCTGCTTCTCCGGCGAAACGTCGGAGCCGAAGGTGGACGCCTGGACCCGGCAGGCGAGAAAACTGGATATCGGCGGCGACAAACCGCTCCGTCAGGCGGCACTGCGCCTGGCCGAGCTCCGCTGGCCGGGCGCGTCTTCGCGCCGGGGCCGCGGACGCGGCTTCGGCGGCAGGACGCTGGAAGGACTGGCCCTGCCGGCCGCGGCGGCTTTTACGCTGCTGTCGGATTTCGACGAGAAGAAATTTGCCGCGCAGGGCTTCGCGCCCGGCGCGGAGATGCGATATTGGAGCGCGGCGGTAGGCTTCGCGCGCGACCTGATGGCGGCCGGCTGCTTTGCGCCGGGCGCCGATCCCGCGGCAAGGGTCAGCGCGCGCAGGGCGTCCGAGCTGACCTTTACCGGGACGTGGAAGCCGCTGCTTGAGCGGCCGGAAGACCTGGAGCGCTTCGCGGCGCTGGCCGCGGCGATGCCGCCGGTAGGGCTGACGGCGCCCGGCGCGGCGGGCACCGAGGAAGAATCCCCGCCGCTCGGCCGGGCGAAGGAACTCGTGCTGCACTCGTTCCTGTCCGCGCTGATCGACGGACAGATGCGCGTGCTGCTCGGCGGGATGCGCAGCGCGCTGCCGCAGATGCGGCTGCCTTACCGGCGCGGCTATTCGCCGCTGGCTTCGCTGTGGTGGAACAGCCTGCTGGACCCGCAGCGGGAGACCAAAGTGCAGGGCGGCTCGGAAGACGTCGAGGAGCTGGAGCGGCAGATCGCCGCGCTCGGCGGCTCGGTGCCGGAGAGCCCCGACGAGGGCGAAGCTTCGAGCGCCAGGCTGAGGCTCGGCCTGCGGCTGGAGCCGCGCGTGTCCGATCTGGACGGCGGCGGGGAAGACCGCTGGCGCCTCGCTTTTCGCGCGGAAGACGAACTCGAAGCCGGGGCTTCGCTGCCGGCTTCGGACATTTGGAGGCTGACCGACGAAGAACTGGTGCTGCGCGGGCGAAGCTACGCGGAGCCCAAGCGCCAGCTGCTCCGGCTGCTGATCGGCGCCGCGCAGCAGGCGCCGCAGCTTGAGGAAGCGCTCCGGCAGCCCCATCCCGAAGAAGCCTGGCTCGGCGCGCAGGATATGTTCGATTTCCTGATCGCCGGCGTGCCCGCGCTGCGGGCGGGCGGCGTGCGCATCGAGATGCCTTCGCGCTTCACGAAGCGCGGCCGCCGCGCCGCGGGCGTGAAGCTCAAAGCCCGGCTCGAACCGAGCCGGAGCGGAGAAGGCGAAGCGGCGCTCGGTATCAAGCAGCTGGTGGAATTCGATCTGGAAGCGACGATCGGCGATACGACGCTCGGCCTTGAAGAACTGCGGCGGATCGCCGAAGACGGCGTTCCGCTCGTCTTCCTGAACGGCGAGTGGGTCGAGGTCGACGTGAAGGAAGTGCGCCAGGTGCTGCGCCTGCTCAAGAAGCAGACGGTGCACGAGATGACGTTCGGCGAGCTGCTCAAGCTGTCCGCATCCGAAGAAGATTCGGTCTGGAACGGCGTCGGCGTCTCGGGGATCGAGACGTACGGCATGCTGTACGACCTGCTTCGCGGCGGCGGCCGCGCTTCGGTGGAGCGCGGCGTGCCGGAAGATCTGAACGGCACGCTGCGTCCGTACCAGGAGCGCGGCTACCGCTGGCTCTCGTCCATGCGCGAGATGGGCTTCGGCGCCTGCCTGGCCGACGATATGGGCCTCGGCAAGACCGTGCAGGTGATCGCCTGCCTGCTCGACCATCCGATGCCCGGGCCGAAGCTGATCGTCTGCCCGACTTCGCTGCTCGGCAACTGGCAGCGGGAAGTGCAGCGCTTCGCGCCGAAGTTCACGCTGCACGTGCATCACGGCACGCAGCGGCTCAAAGGCGAAGCGTTTGCCAAGTGCGCCGGCGAGCACGACATCATCCTGACCACGTATCCGCTGATCGGGCGGGACGTGGATGAATTCCGCGGCATCGTCTGGGCGTCGGTCGTGCTCGACGAAGCCCAGTCGATCAAAAACTACGGGACGAAGCAGGCCCAGAACGTCATGAAGCTGAATTCGCCGCACCGGATCGCGGTGACCGGAACGCCGGTCGAGAACCGCCTGGCCGAGCTGTGGTCGATCTTCCAATTCATGAATCCGGGGTATCTCGGTTCGGCCGCTTCGTTCCGGCGCCGCTTCGGCGCCAACGCGCCGCAGGTGCCGGAAGAGAGCGACAAGCTGCGCACGATGGTCGCGCCGTTCATGCTGCGCCGCCTCAAGAGCGATCCGGACATCCGCAAAGACCTGCCGGAGAAGATCGAGCTCAAATCGTACTGCGAGCTGACCGTCGAACAGGCCGGGCTGTACCAATCGGTCGTCGGCGAGCTTATGCAGCGCGTCGAGAGCCGCGAAGCCAGCAGCCGGACCGTCCGGCAGGGCATCGTCCTGTCGGCGCTCACGCGCCTCAAGCAGATCTGCGACCATCCCGCGCTCGTCAAGGACCACGGCACCGGCGCGTTCAAAGCGGACAAGTCCGGCAAGCTCATGCAGCTCGTCGAGCTGCTCGACCTGATTCGCGACAACGGCGAATCGGTGCTGATCTTTACGCAGTACGTACGGATGGGCAAGCTGTTGGCCGAAGAATTGAACCGGCGTTACGGCGAGGAACCGATGTTCCTGCACGGCGCGGTCAAGAAGGAAGAACGCGACCGCATGATTCGCACGTTCCAGGAAGGCGAAGGCGCGAGCGCGTTCATCCTGTCGCTCAAAGCGGGCGGCCTCGGACTCAACCTGACGCGCGCCAACCATGTCGTCCACTTCGACCGCTGGTGGAACCCGGCCGTCGAGAACCAGGCGACCGACCGCGTCTTCCGTATCGGGCAGCAGCGCGGCGTTCAAGTGCACAAGCTGATCTGTCAGGGGACGCTGGAAGAGCGGATCGACGAGATGATCGAGAACAAGAAGACGTTGGCCGAACGCGTGACCGGAACCGGCGAACGCTGGTTGACGGAGATGTCCAACGAAGAACTGCGTACGCTTGTGTCCCTGCAGGGAGAGCGGATCGAGTAGACGCGGGTAAGGCGTCCGGAGCGCAAAGCGGCGATCCGGCCGCAAGCGCACGGCGAAGAGAGGTGATCTGGAGATGAACGACCTGTACGTAGTACAATTGGAAGCGAAGCCGGGCCTGCTGGCCGCCGTCGTCGAGGAAGCACGACCGGACGGAGGCAGGGAATCGCGGCGGATCGAAATTCCGCTGCGGACCGTCTCGCCGAAGCAGCGTTCGGACTGGCGGCGCCTGGCCGCCCGCTCGGCGCTCGGCCTGCATCGCCTGATCGAGGAAGCGGGCGAGCTGGCGACGGCCTGGCCGGAACAGGAAGACCGCGCGAGCGAAGCGTCCCTGGCCGGCGAATCGCTGGAGAGCCGGATCGAAGCGGCGGGCGCGGCAGGCGTTCCGTCCGTGCCTGCCGAGCTGCCGCTCGGCGCCGGCACGGCCGCATGGGAACTGGCTGCCGCGGAAGCGGGCGGCGGTCCGGAAGTGTGGGCTGCCCTTGACGCGGCGGCCTGCGCGGCCCGGACGCGTCCGGCATTCGGCCTTGTGCTGGCCGGCGTCGATCCCGGCGAGCTGGCCGACGAGGCGCTGGCCGCCTGGAGCGCCGGCTGGGAAGACGCGGGCGAAGAAGACGCCAGCAAGGCGGGGCCGCGCGCCGCGCCCGAAGGCGGCGGCCGGGAGATCGCCGAATGGATCGCCGCCGCGGCGGAGAACGGCCTGCTGCATGAGCACGGCCGGCTGCCGGATGAGCCGAAGCCGGCGAGAAAAGGCGCGGCGCCGCTTGAGCTTGCGCCGTGCGATTTCTCGCTGCTGCCGGACGCTGCTCCGGCAGCGGCGGCGCTGGCCGAGCTGCGCAGGGCGATGCACGCCCGGCTGGCGCGTTGAAGGCAGGCCTCGTCCGGCCTGCCGGTTTGACTTAGGGAGGAAGAGTATGGGGCACGGCCCTTTGTAGGCCGATGCCCCGAACTTCGTCCGCACACGAGGCGTTTACGCAGGGCGGGCAGCAGCAGGCGGATCAAAGCAGGGCATCAGGGAGGAAGAAGTATGCGAAAATACGCGGCATCGAAATGGGCGGCGCTCGTGCTCGGCACGGCGCTGACGGCAGGACTGTTGAGCGCCTGCGGCGCGGCCGGCGCATCGGTCGAACCGAAGCCGCCGGTCCAAAAGCCGGAAAAAGGCGGGGAGGAAGGCACGGCCAAGCCTCCGAGTCCGTTCGCGAAGGATTCCCTTCAGGCGACGATCGAGCAAAAGGACGGCAAAGCGTTCGTGACCAATCCGGATTCGATGCACGTCGTCGTCAACAAAAAGCGCTATCTGCCCGACGGTTACGAGCCGGCCGATCTGGTCGTGCCGAACGTCGAATTTTCTTTTGGCGGCACGATAGAGAAAAGTCATATGCGCAAAGAAGCCGCCGGCGCGCTCGAAAAGCTGTTCGCCGGAGCGAAAGAAGCCGGGATCGATCTGTATGCCGTATCCGGCTACCGCTCCTACAAGCGGCAGAAGTCCATTTACGACAACAACGTAGCCCAGCGCGGCGAAGCCGAAACGGCGAAATTCAGCGCCCAGCCGGGAACGAGCGAGCATCAGACCGGCTTGGCGATGGACGTGTCCGCGCTCAGCGTACAGAACGAGCTGGAACAGGCTTTCGGCGAGACCGAAGAAGGACGCTGGGTAGCGGAGCACGCGCAGGACTACGGCTTCATCGTGCATTACCTCGAAGGCAAGGAAGACATTACCGGCTATTCGTACGAGCCGTGGCATGTGCGCTACGTCGGTCAGGAACTGGCCGAAGCGGTGCACGCGAGCGGCTTGACGCTTGAAGAATATTTGGACGAAGCCAACCTGAACGCGCAGAAGTAGCGGGCGGAATCCCGGGAACCCGGGGCATGTCGGCGTCGGTATGTCCTGCGGCATCCTGCAGCCCGCCTATTCCGCGCATCACGGCAGCAAAAAGAACCTTCAGCCCGCTTTTGGCGGAACGGAAGGTTCTTTTTGCTGCGCGGAGGCGGCGTTTGGTCGCTCTTTTTTAGTCAAAAGCATTTTTGGAAACGCTTCCCTGCCTGCGCTCGCGTTCGCTGCGTACGGGGGAGGGTGTGGGGGAGGACCCTGCATTCGGATGCTGTCCGTAGCCGCGGCTCACTTCCTCCAGGTCGGACCCCGCCAACGCGTCTTCTTCGCTGAGGGACATCACTTCGCTGCGCAGGGTCAGCATCTTGCGATCCAGCTCGCCGGCCGCGCCGGCCGCCGAAGACAGTTCGCGCTCCAGATGGTCCGGCACGCGGCGGTCGTATTTGTACAGCAAAATATGTTCCAGACTGGCCCAAAAGTCCATCGCGAGCGTCCGCATTTGGACTTCGACGCGCACCCGGCAGAGCCGTTCCTCAAAAATGACCGGAACGGACAGCAGCACGTGCAGACTGCGGTACCCGTTGCTTTTCGGATTCATGATATAGTCCTTGATTTGTAAAATGCGCAGGCCTTGATGACGTCCGATACGTTCGAGCAGCAGATAAATATCGGTCACGAACGGGAACACGATCCGCATGCCGGCGATATCGTAGATGAAGTCGGCCGCATGGTCCGCGGACGGTTCGAGCCCGAGGCGCGACAGCTTGCCGAGAATACTGTCCGGTTCTTTGACCCGCGTCTTGATATGTTCGATCGGACTGAAGCCTTCGTCGCTTTTCCATTCCCGGCGGATCGCTTCGATCTCGGCTTCCAGTTCTTCCAGCGCCAGCCGGTACAAGTCGGGAGGACGTACCCAAGCGCCTGCGGGGAAAAGAACGTCGTCTCCCTCCGGACAGGCCGCTCTTTTTAGGGCTTCGCGCTCGGAGTCTTCCGGCGCGATCGTAAACGGTGTGGTCGTATTCAAAATGATCTTCTCCTGATTATGAGCTTCGATTGTGGGATCGGCGCATCTATTGTAAACTGACAAGCATAGGAAACTGCTCTGCGGCAGAGGACGCCCAAGCGCCCAATGCTTGATTTTACGACTTTGAAGCGGGAATGTCCATGCGCCTTTCCGTCTTATCTTGTAACCGCAATGACGGGGGCGCGAATCCTTCGTTCGGGCGGGGACGGACCTCCGCGCGATCGGAGATTTTCGCATGCCGGGGCAAATCGTGTAGAATAAAGGGACGAGAGTGCGGCGCCGGCTTTTCCGGTCGTGAAAAGCCGCGCCGACCGGGATAGAGGAGGAGACAAGCTTGAACTTTTTGCAGCGGATCAAGGACGGCGCCGGACGGGCTTCCGAACGCGCCCAGAGCGCGGTCGAGATCGGCAGATTGAACAGTCACATTTCGGATATTCAGCGAGAGATCGAAGTGCATTACCAGCGTATGGGACAGGTGTTCTACGAAAGCTACAGCAAGCGCGACACGTCGCCGGCCGAGGACGAGATTATGGAGCTGTGCACCGCCTGCGACCTGCTGACCGAAGAGATCGCCGAACTGCGCGGCCGGATCGCGGATCTGCGCAACGAGAAGCTGTGCGAGTGCGGAACGCGCCTCGTGGCCGGGACGGTCGTCTGTCCGCACTGCGGACGTCCGGTCGAGCCGGAAGCCGAAGAAGCGGCGGAAGACAAGCCGGCGGCAGCGGTTGAACTGCGCAAAGAAGCGCCGCCCGCGGGGAACCGGGTGGAAGCGGAGCAGGTGCACGATCTCGTGAACGATCCGGCGCCTCTTGCGGAGAGTGACGTTTACGTCGAAGACGTCGGGTACGCGGACGAACGATCCGGTTCGGAAGCTTACGAGGCGGCCGCTTACGACTCCGGGGCGGATGAGCCGCCGGCTTCGGGCCGCGACCGTCGCGGCATGTACGACGACCGCGAACGGGCTTACGTCGAAGACGAGGCGGAAGAAGTGTACGCGGCGGCGGCTCCGGCCCGGCGCGACGCATTCGTTCCGCCGCCGGCTCCGGCGGTCGCGGCGCCGGAAGACGCCGAAGACGAGTTGTTCGAGACGAAGCGATTCGAACTGGGCCGCGAGGAAGACGAAGGGCGCAGCCCGGCGGCTCCGGCTGCGTTCGAAGACGACGATCGGGAAGAGATCGAGTATTCGCCTTCGCGCGAGCGGTCTGTCCGTTCCGGAGAAGAGACCGCCGAAGAGCGGGAAGAACGCCAGCGGCGCGAGCTGCGGGAGATTCGCAGCCGCGAGCGGCGCAAAATGAAGGAAGAGCGCGAACGGCAGATGCCTGCCGAAGCGCCCGAAGCGAAGCCGGTCTACGAAGAAGAACCGGTATTGGCACCTGTGCCCGCGCACGATCCGGAAGCCGAACGCCGGCAGCGGGAGCGGGTCGAGCGCGAGAAAGAGCGCCAGGACGAGCTGGATCGCCTGATCGCGTCGTGGAACCGCGGCGGACAGGACCCCGTCGAAGAAGGGTCCGACGAGCGCGTGGAACCGATCATCGGCCGCCGCCCGGTCGGCGAAGTCGTGCGCTGCCAGGTATGCGGCAGCGGACTGCCCAAAGGGTCCAAGTGGTGCCCGCACTGCGCTTCGGAACAGGTGTGAGGGTGGAGCGTTAAGCCTTGTTCTAGGGCGGTTGAGGCTGTAGTTTCGGTCGTCGCGTCTAGGCCTCGGGCGGTTGAAGCTTGGGTTCCGCTCGTCGCGTCTGTTTCTCGGGCGATCGGGGCTGAGTTTCGGTCTTCAAGCTTGGTTCTCAAGCGCTTGAGCCCGGCTTTCGGTCATCACGTCTGGTTCGCCCTGCTCGTTCGGTATGCTTCAGCCTATCCTCTGCCTTCCGGGCAGGGGATACGTGTTTTGGCGGCGAATTTGGCGATTCCTGCAACGTTTCGTACGGCGAACCGTATAAAAGGTGTGGATGTGAAAAATAGAGCAAAGTTTTCGGCTTGATTTTATACGAAAGGGTGAAGAATTATGGAATGTATCGTACACTTCGAAGTGATGCAGCACGAAGAACTCAAACAGCTTAGAGGCCTGATCCTGATCGAAAAAGGCGAGCGTCCCGAAGAAGAAAAGTTCGTCAAAATGTTCGCGCGCATGGGATACAAAGTGCGCCTCGACGATGCCGAACAGCGCATCTTCAAACCGGTCGATCCGTCGTCGCCCTACCAATGGCTGCGTATCCGCGAACTCGACCTGGGCGAAGAGAAAGGCAGCGAATACCGCGAGCTGAACGCGATCGTCGCGAACCTGCTGCCCAACCGCAATCGACCGATTTAATCGGGTCGCGGATTATCGCAATATCGCTGCATGATAGAGCACAATCGCAGATTCTTGCAGCCTGCTCCCCCAAGTTCCAAACCTGAATCCCTAACTACAAATCCCGCAGCCCGGCAGTCCGGAATCCAGGCTTGCCGGAATGCCGATAAATCCCGCTCTCCCAATGGAGGGCGGTTTTTTTTGCCTATGCTTTATTTGAAGCCAAAGTCCAAAGTCTGCACCCCAAAGCTCGAATCCAAAGTCCGCCGCCCAAACTCCGCAGTCCGAAGCCCGCCGCCCGACTCCGCAGTTCAAGGCCCGCCGCCCAAACTCTGCATTCCGAAGCTCGTCGCCCCGCCAGCCCGGAATCAAGTCCTTCCCGCCAGTCCTTCCCGCCAGTCGCTTCCCGCCACTCCCTCCTGCCAGTCGCTTCCACGTTGCTCGGATTTTTATGGCTTGGAGGCCCGGATTCGAAGCGTAACGAACCCTCATATCCCTATTTGCTGCTATTTCGCGTTTTGAGCGATCTAACGAATCCTCGTATCCTTATTAGACACAATTAGGCTAATAAAGGCCGTTTTCAGGCAAATAGCGTGATGACGATTCGTTAAAATTCGTAAAAGCGATCTGGAGCACAAATAGCGTGATTAGGGTTCGTTAGGACGGTCGCGTGGACGGGAAAAGCTGCTTTTAAAGGAGTTAGGAGTTAGGAGTTAGGAGTTAGGAATCGGAAATCAGGAAACGGGAATCGGCAGTCCGCGGTCGGAGCCAGGACTGGCGTGCAGTAAGCGGTAAATTTCCGCACGCCATTCCTGCCGGAAGGCTGGATTCCGGCGTTCTTCGCCACAGCATACGTTCGTCCGGTTTCCCCACACGTTCGTCCGCCGGCCGAACCCGGCCGACCGGCGGATCTCGCCTTCACCACGCCTTCGCGCGATAAAATTCCGCGCCAAAAAAGCCCCGCCCGCTCCCAAGAGCGTTGGCCGGGGCTTTCCTGTCTTTCTTTCGCATCGAATTTTATGCGTCCACCTACGCGCAGCACGCCTCTCCCGCGCAACTCTGCGCGGCGCTCACCGGCTCTTCGCGCCCCACCGGCTCTTCGCGCCCCACCGGCGCTGCGCCCTTCGCGGCGCTCCCGCGCAACTCTGCGCGCTCGCGCCTCACTCCCAGCCCTTACACCCCCGCCTGAGCCGGAGCAAGTTCCGACGTGCAGTGCGGGCAGCGGCTGGCTTTGGCCGATATTTCGCTCAGGCAGTGCGGGCAGGCGCGGGTCGTTTTCTCCGGCGCCGGCTTGTCGTGTTCTTTGCGCTTCAGCATATTGATGCCTTTGACGAGCAGGAAAATGCAGAAGGCGACGATAAGGAAGTCGATCACGTTGTTGATGAACTGTCCGTAGGCGACGACCGCGGCACCGGCCTGCTGCGCCTGGGCCAGCGTCCGGATCGGAGAGCCGTCGGCCATGACGATATCGGGATCAAGATTGTAGAACAGGTCGGCAAAATCGACCCCGCCGAGCAGTTTGCCGATTGGAGGCATGATGATGTCATTGACCAGCGAGGTGACGATCTTGCCGAAAGCCGCTCCGATGATGACGCCGACCGCGAGATCGATCACGCTGCCGCGCATGGCGAATTCTTTGAACTCTTTGATGATTCCCATACTTTTCCTCCCATTGAATGAAATGTCGGCTTCGCGCGCACAGATGACGAAAAAGCAGAACTGGATTTCGCGCTGGCATTAAACGGTTTTTACCATTGTACATCAGATTGCCGTTTGGAAAACTCACTTTTCATGTAAATTTCACTTTTCATTCCGGCGGATTCGGAGTATACTTCAAACATTATTTCATTTTTCGTATAGGTGCGGGAATAGGCCCGCATGTCTCTACCCGGTCGCCGGAACGATCGGACTACGGAAAACGACTGCCCGGGGCGCTCAAAGCCCCGGTTTCCCGGCGCTGCCCGCTGCGACGATCCGCCCGCTTCCGGCCCGAGGCCCTGCTGCGCACCCGCGATTCGCGGCCTGTGCGAGCCGGCTTTCCGCCGAAGCGCTCCGATCGTCTGCGCGTCCGCATCTCGGCGTCACGGCCGTGTCTGCTTCACAGGCCCCCGCCGCATAAGGCACCGTGCGCTGCTGCCGTACACCCGGGAATCGCTTCAAGGCGAAGCTGTACAGTCGTTCACCCATAGTCCGCTTTTCTTCCGCGACGGAAGAGGCGGGCTTTTTTGCATTTCCGCTTTTAAAACATTTCCGCTTTTGAAAACAGACATCCGGGGGGAACTACTTATGAAACTTTTGCAGGATAAAGTGTTGAACGAAGGCATCGTATTGAGCGATCAGGTACTGAAGGTGGATTCGTTCCTGAATCACCAGATGGACCCGGTCCTGATGAAGGAAGTCGGACGCGAATTCGCGCGGCTGTTCGAAGGGGAAGGCATCACGAAAGTGTTGACGATCGAATCGTCCGGCATCGCGCCGGCGATCATGGCCGCGCTGGAGTTCGAAGTGCCGATGATTTTCGCGCGCAAGCAGAAGTCGCTGACGCTGCGGGAAGACATTTATGTGGAAAAAGTATACTCGTTCACCAAGCAGCAGAGCAACGACGTCACCGTCTCCAAAAAGTTCCTTTTTCCCAACGACAAAGTTCTGATCATCGACGATTTCCTCGCTCACGGCGAAGCGGCGCTGGGCCTTGCGAAGATCGTGGAGCAGGCGGGGGCGCAGGTGGCGGGCATCGGAATCGTGATCGAAAAATCGTTCCAGAGCGGCGCGCAGCGTATCAAGGACGCGGGCTACCGGGTGGAGTCGCTCGTGCGCGTCGCTTCGCTCTCCGAAGGCAAAGTGTCGTTCGTGACGGAAGCGGTACACTGAATTTAAGCGGGTTCGGGAGCCGTGCGCATTGACAAAGAGAAACGCACATCAGGGGAGGAATTACGTTTTATGAGTTCGGACCGCATTTTCCAAAAACACCGCCATCCGGCGAAAACATTCTCGCTCGGCCTGCAGCACGTGCTGGCCATGTACGCCGGCGCGATCGTCGTACCGATGATCGTCGGCAATGCGATCGGCATGACCCAGGAGCAGCTCACGTACCTTATCGCGATCGACCTGCTCGCCTGCGGCGTCGCGACGCTGATGCAGGTCTGGGGCAACCGGCTGTTCGGCATCAAGCTTCCGGTCGTGCTCGGCTGCGCGTTCCAGGCCGTCTCGCCGATGATCATGATCGGTAACGCGCCGGGCATGGGGATCGGGGCCATTTACGGGGCGATCATCGCTTCGGGATTGTTCATCTTCCTCTTCTCCGGCCTGTTCGGCCAACTGATTCGCCTGTTCCCGCCGATCGTGACCGGTTCGGTCGTGACGATCATCGGCGTGACGCTCATTCCGACGGCGATGACGAACCTCGGCGGCGGACAGGGCGCGGCAGACTTCGGCAGCCTGTCGAACATCCTGCTCGGCTTCGGCGTGCTGGTCTTTATCGTGCTGCTGAACCGCGTCTCGACCGGTTTTATCCGTTCCATCTCGATCCTGATCGGCCTCGTCGTCGGCACGGTTGTCGCGACGTTCATGGGCAAAGTGGACTTCTCGCCGGTGGCGAACGCCAGCTGGTTCCACGCGATCACGCCGTTCCATTTCGCGACGCCGGTCTTTAACGTCAGCGCGATCCTCACGATGATCCTCGTCGCGATCGTCAGCGTCGTCGAATCGACGGGCGTGTTCATGGTGCTGGGACGTATCGTAGGCCGCGACATCGGCTCCAAGGAACTTGCGCGCGGCTACCGCGCGGAAGGCCTTGCGATCATGCTGGGCGGCATCTTCAACTCGTTCCCGTACACGACGTATTCGCAAAACGTGGGCCTCGTGCAGATGAGCCGCGTCAAGACGCGCGACGTCGTCGCCGTGGCGGGCATCCTGCTCGTCATCGTCGGCTTTATTCCGAAGATCGCGGCGACGGCGCAGCTGATTCCGTCTTCGGTGCTCGGCGGCGCGATGGTCGCGCTGTTCGGCCTCGTGCTGTCGTCGGGCGTGCGCGTGCTGGGCGACCAGGTCGATCTGTCCCGCCACGAGAACCTGTTCATCATCGCCTGCTCCGTCGGCATGGGACTCGGCGTCTCGACCGTGCCGGGCCTGTTCGCGGGCCTGCCGGAACAGCTGCGCATTCTGGTGGACAACGGCATCATCGCCGGCAGCTTCACCGCCATTCTCATGAACCTGCTGTTCAACGGCTTGGGCGAGAAAAACGCGCATCTCAAAATTACCGGCGACGACGACGTATTCGGCGGCGAAACGGCGCCTGCCGCTTCCGCGGACACGGCTTCGTCCCAAACGGGCGTCGGCCGGATCGGCTGATCTCAGCAAATCCTTCACAGCAAAATACTTCCTAACCAAAGACCGGCTCCCGCCGCACAGACGGGATGCCCGGTCTTTTTTTGCCTGCTTTCTATAAATTTGAAAGAGCCTGTCCCGAATTGGGTTACAATAGAGGTAGACAACGAACAAAAAAACGTACGGATCACCACCTTGTCAACTCTTAATTCGAGGTTTACGTTCCTTTCAAGCGCACACGCTTTAGGTGCGTTTGAAGGGGCGTAACCTTACCTTTAGCGTTGACAAGGGATTACACTACTATTCGCTTCGGGGTGACTTAATGAACAAGAAATGGTGGAAAGAAAGCGTCATTTACCAAATTTATCCGATCAGTTTCAAAGACACGACGGGCGACGGCAAAGGCGATCTGCGCGGCATCATCGAAAAGTTGGATTATTTGCAGGAGCTGGGCGTAGACGCGATCTGGATCTGCCCGATCTACACGTCGCCGGATTACGATAACGGGTACGACATCAGCGACTATTACGGCATCGATCCCAAGTACGGCACGATGGACGATTTTGACGAACTGCTTCAGAAAGCGCACGCCCGCAGTATCCGCATCATCATGGACCTCGTGCTTAACCACAGCTCGCATCTGCATGAATGGTTTATCGAAGCGTCGGCTTCCAAAGACAACCCCAAACGCGATTACTACATCTGGCGCGAACCGAAGGAAAACGGCGGTTACCCGAACAACTGGGAATCGTATTTCAGCGGATCGGTCTGGGAATTCGACGAACGCACGCAGGAATATTACATGCACCTGTACGCCAAAGAACAGCCGGACCTGAACTGGGAAAATCCCGAAGTGGTCCGCGAGCTGCACGACATGGTGAAATGGTGGCTGGAAAAAGGCGTGGACGGCTTCCGGTTCGACGCCATCTCGCATATCGTCAAGGCCGAAGGGCTGCCCGACGCGGACAACCCGCAGAACCTTCCGGTCGTGCAGGCGTACCACTTTTTCTCCAACCTCGACAAAGTGCATTATTTCCTGCGCACGCTGAACGAAGACGTCCTCGATTTTTACGACATCATGAACGTGGGCGAAGTGTCCGGTCTCGGTCCCGAGCAGGCGCTCGATTACGTCGGCGAAGGCCGTAACGAGCTGGACATGATCTTCCAGTTCGAGCACATGTTCCTGGATGCCAAGTCCGGCGGAACGGGCAAATGGGACATCAAGCCGTGGACGCTGATCGACCTCAAGAAGATCATGAGCCGCTGGCAGACCGTTCTGCACAAAAGAGGCTGGAACGCCAACTACATGAGCAACCACGACCAGCCGCGCCAGGTGTCGAGATTCGGCAACGACAAAGACTACCGCGTGCGTTCGGCCAAACTGCTGGCGACGTTCCTGCACACGCTGCAAGGGACGCCGTACATCTATCAGGGCGAAGAGATCGGCATGACCAACGTGCAGTTCGATACGATCGAGCAGTATCGCGACGTCGAGACGCTGAACTATTACAAGCAGTGCAAGCAAAAAGGCATGGAAGAACGCGAGATCATGGAGCGCATCTGGAAAAAAAGCCGGGACAACGCCCGCACGCCGATGCAGTGGACTTACGGCGAACATGCCGGCTTCACGGACGGCGAGCCGTGGATGGGCGTCAATCCGAATTACGCCAAGATCAACGTCGAAGCCGCGCGCAAAGACCCGGATTCGATTTTCCACCATTACCGCAAATTGATCGCCCTGCGCAAGAAGCACGAGGTGCTCGTCTACGGCGACTACAAACTGCTGCTGCCGCTGCACGAGGAAATCTACGCTTTCGTGCGCACATGGGAAGACGAGAAGCTGCTCGTCATCTTGAACTTCTTCAGCGGCACGCCTTCGTTCGAATGGCCGGAAGACCTGCGCGCCCTGAAGCCCGAGCTGCTGATCGCCAACTACGAGCCGCTCGAAGACGAAGACGTCTACGACCTGACTCTGCGTCCTTACGAGGGCCGGGTGTATAAGCTCGTGTGAGCGGAGAGTTTGGGTGAGTGGAGCGGATTCGAAAAAAAGCCTTTCCCTTAATAAAGGGAGGGGCTTTTTTGCTTTGGGTTTGGCGTTTTTTTGGCGTTTTCCGTCCGTGGGGACGGGAGTGGATTCTGTTTAGGGAAGAGGGAAGAGGGAAGAGGGAAGAGGGAAGAGGGAAGAGTGGGCAGGTGGAGGGGTGAACGGGTGAATAGACGCTTGAACGAGAAGAGGAACAAGAAGAGGAACAAGAAGAGGAGCGTTTAAGCAAAATAGCTGCGTAGATCCAACTATTTCGCGTGAATTTAGTCTTTTTAGCGTAATAACTGCCCAGATCCATTTAATTGGCCTGTTTCCCGAAAAAAAGGCCACTTATGTGGAAAATAAGTGGCCTGACGCAGTTATTTCGGAGCTGCCCCCGAGAGCATACGGAATAGTTGGATCTAGGCAGTTATTCGAAACGGGATCAATAAAAAGCGGGATAACCGGAGAATACAGTTACTTAAAGCGATGCCGGCAGCTAACGAAATAACCGGCAAGCCCGGTCATTTGGACGTCCGCAGGGAAGTTTGGGAAAATCGCTTGGCCACCGCCCGATCAGCCGGGAATCTCGGCCGATCTCACGCTCAGATAGCGCGTGATCAGGTCGTCGGCGATCTCGCCGGCGGCATTTGCGTTGCCGAGCGCGGCGGATCGTTCGCGGGCGGCGGTCAGCTTCCGCGGATCGCCGAGCAGGTCGGCGATCTGACGGGCCAGCTCGTCGGCGCTGCGGGAGATGAACGCGGCGCCCTGCTCGGCGAGGTACACGGCGTTGCCCCGTTCCTGTCCCGGCACGGGCCGGAACAGGAAGATCGGGAGCCGGCAGGCGAGCGACTCGGCGAGCGTGATGCCGCCGGGCTTGGTGACGATGCCGTCGCTCATGCGCATAAGCGACGCGACGCGGTCGGTAAAGCCAAGCACCTGAATGCGATCGACGTTCGCGTACTGCTGCGCAAGGCCGGCGCGCATCTCTTCGTTGCGTCCGCATACGACGACGACCTGGATGTCGCCCTGCTCCAGCAGCAGGTCGCAGACGCGGCGCAGGCCGAGCATGACGCCATAGGCGCCGGCCATGAGCAGCACGGTCTTGCGCGCCGGATCAAGCCGGACGCCCGGAACCGGCGGCTCGCCGGCCCGCAGCGCACGCGCCGCGGCGTAAGAGAACGGCTTTGCCGCGGCAGCGGCGTCCGGGAGAATCGACCCGGATGCGCGGAGCGAGTCGGCCAGGCCGCTTTCCGCCGGCTGGCTGCCGGGCTCCGCGGCGAATCCGCCGCGCGCCATCGCATCCGCGCCGCTGCGAGCCGGCTCCGCATCCGCTTGGCTTTGCGCTCCATCCTGCGCCTCGCGCTCCACCCAGCCCGCATCCGCCGCCATCCCCACGTCGCTTCCCACTTCCTCCACCGCCCCGAACCCTTCCTTGATCGGAATGCCGCTCACCGTAATGCGGTTCGGGTCGATGCCGATCAGGGCGGCTTCGCGGCGCATCTCTTCGGTGGCGACGTAGAAGCGGTCCACGTCGGGGTGCAGCCAGCGGCCGTGCAGGTCGAAGTCGGTGACGACGTTGACGATCGGAATGTCGAGTCCGATCTTGCGGCGAAGCTTGGGCATGACCATCTGCGGGAACGTATGGATGACGAGGCCGGGGCGTTCTTTTTTCAGATATTCTTCCAGACGCCGGGTGCCGAACGCATGCAGGATATGCGCGAACGGTTTGTCCGACTTCATGTCTTTGGTCATATTGTATACGAGGCCGTACAGGCCGGGAAGGGTACGGTAGCTCTGCATGTAGACGAACCGGGTGAGATCGTTGAGCCTCGGGTGCGCTTCGGCCATCAGATCCAGCATTTTGACTTTGCGAATGCCCCGGTCGTGCAGGCTTTTCTCTAGCGCTTTCGTGGCCTGGTAATGTCCGTCGCCATAGCTGGCGTACAGGATCAGGACGTTGGGTTCCTGCGGTTGCATGGGTTCCTCCCTGGTTTTTGCGTGATAGGCTTATCATACCAAGATTCGGCGCGGGGAGCGAATGAAACGGAAGCTCGGGGCGCGCGGGCGAACCAGCAACTTTTTCGCGTCGATTGCGTCTACACAATAAGGCGGAATACGGGCCGGCCGCGCCTGCCTTTATTTTTTGGGCAGCCGGGCGATTCTTACCCCATTTCGTCGAAAAATGTTATACTTGTAAGTAAGCATCTGCTTACAATCTGTTTATCAGTCTTCGTTTTTCGTTTGGAGGAGAGTCGCATCCGGCCAAAGAGAGAGAAGGAAGGGCAAACCGGAAGTGATTCAGTCGGCATTTCGTCGGGTATGTAACACAACAGGTAGATGTTTTTTTTGAAAGGCGGCGCGCGTTTGTCTTTTTGCAAGACAACGGAGCGCGGCGGACAAGGCGATCACCTCAAGGGGCGTCTGTCGGCAGCAGATTTTTTTGACATTCTCGATAACGAAAAACGTTCCGGGAGGGAATTATGATGGCGACCAAAGGTCATAACGAAGTCAAGGAAAGTCTGCGGGAAATGACTCGTATTTTTCGCCCGAGCGATCCGAAGAAGTTCGTCAAGGAATATGTTCGGAAGTATCACATCATGGGCGGGTACGAGGAAGAATTGACGCTGGTAGTCGAACACGAGATGGGCAAGCTCAACTCGTCCGCTTCCTGAGTAACGTTTTGTGCGGTTTGCGCCGCAGCGGGATTTTCGGGTTGGCTTTGCAGCACGCCGTCCGAAAATCCGCAAGCCGGTAATCCGATCGTATCGGCATTACCGTTCATCGAACATTTCGACCGTCCTTTGCGGCTTCATGCCGGGAGGACGGTTTTTTTGACGAAAAAAAGACTTTGTTCACCCGGGTTTTCTTGACGGGGCGCCCAAATTCGGGTACAGTGTGCTTAACAATATATACAGAAGCACACAGAGACGGAAGTCCGACGCATTACGTGGGCGGATCGTCGACACGGAACGGAGGCACAAAATGGGCGGAACCTGGCGTCAAGTCTGGCTGATTCTCGGCCGGGAATTCAAGATCGACCGGTATTATCTGATCGGATCGCTGCTGTTTATCGTCTACATGGGCTTTTTCGGCGGTTTGATGATAGGAGGGCTGCAGAAACAACCAGGCTTATCCTTTTTGGCGAACATGATGTTTTGGATTATCGCTTCGATGATCGGCTATTATTTTTCCAGACGGATCGCCAAATACATCGCCGAAGATTCGTACACGAATACGCTCGCTTACTACCGGTCGCTGCCGATCGGGATCGAGGCACTGGTGTGGGCCAGAATCGCGCAGCTGCTGCTGGCCACGCTGTTCAACGGTATCGTGCTGTTCGCAATCATGTACCTGTCGGCGGACGGGCTGCGCGAACAGCTCGATCTGGGCGCTTACTTCGTGTTCGCCCTGACCTGGACCGGATTCGGACTGCTGCTTAACAGCCTGTACATCGCGATGGAATTTCTGCTCCGGGGCCGGGCCTACTTCTGGAACAGCCTGATTCTGATGGCCGTGATCATGCTGACGGCGCTGGCGCTGCATTTGTCGGGGGTACACGTCGTGGCATCCAGCATAAGCATGAGCGCGGAGCGGGGCGCCGCTTCGCCGGCGATGTGGGTCCTGCTCGGACTTGGGGCAGCGGGCGTCTGCGCGGCATACGGATTCATTAAGCGAGGGGTACCGCGTCGGGATTTGGCTTAAACGCCCGGCGGGACACAAAGGAGTGAAGTTATGCGGATACCCGTGCAAATTAACGAGAGCAGCGCCGAGCCGCTGTATCACCAGATCGAGACGCAGCTGCGTTCGCTGATCGTCACCGGACAGATTGCGGAGGGCACGCTGCTGCCGTCGATCCGCGAATTTTCGGCCGACCTCAAATGCAGCGTGATCACGATTCGCCGGGTCTATCAGGACCTGGAGAACGAAGGGCTGCTTCGCACCCGGCAGGGCACCGGCACGTTCGTGGCCAAGGTGGACACGGAAGACCGGGAAGCTTATCGCAAACGGATCGTGGTCGAAGCGGTGCGCGAACTGCTCGATACCGCCAAGTCGGTCGGTTACGGGCTGACGGATCTTAGAGATCTTTTGGATGAAACGCTTCGGGAAGAAGAGCGTAAATAGACGGGAGCGCTGTCAAAACCCTCTTTTGCAGGAAAAGAAGAGGAGGGGAAGCGGCAGGTTTCCGGATACAAGGCGGCCGAATCGGCAGCCAACCGGAAAAGGAGTGGGGAACGATGGAGAAGGCGGCGTTGGAATGGAAGCAGGTCGTCAAGAAGCGCGACCGCATGGTGCTCGGGCCGGTCGACCTGAAGCTGTACGACAACTACGTGACTGCGCTGATCGGGCGCAACGGCTCCGGCAAATCGACGCTGATGAAGCTGGCCGCCCAACTGATCATGCCGGACGAAGGCGAAGTGACCTGGTACGGACAGTCTTATCCGCAGGGTCTGCCCACGGACGTGCGCGCGTCGATCGCCTACGTCCCGGAGAACTTCGCGTCCGAAGAAGACAGCCTCAAAATGGACGATGTGGCGGCTTTCCGCGCGGCCTGGTATCCGAAGTGGGATTGGCAGCGGTTCGAAGAACTGCTGAATCGCTTCGACGTGCCCGGCGGCAAGAAAATGAGCAAACTGTCCAAAGGGCAGCGGCGCAAGTTCGAGATCGCGGCGGCGCTGGCCATCCGGCCGAAGCTGCTGCTGCTGGACGAACCTTCGTCGGGACTCGATCCGTTTGCCTGGAAAACGATGATGAACGAAATCCGCCGATGCGTGGACGAAGATGGAGCTTCCGTGCTGCTGTCGACGCATATCGTGGAAGAAGTCCGGCGGATGGCCGATTATCTCGTACTCATCGACAAAGGGCGTTCGCTCGGCCTGCTGGAAAAGGACGCGCTGATGGATCGGGGCCGGGAAATCTGGATCGGACGCGACGACGAGCTGCTGGCGGAGATGCCGGGCGTCGTCGAATCGGCGATCGAGTCGGAAGGGATGGTCCGCTTCGTTACGCTTGATTACGCGGGCTCCTCGGCGCTGCTCGACGAAGCCGGGGTCAAGCCGATCCGGGTGCGGGCGCTGGAACTGGACGAAGTGATGGAACACTGGATGAACGGCGGCCTGTCGAACTGACTCTGTACCCCAACAAGGAAGAGGAGGATGAACATGACGGAACGATTGATTTTGCAAAACGTGGTCAAGCGCTACGGCGACAAGACGGCGGTGAACGGCATTACGCTTAGTGTAAAAGAGGGCGAGATCTACGGCCTGCTCGGCGCGAACGGCGCCGGCAAGACGACGACGATGCGCATGGTGCTCGGTCTGATCTACCCCGACGAAGGCAGCATTACATACGGAGGCCGTCCTTACGGCGGCGACGTGCAGCGCCTGGTCGGCTATCTGCCCGAAGAACGCGGGCTGTACCCCAAAGTCAAAGTCAGCGAGCAGATTGTCTATCTGGCCAAGCTGCGCGGCATGGACGGCTCCGAAGCGGAGAAGAACCTGAAGTATTGGATGAACAAGTTCGATGCCGAGGAATACTACGACAAGCGGATCGAGGAACTGTCCAAAGGCAACCAGCAGAAAATGGGCTTTATCGCGGCGGTCGTGCACCGTCCCCAGATCCTGATCCTGGACGAAGCGTTCAGCGGTCTGGACCCGGTCAACGTAGAGCTGCTGAAGCTTGCGGTCAAGGAACTGCGCGACGAAGGCGCAAGCATCCTGTTCTCCACGCACCGGATGGAACACGTCGAGGAGCTGTGCCGCAGCATCACGATTCTGGATCGGTCGAAGACGGTCATTCAAGGCGATATCCGCGAGATCAAGAACGGGTTCCCGCGCGAGCAGATCCTGCTCAAGACGTCGTCGGCGGTGACGGGGCTGGAATCCATTCCCGGCGTGACCCGGATAGAAGGCGATCCCGAACATTACGTCATTACGATCTCGGACGAAGCGTCGGCCGTTCCGGTGCTGACCGAAGCGATGCGCCAGAGCGAAGTCCGTCATTTCGAAGTGAAGGAACCGACGCTCAACCAAATCTTTATCCGATCGGTGGGTGAACGCCATGAATAGATTGGGAACGGTCATCGGCTTTACGTTCAGGAACAAAGTGCGCACCAAGTCGTTCGTCATCACGACGCTGCTGCTTGCTCTTGTCATGACGATCGGCATCCACGTGCCGTTCTTCATCCAGCTGTTCCAGGGCGGCGATGAGGCCGCAGGGAACAAGATCGGCATCGCGGCGGGCGGCCAGACGGAGATCGCGCAGCAGATCGAGAATTACGTCGCGGAGCTGCCGGACAACGATATGGAATTCGTGCCGCTCGAAGGCGAAGCGGCGGCCGAGCTGAACAAGCAGGCGGCCGAGCAGGACCTCAAAGGGTATCTGAAGATCGCGCCGGGTACGGACGGAGCGTTCCCAGCCGTGCAGTACGTCTCCGAAGGCGGCTCCGTGCCGACCGACGTGCAGGCCGTCCTGCAGCCGGCCCTTGAGAGCGCCAAGACCCGCTTCATTACGGCGGGCGCGCTGAGCGACGAACAGATCGCGCAGCTGACGACGCCGGTCCTGCTGGGCGCGTCGAGCTACGACGAGACGTCCGGCACGGGCGCCGCGGGCGCGGACGAAGACAAGTTCAATCCGATGAACTTCATTACCGTCTACGTCCTCATGACGCTGTTCTTCTTCTCGGCCATGCTGACGGGCAACATGATCGCGTCCGAAGTCACGTCCGAGAAAAGTTCGCGCGTCATGGAAATCCTGATCACGAGCGTCTCTCCGCTGACGCAGATGTTCGGCAAAGTCATCGGCGTCTTCCTCGTCGGACTGCTGCAAATCGCCGTGTTCGGCGTCACGATCGCGGTCAATCTGATGCTGCCGTACAACCGGGACGTCCTGGCCGGCTTCGATCTCGACTTCTCGCAGATGCCGTACGACGTCCTGATCTACGGGCTGATCTTCTACGTGCTGGGCTACTTCCTGTACGCGCTGCTGTATGCGGCCGTCGGATCGATCGTCAGCCGGACGGAAGATCTCGGCCAGGCGGTGACGCCGCTGACGATGCTGTCGCTGGCCGCGTTCTACATCGGGATCTTCAGCTTGAGCAATACCGATTCGCTGCTGATGAAAATCTCGTCGTTCGTGCCGTTCACGTCGCCGACGACGATGATCGCGCGGATCGGCCTCGGCGAGATCGCGTTCTGGGAAATCGCCGTATCGCTCGTGCTGCTGCTGGCGTCGATCTTCTTCTTCGGCTGGTTGTCGGCGAAGATCTACCGCACCGGCGTCCTGATGTACGGCAAGCGCCCTTCGTTCAAAGAACTGCGTAAAGCGATGAAGGCGTACAAGATCTAAGCCGGATTCGGATCCATAGTCCGAAAAAGACGAACCCATCCTTCATTCCAAAGGGGTTCGTCTTTTTGGCGTTGGATGACCAAGCTTCGGCGGCGTAATCCGTAATCCGGATAAAAAAGAATAAAATAATAGTTGACCGATCGTTCTCAAATGAAATATACTACGTATCAGAAAGAGCGTTTAATGTCGTCGGAGAAGCCACCTATTATTTTTTTGATTATTTGAGAACGATCATTCAAGAAAAGAGGTTTTTAAAAATGGAGATTTCCAAACAAGTAGCCATCGTAAGCGGCGCGAATCGGGGATTGGGAAAAGAATTGGCTCTTGAACTTCTGGCAAGAGGAGCCAAGGTGTATGTGGGCGCGAGAAATCCGGAATCGGTCGACCTGCCGGGCGCGATTCCGCTGCAGCTGGACATTACGAATCCGGAATCCGTGGCGGCGGCTGCCGGGATCGCAAGCGATGCGACTCTGTTGATCAATAACGCGGGCTCGTCGACGGGCGCTTCCCTGCTTACGGGCAAGATGGAAGACATTCACTTGGAATTCGATACCCACGTATTCGGCACGCTGTCGATGATTCGTACGTTCGCGCCGGTGATCGAAAGCAACGGCGGAGGTTCGATCCTGAACATCCTGTCCGTGTTGTCGTGGATCAATATCGGATCGGAAGGCGCCTACTCGGCAGCCAAATCCGCTCAATGGGGCATTACGAATTCGCTGCGCCTGCAATTGGCTCCGAAGAAGATCAAGGTAGCCGGCCTGCACGTCGGATTTATGGATACGGACATGACGGCCGGTCTGGAAGCGCCGAAGTCGTCGCCGACAGACATCGCGCGTATCGCGATCGACGGGATCGAAGCCGGTCTTTACGAGATCCTTGCCGACGATGTAAGCCGTCAAGTTCAACAAGGATTTGCCGGAGGCGTGGCTGCTCTGTATCCGGATTTGGCGTAACGAACAGACTCGGCGGACCGGTTCATTCTTCGCTTATCTTTCCCGATATGATACATTGATTTGGGGAGGGGGATATGGATGGCCAGAAGCAAAGAGTTCGAGATTCACGAAGTATTGGATAAAGCCATGATCCTTTTTTGGGAGCAAGGTTACGAGAAGACGTCGATGAGCGATCTCGTCGAACATATGGGCATTCATCGACGAAGTCTGTACGACACGTTCGGCGACAAACATTCGCTGTTTTTGCAAGCGATGGATCGGTATATCGGCAAAGTCGAAACGAGGCTTACCCAGGAAGTCAAACAATCCGAGACGGCGACGGAAGCGATGCGGGCCGTGTTCCGATTTATGATTGCCGAGCAGGATCATTCGCCGTCCGGCTGCATGATCGTCAATTCGATGACGGAATTGGCCGCGCGCGACGCCGAAATCAATATCAAATCTATGCGTTCTTTGGCTTCGACCGAGGAAATGTTCGAACGGATTATCGTTTGGGGACAGCAGACGGGAGAATTTTCTTCCGGGTGCGAGCCTAAGGAAGCGGCCGAATATCTTCAAGCTTTGTCGATCGGGATCCGGGCGATGGGACGAACCACGGTCGATACGGAAAAGCTGGTTCGCATCATGAACATGGCGATCCGGTTTCTGACTCAACCAAGCTGATTTTTTGAGCATACTAGAATTATCGTTCTTGAAAGTGCCGAGAAATCGCCATAGATCAAACCGTACGCATGACGGGCGCTTCTCGCGAATTCGTCTCCTGACGAATCGGTTCGACGCAGCGGCTCGGGAACAGGACGTTCGGTCCGCGAAAGCAAACCGGCTTTTATTAAAAAGGGACGTTTCCGATTTTTTCGGAAGCGTCCCTTTTCGTCGTCGCTGCGCTTAGGCTTCATTCAGCGACCTCGCGTTCAAATCCCCCAGCAGATGTTCCAAATAACGCAGCGTGTCCGCTTTGGAGCAATCGTTGCCGTGCAAAAATCGCCATTCGAGTACCAGAAGAGCCGTGTTGCAATAATGATCGGCAATGATCTCGTGCGGAATCTGATCCCGGTAGCGGCAAATGCTGGGATCGAACATTTCCCGTACCCGGGCGCTTAACTGAACGCGGAAATGGAACAGCAAAAAGCTCTCTTTGGTATTGTGCTTGACGATCCGGTTCAGGGTGCCTTGATGCGCGTCGATAAAATCATAGGCCCGATCGAATAATACGAACAACCGCTGCTCGGGCTCCGATTCTTCGTATTGTTCCAGCCGGATCTGCTGATTCAGGCAATGCCAGATGTAGTGCAGCAGATCGTATTTATCGTCGAAGTAGTTGTAAAAGGTGGCGCGCGGGTAATTGGCGTTCTCGCATAATTCGTTCACGGTAATTTGCTCGAACGATTTTCCGGTGAGCGCGTCCAACATGGCCGCGGTAAAAGCATCCAGCGTCCGCTTCGCGCCGCGGGTCGTTTTTTTCGTCCAATCTCGCTTCACGGGGCATCCTCCTTTTTTTGCATATTTCGCGATCTGTCCAAATCCGGACATTTGCACGGATCTGAATCTTGCCGAAGGTCGGGAGCAAGTTTATCATGAGCATAGGATCTTGACAAGTGTCCAAATGTTTACGTTTGTATAAAAGGAGCAGAGGCCATGAATCCCTTATTAAAAGTTGCGCAGCCGCTAACGTTGCCGAGCGGAGCCGTGATCCGAAACCGGTTTTTGAAATCGGCGATGAGTGAAGCGATGGCGGATCGTTCCAATTCGCCCAACCGCCTGCATGTCGAGCTGTACCGAAAATGGGCTGAAGGCGGAACGGGAATCGTTGTGACGGGCAATGTGATGGTGGATCGCGGCGCGCTCGGAGAGCCGGGGAACGTGGTGGTGGAAGATCGGCGCGATATGGACGGGCTCAAGCGATGGGCGCAGGCGGGAACGCGGGGCGGCGCGCATCTGTGGATGCAGATCAATCACCCGGGCAAGCAGTCGCCGCGAACGATGTCCAAGCAGCCCGTCGCGCCAAGTGCCGTTCCGATAGGAGGCAGCTACGGCCGCGCTTTCAACACTCCGCGAGAACTGACGAACGCGGAGGTAAAAGGCATCGTGAAGCGCTTCGCCGAGACGGCGCGGATCGCCCAAGAAGCCGGATTCACGGGCGTTCAGATCCACGGCGCGCACGGTTATCTGGTCAACCAGTTTTTATCGCCTGCGGATAATCGAAGAAATGACGAATACGGCGGCAGTGCGGAGAACCGGATGCGATTCCTGATCGAGATTTACGACGAAATGCGCCGCGTGTTGGGAGCGGGGTTCCCGATCGGTTTGAAGCTTAACTCTGCGGATTTTAAGGAAGGCGGGTTTACGGAACAAGATTCGGAAGAAGTGGTCAAGGCGATGGCGGAGCGCGGAATCGACCTGATCGAGATTTCCGGCGGCAACTATGAAAATCCGAAAATGTCCGCCGAGGACGACGGCGAAGTGTTTTTCCTGAAGTATGCGGAGCGTATGGCCTCGATCGTCCATGTACCGATCGCGGTGACGGGCGGCTTCCGGTCGAAACTCGGCATGGAGGAAGCGCTGGCGGCGGGGAAGACCTCGATGATCGGCATCGCGCGTCCGCTTGCCTTGATCCCGGATATACCGAATCAAATCATGGAGGGCCGGTACGAGACGGTTACGACGCAGCGCCTGACGACCGGGTTCCCGTCGCTGGACCGACAATTCGGCGCAATGATCGGACTGAGTTATTACGAGCAGCAGATGCGGCGCATCGCGCAGGGCAAAGCCGTGAAGCTGCACCGGAACGCCTGGGACCCGCTGCTGCACATGGTGCGCCGGCAGGGAATCGCGGCTCTCTCGCCGCGTCGTTCGAATTGAGAAGAGCAGACCGAACCATAACATCCGCTTGGGGCTGATCGCGATTTGGTTTAACATAGAGCATAAGAAGGATCGATAGAGATCATTCATTTCGATGGATAGTCTTTTTTGTACGGCAAATCAAATGAACGGTTGAACGAAAAGGAGTGAGCGTGCTGTTCAGTACGCACGATCTTGACGAGGGAGGGGAACGAACGTATGCGTATTCTCATATTAGGTGCAACGGGGCGCGTCGGCAGCTTGATCGTCAATCATGCGTTAAGAGACGGACATGAAGTGACGGTGCTGGTACGCGATCCGGGTAAAGTTCAAGCCTGCGAAGGACTGACGGTCCATGAAGGAAATGCGTGTAACGCCGCGGACGTTCGGCGGGCCGTCGAAGGGCAGGATGCCATAATCAGCGCGCTGAACACGGACAAAACGACGACGCTCAGCGACAGTATGCCGCTCATCATCGAAGCGATGCGAGAATTTGACGTTCGGCGCATCGTGACGGTGGGTACGGCCGGTATCCTGCAAAGCCGCACGGAGCCGGAGCTGCTGCGCTACCAGTCGAACGAATCCAGGCGCCGCCTGACCCGGGCGGCGGAGGAGCATCATCGCGTCTATACGCTGCTGCAAGCGTCGACGCTGGACTGGACGATCGTCTGTCCGACGTATTTGCCGGACGGCGAATACGTCGGCAAATATCGGACGCAGCGCGACTATTTGCCCGAAGGCGGGACCGAAATATCGATCTTCGACACGGCCGAATTCACGTACGGCCAAATCGGCGATCTTCGGCACGTGCAGGCGAGGGTAGGCATCGCTTACTGAAGACCGAAGTCGACAAGGGGCTGTCCCAAGCCGGAATTCCGGCTTTTGGGACAGCCCCTTGCTGCGAATCTTATTCGTTCCGGCATGCGGGCAGCGTGACGACAATCGTCGAGCCCGCTTCGGCCGCGCCGCCCAGCTCGATGCGGCCTTGATGCAGCGAGACGATTTTTTGCACGATGGCCAGTCCGAGACCGTTTCCCTTGGGGCTTCCGTGCTGCGGCTTGTCCAGCGTATAGAAGCGTCGGAAGACGGCGTCAAACTCTTCCGGAGCGATCCCTATGCCGGTATCGCGGACGGTGACGACGATCTCGGCCGCGCGTCGGTCGATACGGACCGCGATGCGTCCGCCTTCGGGCGTGAACTTGATGCTGTTGCCGATCAGGTTCATCCAGACCTGCTGCAGCTGGTCTTCGTCCCCGACGATAAGGACCGCTTCGGGCAGTTCCAGCTCGATCTCAAGGCTGCGGGCGGACCACTGCGGTTCGCAGGTCACGGCGATCATGCGGATCTGCTCGTCGAGCCGGAATTCGACCGCGGCAAAAGGGTGCTGCTCGGAATCGAGCGAAGCCAGCTTCAGCAAATTGTCGCTCAGCCGCGACAGGCGCTCGCTCTCCGCGATAATAATCTCCACATAATCGCGGCGTTCTTCTTCGGCCATCCAATCGGGGCTGCGCAGCGCTTTGGCAAAGCCGGAAATGGAAGTCAGCGGCGTCTGGATCTCGTGCGACACATCGGAGACGAAGTCCTGCCGCATCTGCTCAAGACGCTTGAGTCCCCGCGCCATCTCCGTATAGCTCTGCGTCAGCTCCCCGAGCTCGTCGGTGCGGTTCACGGCCAGCTCCACGTCAAAATCGCCGCGGGTCATTTTTCGGGTAGCGCTCGTCAACGCCTTGATCGGCTCCACCACATACCGGGCGGCCGCAACGATGCAGGCGCTGCCCAGCACGAGCACGAGCAGCAGCACGAACAGCATCATCCGGTTGACGATCTGTTCGTTTTCGGCCGAATACTGCAGGAACATCGCCCGCGCTTCTCCGTTGAGCGTAACCGGCATGCCGACGAACGTATCCGCGTCTGCCGCGCCGGAACGATAGGTCTGCCCCAGCAGCACCTGCCGGACCGCTTCGGAAGGGATCGTAGCGGCCGGTTGATCCGGCAGACCGTAAAACGCCCGTTCGCCGGACGGACCGTACAGCTGGATCGGATGCGCCGAGACGATCACCATCCCGCTCAGGAATTCGTCCGGATCGGCAGGCGCGGCTTCTTCATACCGGTGCATGATCTCCCGGCCGACCGCGATCATGTCGCGTTGTCCTTCCTGCCGGAACCCGCTCTGGAACACATGCAGGCCGATAACAAAAGAACAGGTCAGACTGAACAGGATAATGCCGAGAAACGTGAGAATCACGCGAACATACAACGTCTTGATCATGGTTCGGGGATCAGCCGGTAGCCGAGGCCGCGGGCGGTCTCGATCCGAAAAGGCTCGTCGCGGCCGCCGAACTTCTCTCTCAGCCGGCTGATATGCACGTCCACCGTCCGGCCGTCTCCCGCGTAATCCAGACCCCAGATTTGCCGGATCAGCTGCTCCCGGGTGAAGATCTGCCTCGGATGGCTGGCCAGCAGAAACAGGAGATCGAATTCTTTTAACGGCAGCGTGACCGCCGCTCCGCCGCGCGTCGCCTGAAAAGTCCGGCGGTTCAGCGTCACGCTGCCGATCTCCACGGATTGGGACGTGACGACCAGCGAACGCTTGAGCAGCGCTTTGACCCGCAGGACCAGTTCCGCCGGATCGAACGGCTTGGTCAGGTAATCGTCGGTGCCGAGCTGAAACCCTTTGATTTTATGGGCGGATTCCGCTTTGGCCGTCACCATGAGGAGCGGCAGATTGGCATCGGACCGCCGGATGGCCCGGCACAGCTCCCAGCCGTCCAACCCCGGCATTCGAATATCGAGAATGACCAGATCGATCCGGCCGTTCTCCACGATGGACAAAGCCTGCGTGCCGTCTCCGGCTTGTTCGAGGCCATACCCGGCCTGGCGCAGGTATAGCGACATCAGCTTCCGAATATTGTCGTCGTCATCCGCGATCAGTATAGTCGCCACGTTCAACCTTCTCTCCGCGACGTCATCCGAACTGCCAGCCGAGCAGATTCCAATAATGGAAGAAGCACACGACCCCGACAGCCGAAAGCGTCACTAACGTGTAATGCACCCGTTTCCACACCTTCCAATCTTTGCTGCGCCATACCCGGATCGTCGCTACCGACAGCGCCGCGGTCAAGCCCGCCGTAACAAGCGGCATCGCCAGACCGAGAACGAGCAGGGGACTGATCCCGCCGAGCTTTTGCATGACGTCCATGGACATCACGATCGCGAACATGGCGAAGACCGACAAGAGCGCCCAAGCCGAAGTGCCCGCCGATAAGCGAATATTTCGTTTTTGCGCCGGCGTCATCGCTTTGAATTTTTTTCGAAACAGAAGAGGACCCGGCAGTGCCGTCAGGAAGATCAGGGCCGACGCTCCGACGACGATCAGCCAAAATCCGCTCCGATCGAGCAGCGGCGTACGCTCCAGCGGCATGTCCGGGGCGATGTCCAGCATCATATGCGTGACCTGGCCGGACGGATTCGTGCGGAAGCCGATCAGGTTCGACCCGCCTTCAAGCCGGAACAGGTTCGGACCGACCTCCCGGTACGACTGCCGCTCGCTGCCGCTCCCCAAGGATAACGTATTGCCTGCCGCGGCGATATTCAACTGGGCAAAAAAGTTAAAAAACTTGTCGATGTCGCTCGCGTTGCGGCGCGTAAAGCGGTAGGCACCGGCATATTTGCGCACGGACTCCGCGGATGCGTACACTTCGGCCGGGGCAGCTTCCGAGGCGGGATGATACCGGTCGAACAAGTCCTGCACCAGCTCGGCCGCGGCTTCGCTGCCCGGACCGCCGTTATAGGACAAGAAAATGCCCAGCCGTTCGGCCGGCGCGAGATACAATTCCGTATTGAACAGCGGATCGGAGCCGCCGTGCGCAATCAAAGAGACGCCGTTGATCATTTTCTCCGAGAATCCGAGGGTAACGCCCGGCAGGCGCTTGTCGAATTGAAAAGCCGTGGCGTGCATCAAGGCTGCCGTCTCCGGCTTCAGGATCTGGCGGTCGCCGTATTTTCCGTTCTCCAGATGCGCAAGCATGAAATGCGCCATGTCGACCGCGGACACGGTGCCCGAGCCGGCAGGCCGAAAGCCGCCTTCGAAGGTAGGGACGCCGCGCGTGAAGCGGCCGTTCCCGGCTGCGTACCCGACGACCCCGTAAGGGAGAAAAGCAGCCGGCAGCGGTTCCGCGACCGTCGAATGATCCATGTCCAGCGGTTCGAACAGATGCTTGCGAATATAATCGTCGTAAGGCATCCCGCTGACTTCTTCCACGATCAGCCCCGCAAGCGCGGCTCCGTAATTCGAGTAGGCACTCATCTCGCCGGGCGGCCGAATTCGCGCGAGCTTGTGCCGGTTCAGCGTCTCCGCGATGGAACCGGGCAGCGCCGCCGGGTCCGTCGTGATCTGGTAGCCGACGCCGCCTTCTTCGAATCCCGCGGTATGCGTCATCAAATGGCGCATGGTGACCGGTTCGGGATACGTGGCGGGAATCGTCACGGAACGAAGGTACGTGTTGACGTCCGCGTCGAGATCGATCTTCCCTTGTTCGACGAGCTGCATCACCGCGGTCCAGGTGAACAGCTTGGTCGTCGAAGCGATTCGGAACATGCTCGTCGCCGCGTCGACCGGAAGATCTTGTTCCAGATCCGCCTGTCCATACCCTTGGCTCAGAAGAATCCTGCCGTCCTTGACGATGGCGATCACCGCTCCCGGAATGCGCAGGCGCTTCATCTGCTCGTCCATCCTCTCCTGCACAAACTCCGCCAGACCTGCCGTATCCTCAAGCATGGCCGGGATTTCGACCCTGGCTTTCGGCGGCTCGGCCTGCTTACTCCCGGTCTGCGCCTGCGCCGGTCTCCCATGCAGCATCAGCCCCGCTCCGGCCCCGAGTCCCAGCACCGCCACCAGCGCCAACCCGACGACCCGCTTTTTTTTCGAAAATAAGACCATGATTCCTTCCGCCTCCTCTTGATCGTTCAGATGGGATCGCACCCGCCTAACAGGTCTAGAGCGTAGCAGGGGAATGTGAATAGGAGGTTAACAAAACGGAATTTTTGGGATTGGGTCAGGAGTGGAGGTCTTAGCATGGATATTAATTAAATGTTTAAAATTGAAAATAATTTTATATATATTCGTTGCTAGCTATGTTATAATTCAAAATGAAAATGTCCTATATTATAGAAATAGAGGAGGTTAAAGGTCTTGAGAGTGTCTAAAAGAAATATTTTTCTGTTAAGTACAACAATATTGGTCGGCAGCTTCGGAGCAACTACTACGGCAGCGAGCAGTGTACACCCGGAAACCGTACAGGAGGCATCGGAAGACAGTCCTTTTACCGAAGTTCAGACTTATGGAGAATTATTGAAAAACGGAGATTTCTCCATTTTTACGTCGGGCAGCGATATGGCGGAGAACTGGATACTGGAACAGGATACGCCAGGCTCTGCACTTGCCGTTGCGAATGATAAATTGAAAATGGGCAGACAACAATTGATTACGCTTGGACTAAAAGAAGCTGAACAAGTACGTCTGATACAGGAAGCAAAAGTAATGGGCAATCAACTGTACAGTTGGAAGGCTTGGCATACTTCGCTCGGCAGTAAGGCCGACCTTTATTGGGAAGCACTATTTCTGGATGCCGACAAGAAAATCATTGATCGCGTTAAACTTCAAGATGCCACAATGAACGCGCAGCCCCAAACGGGAAAAACGCCTGCTAATACGTCGACCGTAAGAGTTCAACTGATTGTGGCGGGAGCTCGCAGTTCTAACAATGTCTTGGAAGTCAAAAAAGCCAGTTTCGTCGTCTTTAAAAAGGGTACCCCTGATCCCAATATTCCGAGTAAATACAAATATACTTACGATGCGAATGGACGCCTAACCCTTGTGACTACAGGAAAAGCAAAAATACGTTACACCTATGATTCTAACGGGAATGTGCTCCATAAGACGGTTGAAGAATTAGTTGAGGCGCCGATTCCAGAGCCGGACAAACCAGCCGTACTGCCCAACATAGGTGGGATCACGAGTACAAACACTTATAGCTTCTACAGCGACAACGGTTATTCGATGCCTATGAAAGGAATTAAATTGGTCTTTAAAGGTTGGTACCTGAGCCAAAAAGAAGTTAGCAGAGTTGATTATGTCGCGGACAATGCTCTATTCCTAGGTCAATCTGCATATGGATTGAACGACGAAATCACTTACTTTAATCATCCGGAGTACGGTAATCATAATGCAGGGTTTAAATTGACGGTCGATATGGGAAGTAAGATTGATAGTTTGAACCCTGGACTGCACAAGCTCAGCGTATATATTCATCACAAGGACGGTAGTGTCCATAAGCTAGAACAAAAAGTGAAGGTCGAAATCGCAAAATAAAGCAAGGAATCATATGAATAATAAATTTCCTGAAAATTTTAATTAACAGAAATTCATTATACTTTTGAAATGGAGAGCCCCCTTTTGAAATCAAAAATTAAGAAAAGCCTATCCCTCATAATGATCGTAGCTCTGCTCGCAGGAATGTTAGGGAATACAGCGCCTTCGACTGCATACGCCGAAGGAACGGAACAGAGCGCCTCGCCTGAGACCCTTCAAATTCTCATTGATTACTTCGGCACTACGGAGACGTTTATTCAAGGTTACCTGGATCAAGGATATAATCTTAACGAGTTATCAGCGGCCTTTTATAAAGTAAAAGAAAGCGCCGTATCGTTCGATGAAGCTTTGCTTGCCATTCGTCCCAAAGAAGTCAATGAATCCGCGAGCGTAACGAGCGAAGTGTATAAAGATCCGATTATTGAGCTTAAAGCGCCCATGACCAGTACCGAAGCAGACCAATCGGGAATCATGCAGCGCCATGAGACCTTTACCGTAACGGAAGAGGTTTATTCGGAAGTCGGCAAAAAGCCGGGTGAGGTTGAACCTGATGCCGAAGAGAAACCCGGGCCTGCCCCGGAAAATCAGCATGAAGAAACACCTGCTAAAACTGACAAGGATGACCCGGAAGAGAGTGCAGGAAATCCGCAATCGACGGATAAATCCGAAGACCCTAAAAAGACAGATGAAGAGCAGGTCGAAGCAAGCGAAGATCCAGAGACGACGGCTGTTCGTTCTTTTTCCACGTTTGCGAGTGTATCGGATCCCGGTAAACATATCTCCGAAAAAGCGCCTGTCTTTAGCCGGAAATCTTTTAATGAAGCTCCCTATAAGGTAGGCGAAAACGGGGAAACGATATCGACCCTTAGCGGGGGTCTTATTCTGGAGCATGCCGATGCTGCCCTGCCTGGACGAGGAGGAATGGCGTTCTCGCTGGAGCGGCAATATAATTCCAGCTCTTCTCAGTTTTACGATATGGACGTAGGTTATAACACTTACGAGTATCCGATTTATCAATATTTCGTTACTTACAATGCCGTCAAAAGAAAGCAAATCCCCGTGTACCACGTTAAATATACGGAAAATGAGTGGATGGAGTGGGATCGGAACGGGGATGGTATATCGGATGACCAAACCGCGATCGTAGAGCAAAAGACGATCCATAAAGGTACGTATAAAACGGAAGCTGAAGCTAAGCAAGTAGCCGATCAACGGATTGTATATTACACTAGTCCGCAATCGGTTTTGGTTCAAAAAATGCAATATAATAATCAAAACAATTTTTCTTCAAGCCTGTTCTACAATGCAAACGAGTTTAGCGGTACATTGACCAGATCAGGAAATGCTCAAGTGGTATCCGGTGAATATAGACCTGCACAAACGATTGCGGCTTCACAACAAACGTGTACCAACAGTATTGAGGGCAAATACGACGCTAGAGGAAATTGGGTGCAAACCGGGTCGGACAGCCCTTGTTCGCAAACGAAAACAACGATGATACAGGGACACACCGTTACATTGAATCGTTCTTCGGTCATCAATACGAAGTCTTGTCCTTCACCGAATCGGGCAAGCAAAAACTATCAATGTACCAAGAAATGGGTCGCCACTTATGACGGTTCCGTGCACATTCCGGCGTCGGATACGCGCAGCTATTCCCAGTTGTATACAGGAACAGTAACCAAACCGGGAGCTTACTCATCGCGAAGATTTGGTGACTGGGTAGATATGGGCAAAGGGTACAGGGAGCGTAAAGCATACAACGTAAATGAATTGCCTTGGGTAGAGATCCAGATTACGGAAGGCAGTCCGGAAGCGGCAACATTGGCTACCGATGGCGGAGAATGGTCAGCGGCCAATGAGATGAGAACATTTGTTAACTCCAATTCCGGCCGATTTTTTAGAGCCGACAATGGGTATAAATATTACTTTGCCAACAAACCCGTTGCAGAAATAAAAGCGTATCAAGCAGGCAGCGCTAAGGACATTACCTATTACAATAGAACCCTGCCTACGGCGAGCGAGAAACGCGCACCTCTCGGAAAAGGGTGGTCTTGGAAGCTTCCCTACATCGAAAAAGAGAACGGGAAATCATTCGCCGTCGTTGCGGATGGAAGTCGATATGAAATTGTAGGCACTACGCTCAAGGGCACCGACTGGGAAGGAACTACCGTAACTCCGGATACGTCGGTAACGGTCAACGAAGAGACTTCCCAGCAAGTGATAACCTCAGCAGACGGTCTGTCGAAGCAATACTATACGGCAGACGGGCGATTGCTGCTTCTGTCGGATTCCCGCCAAAACGATATTCAATTCTATTATGAGCAAAATGCGGCATACCAGAGCAAACTTCTTACCCAGGTGAAAGATGCGGTCGGTAACACGATTCAGATCGAGTATACGCCTTCGGCGGTAACGATCAAGCAGAACGATCGGACGGTCACGTATCAAAAGAAAACCCAAAACGGAGTCGAACTTCTCGATTCGGTCATTGATCCTCTGGGACGCAAGACTACTTATTCTTATAAGCTTGCAGATGCCAAATTTAACTTGCTGGGCTTTAGCCCCGAACGTGCGGTTGGCAACCCGTATGCGTTGTTGACGTCTGTTCAGCACCAAACGGGAGCCAAAACCTTTTACGAATATGAAAACGTTCCGGTAAAGCGCTATATTGGAGCCGACTCGTCGAACGAAGCTTATCGCGTATGGGCTCGTAAAGATCAGTTAACGTACGAGAACGGAACGACCGAAGACTATAATCGGCAGACGGTAAGTTATACGTCGGACCTGGGTGTGAGCTTCGGACAGAAGATGACTTTGGGATCGACCCTTCGCAACGGACTGACGGAGACGCAGTATACGTACCGCAAAGAAGTCCTTAATGCAGACACGCCGGCAGCTTATTATCTGGATCGCACGACCGTAAGCGCCGAAGGCAAGACGCAAACGACAAGCTACACGTATGGGAAGACAGTCAACGGTCGGAATTACGCTGCAGCCACGCCAACTACGGTGACCATGACGGACAACCAGACCAATGATACTTTTACTACAACTAGCCAGTACGACGATTACGGCAATGTCACGTCCCGGACCGAGCCGAACGGGAAGACGATGGCAGCTACCTATGATGCTACCAAGCATTGGTTGACGAGTTCGACAGAAACCGTAGATCAGAACAACAAACAAGTGAGCAGCCTAACTTATAATGCGCAAGGTGACGTCACGCAAATCGTAAGCCGCCAAAATAGCAGCAGCGGCGAAATGGTGAATCAAGCGGACTATACCTACGATGCATTCGGTAATTTACTCACGCAGCGTCTGAAGAACGGAACTCAAGATCGTACCACAACCGTTCAATACGATCCTATGTATCAGCAGGCCTTTCCAACTCAGGTAAGTACCGCAGTAACTGACGCGGATGGGAATAAGAGCACGATTACAACGTCGTCAGCTTACCAGCTTGCAACCGGGGATTTGAGCAGTTCCGTTGATGCATCCGGACGGTCTACCCTTTACGGATATGATCTTCTTGGCCGAACCATTCAAGTGACACAGCCGGATAACAGCATTTTGCTCGCGTCCTATGATGATATCGGCAATCGGATTACGGTCACGGATGAGAACGGGCAGAAGCGAGTTATGAAATGGAACGCGCTTGGCCAGCAAATTGAGACCGGTTATTACCAAGGGGATCAATATGTAGTAGTCTTACGTGTCGGGTATGACCCGTATGGCCGCCCGATTTGGAACGAAGATGCGCTGGGGAACCGAACACGATTGGACTACGATGCATGGAGCCGCGTTGTCTCGACGACCGGAGCGGATAGTTCGGCAACAACGGTCAAATACAATGATGCAGCCCGCACCGTAACCACAACAGATCCGGAAGGTTATGCCAAAGTTCAAACGGCGAACCGTTGGGGCCAGATCGTTCAGGTTCAGGAAAGAGCGTCACAGGAAAGCCAACTGAATGTCCTGCAAAAAAAGACGTATGATTCGATTGGCGGAAACGTACTGACAGAGACGGACGGTAAGGGACAGACCACGTCGTTCCTTTATGACAGTCAAGGACAGCTGACCCTAGTGAGCGAAGCAAATGGCGAGCAGACTCGTCATCACTACGACATGTTGGGCAATCTTGTTCAGACGACGGACGCAGCCGGGAATGTCAAACGAAATCGCTTCGATGAGATCGGACGTCGTATTCAGACCACGGATAAATCGGGGAATGCGACAAAAAGTTATTACAACCCGGATGGTACGCCGGATCGTTTTGTCGATCGGAACGGCAATACGTTCACGTATAAATACGATGCGCGCGGAAGCTTGATCGCCCAGGTGAGCCCGGACGAAACCGTTCGCTTCACAGTAGACCGGATCGGCAAGCGGACAAGCATGATCGATCAGAACGGTACGACGACTTATGCGTATAACGAAGCTACCGAACAATTAAAGAAAATCGTCTATCCGGATGGCTTGCAGACGAGCTTCGAATACGACGTCAGTGGCAGACGTACTTCAATGACGGGACCTTTCGGGACAAAGGTATATTATGGACATGATAAGATGAACCGCTTGACCTCTGTAGGGACATCGCCAAATGTTCCGGATACCCAGTACAGCTACAAACGCAACGGGTTGACACACGAAGTCAATTCCCAAAACGGAGTTCAGACGCTGCCGACGTATCGAGGCCTGGACCTGGTTGGCCTGAATCAGGTTAGAAATCAGGAGAAGTTAACTAATTATACGTATGGCTATGACGAGAACAAGAATATTGTAGATCGCGTACAGGGAGATGCGACCGATAAGTTCTCTTACGATCAACTGGATCGGGTTCTTACTTCCACAGTTAGCCAAGAAGAATATACGTATGACCGGCAGGGGAATCGGTTGACTCTGTCCAGCAAGGCCGACTTGGACGTATCCGCCAGCGATTACGCCTACGATGCGAAGAATCGCTTGGCTACTGTCTCGAAAAACGGCATTCAAGTGAGCTACAAATACAATGGCGACAATCTGCTCGTCGAGCGGGCAGAGAATGGCAAGACAACACGTTATTATTATGACGATGGTGCGCAAATCATTGCTGAAGCCGACGTCTATAACGGAACTCCAACATTAAAAGCGAACTACATCCGCGGGGCTCAACTTGAAGCTATTCAATATGCAGATGGTAGCAAAGCTTATGTGGAAACTAACGGCCATGGGGATATTACCGAGCTGCGTAATGAGCAGGGAGTGCTGCTCAATCAGTACAAATACGATATTTGGGGCAATATTTTATCCAAAGAAGAAAAAGTACACAATCCTTTCCGTTATTCAGGCGAACTATGGGACGATACTACGGGTCTGCAATATTTGAGAGCCCGTTGGTACGATCCGTCTACGGGCCGATTTATTAATGAGGATACGTTTGAAGGAGAACTGACAAATCCTCTGAGTCTAAATTTGTATGCCTACGTTGTGAACAACCCCTTAAAATATACCGATCCCACAGGGCATAGGCACGAAGAAGGATCGGGTTGGGTCGGGTTTCCCGGTAACAAATATTCTGCAAGCGATCCATGGAAAGGATGGAGCGGACCTGTAGGCAGCGTCATTAATTTTTTGATCTTGGATAATGTAAATACGCTTCGAGACAAAAATTCTTCTGCATTGGCCCAAGCTCTGGCTATAGCAGGACTGCTTCCTGTGGGAAAAGTCATTCAAGAAGGAAAGTTGATTTTAACTTTAAGCACGAAGCAAGGAGCCATAGTAAGTAAAGAGTTTAAATTGACCGGGGATGCTTTGAAAGCTTCAAAAGCAGCTTGCAATTGTTTTACTGCTGGAACCAAAGTTCAAACAGACGAAGAGGAGAAGAATATCGAAGACATTGAAGTCGGAGATAAGGTTCTCTCGAAGGATGAAAATAATCCGGATGGAGAATTAGCTTACAAGGAAGTTACTGCTTTATACCGCAACCAACGTGATGATATTATTAAGTTACATGTTGGGGAGCAGGTCATCGAGACGACTGATAATCATCCGTTTTGGGTCGAAGGCAAAGGATGGGTCTTCGCAGATGAGCTTCAAATGGGCGACAAACTCCAAAAAGCTGACGGAAGCAACCTGACGATTGATAAGGTTGAATTTATTAAACTGGATAAACCAGTTACAGTTTATAACTTTACGGTGGCTGAATATCATACGTATTATGTGACAAATTTGGATTTTTGGGTTCATAATACAAATTGCTCTTGGAAATCAGTTGTCGAGTCAAAGAATGCGACACGAAAAATTGACGGTTTGCCGAAAGAGCAGAAGGAAGCATTTGATAAGGCAGTACAAGGTTTAGCATCGGGTAATACAAGTGGACTCAAGGTTCACAGGTTACTTGATGGAACATGGGCAGCTGATATCAAAGGTATAGGTAAAGGTCGTGGACAGGGCAGAATTATCTACACTGAAAAAGATGGAGTCATCACTATAGTCGAGGTCACTATCAAACATTATAGGAAGTGATGGAAATTCAGGAGGTGCGAATTGTCGACATTTACCCATGTGATATTAGAAGTGTTTTGTAGCTTTTCTGATGAAGATGCTAATGAAGGTGCTCCAAGTTATTGTAAAAGAAATGTTGGGAATCCCGGATATCATTGCTTGGAAAATAAATGTAAGCATGTTGCTTATACTTACGCACCAAATGAAATAGCTTATTCAGATGACGACGGAGAAGTTCCTGATGGTGAATCGTGTATAGGGCTTGGGGGAGAGATGTTACCACCAAATGCAAAAGAGACTCAAATCAATGATTTAAAGGGTCTATGGAAAGAGATATGTGTAAAAAAAGTACAAGAAGCGTATGATGAATTCATGA
Source organism: Saccharibacillus brassicae (assembly GCF_006542275.1). Lineage (NCBI taxonomy): Bacteria > Bacillati > Bacillota > Bacilli > Caryophanales > Paenibacillaceae > Saccharibacillus > Saccharibacillus brassicae. The sequence continues at coordinate 3,337,624 of NZ_CP041217.1, forward strand.
AAAGAGCAAATCAAGATTGATTTCCATTTCGCTATTCAAAAAAGACCTTGGGGCAATATTCCTCAAGGTCTTTCTTTTACCTCCACCCAGGGCCAAATGAATCGGGCGGCACATCTTGAAAGAACTTAACCCTCATCACCCCCGTATCCTATTCCTCTGATTATGCCTGTACGCACATTGTATTATTAAAACAGGTGACAAGACACCAGGAGGTCATTCATTTAGTGAACATGGTGCAGAACGTGCAAAAGAATAGGAAAAGTAAGGTTGATGACCAAGGGCGGAAAACATGGGAATATAAAGATGCTCGGGGCAATAAGGTTGTAATCAACGAAAGTGGAGGAATTATATCTGTCCATTCCCCTGCTTCAGGGGGCGTGTATATTCCTAAACCTTAACATGATCATTGGAGTTGATAAGAAGAGATGAATAAGGATATATTATTAGAATTTTCAAAGAATCTAAATACTGAATATGAGATAGGGATTTGGTCAGAGACAACGGACTTCTTTGAAAGACAGGATAATATCGCAGACTTTTCTGTTAAATATGATGATGGTCAGTATAATATTGTGATTAAATTAAAAGAGTTTAATTTAAATACGGCAAAAACCATATTCGCCTCATTAGTACGGTTTATAGAGTATAAATCGACATTCTATGTGAGGGAAGATAAAAAAGATTCATTCGTATACTACCTACTCTCTTCAACTGATAGCAAAAAAGCGTTCTTGTTTTATGTAGTTATTCAATAAGTTTGAGACCTTGAGGGCGGCAATCCTCAGGGTCTTTCTTTTACCCCCACCCAGTGCCGAATGAATCGGGCGACTACGTCCATAAGAACTTAACCCTTATCACCCCCGTATGATATTCCCCTAATATGCCTGTACGCACATGTAATGCTTGAATTTTATGACCTAAGTAACGCTTTAACCTTACATCGTCCTCTAATTATAGACAGAAATTCGTTGAAAAATTTCCGGTGGGAGCTGAACATGGAAGGCGTAAAAGGATCAATTGACCACATAGTAGTGGACTTTACGAAGGTGTACTGGACTTCCTTCAATTGGAGATAACGCAACGGACATTCTACATGTTCGTTCCGAAGTGGCATTTGACATCTCTGGAACCAAAGTTCAAACAGACGAAGAGGAGAAGAATATCGAAGACATTGAAGTCGGAGATAAGGTTCTCTCGAAGGATGAAAATAACCCGGATGGAGAATTGGCTTACAAGGAAGTTACTGCTTTATACCGCAACCAACGTGATGATATTATTAAGTTACAGGTTGGGGAGCAGGTCATCGAGACGACTGATAATCACCCGTTTTGGGTCGAAGGCAAAGGATGGGTCTTCGCAGATGAGCTTCAAGTGGGCGACAAACTTCAAAAGGCCGATAGAATTACAGATTTATACAAATGAATTGGTGGTGAGAATTTATGAGAATAATGAATATACAATACCCGACTTCGTTAGATAAAATAGAGGACATTTACAATGATAATATTGATGTAATTGTAACTCTCGAGGATGGCATTTCTTATGTAATAGTTGTGTCTACGCCCCAAAATCATTACCGTTACATGGATAAAGAAGAGATTGATTATATCCCCCCTTCGCCACCCCATATTATGGTAAGGAGTCTAACGGAAGAAAATGTTCGGACTGCTGTTGAAGCATTCGCAGAGAGTGATGCGTACTGGTTAAAGGTTTATTTTCTTTTGGGAGATAGAGATGGGATCTTCGATATGTCTAGTATGAACAAAATGCTTGATGAAATTAAGAAAAGCAACGATGAAATACTTGATTTAAACTAAAATTTCATATGCTTAAATAAGCGACCTTGGGATTAAGCCCTAAGGTCTTTCTTTTACACCCCCCACCCAGTGCCGAATGAATCGGGCAGCAACATCCAAAAGAACTTAACCCTCATCACCCCCGTATTCTATTCTTCTAATTATGCCTGTACGCACCTATTATCAATATCAAACGTACATAAAACAAATCAAAGAAATTTAATATCTCCCCAGCCACTTTCAAGAAAGAGAGGGATCAAGTTTGGATACGATATCTCTAAAAGCTTTTTTGCGCACCCATAACTCGTTTGAGCGGGCCAGGTAAACTTTTAAGGTCTATGCGGATACTTGGCGAAAAGGGGAGCCGGAAGAGTTTTTCGAAGCGTTCGGCGATCTTGCTGTTGACCTTATGGACGATCGACTTGAGATTCGCTGATCCCGACCGTCTTTTCATAGGGGAATTCCTATTTACGGAGAACGTCCGGCTCGAAAATTTTACATTCCACCCCTCTCACATTTTCCTAACAAGTGGTACAATGCAGGATGAAACCGGCCGCCTTCCGATCCGTAAGAGCAGGGTAAGGCGATGAGGCCCGTTTTTGGTTTGAATTTATGTATTTTTGCGAATGAGAGGTTTGATTTGAAGTGGGAGTCAAAGTAATTACCAAAGAACAAGCGTGGGAGCTGCGGCATGCGGTGATGTGGCCGGAGGAAGAATTCGATTATATCAAGCTGCCGGACGACGACGAAGGCATTCATTACGGATTGTTCGAAGGCAGGGAATTGGTCTCGGCGGTGTCGTTGTTCATACAGGGAAAAGACGCGCAGTTTCGCAAGTTCGCCACGCTCAGCGAGCGGCAGAACCAGGGCTACGGCAGCCGGCTGCTGAACGCGGTGCTGGGGGAAGCGAAGCGCAAAGGCGCCAAGCATATTTGCTGCAACGCAAGAACGAACAAAATTCCGTTTTACGAAAAATTCGGCCTCGTCCGAACGAACGTCGTGTACCGCAAAGGCGGTCAGGAGTACGTGGTGATGGAGCGGTTTTGCTGAAAAGAACGGGAGCGGGGCGGTTCGCCGGAGAGGCGAAGCCGCCCCGTTGTCATTTGCCCCGAACGCCGCAACTGGTATAGACTGTATTTTAGTGTTTTTTTATTTTCATGGAGGGGGCAAGGTATGGAAAAAGAGAGAACGAAGAAATCGGCCAAGTCGCTCAAAATTTTCTCCAGGGTGCTGCTGATCGTGATTGGCGCAGTGCTGACCGCCTACGGTCTGGAAGCGGTCCTGATTCCGAACCAGGTGTCGGACGGCGGCGTGACGGGTCTGAGCATCGTCGGTTCGCAGCTGTTCGGTATCCCGCTGGGCCTGCTGATCGCGATCATCAATATTCCGTTCGTCTGGCTCGGCTACAAGCAGATCGGCAAAAGCTTCGCGCTGTATTCGATCGTCGGCATCGCGGCGCTCGCGATCAGCGCAAGCCTGATGCACCACGTGCCGACGATCATTCAGGGCGACACGCTGCTCGTCACCGTAGTGGGCGGCATCATTATCGGTACGGGCATGGGCCTTGCGCTGCGCAACGGCGGGGCGCTCGACGGCATCGACATGCTGGCCGTGCTGCTGTCCCGCAAACTGCCTTTTGGTACGAGCGACCTGATCCTGTTCCTGAACACATTCGTGTTCGTCGTCGTCTCGTTCGTGTTCGGCCTGCAAGGGGCGATTCTGTCGGCGCTTGCTTACTTTATCGCTTCCAAAGTGATCCATATCGTCGAAGAAGGTCTGAGCGGCTCGAAGACGTTCAAGATCATCACGAACCAGCCGGAAGTCATGGTCGAGACCATCCGGGATCGCCTCGGACGCGGCGCCACGTATTCGGACGCGTACGGCGGCTACTCCAACGAGCAGTTCAAGGAGATCACGTGCGTCATCAACCGGATGGAAGAGAGCAAGATCAAAGAGATCATTCACGAGATCGATCCCAACGCTTTTGTCGTCGTGTACGACGTGGCGGAAGTCCGGGGCGGCAATTTCAAGAAAAAAGACATTCACTAAACAGAGATTCGCTAAAAAAGACATTCGCCAAGCCGACAGGTTCCGACCTGTTTACTTCATGGCGCAGCATTCCGCAGAGCCGTGCGCAGACCGATTCACCGTCGCATGGGAAAAGCCTTTCTCCGAATTTTTTCGGAGAAAGGCTTTTTGCCGCGCAATTGGCGAAAATTACGTATTTTCGTAACGTAAAGCTTCTGCTTGGTGTTTATATGGGTAACGGATAGTAAGCACACATCCAGAACAACAGCCTACCCCAAATCTTCCATTCTAAGGAGAACCCAACGCCAATGAAACCGTGGAAAAACATGCTCCTCTCCCTGACCGTCTCCGTCGGCCTGATGGCCTCGGCCGTGCCGGCTTTTGCCGCGGCTCCGCCCGAAGGATTCGCGCAGACGTCCGTCAACCTGAACGGCAAAAAGATCGATTATGCGGCCGGCGAAGCACTGGTCCAAAAAGGCACGACGCTCGTTCCGGTCGATCTCACGACGCAGGCACTCGGGATCAAGCTCAAAGACAACAAGAACGGCACCGTGCGCGTGACCGTCAACGGCAAAGTCGTCACGCTCGAAGCGAAGTCGAAGCTGATCGACGGCATTCCGTTCGTCTCGCTGCGCGCCCTGGCCGAAGTGGCCGGATACGACGTCCGCTGGGACCGCAAGACGAACACGGTGCTGCTCGTCTCGCAGGCGACCGGCCAGGCGGCACGCGGCTTCCTGTGGGAAGTACAGAACGGTCCGACGACCGTCTACCTTGTCGGTTCGATGCATATCGCCGACGACAGCTTCTATCCGCTGCGCAAAGAGTTCGAGCAGGCGTTTGCCGAAGCGGACTATCTGGGCGTCGAGATCGACCTCAGCCAGGCAGCGGGCGAAGACCAGCAGAAGATGATTCTCGATATGGGCACGTACAAAGACGGCACGACGCTCAAAGATCATATCTCGGCCGCTACGTACAAGGAACTCGGCAAGCTGCTGAAAGCGAACGGACTTCAGGCGAACGCGCTCGACAAGTTCAAGCCGTGGGTCGTGGAGACGACGCTTGGCAGCCTCAAGTCCAGTGAAGCCGGTTACGAAGCCGGAGCGGGCGTCGATCTGTACTTTATCCAGCAGGCGGTCAAGAAGAAAATTCCGGTGATTGAACTGGAATCGTACGAATCGCAGCTGGGCATGTTCAACGGCCTGTCCGATAAAGTTCAGGAGAAGAACCTCAAGAGCGTAATCGACAACTTCGATTCGATCGAAGACAGCACGAACGAAATGGCCGAAATGTGGAAAAGCGGCAACGAAAAAGCGCTGCTCGAACTTACGAACAGAGTCGCTCAAGATCCAGAGTATTACAAAGCGCTGCTGACCGACCGCAACGTCGGCATGGCGGACAAGATCGAAGGTTACCTCAAGAGCGGCAAAGCCGAAGAATACTTTATCGTCGTCGGCGCCGCGCATTATCTGGGCAAAGACGGAGTACTCAAGCTGCTGGAAGACAAAGGCTACAAGATTACGCGCAAATAGTCAGTAAAAAGACAGCCCAAAAGGCAGCAAATCATCGGATGTATAAGAAAAAAGAAGGAAAACCTTCAAGACGCCAAATAGCCGTGATCTCCCTGCCGGGAGACAACGGCTATTTGGCGGTCGCTTACGGCTTGGCGTAAGGGTGCCTGATCCGGCCGGATTCGCTGCGCGGCCGCCGCTTCGAAACGCCCCGGCTGGCAATGCGCGGAAGGTTCCGGGTAGAATGGAGACAGAGTAACACGACGCCAAGCGATCCTATCAGCCGACGAAGGAGACGATCCATGCCGCCCGCGAACCCACCGACACCGCCTCCCAAGCCGCCCTCCCCTGTCCGCCCGCGCCCGGCCAAGCGCCGCCGAAAGTCCGGCTGGCGAGGCTGGCTGACGCTCGCTCTGCTGCTCTGTCTGCTGGCCGCCGGCTGGAAAGCGCTATCTTATTTCGGCTACGTGCCGGAAGTGCCGGGCGTCGAGCGCAGCGAGAGCGGCGGCCGGATCATCGCGCTGCATCCCGAGATTCGCGAGAAGTCCGAGCGGCTGATCCGCCTGGCGGCGGACCGCGGTATCGACGTCGTGATCACGTCCGATTTTCGCGGCATCGACGAGCAGGACGAGCTGTTCCGGCAGGGAAGGGACAAGCCGGGGAATATCGTCACGAACGCGCGCGGCGGCCAGTCGTACCACAATTTCGGACTGGCGATCGACTTCGCGCTGCGCGACGGTTCGGGCCGGATCGTGTGGGACATGGAGCTGGACCGCAGCGGCAACGGCCGTTCCGACTGGATGGAAGTGGTCGAACTCGCCAAAGAAATGGGCTTCGAATGGGGCGGGGATTGGAGCAACTTCCGCGACTATCCGCATCTTCAGCTCACGTTCGGCTACACGCTGCGCCAGCTTCAGAACGGCAGATACCCGCCGGGGTCGGCTGTCGAGTCGCCGGAGCCGGCCCCGAACGCCGGCAGCTCGAATTAAGGTGAACGACCGACGGCCTGATCAGGCGCCGCCTTGCAGATTGCCGCGCAGAATGCGCAGGCCGCGTTCCAGCTCGTCTAACGAGTCGGTGGACGACAGCGCGATGCGCAGGTAATCGCCGGAAGCGCCCGCTCCCGCGAGGAACCGGTCCGAATGGAATACGCGGACGCCGGCTGCGAGCAGGTCGCTTTCGAGCCGCGCGGCGTGCATGGGGCGCGGCAGGCGCAGCCAGCGGAAAAAGCCGAGCGGATGGCCCGGCTTATCCGACTGCGGGAAAAATCGGTCGAACAAGTCGTTGGCGCCGCGCGCCAGCGACTTTTTGTATGCGACGATATCGCGTGCCCGGCCGGAATCGATCAGTTCGGTCACGATTTCGACGTCGAGCGAAGACGTCTTGACGTTGACGTGATAGACCGCGCGCAGCATCTTCTCGCGCAGCGCTTCGCCGAACACGGCATAGGCGACGCGCAGGCCCGAGCAGATCGATTTGCTGGTACTGCAAATGTATACGGTCTGCTCCGGCAGCAGGCTGTACATCGGGAGGCCGGCTTCTTCCGTGCTGCCGAGCAGCAGCGCGGCGTGGATATCGTCTTCGATCACGAGCAGCCCGTGCGCTTCGATCACCGCGGCCAAGGCCTGCCGGCGTTCGTTCGGCACGAAAATGGACGTCGGATTGCAGCAGGAAGGCATGAGGAAGATGCCCTGGATCTCGAACGCGCGGCAGCACGCTTCAAGCTCGCCCGGCAGCATGCCGCTGCGGTCGCCGGCCACCGGCACGAGCTTGATGCGAAGCGACTTCGCCAGTTCGATGAAGTTGGAATACGTGTACGTGTCCACGGCGATCCGGCTGCCCGGCTCGAACAGGGCGAGCAGCGTGACGACGAGCGCATTCTGGGCGCCGGAGACGATCGCGACCCGATCGGCACTCGCGCTTATGCCGAGCGGACGCATCCAGCGCAGCGCGGCTTCTTTTTGCCCGGGCAGGCCGGCGGGATCGTCGTAGTTCAGGAAGCGCTCAAGCCCGGCGCGCGCCGCGACGGAGCGGGCCGCTTCCGCGACCATGAAATTGCTCTGCTCGAACGAAGCGACGAGGCCGAAATCGATACATTCCACGGGTACCCGGTCCCGGGAGATCGTGACGGAGCGGGCCGCGTTGGCCGAGACGAACGTGCCGCTGCCCGTGACGGCGTGCAGCAGTCCCTTGAGTTCGCACGTCTTGTAGGCCCGGGTGACGGTCGTGAAGTTGATGTCGAGAAAATCGGCCAGTTCCCGCTGCGGCGGCAGCTTGGTGCCCGGCGGCAAAAACCCTTCCGCGATATCGCGTTCGAGCATCCGGGCCAGCGACAGATAGATGGGGCGGGTCAGTTCGTGACGGTCCGGCCGCCACGACATCGGGTAGTCGACGAAAGAGTTAATCGGCATGGCACACCTCGCACCTCGCAAAATTGTAATCCATACAATTATAACGTTGATTGTATGGATTGTGGGCCCTAAAATAAACGGACAAGCTTACAGGCGAAGAGAGGGATTGGAAGAAATGAACGATTCAGCAAAAGTGTCTCAAGCGTTCCGCGCGGCTTTTCCCGTAACGGTGCCGATTCTGGCCGGATTCGCGTTTCTGGGCATCGCCTACGGCGTGTTCATGAACGTGTCGGGCTTCGGCGTCGGGTACACGTTTCTGATGAGCCTGCTTATTTTCGCCGGTTCGATGGAGTTCGTGGCCGTCGGCCTGCTGCTCGGACCGTTCAATCCGCTCGGGGCGCTGCTTCTGACGCTGATGGTCAATGCGAGGCATCTGTTCTACGGCTTGTCGATGCTGGAAAAGTATAAAGGGACCGGCTGGAAAAAGCCGTACCTGATCTTCGGCATGTGCGACGAATCGTTTTCGATCAACTATTCGGCGAACATTCCGCAGAACATCGACCGCGGTTGGTACCTGTTTTTCGTGACGCTGCTCAATCATCTGTACTGGGTCGCCGGAGCGACGGTCGGAGGGCTGCTGGGTTCGTTCGTGCGCTTCGACCTGGCGGGCCTCGAATTCGTCATGACCGCGCTGTTCGTCGTGATCTTCGTGGAACAGTGGATGAAGCAAAAAGTGCATCACAGCGCGATCATCGGGATCGGCGTCTCGGCGGCGAGCCTGATCCTGTTCGGCGGCGAACGCTTTATCGTGCCGGCGATGATCGCGATTCTGGCCGTGCTGACGCTGACGCGCAAAGCTTCGGAACGCAAAGCGGCGGAAGCCGAAGAAGGAGGACGGGCATGAGCATGACGTTAAGCCAGCAAATCGTCGTCATCGCCGTGATCGTGCTCGGTACGATGGCAACGCGGTTTCTCCCGTTCCTGCTGTTCCCGCCGGGTCGTCCGACTCCGCCGTACATCCAATATCTCGGCCGGGTGCTGCCCGCCGCGGCGATCGGTCTGTTGGTCGTCTACAGCCTCAAAGACGTGAACGTGCTCGCCGGCAGCCGGGGTCTTCCCGAATTGGTGTCCGTCGCGGTCGTCGTCTGGCTGCATGTGTGGAAAAAGAACATGTTCCTGTCGATCGCGGCGGGCACGATTCTGTACATGGTCCTGATCCGTCTCTAGCGTTCGAGTTTTCCGGTGCTCCAATCGTTCGCGTCCGTTCCGCCGAGCAGCATGTCCACATGCGGAATGCCGTCTTCCGGATACACGTCGGAGATCGGCCGGAAGCCGAGCGAGCCGTAGAATTTCTCCAGATAATGCTGCGCCTGGATCTTGATCTCGCGCTCGCCGCGTTCTTCGGTCAGAAAAGCGATCGCGCGCGTCATCAGCTCCTGGGCCAATCCGCGGCCGCGGAAATCGCCGCCGACGAGCACCCGTCCGATCGAAGCCTGATCGTAGGCGACGCCCGGCGGAAGCAGGCGGCAGTAAGCGGCGATTTGTCCGTTCTCCTCGGCGAACAGATGGAAGCTGCGAAGGTCTTTGCCGTCGATCTCGGGATAGAGGCAGTTCTGCTCCAGCATGAAGACGTTCACCCGCTGCTCCAAAATCCGGTACAGTTCGTCTGCGCTCAGTTGTTCAAACGATTTTAAATGCCATTGCATAGGTCTTGTTCTTCCTCTCGGGCTGGATTGGGATGCGTGCAAACGCTAGTCCCTTGTCAACGCCAAAGGTTCGGATCAAGAGTTGACAAGATACTAGGTTGAATTATAAAGGTCGGCCTCGTTCGTGTAAATTGGCCGCCGTCCGGGTTATAGAAGAAAGAACGCGCAAGCCGGCCGCACATTCGGGTTGGCCGCGGGAAGGAGCCGAATATGGACTTGAAGCTGCATGCGCTCAAATACGGCGATACGCCCCATTACGACTGGGACATGAAGCTGCTAGGCGAACGCGAAGGCTGCCTGATCGCCGAAGGGGCGCCGGGACGCCAATTGAAGCATCATACGAAAAAGCGGACGTTTACCGTGCCGCACGCTTCGCTCGAAGTGTATGCGCTGGAAGAAGGATTCACCGTCAGTTTCGATATTGCGGACGGCCAAGTGATCTCGATCTACTGCAACGTATCGCAGCCGTGCGTGCGGGACGGGGAGCATGTGTCGTTCGTCGACCTGGATCTGGACCTGCTGTGGAACGAAGCGGAAGGCTGGCACGTGGTCGACGAAGACGAATTCGAAGACAACCGGCAGCGGCTCGGGTATCCGGACGAGCTGACGCGGTACGCGCAGCGTTCGCTGCGCAGTTTGCAGGAACGTGCACAGCGCGGGGAATTCCCGTTCGACGGAAGTCTGGACGAAGAGATCGGACGTATTCAAGCCGGGACGGCGAAGCTGAACTTCTAGCTTCGCCGTTTTTTCGTGGATCGGACAAGGCGCAGACTTTTCCGAACCGTCATGAAACGCCGTGAAAAATAATTTGTTTTTTGCGCAAGTTTTCGTATTGAAGTGTTTACATATAAAAAGAAAAGGATTATAATCAGTTCAAAAGTTGCACCGGGGAAACATTCATGTGCAAGGGGAACAAATAGAGTCGGAACCAAAATAGAGTCGAAACCCAAATAGATCAGGTACGAACAGGAGACGGAGGGGTGAACGAAGGATGGAGAAAGAGATCGAATCTCGAACACGGGAGGGCGCCGATCCGGCGCCGAACGAACTCGTGCGCAATCAAACGGACAGCAGAACCCGGACCGAGATCGCGGCCCAGGCTGTGCTGGACGGAGACACCAAAGGTCTCAAGCGGCTGCTGCCGTTTCTGGGACCTGCGTTTATCGCGGCGGTCGCCTATATCGACCCCGGCAACTTCGCGACCAATATTACGGCAGGCTCGCAGTACGGGTATATGCTGCTGTGGGTCATCTTCGCATCGAATCTGATGGCGGTGCTGATCCAGTCGCTGTCGGCGAAGCTCGGCATCGCGACCGGACGCAACCTGCCGGAGATCGCGCGCGACCGCTTCCCCAAAGGCGTCTCGATCTTCCTGTGGATACAGAGCGAATTGGTTATCATCGCGACGGACCTGGCCGAATTTATCGGGGCGGCGCTCGGGCTGTACCTGATCTTCGGGATCCCGATGCTGCCGGCCGCGCTGATTACGGCCGTCGCCTCGTTCGCGATTCTCGAATTGCAGCGCCGCGGGTTCCGGGCGCTGGAGACGGGGATCGCCGGCATGGTCGTCGCCGTCGTGCTGGCGTTCGCGTTCCAGGTGTTCATGGCGAAGCCCGATATGGGCGCCGTGGCCGCGGGCATTTTCACGCCGCAGTTCGAAGGCACGCAGAGCATCATGCTGGCTGCCGGCATTCTCGGCGCGACGGTGATGCCGCACGCGATCTATCTGCACTCGTCGCTGACGCAGAACCGGATCGTCGGCCGCAACGAGGAAGAGAAGAAGAAGATTTTCCGGCTCGAATTTTTCGATATCATCTTCGCGATGATCGTGGCCGGAGCGGTCAACATGGCGATGCTGATCATCGCCGCGGCGCTCTTTTTCAAAAACGGACTGTTGGTCGAACAACTGGATCAGGCATTTATCCATTTCCGCGAACTGGCCGGTCCGGCGACCGCGATCTCGTTCGGCCTCGGCCTGCTGATCGCCGGCTTGTCGAGTTCGTCGGTCGGCACGATGTCGGGCGACGTCGTCATGCAGGGCTTCATCAACAAACGGATCAATCTGTATCTGCGCCGCGCCATCACGATGATTCCGCCGCTTGCGCTGATCATCTCGGGCATCAACGCGACCGAAGCGCTCGTCGCGAGCCAGGTCATCCTGTCGTTTGGCATCGCGTTCGCGCTCGTGCCGCTCATGCTGTTCACGGGCAACCGCAAGCTGATGGGCGGACTCGTAAACCATCCGATCACGCAGGTGCTGGGCTGGGCGATCGCGGCTCTCGTCATCGCGCTGAACATCTTTTTGGTCGTCGAGAGTTTCTGAGTACAGCATGAAGCCTCTCATTCAAGCCTTTTCCGTGTATGCGGAGAAGGCTTTTTTGTCGAAAAAAAGAACGATTCCCTACAATTTTAATTTTTATTCTGTGCAAAGTGTTTACTTAAGGGCCGGGGAACGTAAATTGAATGTAAAGCCATCTTGGTGGCCAAACCCTATTTCAAGAAGAACCCGGAGGAAAAACAATGTCGCAAAGCAAAGTTACCACTTCGATGAGGCACACGGCGCTGTGCTTTATCGGGTTCGGCCTGTTGGCGGTCGTCTTCGTTGTCATCGCCATGCTTGTCGGATCGGGCAATCAGAGAGTCATCGATTTCGACCATAAATGGATCGGGCGCATTCAGGCGCAGGAGACGCCGACCTGGACGCAGGTAGCGGAGACGCTGTCCTGGATCGGCTCCACGCAGATCGTCATCGTGATCGAGGTGGCGCTGCTCGCGTTCCTGCTGCTCGTGCCCCGGCTTCGCTGGGAACCGCTGCTGCTGCTCGTCGCCACCGGCGGCAGCGCGCTGCTGAATATCCTGCTCAAAAATCTGTTCCGCCGCGAACGCCCGGATATCAACCGATTGGCGGAAGAGTATTCGTTCAGTTTCCCGAGCGGGCATTCGATGGGCGCGTTTGCGCTTTACGGCATTCTCGCGTATTTGCTGTGGCGCATGATCCGGCCTCTGCCGCTGCGTATTGCAGCGCTGGTGCTGTGCATCCTGCTCACGCTGACGATCGGGCTGAGCCGAATCTATCTCGGCGTGCATTACCCGAGCGACGTGATCGGCGGCTATGCCGCGAGCGGAGCCTGGCTTGCGCTCACGATCGGAGCGTTCGAATATTGGCGCCACCGCAAGCAGCGCCGCCTCGGCGGCCGTTCGGAAGCGGACGTCCAGAACGCGGAAGCGGATCGCGCGCCGATCTGAGGCGTGGGGCGAAAGTGTCGCCGGACATGTGTCAGCGTAGGCCCGAGCGAACAGGCCGGCCGGCGCAACCGCATTATAGAAGCGACCGCCCAAATCAGCGCCGAAGCAAACGGCAAAAAAGCTTCCGTATCGCCCAGAGGCGACGCGGGAGCTTTTTGGTTCGGGCGCAGCCGTATCAGGGCGCTGCCCTAATCGTAAGCGGGCAGCGGACGCCGCAGCGAATTGTTCGCGTGAACTGCCTGCACGCCGGCCTTTACAGCTGGGCGGTCAGAATCCGCGCGAATTCTTCGACGAATTCCTGGTCGGTCCCGTCGAAGCGGGCATGTTCCGGGCTGTCGATATCGAGCACGCCGATCAGCTCGTCGTTCTTGACGAGCGGAACGACGAGCTCGCTGTTCGACGCGGCATCGCAGGCGATATGGCCCGGGAAAGCGTGCACGTCGTCGATGCGCTGCGTCTCGCGGGTCTGCGCGGCGGTGCCGCAGACGCCTCTGCCCATCGGAATGCGGATGCAGGCCGGCAGGCCCTGGAACGGGCCGAGCACCAGCTCTTTGCCGTCGTAGAGGTAGAAGCCGGACCAGTTCGTATCGGGCAGGCACTGCGACAGCAGCGCCGAAGCGTTGGCGAGATTGGCGATCCGGTCGGGTTCGCCGTCGATCAGGGACTTCAACTGGGACAGCGCGGTCGCGTAACGTTCTTCGCGCGTACCGGCTTGGGGTTTCGTTTCAAACATGGGCATAAGCCTCCTATTCGCGGACGTATTCGGTGGAAATCAGGCCGATCTTCGACCCAACAGGGAAGAATCGGTCTCTTAATTTAGGCCTTTTTCGCCCCCAATGTCAATGAGCGCGGCCGCAAGATCGCGATGTTTCCGGCGGGAAACACGCGGGTAAATACAGGTTAACTCATAGACTGCGCATCTGTCCGAAGCACAATGAAGCTCCGCGTGCCGGAAATGCGACAGCCATTCACAGAAAGCGAGGAGAAGCGATATGCAGGCCGCAACGCAGAATTTGTTCGTACGCATCCATTTGCTGCATTACGCAGAAGAGCAAGACATCTCGATCCGCGAAGCGCTGCCCAAGCTGGAGCGCGCCGGTTACCGGGTCGCCGACCGCGAAGTCAAGCAGGAGCTGGAGAATCTGGCCGCAGAGAATCTGCTGACCGCTCACGGCGAGGAATACACGCTGACGGGAGCGGGCATTACCGAACTGCGCAAGATCCGCGGTTCGCTGGGCAGCCTGTGCTCGGAAGTGCTGACCGCGGAACCCGCGGGCAAAGCCGTCAGAGCCTGATCGCCGCGGGAGACGGGCAAGCCGGCCGTGTCCCAGCGGATAGCTTTTTCACGCCGACGTCGATATCGGCGGCAGGTCCGCACGTTTGCATCTTGGGATGCGGACGTGCTTTTTTGTGGCCGCGAACATTCGCCGCGCAAAAAGGTTTTACCGGGACCGTTCTTTCTTTTCCGTGGTAAGATAAAAAAAGTGCCGTTTCGGCCCGGGTGCAGATCGAACCGGGTTCGGGCGGTGTACGAGATTTTGAACGGGACGTCCGGAGACGCCTTTGTTACGGGAGGATTTTGAAACGGTGGAACAACTGCAAAGCAAACGCAAATACGTATTGGCCGGCCTGATGCTGTCGACGTTCCTGGCGGCGGTGGAAGGCACGGTCATCAGCCCGGCGACGCCGTCGATCGTGGGCGAGTTCGAAGCGGCGTCGCTCATGAGCTGGGTGTTCGCGGCTTATCTGCTGACGATGGCCGTCACGACGCCGATCTTCGGCAAACTGAGCGACCTGTTCGGCCGCAAGCCTATTTTTCTGACGGGATGCCTGATCTTTATCGCCGGTTCGGCGCTGTGCGGCTTCGCGGGCGGCATGGAGCAGCTAATTGCGTTCCGCGCCCTGCAGGGCATCGGCGCGGGCGCCGTTATTCCGGTCACCTACACGATCGTGGGCGACCTCTACAAAATGGAGGAACGCGGCAAAGTGCAGGGCATGATCAGTTCGGTCTGGGGCATCGCGTCCCTGGTCGGGCCGCTGCTGGGCGGTTATCTGGTCGATACCTTTTCGTGGCGCTGGATTTTCGGTATCAACGTGCCGTTCGGCCTGCTGGCCGTCCTGTTTATCGCGCTGTTCCTCAAGGAAGAACGGACGCGCAAAAAAGCGAACATCGACTGGGCCGGCGCCGCGACCTTCACGATCGGCATGACGACGCTGCTGCTGGCGCTGACGTCCGGCGGGCAGAGCGCGGCCTGGGATTCGCCGCTCATGATCGGCCTGCTGGCGGGATCGATCGCCATGCTGGCCGCGTTCGTCTGGATCGAGAGCCGGGCAGCCGAGCCGATGGTGCCGCTGAAGCTGTTCCGTATACGCGACATTGCCTTCTCAAGCCTGGGCGCGATCTTCGTCAGTACGCTGCTGATCGGCTTGACGACGTATATTCCGCTCTGGGTACAGGGCGTGCAGCAGGGCAGCGCCGTGCTGTCGGGCATGCTGCTCGCGCCAATGTCGCTCACCTGGATCATCGGCTCGTTCGTGGGCGGACGCATGATCGCCAAAAGCGGCGCACGCGGCGCTGCCGTGATCGGCTTGGCGGCGCTTGTCGCAGGCAGCGCCGGCGTGGCGCTGATGGGCGGCCATTCGCCGGTCTACGTGCTGCCGCTGCTCATGCTGGTACTCGGTCTCGGCTTCGGCATGTCGCTCACGGTGTTCGCGATCGTGGCGCAGTCGTCGGTCGGCTATTCGATGCGCGGCGCCTCGACGGCGCTGAACACGTTTCTGCGCACGCTCGGCCAGACGCTTGGCGTCGCCTTCTTCGGTACGCTGCTTAACGCTTCGCTGCTGTCGAACACGGCCGGCGGCGATTCTTCCGGCGTCAGCGAAGCGGAGATCAACGCGCTGCTGTCGGAACATACGCGCGCCGAGATGTCCGCGGACCGGCTCGGCAGCCTGTCGGGCGTGCTGGAGAGCGGACTGCACAGCCTGTTTATCGTCATGCTCGTGCTGACGGCGATCGGCCTGCTGGCGGTGCTGCCGCTGAGCAAGCGCCCTCCGGCGCCGAGCGAGTGACAGCAGCTTTGCCTACGAAAAAGACGATTTCCCGTGCCTCGAAACGGGAAATCGTCTTTTTGCGTGCGGGCAGCGAAGAGGAGGACAGCAGCAGGGAGAAAGCGCGGCAATCGCTGCCGAGACCGCTGCCGGTCGGGCGCAAACATTGAGAAATATTTCACTTAATCATCCGCAAAAGATTCTGCCTGACCGATCCGCAGCTGCCGCCGGACGGATCGCGGAACTTATCGTTTTACGCATCGCCGGGCCTGCTACCGCGTCGGTCGTCGCCGAACGCGGACGCTCCCGACGCCGGAGCGCCGCTTTATTTGCGCGCCGACGGGGACAGTCGTTCCGCTTCCATGCCCATTTTTTTGAGCAGCGTAATCAGTTGGAGCATTTCTTCCTCTTCGAGGCCGCTGAGCGCGTTCGTGAGACGTTCGGCGTAGTGGGGATAAGCGTCGTCCATCAGCGCCCGGCCTTTGTCGGTCAGTTCGGCATAGATGACGCGGCGGTCGGTCGGGCACGGTTGGCGAACGAGCAGGCCGTGGCGTTCCAGCTTGTCGATCACGTACGTGACGTTGCCGCTCTGGAGCAGCAGCTTCGCCCCGATCTGTTGAATCGGCTGTTGGCCTTTGAAATAGAGAACTTCCAGAACGGCAAACGCCGTAGGATTGAAGCCTTGAATCTTGCTGCCGCTGACGGCATGTTCGCTGACGCTTTTGAACGACTTGGCGAATACCCGGTACAGATGCAGGGACAATTCGGTATCTCGTGCTGAAGCATGGATCATTGCGTCTCCGCCCTTTCAAATTTTGGTAGATGGTTTATATTTATCTTAGTTCAGTCTCAACATTTGAGAACATGTCATTTGTCACAGTTTTTCTTTTTAACTATTAAAATTTTTTGTACTTTTGTGAAATCTTCAAATTTAAAGTGATCTCGGTCACATGTATGAAAAAGAAATCGGGGAAACGCACGCAAAAAGCCGGTCCGCGCTCAAAAAGCGCAGACCGGCCCGGAGGGCGGATATTCGGCGGAGCAGCCGGTTACGGCCGTCTCCGCTTCGCCCGGCAGAGGATCAACCGTGCAAAGCCGCGGCCCGTTCGGCTGCGCTCGTGCCGGCCGCATGGCCGGTCGAGAACGCCGCCGTAATGTTATAGCCGCCCGTGTAGCCGTGGATGTCCAGCAGCTCGCCGCAGAAATACAGGCCGGCGGTCAGCTTGGACTCAAGCGTCGACGGGTCGACTTCCTTGAGCTGGACGCCGCCGCCCGTGACGAACGCGTCTTCGATCGACAGCGTGCCGTTCACGGGAACCGGAAACGCTTTGATCAGCTTGGACAATTCGATCCATTTGAGCTTGGGGATGTTGTCGTGCGTCAGCATCTCGTCGAGTTCCGCGCGCACGAGCAGCAGCGGAATAAGCTTCTCCGGCACCGCCGTTTTCAGCACGTTTTTGATCGCTTTCTTGGGATCGGCGGCTGTCAGGTTCAGCGTCTCCCGGTATACGTCGTCCGCGCTGCGGTCCGGCATCAGATCGACCGTTACCCGCACCGTGCCGCCGGCCTGCTTGTCCAGCTCCTTGACGACGTACTGGCTGCACCGCAGCGCCGCCGGACCGGACAGGCCGAAATGCGTGAACAGCATGTCGCCGACGTGCGTGACAAGCTTTTTGCCTTTGGCGTTCCAGACCGTCAGCTCGATCTCGCGCAGCGACAGCCCCTGCAGCTCCTTGCTCTGGATAAAAGCGGCTCCGGACGTCAGCGGCACTTCGGTCGGGAACAGCTTCGTAATCGTATGCCCCGCTTCTTCCGCCCACGGATACCCGTCGCCGGTCGACCCGGTTTTGGGAACCGACTTGCCGCCGACCGCCGCGATCACGCAGGGCGCGGACAGTTCGCTTCCGTCCTTCAGCCGCACGCCCGCCGCCTGGCCGTTCTCATACAGAATGCGCGCAACCGGAGTGTTGATCCGCACTTCGACGCCAAGCGAACGAATTCGCCCGACCAGCGCGTCCACCACCGTCTTCGCCCGGTCGCTGACCGGGAACATGCGTCCGTTGTCTTCTTCCTTCAGGGCAATGCCCAATCCTTCGAAAAACGCGATAATGTCGCGGCTGCCGAACTGCGCCAGCGCGCTGTACAAAAACCGGCCGTTGCCGGGAATCCACTTGATCAGTTCGTCGTATTCCTTGTTGTTCGTGACATTGCAGCGTCCTCCGCCCGAGATGCCGAGCTTGCGTCCGAGTTTGTCTCCTTTGTCGAGCAGCAGCACGCGGGCACCGCGTTCTCCGGCCGCGGCTGCGGCCATCAGTCCCGCCGATCCTCCGCCGACGACGATTACTTCATAATCCAACTTGCATCTTCCTTTTCCATGAATTGATTTCCTATAGGATAACATAAAAGGCCGACGGAACGTGCCGAATCGACACGAAATTTGCTCAGGCGACCCAGATCCATTGAACAGGAAGAATGAGTATGTTTTAATCAAAGCATATGTCTTCTTCTTGAAAATGGAAAATTTCGGATCTGTCGGTCCGATTTTCTTCAAACGCGCTGCGCATCCCAAAAAGGAGGTACGGTTCGGTGGAACTTTTCAAAGTACTCGTCATTCAAGTCCTGTTCGCTTCGCTCCCGGTTCTGCTCGTTCCTTCATTCGAAACGTTCGTTCGCACACGTGCCCTGCGGCTGCTGCGCCGCAGCGGCGGCGATTCCGTCGGTCTCGCTTTTACGTTCGCGAGCGCGGCTTCGCTGCTGCTGTGCTGGATGCTCGACGCCGGAAGTCCGCGCATCGACGGGCATCTGTCCCTGCTGCCGACCGGCATGGGCATTTTGTACGGCGTGCCGAGAGCCCGCTTCCCGCTTATCGCGCTGTATGCGCTGGTCGGGTATATCTTCTCCGCGGCCGGAGAGATGCCTTACGTCTGGATCGAAGCGCTGGCCCTGCTGCTGCTCGCACTCGGCCGCACGCGGCTGCTGGACATGCGCCGGTCTTACCGCCGCCTGCTGATCGCTGCGTGGCTGATTGTCGCTTACGTGCCGCATGCCGCGTTCCACGTACGGGAAGAGACGCTCGGCGGCGGCACTTTCTGGGGAGCTTTTCCGATGGTGTCGATCGAACTTATGGCCGCATTCACCGCCGCGCTGCTGCTGCTGTATTCCCGCCGGGACGTGCAGGATCGCTACTCGATGAGCGCGCAGGCGATCACGATGCGCGAACGCATGCTTGAAGAAGAGCGGAAGCTGCAGTCGTTCATGGGAACGCTGCCGGGCTACGCGCTTGCGCTTGACCGTGCGGGCCTGATTAGCGAAATCAACGATCAGGCGTACAGCGCAATCGTGCAGCGGGCTCCTTCCTTCAACCGGCAGATGCTGATCGGGCGCAGCTTCTCCGACCTGATGGGCGCGCTCGGTATGCAAGCCGATCCGGTGTTCCTCGAGGCGCTGGACCTGACGTTTCGCGAAAATAAGAGTGTCGAGCGGACGCTCGTCTTCGGTGCCCGCAAGTTCCGCCTCTATTTGTCGCCGACCCATACGCAGGGCGGACAAGTGGGCGGCGCGATGTGCAGCATCTATGAAGTGACGGAGATCGAACGCATGCGCACGGAACTCGAGAATATGAACCGGCTCAGCCTGATCGGGCAGATGGCGGCGGGCGTGACGCATGAAGTCCGTAATCCGATGGCCGTCGTGCGCGGATACCTGCAAATTTTGCAGCGCAAAACGCCGGAAGAATACGAACATTATTACAAAATCGTGCTGGAGGAACTCGACCGCGCCGGCGGCATCATCGACGATTTCCTGTCGCTTGCCCGCACGTCGTCGGGAGAGAAAGAGAACCGCAGCCTGCGTTCGGTGCTGGACGATTTGTGGCCGCTGCTGCAGGCGGACGCGAACCTGCGCGGCCAGCAGATCCGCTTCGAAGACGGCAAGGACGGCGAGGCGATGCCGATGCACGCCGGCGAGATCAAGCAGCTGGTGCTGAATCTGGCCCGCAACGCGCTGGAAGCGATGGACGAAAAAGGCGAGCTGGTCATCTTCGCCGAGCAGACGGAAGAATCGATCGTGCTGAGGGTGACAGACAACGGGCCGGGTATCCCGGAAGAGACGCTCCAGCAGATCCGCCAGCCGTTTTTTACGACGAAAAAGACGGGGACCGGCCTCGGCCTCGCTCTCTGCTCGGGCATCGCGGAGCGGCATGGCGGCCAGCTGTCGATTCAATCGACGGTCGGCGTGGGCACGGAGGTTCGGGTCGAATTCGCGCGGGCGCGGCAGGCCGAGCCTGTCGGCAAAGCGTGAAAACGGCCGGACCGGTTTCGGGCGAAGAACGGGAATCCTTACGGGAAACGGCTTTCCTTTCGTTAGGAGGAACGGTATAATGGAAGCACATCAACAATTTGAAGGAGTGAATCGAATATGGCTATGTCTTTCGATCAATATATGCGCGACATGATTCAACCGATGCGCGATGAACTGACTTCCCTCGGCATTCAGGAACTGCGCACGCCGGAAGAAGTGGAAGCGAACCTTCCGAACGCTTCGGGTACGAGCCTTGTCGTGATCAATTCCGTCTGCGGCTGCGCCGCCGGACAATGCCGCCCGGGCGTAGCCCAGGCGCTTCAGCACGAGAAAGTTCCGACCAACCTGTTTACCGTGTTTGCCGGTCAGGACAAGGAAGCGACGGCTCAGGCCCGCGAATATTTCGCGCCGTTCCCGCCTTCCTCGCCTTCGATCGCGCTGTTCAAGGACGGCGAACTGGTGCACTTTATCGAGCGCCACGGCATCGAAGACCGCTCCGCGGTCGAGATCGCCGAAGAACTGACCCAGAAGTTCGACGAATTCTGCGGCTGATTCATAAGCGCGAATTTTGGCTCTCCAAGCTCCGGCGGACCCCGTGTCCGGCCGGGGCTTTTTACATGCTCAGGAGCGCGCTTCAAGACCGGATCGGGCAAAAAAAGGCCGCGTAAGTTCGATGTCAGGCTCTTGCGGGTATAATGATGAAGAGAGGTATCATCCAATTCGTCCGGGAGCGGCCGCTTCCGGACCTTCGAAGGAGCGAGTGTATCATGAGTTTGCAGCAGCAGATCATTGCCGAATTGGGCGTGCAGCCCGCTATTGACCCGGAAGCGGAGATCCGCAAACGGGTAGACTTTCTCAAGCAGTACGTGCTCGGTTCCGGCACGAACGGCCTGCTGATCGCGATCAGCGGCGGCGTGGACAGCGCGGTGGCCACCGGCCTGTGCAAGCGGGCGACGGACGAACTGAGCGAAGAGACGGGCAAGGAATACATCACGCTTGGCGTGTTCCAGCCTTACGGCGAGCAGTCCGATATCGAGCACAGCTACGCGACGGCCAAAGCGTTCGGCCTGACCCATACGGTCGAGACGAACATCGAAGATGCCGTCGACCATGTGTCTTCGACCGTCGAGCGAAGCTTCGAGAAGCTGGACATCAACAATCCGCGCAAAATGACGGACAAAGGCAAAGGCAATATCAAAGCGAGAACGCGCATGGTCGTGCAGTACGCGCTGTCGTTCGAGATGAACCTGCTCGTCGTCGGCACGGACCACGCTTCCGAAGCGATTACCGGCTTCTACACGAAGTGGGGCGACGGAGCGGTCGACGTGACGCCGCTGTCCACGCTGAACAAGCGCCAGGTCCGCCAGGTGGCGAGCGCGCTCGGCGTACCGGCCGAGATCGTGACCAAAGCGCCGACGGCCGGACTGTGGGTCGGACAGACCGACGAGACGGAACTCGGCATCACGTACGACGAGAACAGCGATTACCTGGAAGGCAAGGAAGTGTCGCCGAACGTCCAGTCGCTGCTGGAGAACTTCTACAAAAGAACGGCGCATAAGCGCAATCCGATTCCGGGCATCTGATTTCGGGACGGCAGCCAAGCGAAGGCCCGCTTAACGCGGGCCTTTTTGCGTGCGGGCGCGAAATCCGGAACGGAACTGGAGTTCGCCTGCCGCTCCTGCTACAATATAGGGCGAAGCCGCGGCATGACGCCGCGCGCAGCCGAAGACAGGCGACAGTGGAGGAATGCCGGAATGATTCACGGAATCGGTCACGATATATTGGAGATCGGCCGCGTGATCCGCCTGCTGGACGGGGCGCAGCGCGAACGCTTTTTGCACAGGGTGCTGACGCCGGCCGAACTTGAGATCGCGCGGGCGCGCGGGCCTAAGCTTGCGGAGTTCGTGTCGGGACGCTTCGCGGCCAAGGAAGCGATCGTCAAGGCGCTCGGGTGCGGCATCGGCCGGATCGTCGGATTCGAAGACATCGAGATCGTTCCCGGCGCGCTGGGCAAGCCCGGCGTGCGGCTGTCGGACGCGGCCTGGAGCCGGCTCGGCCTGCCGGGCGGGAACGGATACGCCATACATTTGAGCATTACGCATCAGCCGGCGATGGCTTCGGCTTTCGCCGTAGTGGAGAGGACGACATGATGACAGACCCCATAAAAGCGCACGGAAAAGAAGCAAACGAGACAGACGAAGCGATCGGACGGGAGCGGACGGCCTGGGAACGGATCGACGCGATCGAGACGGACGAGAGCAAGGCGTATTTCAGCCGCGAGCTGCTGATCTGGTACGATCGCAGCAAGCGCGACCTGCCGTGGCGCAGACACCGGGACCCGTATTTCATCTGGGTGTCGGAGATCATGCTCCAGCAGACCCGGGTCGATACGGTGATCCCGTATTTCCACCGGTTTATCGAACGGTTCCCGACGATTCGGGAACTTGCGGAAGCTCCGCAGGAAGACGTGGTGAAGATGTGGGAAGGGCTGGGCTATTACTCCCGCGCCCGCAATCTTCAGGCGGCGGCGCAGCAGATCGTGGAGCTGCACGACGGGCAGATGCCTTCGGAGCGCGAACACGTCTTCGCGCTCAAGGGAGTCGGCCCGTACACGGCCGGCGCCATTCTGAGCATCGCCTTCAACCGGCCGGAGCCGGCGGTCGACGGCAACGTCATGCGCGTGCTGTCGCGCTATTTCCTGATCGAGGACGATATCGCCAAGCCGAAGACGCGTATCGGCATGGAGAAGATCATTCCGGGCCTGATTCCGGAAGGCCGCGCGTCGGACTTCAATCAGGCGCTGATGGAGCTGGGCGCGCTGATCTGCACGCCCAAGTCTCCGCACTGCCTGATCTGCCCCGTCATGGAACACTGCCGGGGCCGGATCGAAGGCATGGAACGCGATCTGCCGGTCAAGACGAAGGCCAAGAAGCCGCGGCCGGAGCAGCGGCTCGCCGTGCTGCTGGAAGGCGCCGGCGAACGCGAAGGACGCGTCCTGGTGCGCCGCCGGCCGCGCACGGGGCTGCTTGCCGGCATGTGGGAACTGCCGCATATCGCGGCGGACAGCGCGCCGGAAGCGCAGGACCTCGGCCTTGAAGTCGGACAGCTCGAAGAACTGCTGGAAGACCTCGGCCTGTCGTGGTCGCCGATGTCGCCGTACATGACGGCGGAGCATACGTTCAGCCATATCCACTGGACGATGCGGGTGCTCACGGCCCGCGAACAGCCGGAAGTGCTGGCGCAGCTGGCGGCGGAGAGCGGCGTGCCGTACGAAGTCGCCGTGCCCGAAGCGGCGGCGGAAGCGCTTGAAGCGGACGAAGCCGGCACCGGTGCCGAAGTCGAATGGCGCTGGATCGCGGAGGCAGACATGCGGGAGATCGCGTTCCCGAACCTGTTCCTGAACATCCTGAACCGCTATTTCGGCGAAGCCAAGCAGAGCTAGGGGAAGAGAAACCGATCCCACTGGCGCGATCCCGGAGCGATAGGCATTCAGAGATGAGGCTTCATAAAACGCAGCAAAAAACGCCGATCCCGGAGGATCGGCGTTTTGCTTGCGGCTGCGGCAGTCCGGAGACTGCGGCGCCGCGGCGATTCGAATTATTTTGCAGCTTCGAAACGCTTGGATACTTCGTCCCAGTTCACAACGTTCCAGAACGTGGAGATGTAATCCGGACGTTTGTTCTGGAATTTCAGGTAGTAAGCATGCTCCCAAACGTCCAGGCCGAGAATCGGCGTCAGACCTTCGAACAGCGGGCTGTCCTGGTTCGGCGTGCTCGTTACGGCCAGTTTGCCGTCTTTGCCTACGACCAGCCAGGCCCAACCGCTGCCGAAACGGGTTGTAGCCGCTTTGGCGAAGTCTTCCTTGAATTTATCGAAACCGCCGAGATCGCTGTCGATCGCTTCGGCCAGTGCGCCGGATGGAGCGCCGCCGCCGTTCGGGCCGATAACGGTCCAGAACAGGCTGTGGTTGTGGTGGCCGCCGCCGTTGTTGCGAACGGCTGTGCGGATGCTTTCCGGTACGCTGTCGAGGTCGCCGATCAGCTCTTCCAGGCTCTTGCTTTGCAGCTCGGGAGCGCTCTCCAGAGCGGCGTTCAGGTTTGTTACGTATGTGTTGTGATGGCGATCGTGGTGGATTTCCATCGTCTGTGCGTCGATATGAGGCTCAAGCGCGTCGTTCGAGTACGGCAATGCTGGCAATTCAAAAGCCATGATAAGATTACCTCCTGCTTAAGTGGGATTTTAAGACGTGTCCCGCGTTAAAATGATGAGATTTCACACGCTGTACATAGGAACGTCAATACCTCTTTATTAAACAGGAACGCTTTCTTTAAATCAATAGGTCATTTTTTCTCCGTGACTTTTTACCGGGATACAAAAAGCGGAGCATGAATTGTTAAAAACGTCATAACGGTGTAAAAAGCGCTTGATTTATTATAAATCGGGGGTCGTTCGGGTTCTGCGCAAAGAAAGTGTCGAGAAAGAAGCGAAAAACTCGAAATGTAGCGCTTCCAAAAGAAAAGTAATGTTTTTTCGTGTCAGTTATGGTTTAATAATCGTGTGAGCCAAGTAAACCCGCTGGAAACCACGCATTTTTTCCGCCTTTTTTGTAAACAGACTTCTTTTTTTCTGTAAAAATCTGATTCAAGTAAGCGTTTGCGAAAATAAGGTGCAAGGTCTGCTTTTTCGCATATGCTGCCATTTTCTATAGAAGAAGGAGATTCAAGCATGAACGTTCGCTCTTTTCAGTTAAGTGATTCTAGCCGTGTAACGGAACTTTTGCAGGTGGCTTTATCCGAAGAATGTTATGAAAAGACGATCGGTCCTTTTTCCCGGCAGCTGTCGTGGGATTCGGAACTGATCCTTGTCGCGGAAGACGGCGACGAGCTCGTCGGCGTGCTGATCGGCACGATCGAACGTGAAATGGGCTGTTATTATCGGATCGCCGTGCATCCGGATTACCGTCGTCAGGGGATCGGCAAAGCGATGGTCGCCAAGCTTGAAGGCCGTTTCCAGCAGCGTAAAGTCAGCAGCATCTTCGTGTCGGGAGACGAGCACAACTCGCCTGCATTCCCGCTGTACGAAGCGATGGGCTACGGAGCGAACCGCATCTTGAACGCGTTCCAGAAGCTTAGCATTCTGGCCGTGTAAACCTCGGCGCCTAAGCGCGCGTCATCCGGATACGGGGAGTATCGGGTAGGCGTCGCGTCAGCCGGACACCAGACAAACACGCCGGTTCCCCGGAAAGGAACCGCTTGAACTTGATAAGCATGCCCGTTTCCTCGGGCGTCCGCACGGCTTGCCTGCCGCTGCGGACGCTGGAGAGTGCGGGGATGCTTTTTATTTTGCCGCCCGATTTGCGGGTTGAACAGAATTTGCGGGTTGAATAGATTTGCGCTTCGAATAGAGGTAAAATGGAAGAAGCGCCGATAAGGCGCTTCTCGTCATGCAGTTTTGGCACATCAACCGAAGAACGCTTCCGGCAGGCTTACGCGATCCGGATCAAGCGTCTTTTTTTGCGAATAAAACAATCCCCAACGAAAAGGAGGCATCGGCATGGACGAACGGGCAACGCTCGGCGCGGCCGCGGCGAACGGCGCTTCATGGGAGACGCTGAAGCGCGAGATTATCGCGGCCGCGCCTTCGCTTGGCATCGACGACATCGGATTCGCTTCGGCCGAACCTTTTATGTCGCTGCGAACACGGCTCGAAGTGCACCGGGCCAAAGGCTACGAATCCGGCTTCGAAGAGCCCGATCTCGACAAGCGTACCTATCCGGCGCTCAGCCACGAAGATCCGCAGTCGCTGATCGCGATCGCCGTCGCATATCCGTCGAAGCTTGAGAACGCGCCCAAATCGGAACCGGGCCGCACCCGGGGCATGATGGCGCGCTCGGCGTGGGGCCGCGATTATCATCACGTGCTGCGCGAAGCGATGGACCGGCTGGTCGCTTTTATCAAGGAAAAGGTGCCGTGGGCCAACGTCGTCAGCATGGTCGATACCGGCGTGCTGTCGGACCGCGCGGTGGCGCACCGGGCCGGCATCGGTTTTCAGGGCAAAAACTGCATGATCATCTCGCCCAAATACGGCTCCTGGATCTATCTCGGCGAGCTGATCACGAACATTCCGTTCTCCGCGGACGAAGAAGTGCAGGAAGACTGCGGCGACTGCACGCGCTGCATCGACGCCTGCCCGACCGGGGCGCTTGTCGGACCCGGCGAGCTGAACGCCCAGCGCTGCGTGTCGTTTCTGACGCAGACGAAGGGACTGCTGAGCGAAGAATTCATGATGAAGATCGGCAACCGGCTGTACGGCTGCGACACCTGCCAGATCGTCTGCCCCAAGAACAAGGGCAAGCACTGGCCGCATCACGCGCAGCTGCAGCCGGACCCCGAGAAGGCGAAGCCGCTGCTGCTGCCTCTGCTCGATCTGAGCAACCGGCAGTTCAAGGAGCAGTTCGGCGAGACGGCGGCGGCCTGGCGCGGCCGGGGACCGATCCAGCGCAACGCCGTGATCGCGCTCGGGAACTTCAAGGACGAGGCGGCGATGCCGAAGCTCGCCGAAGTGCTGCGCGAAGATCCGCGTCCGGTTCTGCGCGGCACGGCCGCCTGGGCGATCGGCCGGATCGGCGGCAGCGCCGCGGAAGAGGCGCTGCTGGCCGCGCAGGCGCTGGAGCCGGAGGAGGAAGTGCTGCGGCGGATCGGTCTTGCGCTGAGCGAAGCGCGCGAAGGCCGCAGGCCGCGCCCGGCGAAGGGCGACCCTGCGCGGGCGCCGCGGCCCGAAGCGGAGGCGGAAGCCGGGCCGGGCATCCCGGGCATCGGCCCGGATACCCGGGACCGATAAGGGACCTCATACGCGCTCCGGTATGCGTTCCGATATGTGGTCCGGCATGCGGTCCGGCAGCGAAAGCCGAGCTGCCGGCGGCAATTATAAATTGCGGCAAATGCCGCCTCGTGATAAACTTAACTCGTGCGCCCGAGGGCGCATAAGTCGCATAAAAACGTGGGGTGACATCAACGATGTGGTGGAATTACGTGATACCGATCGTCACATTGATCGTCGGTTTGGTCGGCGGATTCTTTATCGGCGTGTACTACTTGCGCCGCCAGCTTACCAGCATGCAGAATGACCCGCAAATGCTGCAAAAAATGGCCAAGCAGATGGGATACAATCTGAACGGCAAACAGATGCAGCAGGCGCAGCAGATGATGAAGAAAAACGGCGGCAGCATGCCGGGCGGAATGCCTGGCGGAATGCCCGGCGGCAAAGCGCCGAAAGGCAACGCGTTTCCTCCGGGCAACAAGCGGAGAAAATAAACGCACGAGCCGGAACCCTCATGAAGGTTCCGGCGCATGCAAGGATCGTCTGACAGGTTCGTCGATTCGAACCCGATCCCTGCATCAGGCAAGGAGGAGCGAAGCATGGCCGGCGTGAACGATTACACGAACAAGAAGGTTGGCGACAACCGGGAACAGATCGAGCACCATATCGCCAAAATTCTGGAACTGATCGGCGAGGACCCGCAGCGGGAAGGGCTGCTGGATACTCCGGCGCGCGTGACCCGGATGTACGAAGAGATTTTTGCCGGGTACGACGTCGATCCGCGCGAAGCGCTGGGCGTCACGTTTGACGAGCACCACGAAGAGCTGGTGATCGTCAAAGACATCGTTTATTACAGCCAATGCGAGCACCATATGGCTCCGTTCTTCGGCAAAATCCATATCGGATACATCCCGAACGGCCGGATCGCCGGGCTGAGCAAGTTTGCCCGTCTGGCCGAAGCGGTCACGCGCCGCCTGCAGGTGCAGGAGCGCATCACGACGCAGATCGCCGACCTTTTGGTCGAGGTGCTTCAACCCAAAGGCGTGATGGTCGTCGTGGAAGGCGAGCATTTGTGCATGTGTGCGCGCGGCGTCAAGAAGCCGGGCAGCCAGACGGTCACGACCGCCGTTCGCGGCGTTCTTCGCAACGACGCGGCCCAGCGTGCCGAATGTCTCACGCTGATCAAGAATTAAAGGCTATGGTGCGCGTTCGCAAGCGGCTGACGAAGCCGCCCCGGATGCGCGCAAGCAAGAGGAACCTGCCCGGCCCTGAGCCGGGGGGTTCTTTTTTCAGCCCGGGAAGAGAGAACGCGGATTTCCGGTGAACGACGAAAGGAGTGGGAAGAAATGAGAAAAACGGCAATCGGACTGGCGCTCATGCTGCTGCTCGTCCTGACCGCATGCGGCAAGCCGGCCTGGGTCGGGCATCAGGAGTCGGAGCCGCTCGAAGGCACGGAGCAGCTGTTCGACTTCAAGGCGTATGA
The DNA here is from genome assembly GCF_006542275.1 of Saccharibacillus brassicae. Taxonomy (NCBI): domain Bacteria; kingdom Bacillati; phylum Bacillota; class Bacilli; order Caryophanales; family Paenibacillaceae; genus Saccharibacillus; species Saccharibacillus brassicae. The sequence goes on from NZ_CP041217.1 coordinate 3,365,908, forward strand.
TCCGAACGAGCAGGTGCAGTTGAACTGGGACGGGCAGACGGCGGCGGGCACGTTCGAGCGTCATCCGAAGCTGCCGGTCGGCGTCTACCTGCCGGAAGGCGCGACAGCGTTCAAGATGGGAAACGATACGGCCTGGGGCTTCCAAAGCCAGCAGATCTTCATGACCGTGACGCAAAATTCGTTGATCGACGCTTCGCTGATGCGCGATCGCACGGAAGAGCTGATGGGGTACGAAGAGTACAAAGGCTCGATCAACGACGGCCGCGTGGCGGACTTTTTCCAGGTGGAGCATGACGGACAGACGTATGTCGTCTCGTTCACCTATCTCGACCCGGCCAAAGCGCTGCCGCTGTTGACCGAAATGGCCAAAAGCTTGAGGTTCGTCGAAGGCGGTTAAACGGTTTCTAAAAATCGGACAGGGGAGCGATCGCGGATGCACACGGAACGGCCGGAAAACGAACGGGAATCGGCGCACGGCGGCGATTCGGCGATACAAGGAACAACGGAAGCGGCGGAAGGAACGTCGTCCAGAGGCGATTCGATCTGGCCCGAAGGCATACGTATCTGGGCTCCGCCGCTTGAGAACATGCCGGAAGACATCATGTATCAGATCGCCTGGGAAGAGATGATGTGCCGCCGGGTCGGCGAAGGCGAAGCGCCGATCATGCACATCTGGCGGCATCCGTACGCGCTGACGATCGGCATGCGCGACCGCCGGCTGCCCCGCGCCCCTCAGGCCATGGAGAAGCTGAGAGGCGAAGGCTGTTCGGTCGCTGTCCGGATATCGGGCGGAGCGGCGGTGCCGCTCGACGAAGGCGTCGTGAACGTGTCGATCATCCTGCCGAACCCCGATCGCAAGATTGCGCTGCACGAAGACTTCGGGCACATGGTCTCGCTGATCTCGGGAGCGGCTTCGCCGTGGACGAACGAGTCCAGAGCCGGCGAGATCGCCGGAGCGTTCTGCCCGGGCGATTACGACGTTAGCGTGAACGGGCGCAAGTTCTGCGGCATCGCGCAGCGCAGGCAGACGAAAGCGTACATTCTGAGCGCGTTCGTGATCGTGGACGGCAGCGGCGAAGACCGCCGGCGTCTGGCCCGCGAATTTTACGACGAGGCGTCCGGAACGCTGGCGCCGGGAGACGCGTACCCGGAAGTGCGGGAAGGTTCGATGGGCAGTCTGGACGAGCTTGCGGGCGTCCCGTCGGCGGAAGCCTACATTTCTTCGCTCGAAGACTGGATGATCGAACGCGCCGGAGCGACGATTCTCGAACAAGCGCCGGAGCTGCCGATGGACGAGCTGGACCGGTTGTCGGAGCAGCTGCGGGCGCGTTACGATAAAGGGTGAAGGGGGACGCAAAAAAGCGTCAACCCAAAAAGCGTCAACCCAAAGAAAAGCCGTTCCGAAACCGTGCAGGCGGTTTGCGGAACGGCTTTTTGGTTGTATGCGGCGCCCCCTTGCAGCGCTGCATCTGCGGGTCGGCTGACAAAGCTTACGACTCTAAGAGCCGCCGATCTCGCCTTTTTCGATCTCGTCCTGCTCCGCAAGGCGGATATCGCCGAGGAAGTTGGACACGCGGCGCAAATACTCGCGCGGATGTTCGCGGAAGATCAGTTCGTGATGCGAGTCTTTGACGATCCAAGAGCGCGAATTCGGGTTGGTCTGGTTCGCGGCGAGCTGCTCGGCGATCTCGTACGGCGCTTTCGTGTCTTCCGTGCCGTGGATAAAAAAGATCGGAATCGGGTAATCTTCCTGTTCGACTTTCTGGTACGGAATCTGGTTGAGGCTCGTTCCGTTGAGGATCGGGAACAGGAACTGCAAGATTTCGAGCGACGGATGGCGCGGAAGCGCGATATTCTGCCGAATATTGTGGTAGAGCGTGTCCGGCTGCAGCAGGAAGGCGCTGTCCAGAATCATGGCGTCGATATCGTCGCTGATCAGGGCGGCCTGCAGCGCGGTGCCTCCGCCCATCGAGAAGCCCCAGACGACGACTTGTTCGGCGCCTTTTTGCTTGGCGTACTGGACGGCTCCGAGCAGCTGCTGCGTTTCTTTTTTGCCGCCGGTCGCGACTTCCTTGCTGCCCTGCGAAGCAAAGCCGTAATCGAACATGATAACGTTAAAATTCAGACGGTGCGCGTAATGCGCCAGATCATACATCGGAACCCAGGTCTCTTCGCGATTGGCTCCATAGCCGTGGCTGAGCACGATCGTTTTCTTCGAATCCGTACCTTCGGCCGGGATATACCAGCCCTGCATGATGCGGCTTCCGTCGACTGCGGGAAACGTAATATCTTCGTAGGCCATGCCCGCCGCCTGCTTGGGGTTGGAATAAAGCGGAGCGACGGTCGGGTTGGACAAGACCCAGGCGATATAGGCGTGCAGCGCGACAAAACAAAAGATCAGAAAGAAAAGAATCGATAAAAATAGAGCCACTGCTATGTTACGCAACCGGCGAGGGCCCGGCGAGATTTCCTTGACGTTGTCGTCCGCCTGCGCGGCGTTGTGGCGCGCAGGCGGAGCGACGCTTCCGGAAGCGGGATTCATCGCGGTCTCTCCTTGTGTAAGATTTTGGTCCTGCTTACTCTGCCGACTCGAATTGTGTAGAAAATTGGGAGCGGTTCTGTGTATTTATCGTATGCGTCGGCGAAGCGGAAGTCAAACCTAATCCTTTTATCGGATCGGGGCGGCGTTCTGTGCAATCTTTTTGGGATGTCCGTCTCGCGCGGACGTCGAAAAGGTGCACGGCACGCAGGGCAACCAGCGCTTTTCGGGGAAACGCAGTTTCATAAAAATTATTTTTGTTTCATCCAATGAAACAAAAATATGCTATATTTATAAATAAACAAAGGCCGGTCCAGCCGTATCTTTAGTATCAAACGTGCCGGTGCCGGATTGAAACCCAAATTTCCGATCGAAATGCGCAGAGAGAAGGTAGACCTGTATGGAAGACGGCAAATTAACGGTTCGCGCCGTAGAGCGTGCGCTCGATATATTGATGTGTTTTACCCGCAGCGGAAGTCTCAGCCTGACAGAGATCGCCGGAGAAGCGGGCCTGCACAAAAGCACCGTGCACCGCCTGATGACCACGCTTGAGGACAAAGGCTTCGTCAGCCGCGACGCTTCCACCGAGAAGTACCGGCTCGGTATCAAGATCTGGGAGCTGTCCGCGCATCTGTCGAATACCGACGATCCGGCGCTGCTGCTGCTGCCGACGATGGAGAAGCTGCGCGACGAGCTGGAAGAGACGGTGAGTCTCTACGTGCGGGACGGCCGCGAACGGCTGCGCATCCAGGCCGTGCAGAGCAACCAGGCGATTCGCCGCGTCGCGCCGGTCGGAGCCCGGCTGCCGCTGTACGTCGGCGCGTCGAGCAAGATTCTGGTCGCTTTCGCGAGCGAACGGGAGCAGGAATATATTTTGAGCGACCCGATCTGGCCGGATTCGGTCGCACGCTCGGCATTCCGCGACCAACTCAAAAGTATCCGCGCCGCCGGGTACGCGATCAGCGTCGAAGAACGGGAGCAGGGCGCGACGTCGGTCGCCGCTCCGATCTTCGATCTCAAAGGCAATCTGGCCGCCGCGCTGTCCGTCTCCGGGCCGCTTGCGCGCCTGCCGGTGGAGAAGCTGGAAGGGTACGCGCCGCTGCTGATGGAACGTGCGCGCCAGATGGGCTTGATGATTCGCTGACACTCGGCGGTCTGTCAGAACAAGAGATAAGGAGAGCATGCCGTATGAACAAGGAAGTTACTTTTATTCGAATCGAGCAGGAAGAAGAGATTGCGGCAGCAGCCAAGCTGGCGGCGGAGATCTGGCGCGAACATTACGTGTCCCTGATCACCCGCGAGCAGATCGATTACATGCTTGAGAAGTTTCAGTCGGTTCCCGCGATCACGGAGCAGATAGAACGCGGCGGCTACGTGTATTACCTGATTCGCGGCGAAGACGCCGACGTCGGTTATATGGCGGTGCGGGAAGCGGACGGGAAGCTGTTCCTCAGCAAATTCTACATTGCCAAGCCTTACCGCGGCCGCGGATATGCCAGCCGGGCCGACGAGTATTTGGAGCGCCTGTGCCGCGAACGGGGGCTGACCGCGATCTGGCTGACGGTCAACCGGGACAACGCCTCCAGCATCGCGGTCTATACCAAAAAAGGCTTCCGCACCGTGCGTGAACAAGCCGCCGATATCGGTAACGGATTCATTATGGACGATTATGTGATGGAAAAAGAAATCCCGCCTCTGCAATGAAGAAGGCGGGATTTGCTTATAGATCCAGCGATAAGCGGATCATGTCACGGCTGGATGACGTGGCCTTATAGATTCAGCGATAAGCGGATCATGTCACGGCTGGATGACGTGGCCTTATAGATTCAGCGATAAGCGGATCATGTCACGGCTGGATGACGTGGCCTTATAGATTCAGCGATAAGCGGATCATGTCACGGCATAACAGGCCGTTCTCGTAAATCTCTTTCTCGTAATGGCGGATGAAAAAGTCCGGGTCGACGCCGACGATGCGAAAGCCGCATTTCTGGTACAATGCGAGTTGGCCGATGCTGGAGTTGCCGGTTCCGATCTCGATCGTCTTGTAGCGCGCTTGCCGGGCGGCTCGGATCGCGTGCAGTACGAGCTGCCGGCCGAAGCCCTGACCGTGCAGCCGTTCGTCGACCGCCACGTTCGCGATCTCGACCGTTTCCGGCCGGGTCGGCAGCAGGACAAACGCGCCGACCGTTTTCTCTTGAACGGTGCCGACGAAGCAGGTGCCTCGGCGCAGGTAATCTTCCACGATCGGAAGCGAAGGATCGGCGAGCAGCAGCAGGTCTGTCGGGGGAAGTTCGTCTGCGGCGAGCGAGCGGATAACGAGCGGTTGTTTTTCCATGGAAAACCTCCTGGGGATCGGGATGGAAGCTGACAGGCCGTGACGGAATCAAAAGCAAAGTATCCAAAGGTCATCGGGCCATCGGATTGCATAAAAAAAGCTCCACTCGCCAACTCGCGAGTGGAGCTTTTTGCTTGGGAAGCTTACGGGATTCCCGTTTTGGCTGCCCGGGTTTCCGAGAAACAGGATTCATAAAATCAAATCCTGTTTCCGGGTTTCCGAGAAACAGGATTCATAAAATCGAATCCTGTTTCCGGGTCTCCGAGACACAGGATTCATGAAATCGAATCCTGTGTCCGGGTTATTCTTGCATTTTCAAAGGCTTTTCGCCATTTGCGACTTTCATCATTTGGCGAAGTACCGTTTGCAGGATGCCTCCGTTATAGTAGTAATCCACGTCGACCATGCTGTCCAGACGAGCGATCGCGTTGAAGTCGAATGTCGTTCCGTCTTCGCGCGTGACGGATACCGTCAATTTCTGGCCCGGTTTCACGTCGTTGCTCAAGCCGGAGATGTCGAACGTCTCGCGGCCGTCGAGGCCGAGGGATTTCCACGTGCTGCCTTCTTCGAACTGGAGCGGAAGTACGCCCATGCCGACGAGGTTGCTGCGGTGAATCCGTTCGAAGCTTTCCGCGATGACGGCTTTGACGCCCAGCAGCATCGTGCCTTTGGCCGCCCAGTCGCGGGAGCTGCCTGTGCCGTACTCTTTGCCGGCGAGCACGATCAGGTTCTGGCCTTCGTCTTGATATTTCATCGAAGCGTCGTAGATCGACATCACTTCGTCGGTCGGCAGGTACTTCGTTACGCCGCCTTCGGTGCCCGGAGCCACCATGTTGCGAATCCGGATGTTGGCGAACGTGCCGCGCATCATGACTTCGTGGTTACCGCGGCGCGAGCCGTAGGAGTTGAAGTCTTTGCGTTCGACGCCGTGCTCGGCCAGGTACAGGCCGGCCGGACTCTTCGGCGCGATGTTGCCCGCAGGCGAGATATGGTCGGTCGTGACCGAATCGCCCAGCAGGGCCAGTACGCGGGATTGCTTGATATCGGCAATATCCTTCATTCCGTCGTTCAGGTAGCGGAAGAACGGAGGGTTCTGGATATACGTCGAGTTGGAATCCCACTCGTACAGTTCGCCTTCCGGCACTTCGATCGCGTTCCAGCGTTCGTTGGCGGTAAAGACGTTCGCGTACTTCAGGCGGAACATTTCCGGCGTGATCGCCATGGCGACCGCATCGCGGATCTCCTGGGAAGTCGGCCAGATATCGCGCAGGAAGACCGGTTCGCCTTGTTGGTCGTAGCCGAGCGGCTCGGTCGCCATATCGATGTTCACCGTGCCGGCCAGCGCGTAAGCGACGACGAGCGGCGGGGAAGCCAGATAGTTCATTTTGACCTGCGCGTGGACGCGGCCTTCGAAGTTCCGGTTGCCGGACAGGACGCCCGCAACGGTCAGATCGTTATCGGCAACGACTTGAGCGACTTCGTCCGGCAGCGGGCCGGAGTTGCCGATGCAGGTCGCGCAGCCGTAACCGGCCACGTAGAAGCCCAGTTTCTCGAGCGGATCGAGCAGTCCTGCCTTGAACAGGTAGTCCGTTACGATCAGGGAGCCCGGCGTCAAGCTGGTCTTCACGTATTCCGGGCGCGTCAGGCCGCGTTCGACGGCTTTTTTGGCCAGAAGGCCCGCACCCAGCATAACGCTAGGGTTCGAAGTGTTCGTACAGCTCGTGATCGCCGCGATAACGACGGCACCGGCGCCCATTTCACTCGTCTTGCCGTTCTTGTGGTTGACCGTGACTTTCTCGGCGATCTTCTCGTCGCTGAGTCCGTAGCCGCCTTTGTCGACCGGCGTGCGCACGATGTCTTCGAAGTTGCCCTTCATGTTCGTCAGCTCGATGCGGTCCTGCGGACGCTTAGGTCCGGCAAGGCTCGGCACGACGGAACCGAGGTCCAGTTCGACGATGTCGCTGAATTCCGGATCGGCCATGTCGTCCGTACGGAACATGCCTTGGGCGCGGTAGTAGTTCTCGACCAGTTCGATCTGCTCGTCTTCGCGTCCGGTGTTGCGCAGGTAAGTCAGCGTCTCGGCATCGACCGGGAAGAAGCCGACGGTCGCGCCGTATTCCGGTGCCATGTTGGCAACCGTCGCGCGGTCGGCCAGACCGATATTGCTCAGACCGGGACCGAAGAACTCGACGAATTTGCCGACTACGCCTTTTTTGCGCAAAATTTCGGTAACGGTCAGCGCCAGGTCGGTCGCCGTCGCGCCTTCGGACAGGCTGCCCGTCAGTTTGAAGCCGACGACGTCAGGCGTGACGAAGTACAGCGGTTGGCCGAGCATGCCGGCTTCGGCTTCGATACCGCCGACGCCCCAGCCCACAACGCCCAGACCGTTGATCATCGTCGTGTGGGAGTCCGTGCCGACGAGGGAATCCGGGAAGACGTAAGTCTCGCCGTCGATCACCTTCGTTGCCGCGACGGAAGCGAGGTACTCCAGGTTGACCTGGTGCACGATGCCCGTGGACGGCGGAACGGCGCGGAAGTTATCGAATGCCGTTTGCGCCCAGCGCAGGAAACGGTAACGTTCTTCGTTGCGTTCGAATTCCAGGTTGATATTGAAGTCGAGCGCGTCGGACGTGCCGAACGCGTCAACCATAACGGAGTGGTCGATAACGAGGTCAACCGGTACGAGCGGGTTGATCTGCTTCGGATCTCCGCCGCTCAGTTTGACCGTATCGCGCATCGCTGCGAGATCGACGACAACCGGAACGCCGGTGAAATCCTGCAGGACGATCCGGGCCGGGATAAACGGGATTTCCTTGTTGGCATCGCGTTCTTCGGCCCAGCGTGCGATTTGGTTGACGTGTTCTTCGGTAATCGCGCGTCCGTCGAATTGGCGGACGGCCGCTTCAAGCAGAACGCGGATCGAAAACGGGAGCTTGGAGATGCCCGCGTGACCTTGTTCTTCGAGTGCCTTCAGGCTGTAATAACGGTAAGACTTGCCGCCGGATTCGAGCGTGCGTGCGGCGGAGAATTGATCGGACAAAGCCATGAGTGTACCTCCTCGGGAAATGGGGTGAAGCGGCGCGGCATTCGGAAAAATTCCGGAGCCGTCCGTGAATTCAGGGATGGACGGAGCGCCCAAATCGGTCGTGCAAGCGCATCCGTTCGTGAAAAAGCGGGACTATTTCAGCAAAAGTTTCATTCAGTGAAACCAAATTTCAAAAATCTCTGTTTTAATTATAACGTTTACAATCCGGCGCGTAAAGTCCTTTTTGCCTTCAAACGACCGCGGAATTCCGAATTCGGCATGCTCGCGGTATGCGGGTTTTCTTTGCAGGCGGGCGGCCTATCCTCTATACTGGGAAGAGAGATTTCAACGAATTGACGGGGGCTTAGACATGACAGCAAACAAAGTAACGGTAGGACTGGTATACGGCGGAAAATCGGGCGAGCACGAGGTGTCTTTGCAGACCGGTTTTGCGGTAATGAATGCATTCGATTATACGAAATATGACATCGTTCCTTTTTATATTACCCTGCGCGGCGAATGGCGCATGGGCGGAAAGCTGGACGCGCCGATGAAGGCCGTGGACGATATGAAACTGGAATCCGCCGCGGGCGGAACGGCCGAAGCGGCGGGCGCCATGTTCGCTTCGCTGAGCGGCCGGGAAAGCGGCATCGACGTGATGTTCCCGCTGCTGCACGGCACGTTCGGCGAAGACGGAACGGTACAGGGCTTGTTCGAAATGGCCGGACTGCCGTACGTCGGCGCGGGCGTGCTCTCGTCTTCGGCGGGCATGGACAAGGACGTCATGAAGAAGCTGTTCGCGGCCGCCGGACTGGAACAGGGCGCTTACATCGCTTTCGGCGAACGCGACTGGCAGGTTAGCCGGCACGATCTGCTGCAGGAAGCGGAGTCCAAGCTCGGCTATCCGTGCTTCGTCAAGCCGGCCAACCTCGGCTCGAGCGTCGGCATCTCCAAAGCGGGCGATCAGGAAGCGCTGATCGACGCGGTCGACCTGGCGCTGCGGTACGACCGCAAAGTGCTGATCGAATCGTTCATCGACGGACGCGAACTGGAAGTCGGCGTGCTTGGCAACGACGAACCGCAAGCTTCCGTGCCGGGCGAGATCGTATCTTCCGGCGATTACTACGATTACAACGCCAAATATATCGACGGCAAATCCGAGATGATGATCCCGGCTCCCGTCGATGCCGATCTGGCCGATTCGCTGCGCGAACTTGCCGTGCGCGCGTTCAAAGCCGTCGAAGGCAGCGGCCTCTGCCGCGCCGACTTCTTCGTCCGCCGCTCCGACAACAAGATCCTGATCAACGAAGTGAACACCATGCCCGGCTTCACGCCTTTTAGCATGTATCCTCTTCTGTGGCGCGAGACCGGCATGTCTTACCAGGCGCTTCTGGATCGCCTGATCGGGCTGGCTTTGGAACGCCATGAAGCCCGTACCAACCTTCAGTACGGCCGATAGGAACAAGAATCGCTAATCCCTCCGGGCCAAGCGATTCGCAGTTCCCGCGCTAAGCGATTTAGGAACGAGAATCGCTAATCCCTCCGGGCCAAGCGATTCGTAGTTCCCGCGCTAAGCGATTTAGGAACAAGAATCGCTAACCCCTCCGGGCCAAGCGATTCGTAGTTCCCGCGCTAAGCGATTTAGGAACGAGAATCGCTAATCCCTCCGGGCCAAGCGATTGCAGTTCCCGCGCTAAGCGATTCCCTAAATCTCTTCAAGAACTCTTTCTATATAGGAAGAGTTCTTGAGAGAATCTCTTAACTCTTTAAAATCTTTTCAAAATACTCTTTTCAAAGATCCCTTAATAAGTCTTTAATCTTTAATAGTCTTTAATCTTTAATAATCTTCAATAATCTTTAATAAGTCTTTTCCCAAAAGCATTCCCCAGTCCCACCAAACAACTCATTCACTCAATCCGTTCACGCAACTCATTCACTAATCTCATTCACTAATCTCTTTCACTAATCTCACTCACTGATCTCTTTCACTCTCATCCCACTCACCCGCAGATCACCCAATCGAAAGGAGCGCTTATCCATGGGATTCGAAACGGAATTCAATTCGGTATGCAAATTCAAAAGCGAGCAGGAACTTTACGAACTGCTCGAATACGGACGGGGCAAGATGCGCAAAGACGGTTTTCGCGTATTTCCGACAGGGCAAAAAGTGATTGCGTATACCCCCGATAACCGGGCGGTCGCGATCGTGCTCGTCACGGCTTCCATTGCGGAAATCAATTTTCAGGACAAGGAAATCACGCAGGTCGAGCTGGATCTGGTGCGCAAGCTGACGGACGAAGAATCGCGGGTATTGACGGCTCTGGCGCACGAGATGTTTTTCGGCGACAAGGAATAACGAACGGACAACCGGGGAGGAAAAGGTTATGGGAGAACTGCTCGCGGGTAAAAATATGTTGGTCATGGGTGTGGCGAACGATCGCAGCATCGCTTGGGGTATCGCGCAAAGCTTGTCCGCCCAAGGGGCGAGACTGGCTTTTACGTATGAGAGCGAGCGCGTCGAAGGCCGGGTTCGCAAGTTGGCCGACACGCTGCCGAATTCCGTCGTACTGCCCTGCAACGTGGCGGACGACGGGGAGATCGAAGCGCTGGCCGGCCGCCTGAGCGAAGAGTTCGGCGTGCTGCACGGCATCGCGCACTGTATCGCTTTTGCCAAAGCGGAAGACTTGTCGGGACAATTTGTTGACACGTCGCGCGACGGATTCGCTTTGGCCCATGACATCAGCTCTTATTCGCTGGTCGCCGCCGCGCAGAAGCTGCATCCCCTGATGACCGAAGGCGGCGGCATCGTGACCCTGACTTATATGGGCGCCGAGCGCGTGATGCGCAACTACAACGTGATGGGCGTCGCCAAAGCCGCTCTCGAAGCGTCCGTCCGCTATTTGGCGGCCGACCTCGGCCCGACCGGCATTCGCGTGAACGCCATCTCCGCCGGCCCGATCCGTACCCTGGCGGCCAAAGGGATCAGCGATTTCAACTCGATCCTCAAAATCGTCGAAGAAAAAGCGCCTCTTCGGCGCACGACCGAGACCGCCGAAGTCGGCGACGCCGCTATGTTTTTGTTGAGCGGCTTGTCCCGCGGGATTACGGGAGAAGTGCTCTACGTTGACAACGGATATCACGTAATGGGTTAGGACCAAAAATCGCCGACCCCTCCGGGCCAGGCGATTTGCGGTCCCGCGCTAAGCGATTCTCTTAATCTTTTAAGTTTTCAATCTCTTAATCTCTTAATCTCTTAATCTCTTAATCTTTTAATGTATTAATCTCTTAATTTTTTTCTTTTCCAAATCCCCCAGAAAGGCGGTAATCCTGTGGAATCGAACGAGAAAGTCCCTTATGTCCTAACCGGCAAAAGTTATACCGCCGTCGCTATCAACGCGGCGGCCAAAGCAGGCGAATGGATCAAAAGCAGGGTCGGCACGCACGGACAGCTGTCCACGAAGACGTCGGCCCAGGATCTGGTCACGGAGATCGACAAAGGCGCGGAACAGATGATTCGCCGCCTCATCCTGACCCATTTTCCGGATCATGCGATTCTCGGCGAAGAAAGCGTGGAGCCGGGCGAAGAAGCTTCGATCCGCGCACTGGCCGAAACGGAAGGCGAAGAATATCTCTGGATCATCGACCCGATCGACGGAACGACCAACTTCGTGCACGGATTCCCGTTCTACTCCGTGTCGATCGCTCTGGCGCATAAAGGCGAAGTCATCATCGGCGTCATCTACGATCCGTCGCGCGACGAGATGTTCGTCGCGGAGAAAGGCAAAGGCGCCTACGTACACGGCGCGCGCATGGGCGTATCCGGGGAAGAACGCCTCGCCCAAGGGCTGATCGCGGTAGGCTTTCCGGCCGATCCGGTCGTCAAGCTGCCGATCAATCTGCGCGGTATCGGGGCGCTGGCGCCGCGCGTGCGCAGCCTGCGTGCGGGCGGTTCCGCCGCGCTGCATCTCGCCCACGTGGCGGCCGGCCGCCTGAGCGGATACTGGGAAGCCGGCCTCAACGCGTGGGATATCGCGGCGGGCGCGCTGCTCGTCGCCGAATCCGGCGGCAAAGTGAGCGATACGCTCGGGCATGCCTACCATCTCGGCGTGCGCAATATCGTCGCGACGAACGGCGATCTGCATGCCGAGCTGCTGACCGTATTGAAAGAAGCGGACGCTACCGGCGTCTAGGCCGGGACCTGTCCGAACGGTTGTTTTTTGGCAAAGGGAACGGCTTGACACCGGCTTGGCACTATCGGTCGAATTCATTAGAGGAGGAATAAGTATGAGCGATGCGGCAGGGCGCAGACCCGGACAGGAACGACTGGAAGAAGAACTCAGCGAGCTGCTGACGGCAGGCGAGATGAAGGACGACGACCGCGAACGCAAAGAGCGCGAGCTGATCTCGCCGCGCTACGAGATCCGGACGCAGACGCAGCTGGACCCGATCGTGGAAGAGACCCGCCTGTACCGGGAGATGGCCGAAGAGATCGACGACCGTTACGACGACTACATGCAAAAAGCCCAGCCCCGTACTCCGAAGAACCCGGACGGCAGCGCGGACTGAAGCAGGGCTTGCCTCATACATCCCAGAGCTTTATCAGATCAAATTCGAGCGGTCGCCATAGACCGGAAGGGAACAATCATGAATATCCTAAGCAAAAAAGGCTGGAAAGCGCTGATCTGCACGGCGCTCGTACTTCCGGCATTCGGGCTCGCAGGCGCTTCGCACACGTTTGCGGCGGAAGACACGTACAAAATCGTATCGTTCGGCGATTCGCTGACGACGGGGTACGAACCGCAGAAGACCGCTGCCGAATACTACGGCTTCGTGCCGCGCCTGGAAGAGCAATCCCGCTTCCACGGCCGGACCGAAGTCGATAATTACGGCATTTCCGGCCTCAATTCCGCCGGTCTGGAACGCTACGTCGAAGCGCTGCGCGCCAACGCGAACACGACGGCCGACGATATCCAGCCGGGCCTGCGCGACCCGAACGCCGCGGTCTTCGCGGCCGGCGTGACGGCCGCCCGCACGGACGTGGCGGAAGCCGACGTCATCACGATCACGATCGGCGGCAACGATCTGCTGCCCCTGCTGACGAGCGGCAAGCTGCCGACCGCGGCCGAACTGACGCCGCAGGTCGCGGCGCTGCTTCAGGCGTATGCCGTCAATCTGGATCAGGTGCTGAGCGACCTGCGCGAGATCAATCCGAACGCCCGGATCGTCATCGCCGATCAGTATCAACCGATTCCGGCCGTTGCCGCCAAAGAGCTGTACGCGACGCTGAATCAAGCGTCCGCCGCTTACGCGACGACGCTGAACACGGTCGTGGCCGCTCAGAACGCGGCGGGCGGACACGTGGAGTCCGTCTCGGTCGCTCCGCTGTTCATCGGACGCGAAATGCAGCTGACGCATATCGCCCGTCAGGATATTCACCCGAACCAGGTCGGCTACGAGACGCTGGCCAAAGCGTTTGCCGAACAGATCTGGCAAGAATACCGGACGCTCGGCAAGACGGTTCCCGCGACGACCGTCGCGGTCGTCGTGGCCGGCAAAGAGCTGAACACGGCCTTTAAGCCGATTCTCAAGAACGGCACGACGTTCGTCGTCCTGCGCGACATTACGGACGGATTGGGCGCCGAGCTGAAATGGAACAACAAAACGTCCACCGCCAGCATCGACTTCGACGGCCGCAGCGTCGGCATCCCGGTCGGCCAGAAGACGATCACGGTCAACGGCCAGAAGACCGCGATCCAGATTCCGGCTTTCACCGAAAAGGTGAACGGACAGTCGAAAACGTATGTGCCGCTCGCCGTTCTGGCGGACGGTCTCGGGTTCGAAGTGCAGTATACGCCTCGCCTGCGCACCGTATTCGTCAATCGGTAACAGCGATTCGCCGGAAAAAAGCATTCTGATCCGAAAGCGGCCTTAACCGCTTTCGGATTTTTTTATCGAAAAAGATCGTCGGGGGCCGAAGCGTCTGCGTCTGCCGGATCGGGGGCGAATGCGGAGAGTCCGTTTTTTTTGCGGCAGGTCAGGGTAATGAGTACCAAACAAACGAGCAGGATACGGACAAAACTCATCATTTTTCGATTAAGGGGATATCGCGTTTTGAAGCAGAATCGGACAGAGAGACTCAAAGAGCTGGTGTCGGCAGGCGGCTTGTACCATTCGTTGTTAATGAACCACCCTGACGGAATTGTGATGTTGGACGGCCGCGGGGAGATCGTCTACGCCAATCCGGCTATTTTGAATATGACCGGATTCACGGCCCGGGAGTTGGAGGAGATCGCGGACGAACTCCGGACCGATTCCGGGGCTTCTTTGCTGGAGCTTCGGTCGCTCTTTGCGGAAGCGGTCAAAGGCAAAACGGCTTCCGTCGATTTTACGATGCGGCGCAAAGAAGGCGGACCGATCGAGGCGCAGCTTGATTTCGTCCCGCTGGAGCACGAGTCCGAACGGCTCGGCGTCTACATCGTATGCCGGGACATCACTTCCGCCAAGCTCTCCGAACGCAAACTGGCGGATGCGTCGGAACGGCACAAGCAGGCCGAAGAGCTGGCCAGAATCGTTTTTTGGGATTGGGATCTGAAAAACGACGACCTGCAGTTCTCGGACCTGATGTACGACATCTTCGGCATCGAAGACCGCGGGTCGGTGAGCGGAGCCCGGGACCTGCTGAAGCGAATCGTGACCGAAGACCGGACGCAGGTCAAAAACCAGGTGATCGGCTGCGGGGACGGCGAGGCGTACGATATTACCTACAGCCTGCTGACGGACAGCGGGGAGCGCAGAACGGTACGTTCGCAGGGCAAAAGTATCGGCGATATGCACCTGGTCGGCAGCATTCAGGACATTACGGAGCAGACCCGGCTGGAATGGCAGATTCGCCAGAACCAGCTGGAATTCCAATTGATTTCCGAACATTCGCTGGACTTGTTTACCCGGCAGAGCGCGGATTCGATTTTTCTGTACCTGTCTCCGGCGTCCGACCATATTCTCGGCTACAAGTCGCAGGAACTGGTCGGTCGAAGCTCGTTCGATATTTTCCATCCCGAAGATCGGGACAAAGTGGCCGCGTATTTGGGCAAAGTGAGAGAAGAAGGCACGTCGAGCACGATCGAATTCCGGGTGCGGACCCGCAGCGGGGACTACGTTTGGCTGGAGAGCGCGGCAAGCTTCACGTACGACGAGCATACGGGCGAGCCGCGCGAGATTATCGCCGTATCGCGGGACGTCACGGAGCGCAAGCTTGCGCAGCGGCAGCTTCAAGAAAGCGAAGAACGGTATAAGTCGCTGTTCGAGTACAACCCTTCGGGCGTCTATTCGCTCAGTCTCGAAGGGGTCTACACGTCCTGCAACCAGAGCATGGCGATTCTGCTCGGCTGCGGCACGGAAGATCTGGTCGGCCAGTCTTACCGCACCGCGATCGAAGACGAGAACCTCGACCGGACGAACCGGTATTTCGAAGCGGCCTGCCGCGGTATTCCGCAAAATTATGAAGCTTCCATCGTGCGGGCGAGCGGCGAAAAAGTCGACCTGAATATTATCAATATCCCGATTTTCGTAGACGGCGAAGTGGTGGGCATCTACGGCATCGCCAGCGACATTACCGAGCGCAAACAGTATATCCGGCAGATCGAAAAACTCGGGTACGAGTATACGCTGATCTTGAATTCCGTGTCCGAAGGCATTTTCGGGATCGGCAACGACGGCCGGACGATGTTTGCCAATCCGGCTGCGCTCAATCTGCTCGGGTACGGGCAGGAAGAGTTTATCGGGCACGATAACCACAGTCTGCTGCTGCACTCCGGCACGGACGGCGTTCCGTATACGGTGGAGGAGTGTCCGATCTGCCGCACGCTGAACGACGGCCTGCCGAGACTCGTTCAGGAAGGCGTCATCTGGAAAAAAGACGGGTCGAGCTGCCTGATCGAATACAACGTCAATCCGATCGTGGACAAAGGCCGCATTCAAGGCGCCGTCGTCGTGTTCCGGGACCTGACGAACGAGCGGGAAGTGCTGCGGCAGAAAGAATTGGCCGAGCAGACCGCGTCGGCCAAATCGGAATTCCTCGCCATGATGAGCCACGAGATCCGGACTCCGATGAACGGGGTGCTCGGCATGACCGACCTGCTGCTGGAGACCGAGCTGATGCCGGGACAGCGGGAATATGCGGAGATCATTCAAGACAGCGGCCGTTCGCTGATGCGCATTCTGAACGACGTGCTGGACTTCAGCAAGATCGACGCCGGAGGGCTGAACCTGGAATTCGAGAACGTGCTGCTGACGCCTCTGATCGCGAGCGCCGCCGAATTGTTCGCGGCCCAGGCCGAAGCCAAAGGCATCTCGCTGCGCTGGGAAGCCGCTCCGAACGTTCCGGAAGAAATCGTCGTCGATCCCGATCGGCTTCGGCAGGTGCTGGCCAACCTGATCGGCAACGCCGTCAAATTCACGGACAGCGGCTCGGTCACGGTCTCGGTAGCGGTAGCCGAAGGCGCCGACGAACGCGAACCGGTGCTTGATTTCCGGGTGGAAGATACCGGCGTGGGCATTGCCCAAAACAAGCAGAACCGCCTGTTCCAGTCGTTTTCGCAGCTACATCCCGGGCTGAACCGCAAATACGGAGGCACCGGCCTCGGCTTGTCGATCTCCAAACGGCTGGTCGAATTGATGGGCGGAACGATCCGGGTCGAGAGCCGGGAGCATGTCGGATCGGTCTTCCGCTTCACGCTGCCCTGCAGCGTCTCGGGCCAGAGACCGCTGCCCGATCTCTTCGCCGCAGACGGAGCGGCTTCGAACGAACATGGCGGCGCGGAGCGCGGCACGGGCTTTGCCGAAGAAGCGGAGAAGCCGGAGAACCTGAGCATCCTGATCGCGGAGGACCATCCGGTCAACCGCCGGCTGCTCAGCGAGCTGCTGCTCAAGTCCGGCTGCCGGGCGGACATCGTCGAGAACGGCATCGAAGCTTTTGCGGCCGCGGCCAAAAAGCGCTACGATCTTGTGTTCATGGACGTGCAGATGCCGCAGATGGACGGAATGACGGCGGCAAGGCTGATCCGCCAGATGCTGCCGGAACAATCGGTGCCGTATATCGTGGCGGTGACCGCTTTCGTGCGGCCGGGCTTCGCGGAAGAATGCCTCGCGAGCGGCATGCAGGACTACGTGTTCAAGCCGATCTCGGAACCGGAGATCCGGCGCGTGCTGCTTGACCGGGACGGACGCCGGCGGGAGTTTTTGCGGCAGCGGCGGCATCCGCAAACGTAAAAAAAGGCGGGAGATTATTTCTCCCGCCTCAACGTGTCGAGAAAGTCTGATTCTGAACAAAGTGAGGAGGCGGAGGGAGAAATTCAGTGTAGGAGCGCCAGCGTTCGCCTTTGAAATCAGGAAAATCCCATTCAAATTTGATCCTTTTTCCTGATTTCAACACGCGACCGGAACGAATTTCTCCCGCAGTCGACAAGCTTCTCCTACGTATAGGACTTTCTCGACAGCCTGAGGCGGGAGATTATTTCTCCCGCCTTTTCGGCGCGCGCCGCCAGCCGTACACCTGGACGTGCACGAAAGCTTTGCTCAGCATGAAGCTGAGCATGTACAAAATGACAAGTAGGATGACCAGCGGCCGGAACACGATCGACGCGATGATCCAGATCAGCACCAGCTTCCACGGCTTGAAGCGCCGGAAGAACACCGGCAGGGTGAAGATCCGGTAGAACCAGAAGTTTTTTTGCAGCGACTGCATGTATTCGGTCCGGATCTGCTCGTCGTCGGGATCGAGCCGGATTGCCTGTTCCATCATGGTCTTGGCGCCTTTGGCGTCGCCCCGCCGATCCGCCGCCCAGCCCAGATACAGAAACGTCTGGGCGCGTTCGACGTCTTCGCGCAGCGCCGTCTCGGCCGATTCGATCGAATCGTCGAAGCGCAGACAGTTGGCGAGCACATAGCTGTGCAGCGCATGGTACAACCCGTTCTCCGCGTCGATTTCGAGCGCCTGTTCGATACTGACGCGGGCCTGTTCGAACTTGCCCTGCTTGTTGTGCATATTGGCCAGCAAATAATACAGATGCGCCCGATACGGATTGATGCGCAGCGCTTCTTCGGCCGCTTCACGCATCAATTTCCACTCGTTGGTCGCGTAATGGATAACCGCGCGGAAGAACCAGCCGTCATCGTCGTCGGGATCGATACGCAGCGACTGGTTCGTGCATTCCAGCGCCCGGTCGAACTCGTCCGTATTGATATAGGCGAGCGCCAGCGCGTTGTACGGCCCCGCCGTCTCCGGCTCCTCGCGCAGCCATTCGCCGGCTTCGGCCAGCGCTTCCTTATGCTTGCCCCAGCCGAGCAGCCGTTGGAACCGTTCGGCGCGCACGCCCGGCGGGACCGGGCCGTTGATCTCTTCGCTCATCGCGCCACCTCCGGGATTTTAGCGGATTTTGTGCCTTTTGATAAATTCCAGCACCTGCGCGTATTCGCCGTTCGTGTCGCTGAACGTGGCATAGTTGCGCGCGGTGGCGAACCAGTCGAGCGTGGACGCCTGCCGGGTCTTCAGGACGCGGCGGAAATCGGTCTCCGCGAGCGGTTGGATCTCGCCCGTCTCCATCGCCCGCTCCAGCGCAAGTTCGGTCGCGTCCCGCACCAGCTGGTCGAGATCCGCGCCGGAGAACAGGGGTGTGCTCTCGGCCAGCTTGCGCACGTTGATTCCGTCGGCCGGCTTGCCGTGCAGCTTGAGCTTGAGAATCGTGCCGCGTTCTTCTTCTTCCGGCGGCGTGACGAACAGCAGATTGTTGAAGCGTCCCGGGCGCCGCAGGGCGGAGTCGAGATACCACGGCGTATTGGTCGCGCCGACGATAAAGACGTTCTCGTTGAAGCTCGCGAGTCCGTCCAACTCGACCAGCAGCTGGTTCACGAGCATGCGGTCGTGATGCTGGCGCATGCCGTGGCGGCTGCCGCCGAGCGCGTCCAA
Organism: Saccharibacillus brassicae; assembly: GCF_006542275.1. NCBI lineage: Bacteria > Bacillati > Bacillota > Bacilli > Caryophanales > Paenibacillaceae > Saccharibacillus > Saccharibacillus brassicae. Next base: position 3,384,770 of record NZ_CP041217.1, read on the forward strand.
CTCGTCGATGAACAGGACGCAGGGCGCTTCGGCGCGTGCTTTTTCGAAAATGGCATGCAGATTGTGTTCGCTGCCCCCGATGTACATGGACAGGATCGCCTGAAGTTCCAGATGCAAAAAGCTCGCATCGATCTCGCCGGCGATCGCGCGGGCCAGAAACGTTTTGCCGCAGCCGGGAGGTCCGTACAGCAGCAGGGAACCGCCCGCTTCCCGGCCGTAGGCCGCGAACAGCTCGGGCTGCTGGAGCGGGAGGATAAAGTTCATGCGAATCTTCTTCTTGACCTCTTCCAATCCGCCGACGTCGGCGAAAGTCACGGGCGGTTTCTCGATCTCGACGAGATCCTCCGCGTTTTTGTCGAATTGGATCACTTTGAGATTTTTGCGGCGCTGCTCTTTATCGTCGTCCATGGGATCTCCTCTCGCTTGCAGGTTTGTTACTATCATAACCCATCTATGGGAATGGGCCTATGCCAAAATCACCTTCGGGCCCGCGGATTAAGCGGAGCCGAAGGTGATTGCAAGGGTCTGGCTCAGGAATGGGCGTGCAAAGCGGGAAAGCCGCTTCAGCGCATGCTTTTGAACGTCTCGTCCGCCGCGGCGAGCGTGGCGTCAATATCCGCGTCCGTGTGCGCGGTCGTCAGAAACCACGCTTCGTACTTGGACGGAGCGAGGCAGATGCCGCGGTCCAGCATGCCGCGGAAGAAAGCGGCGAATGCTTCGCCGTCGGTATCCTGCGCCTGGTCGTAGTTGGTGACCGGATGGTCGCAGAAATGCGTGGAGAACGAGCCGCGAATGCGGTTGATCGTCAGCGGCACGCCGCGGCGCCGCGCCGATTCGGCGATGCCGTCCGTCAGGCGGATCGCCAGGCGGTTCATCTCCTCGTAGACGCCTTCGCCCTGCAGCACTTCCAGGCAGGCGATGCCGGCCGAGACGGACGCCGGGTTGCCGGCCATCGTGCCGGCCTGGTAAGCCGGACCGAGCGGAGCGACCTGGTCCATAACGTGCTTGCGGCCGCCGTAGGCGCCGATCGGCAGCCCGCCGCCGAGAATTTTGCCGAGCGCGGTGAGATCCGGCATGATGGCGTCGTGATTGTCCAGTTCCGCGAACGTCTGCGCGGAGCCGTAATGAAAGCGGAACGCCGTGATGACTTCGTCGTAGATGACGAGCGCGCCGTGGTCGTGCGTCAGCTTGCACAGTCCTTCGAGGAAGCCCGGAGCCGGCATGACCATGCCGAAGTTCCCGACGATCGGCTCGACCATGACGGCCGCGATCTGTCCTTCCCAACGGTGGAGCGCTTCTTCGAGGCTCGGCAGATCGTTGAACGGCACGGTAATGACTTCCTGCGCGATGCTGGCCGGTACGCCGGCGCTGTCCGGAATGCCCAGCGTGGACGGGCCGGAACCGGCCGCGACGAGCACCAGATCCGAATGGCCGTGATAACAGCCGGCAAATTTGATGATCTTCGAGCGGTTCGTGTACGCGCGGGCGACCCGGATCGTCGACATGACCGCTTCCGTGCCGGAGTTGACAAAGCGGACTTTGTCCATGGACGGGATAGCGTCTTTGAGCATCTTGGCAAGCTTGATCTCAAGCTCGGTCGGCGTGCCGTAGAGGATGCCGTTCTGCGCGGCGCGCACGATCGCTTCGGTGATGTGCGGGTGGGCGTGGCCCGTAATGATCGGCCCGTAAGCGGCCAGGTAGTCGATGTATTCGTTGCCGTCGACGTCCCGGAAACGGGAACCCTGGCCCTGCTGCATAAACACGGGTGCGCCTCCGCCGACCGCTTTGAACGAGCGGGAAGGGCTGTTGACGCCTCCGACGATATGTTCGAGCGCTTCGGCGTAAAGTCTTTCGGAATTTGGACGATTCATGGTACACGATCCTTTCGATATAGGGGCTGCGGCATGCGCAAAGCGATGCCGGATCAAGTCAAAGGACGCCTTGGTTCAAGGCGCCCTTTAAGCGTAACGAATTTTGTATTCCGCGTACAGGGACGATTTGGTTACAGCTTGGGCAGCGCTGCGTCGTTGCGCGGCTTTCGCCGGCCTGGCCCAGCGATTTATTGAAGTTCCCCGCTGCCTTCGCCGAGCGCTTCGTTCTTCCGGCCCGAAGGAGCGGGCACGGCCGGCGTCTGCGGGGCTTCGTCCGGTTTTACCGGAGCGTCAAGCTTCTGCGCGGCTTCGTCCGGTTTTACCGGAGCGTCAAGCTTCTGCGCGGCTTCGTCCGGTTTTACCGGAGCGTCAAGCTTCTGCGTCGCTTCGTCCGGTTTTACCGGAGCGTCAAGCGCATTCTGTGCTTCGTCCGGTTTAGCCGGAGCGTTCAGCGTATCCTGAACGAAGCTTTCCAGCTTCTCCTGGCTGCTGACGGTGAGAACGGCCGCGCCTTTGATCGTCTCTTCGCGCAGCAGCGGATTCGGCGGAATCTGTTCGCTGCCGCCGATTTGGCTGTCGTAGGCGACGCTTGCGAGCTTCCACATGTCGCCGACGCTCAGGTTGGTGTCGATGTACGGATTGACCTGCTCCAGAATGTCGGGCAGCTTCATGATCGAAGTATTCGACTTCAACTTGTCCGCGACCGCTTTGAGGAACTCGCGCTGCCTGCCGGTACGGCTGAAGTCGGACAGGCGGTCATGCCGGAAACGCACGTACTGGAGAGCGGTCCGGCCGTCGAGGTGCTGCATGCCTGCCTTGAGATCGATATCGTATTCCGGTCCGTCGGCCGCGCTGAGGTACTTCATATCTTTTTCAACATTGAAGTCTACCCCGCCCACGGAATCGACCAGCGCGATAAAGCCCTGAAAGTCCGTATAGACGTAATACTGGATCGGAATGCCCAGCAGGCCGCCGACCGCTTCCATGGCCGTATTCGGTCCGTGCGTAATGGCGGTATTGATACGCTGCTTGCCGAATCCGGGAATATCGGTGTACGTGTCGCGCATGATGGAGAACATGTGGATCGTTTTGCGGACGGGATCGAGCGAAGCGACCAGCATCGTGTCCGAACGGGGAATATCGCCGGCGAGCGAGTCGCGGCCGTCGACGCCCATGAGCAGAACGTTAACCGGTTCGCGGCCTTCCCATTTGGGCGGTTCCTGCGCGGCCGTCTTCTCGGTCACGGGCAGATTGCGAAACGGGGAAGACTCCCCGACTTTTTGCAGGTTGGACACTTGATTGTACAGATTGGAAAAATAATAAATCGAGTAACCCGCGGCGGAAGCCAAGACCAGGGCGAGCACCCAGACGATTGTCAGCCTGCTTTTTTTTGTCATTCGCTTTCTTCCTTTCCTTGTTGCAAAATAGGAGAGATCGATTCGGCGTTTGCCATTGCGGCATCCCTCCATTATAATTTTTTTCGGAGCGGCAGGCAATTCACCGCGCGGTCCGGCGAACGGCGGGGGCGTAACCGTCCGCAGCGACCCGCCGCAACCCGAATGACCGTTGTCATCCCGATCGGAATCAAGACCCGAATCAAGAACGCATACAGGCACTCCGGCCCGAGCCGGATGCGAAGAGAGGAACATCTATGAACGCCATCGAAGTCGAGCACTTGAACAAAACGTTCAAAGTCCAGAAGAACCGCGGCGGCCTCAAAGGCGCGCTGCAGGATTTATTTTCCCGTCAATACAACGAAGTCGCGGCGGTCAACGACATCTCCTTCTCTATTCCCGCCGGCGAGATCTGCGGATATATCGGCGAGAACGGAGCGGGCAAGTCGACGACGATCAAGATGCTGACCGGCATTCTCGTCCCGACTTCCGGCAAGCTCAACGTCGGCGGCTACGTGCCGCACGAGGAGCGCGAGAAGTTCGTCCGCAATATCGGCGTCGTGTTCGGCCAGCGCAGCCAGCTCTGGTGGGACATCGGCGTCATCGAATCGTTCGGCCTGCTGCGCAAAGTGTACGGCGTGGGCGAGAACGATTACAAAAAGCGGCTGGACGAACTCGTCCAGCGCCTCGATCTGGGCGAGCTGCTCAGCCGCCCCGTGCGCAAGCTGAGCCTCGGCCAGCGCATGCGCTGCGAGCTGGTGGCCGCGCTGCTGCACAACCCGTCGATCGTCTTCCTGGACGAGCCGACGATTGGTCTCGACATCATCGTCAAGACGGAGATTCGCGAATTCCTCAAAGACATGAACCGCCAGCACGGCACGACCATCCTGCTGACGACGCACGATCTGCAGGATATCGAAGCGCTCTGCTCGCGGGTCATCATGCTCGACGAAGGTCGCATCATCTACGACGGCGGCCTCGATACACTGAAGTCGCGCTGGGGACAAGGGACGCGCGTTACGTTCCAATTCGGAGCGCCGTGTCCGCTGCCGAGGCTGCGGGGATTGACGTCCGAGCTCGACGTGAGCTGGACCGCGGACAACGATCTGCACGCCGAAGTGCTCGTGCCGGGCGAGATGAGCGTGTCCGACGTGCTGGCCCGCGTCGTCGGCCATGCGGACATCGCGATCACGGACATCAAGATCACCGAGACGACAACCGACGAGATTGTGCGCCAGATTTACCGGACCGGTTCGGCGACCGCGCCGGCGGCCCCGGTCGCGGAAGGCGGGCACAACTCCCATGCTTAGCGTCTATACCGATTTTATCCGCATCCGTTTTCTGACGATGCTGGCGTACCGCGTCAATTATTATTCCGGCATCCTGATCTACATGCTGAACATCGGCGTCTACTACTTCACGTGGCAGGCTATCTACGGGGACAAAGGCGAGATCGGCGGTTTTACCGCTTCGCAGATGACGACGTATATCGCCGTATCGTGGATGGCGCGCGCGTTCTACTTCAACAATCTGGACCGCGAGATCGCGACCGATATCCGGGACGGTTCCATCGCCATCCAGTTTATTCGTCCCTACAATTATTTGTTCGTCAAAATGATGCAGGGCTTCGGCGAAGGATTGTTCCGCTTCACGCTGTTCATGATTCCCGGCATGCTGCTGGCGCTGCTGCTGTTCCCGGTGAGACTGCCGACGGACCCGCTGGCGTGGATCGGCTTCCTGGTCATGCTGTTCTTCAGCTTCCTGATCAACTCGCAGCTGAACATCCTGACCGGGCTGATGGCGTTTTTTGTGGAAAATAACGAAGGCATCATGCGCATGAAACGGGTCGTCGTCGACCTGTTCTCCGGCCTCGTCATTCCGATCAGCCTGTTCCCCGGGTGGCTCAGCGCGACCATGCAATGGCTGCCTTTTCAGGCGATCACGTACCTGCCGGGTTCGGTCTTCACGGGACGCACGAAAGGGACGGGCATTCTCGAAGTATTCGGCATCCAGCTGATCTGGTTCTTCGCTCTGCTGATCCCGATCTTTTTCATGTGGCGGGCGGCGCGCAAGCGGCTGTTCGTACAGGGGGGTTGAGCGCATGTACTATATCGGATTGGTCATCGAATATCTCAAAAATTATATGAAAACAAGGCTGACGTACCGCGCGGATTTCTGGGTCGAGGTGATCTCGGATCTGCTGCTTCAGGTGAGCAATCTGATCTTTATCTTCGTCGTCTTCGGCCATACCGATACGCTGGGCGGCTGGAGCGAAGCGGAAGTCGTGTTCGTGTACGGATTCTTCATGGTGCCGTTCGGGCTGTTCAGCTGCTTCGTCAACCTGTGGAATTTCAGCGACCGCTACATCGTCAAAGGCGAGATGGACCGCATCCTGACCCGTCCCGCCTACAACCTGTTTCAGATTTTCCTGGAAAATATCGATCCGCCGGGCCTGATCGGTTCGGTGATCGGCCTGGTCATCATGGTGATCAGCGGCGGCCAGCTTGGTCTGGAACTGCTCTGGTGGCATATTCCGGTGCTGCTGCTGTTCGCGCTCAGCGCGACGCTTATCTACACCGGCATCTATATTACGCTGACGTCGCTGTCGTTCTATTCCGACTCGCCGACGGGTATCATTCCGCTGCTGTACAATATCCAGAACTACGGCCGCTATCCGGTCACGATCTACAACCGCGCGATCCAGTTTCTGTTGACCTGGATTTTGCCGTTCGCGTTCGTCGGGATCTATCCGGCTTCGCTGTTTCTCGGCCGGACGGAGATGACGCATATGGCGTGGTTGACGCCGGTCATGGCGGCGATTTTCCTGACGATCGGGCTGACGAGCTGGAATCTCGGCGTGAAGAAGTATCGCGGGGCAGGATCGTAGACGGGAGGCGCTCGGCAGGAGGGGGCGCTTCGGGGGAAGGGGGCCTTACGATCGCTGTTTCGGTTTGATTTCTTCGATTGTATTTTATAGGGGTGAAATCAAACCTCAAAGGCGAACGCTCCGCTTCTTCAGGCTCCCCTTCCCCCTCCGCTGCGTCCTGCCCGGCGGTGGAGGGGGAAGGGAAAAGAGCGTACAAGCCTAAGGGCGTAAGAGCCTAAGAGCCTAAGAGCCTAAGAGCCTAAGAGCCTAAGAGCCTAAGAGCATAAAAGCGTAAGAGCTGCGACGTCGGCGGGCGAGAACGCGCCCTGGACGTCGAAGGGCAGGTCAAAATCAGATTGGGGAGCGGCCGGGAGGCCGCTTCCGGGAATCCCGGCTCTCCGAACGGAGGATCGGGGTTCTTTGGCGCGTAACGAATCGGTGTATCGCTAATGGCTCGTATTCGGCTTTTTTGGAACATTAACGAATCGTCGTCACGCTATAAGGGTCGAAAAGGCTTCAAAAAGGCCAATCGGGACCAATAAGGAGCTGACGATTCGTTAGAATCGGGAAACCGGGAAAATAGAAGGAATAGCGTGCTCAGGATTCGTTAGCTTGTCCGGACCGCAAGCATTTTCTCGATCGGAGCAGCCGGAGGGGGACTCCGGTTCCTTTCTTGCGCGGGGAGATTGCTGTTAAAATGGAGATGAGCGAAACCGAGCACGATCGCGAACCCAAATTCCGAACGCCAAAGGAGCGATTCAGTTATGTTAGAAGTCGGACAACCCGTACCGGAGTTCAGCCTGCCCGCCGTCGGAGGCGAAGAAATCAAGCTTGGCGATTACAAGGGCAAGAAACTCGTGATTTACTTTTACCCCAAAGACATGACGCCCGGCTGCACGCAGCAGGCTTGCGATTTCCGCGATTCGGAGAGCTTTTTCGCGACGAAAAATGCGGCCGTGATCGGCATCAGCGCCGACGACGTCCAATCGCACGAGAAGTTCGGCGCCAAATACGACCTGCCGTTCCCGCTGCTGGCGGATACGGATCACGTGGTCAGCGAGCGCTTCGGCGTGTGGCAGCTCAAGAAAAACTTCGGCAAAGAATACGAAGGCATCGTGCGTTCGACGTTCCTGATCGACGAAGAAGGACGCCTCGTTCGGGAATGGCGCAAAGTCAAAGTCGAAGGACATGTGGACGAAGTGCTGCGGTCGATCGACGAGATTTAACCCGTTTAACGATATTCGCCTTGTTTCAAGGCTATTTGGTGAAAAACGACAAAAATTGTTTGAGAAAAAACGAGAAAACGTTTAGATTTATGTGAGGTAATGAAAATGAAGTCTCATTGACTAATGGGATTTGGCGCAGAACAGGGGGGAATTCATACAGGCGTCGAACGGTGGGGGAACCGATTTTACACAAAAAGCGGAAAGCCGTTCGCAAACAGGGAACCTAACAAGTTTCCGGCGTATGCCGGATCGCGGGGCAAGGGGTCTCGCGCTTTCGGATACGGTTGTCTTGGGCAGTTCCGGCCGTCGGTCGGGTCTGCGGGGGGTACTTGATGATTTTCAGGGGAGAGGAAAGTGGATTATGCAAATCATTCCGTCTTGGGTAAAAGTGGACCACAATTCATACAATGCAAAACTTCGGGGGATCTACAAAAACGTAAAAGATAACGACATCACGGCAGCCTGCGAACAAGCCAAGCGTCTTTACATGGATCTGCGCGAAGATTTGGAGATCCGGGGCATCGAAGTGCCGGAGCCGGAATCCGCTTCGGTCGAACCGCCGGAATCCGGTTCCAGAACGGCAAGAGCCGGCATCTAAGCTCAGCCTGTCTGCGGTGAACATACGGATTGAATGCGCCGCCGACACAGCACGACATAACCCCCCGGGCCTGCGGGCCCGGGGGGTTTTTGGTGGGTTCCGGCTTCACGGCTTGATGCGCGATTTCAGCACGATCTTCGACGGGAAGCGTCCCGGCGCAAGCTTGACGATATGGGCGCGCTTCAGGCGCCGGCGAAGAAGCGCGATCTCGCCGGAAGCCGGCTGCGGCCGCGCAGGTTTGGCGCGGGCGGGCCGCTTCTTCCCCGACAGGTAACGGGGCAGCGCGGCTGCGATCGAAGCGGCCAGCGCCCGGTATTTGAAAATCAGGAAGACGCCGAGCAGCAGGGCGGCAACGGCCGCGATCCAGACGACATACTGTTCGGCCAGCTTGAACGCGACCGACCACTGCGGCCCGAAGATTTTGCCGAGGCCGAGAAACAGCAGCGTCCAGAATAGCGCGCCGGTGTAAGCGTACAGGGCGAACTTTTTGAACGGAATGTTCATGATGCCGGCAAAGTAGCCCGTAAAATGGCGCACGCCGGGGATGAAATAGCCGAAAAAGATAAGCGCCGGACCGTATTTCGAGAAAAACTTCTGCGTTTTGATTAGCTTGCTTTCTTTGAAAAACCAGCCGCCGAAGCGCAGCAGGGCAGGCAATCCCGCTTTTTTGCCGATTACGTACGTGATGCTCATACCGATCGTGGTGCCGAGAAAAGCGACGAGCAGCAGCAGGTCGAATCGCAGCGATCCCGTATACGACAAGTACCCGGCATAGGCCATCGTCGTTTCGCCGGGAAACGGGAGGGCGATGAATTCCAGGAACAACCCCAGAAACATGACCAGGTATCCGTAATGTTCGAACAGCTGCTGGACCAGTTTGAATAGTTCCATATGTCTTCGGGCTCCTTTGGAGAATGAATGCGGCGGATGTTTCCTTTGATTTTACGCCAGATGGGCCCGGAAAATCCATCTTCGCTTCGCCTGTCTTCCCAAGTTGGACATTCGGCCCGGGCGATGCCCTTTTTTTCTTGCGGTATTTCAGGGGCATCGGTATAATTAGCGACAGTAATTAAGGGAGGCGTGACATGAATAAACCGAACGAACTCATTGTCGTATTGGACTTTGGGGGACAATATAACCAACTGATTGCCAGAAGAATTCGTGATTTGGGCGTATTTAGCGAGCTAATGCCGTACAATACCCCGGTTGAACGCCTGCGTGAACTGAATCCGGCGGGGATCGTCTTCTCCGGAGGCCCGCTCAGCGTATACGAAGAAGGAGCGCCTCACGTCGATCCGGCCATTTACGAGCTCGGCCTGCCGATCTTCGGCATCTGCTACGGCATGCAGCTCATGGCGCAGCAGCTCGGCGGCAAAGTCGAACGCGCGGGCAAACGCGAATACGGCAAAGCCGACGTCGAGTTTTTGCATAACAGCGTCCTGACCCAGGGCCTTGATGCCAAGCAGACCGTCTGGATGAGCCACGGCGACCACGTCGTGACGCTGCCGGAAGGCTTCGTGCTGGAAGCGGGCACCGAATCCGCGCCGATCGCGGCGATGAGCCACAAGGAACGCAACCTGCACGCGGTGCAGTTCCACCCGGAAGTGCGCCACTCCGTCTACGGCAACGAGATGATCAAGAACTTCCTGTACGAAGTGTGCAAATGCAGCGGCGAATGGACGATGGAATCGTTTATCGAAGACGCGATTCAGGATATCCGCAACAAAGTCGGCGACCGCAAAGTGCTGTGCGCGCTGAGCGGCGGCGTCGATTCGTCCGTCGTGGCGATGCTGATCCACCGCGCGATCGGCGATCAGCTGACGTGCATGTTTATCGACCACGGCCTGCTGCGCAAAGGCGAAGCGGAAAGCGTCATGGAGACGTTCGTCGGCAAATTCGATATCCACGTGGTCAAGATCGACGCGCAGGAACGTTTCCTGAGCAAGCTCGCAGGCGTCGAAGACCCGGAGCAGAAGCGTAAAATTATCGGCAACGAATTCATCTACTGCTTCGACGAAGAATCGGCCAAGCTCGGCGATTTCGACTTCCTGGCGCAGGGTACGCTGTACACGGACATCGTGGAGAGCGGAACAGCGACGGCGCAGACGATCAAGTCGCACCATAACGTCGGCGGCCTGCCGGCGGACATGAAGTTCAGCCTGATCGAACCGCTGAACACGCTGTTCAAGGACGAAGTGCGCAAAGTCGGCGAAGAGCTCGGCATGCCGCATGCGATCGTCTGGCGCCAGCCTTTCCCGGGCCCGGGTCTCGCGATCCGCGTGTTGGGCGAAGTGACGGAAGAGAAGCTGACGATCGTGCGCGATTCGGACCTGATCCTGCGCGAAGAGATCGCCAAAGCGGGTCTCGAAAGCGAGATCTGGCAGTATTTCACGGCGCTGCCGAACATGAAGAGCGTCGGCGTCATGGGCGACGCGCGCACGTATTCGTACACCGTCGGCATCCGCGCGGTCACTTCGATCGACGGCATGACCGCCGACTGGGCGCGTATTCCGTGGGACATTCTGGAGAAAATTTCGGTCCGCATCGTTAACGAAGTGGACAACGTCAATCGCATCGTGTACGACGTGACGTCCAAACCGCCTTCCACGATCGAGTGGGAATAGGCGTTAACCGGCATACGAAGTACGGGAACGGATAACGTTTCGGTTTGCAATCCCCGCCAAGGGCCTACTTGGCGGGGATTTTTTTCGAAAAAAATAAAGCATGAAATTTAAAATAAATAAGGTTCACTTAGTAACTGGCGTACTGTATAATCTGGAATCAGACTGGAAGAAGAAGGACGGAGAATCGGAACATGATGAATAAGAACAGCAGCAGTCGATGGAGCGTGATCGGGCTCGCTTTATTGCTGGGTGTATTTTCGACGTTGGGACCGTTTACGATCGACATGTATTTGCCCGCGTTTCCCGAAATCGCAAAAGACTTTGGTACGACCGCTTCTTTGGTACAATTCAGCTTGACCGCTTGTTTGCTCGGACTCGGCATCGGACAGTTGGTCGTCGGGCCTTTGAGCGATGCTTACGGCAGACGCCGGCCTTTGTTGATCGGCATCATTGCGTACGTCATTATATCGTTGGCCTGCGCGTATTCCCCGAATATCGGCATGTTGATCGTGCTCCGGTTTGCGCAAGGGTTCGCGGCTTCCGCCGGAATCGTCATATCGCGCGCGATTGCCCGCGATCTGTACAGCGGTCATAAACTGACCAAATTTTTCTCTCTGCTGCTGCTTGTAGGCAATCTCGGACCGTTGGTCGCTCCGATTGCCGGAAGCGGAGTGCTGAACTTTACGACATGGCCGGGCGTCTTCGTGTCCTTGTCGATTCTGGGCGTTTTCCTGTATTTGATGACGCAGTTTCGTCTCAAGGAAAGCCATCCTCCCGAACGACGCGTCTCGCCGAATTTCAAATCCCAGCTGCTTAATTACGGCGTGATGCTGCGCGATCGGAAGTTCGTGGGTTACATGTTGGCGCAGGGCATCCTGACGGGAGGGGTGTTCGCCTACGTGGCAGCTACGCCTTTCGTTTATCAAAATATTTACGGAGTGTCTCCGACGATGTTCTCCGTATTGTTCGCTTCCAACGGGATCAGCTTGATGATCGGTTCCCAAATCGTCGGGCGGATCTCGCACCGGGTTCCGGAGCAGAAGCTGATCGTAGTCGGCTTATGGATGGCGTTCCTGTCCAGTATCGTCGTGGCAGGGGTGACGCTTGTGGAAGGACCGCTGTTTGCTTTGGTTATTCCTTTGTTTTTCTTCGTATGTTCGATCAGCATTACGTCCACGGCCGCTTTCCCGCTCGCCATGGAGAGTCAGTCCAAAAACGCGGGCAGCGCGGCGGCCTTGCTCGGCCTTGTCCCGTTCGTACTCGGAGGGCTCGTCGCGCCGATCGTCGGCATTGCGGGCGAGGACACGGCCGTTCCGCTCGGTTTTACTTTGATGGGCACAAGCCTTGCCGCGATTCTGGCTTACTTTATGCTGGTGAGAAAAGCGGAGCAGGCGGAACAATGATTTCAAAAAAGGACAGCTGCGCGTTTGCGCGGCTGTCCTTTTTTCGTCAAATAAACACCGTATCGGCATTTTGAAGCGCCCGGTTCTCCACCAGCTGCACCCGGTCTTCGTCGTACACGTACAGCCGGTACACGAGCACGCTGACCCGTTCGCCGGGCGACAGCTCGTCTTCTTCGGGCGAGAGATAGCCGACCAGCCGCATGCCTTTGACGTTGACGTGCACTTCGATCAGGCTGCCCCGGAAAAAGACTTCTTCGACGATGCCGTCTTCGGCCGCGTGCAGCTGCTGCTGTTTGCCGTGCTTGGTAATGCGAACCAGTTCCGGCCGGATGACCGCTTTGTCGTAGCCGGCGTACTGTTCGAAGCCGTGCAGCGCCTCGTAGCGGTCGAGCACGAGCGATTCCCCGATGAACCGGGCGGCAAACGGCGTCGCGGGCTGTTTGTAGATATGCGCCGGCGTGCCTTTTTGCTCGATGCGTCCCTTGTTCACGATAATGATCTCGTCGGCCACTTCGACCGCTTCGTCCTGATCGTGGGTCACGAAAATGCTCGTGATGCCGAGCGAGTTGATCGTCTCCCGCAGCCAGATGCGCAGCTCTTTGCGAATCTTGGCGTCGATCGCCGCGAACGGTTCGTCCAGCAGCAGCAGATGCGGATTGGGCGCGAGCGCCCGGGCGAACGCCACGCGCTGACGCTGCCCGCCGGACAGCTGGTGCGGGTAGCGCTTTTCCAGGCCGCGCAGTCCGATCAGGTCGATCAGCCCGTTGACCCGCTCCCGGATAAACGGTTTGTCCTTCTTCTCGACCGCCAGGCCGAATGCGATATTGTCGAACACGGTCATATAGCGAAACAGCGCGTAGTTCTGGAATACGAAGCCGATGCCGCGCCGGCTGGCCGGCACGTCGTTCACCCGGCTGCCGTCGATGAAAATGTCTCCCGCATCCGGATGCACCAGTCCCGCAAGCGTCCGCAGCAGAGTCGTTTTGCCGCTGCCGGACGGGCCGAGCAGCCCGACGAGCCGTCCTTTTTCCACCGTGAACGAGACGCCGTCCAGCGCTTTGAATCCCCGATAATTTTTGTCTACGTCACGCAGTTCAACGTACATGGTCGCGTTCCTCCTTACGGCCTTTGAATTCGACGATATTGCGCAAAATCAGGATCAGCACCGCCGCGACGACCAGAATGGCCGAGACGGCAAACGCCGCGGTCAGTTGGAATTCGTTGAACAGAATCTCGATATGCAGCGGCAGCGTGTTCGTCTTGCCGCGCAGATGTCCCGAGACGACGGACACCGCGCCGAACTCGCCGAGCGCCCGCGCCGTGCAGAGAATGACCCCGTACAGCAGGGCCCACTTGATATGCGGCAGCGTCACTTTGCGGTAGATCGTCCAGCCTTTGGCGCCCATCAGGGCCGCGGCTTCTTCTTCGTCGGTGCCCTGCGCCTGCATGAGCGGGATAAGTTGGCGCGCGACGAACGGGAACGTGACGAAGATCGTCGCCAGAATGATGCCCGGCACGGCGAACACGACTTTGAGATCGTGCGCCTGCAGGAAATCGTAGGCCCAGCCGATCCGTCCGAACACGAGAATGAATACGAGGCCCGCGATGACGGGCGAGATGGCGAACGGAATATCGATCAGCGTAGTCAGGAACTGCTTGCCGCGAAAATGGAACTTGCTGATCGCCCACGAAGCGAAGACGCCGAAAATCGTGTTGCAGATCACCGCGACGACGGTAGTCAGCAGCGTAAGCTGAAGCGCCTTGATCGCGTAAGGATCGGTGACGGCGTTGGCGAACACGTCCCAGCCCTGCTTGAGCGCGTACACGCAGACGGTGACGAGCGGCAGGATCAGCATGACCAGAATGAACAGCACGCCGAGCGTGATCAAGGTCAAGCGTGCCGCCCGGCCGGGCGGACGCGTCGGCACCGGATCGGACTTGGGCCGCGCTTCGCGGTCGGGACGGGGATCGGTGAGCAGGTTTTCCATCGGTCACTCCGCTCCTTTCGCCGCGTAATCGAGCCTCGACTGCACGAGATTGATCGCGAACAGGATCAGAAAAGAGAAGACGATCATGACGAGCGCGATCGAAGCGGCCGCCCCGTAGTTGAACTGTTCCAGCTTGCTCATGACGATCAGCGGCAGGATCTGCGTCTCGTACGGAATATTGCCGGCGATAAAGATGACGCTGCCGTATTCGCCGAGTCCCCGCGCGAACGCAAGCCCGAAGCCGGTCAGCAGCGCGGGGCGGATCTCCGGGAACACGACTTTGCGGAAAATACGAACCGGGCTTGCGCCGAGGATCGCCGCCGCTTCTTCGTACGAAGCGTCCAGCTTCTCCAGCACCGGCTGGATCGAGCGTACGACGAACGGAATACCGATAAAGATCAGCGCGATCGTAATGCCGATCGGCGTATAGGCGACCTTGATGCCCAGCGGCAGCAGCAGGCTGCCGATCCATCCGCTGTCCGCGTACAGCGTCGTCAGCGCGATGCCCGCCACCGCGGTCGGCAGGGCGAACGGCAGCTCGATCAGGCCGTCCAGAATCCGCCTGCCCGGAAAGCGGTAGCGGACGAGGATCCACGCCAGGATCGTGCCGAACACGGCGTTGATCAGCGCGGCCGACAGCGCGCAGAGCAGGCTCACCTTATAGGCGGCGACGGCCTGAGGATCGCGGATCGACTGCCACAGTTCCGCGGGGCCGACGCCCGACAAGACGACGAAGATGGAGAGCAGCGGAATCATGACGATCAGCCCGAGCATGGAGATCGTGATGCCCATCGACAGCCCAAAGCCGGGGATGACCCTGTTTTTTTGGCGGAACAGCTTCACACTTCCCATGACGGTAACCCCTTTGGCCGCGGCGCGACCGCTTGACCGTCCCGCGCTCGGGGAGCCAAGCGGCAGGATGCCCGATCATCGGACATCCGCGCCGTTATTTTTGGTAAATTTGGTCGAAAATCGCGCCGTCCGCGAAAAATTTCTCCGTCGCCGCCTGCCAGCCGCCGAACTCGTCGTCGATGTTCACGAGCTTCAGATCGAGGTCGAATATGTCTTTGAATGTCGACAGGATCTCGGGATTCGACGGGCGGTAATAGTTGTCGCCGGCGAGCTTCTGCGCTTCGTCGGAGTACAGATAGCGCAAATATTCCGTCGCGACCGCCTCGGTGCCGCGCTTTTTCGCGACCTCGTCGACGACGGCGACCGAAGGCTGCGCAAGGATGCTGATGCTCGGCGTGACGATCTCGTAGTCGTCCGGATGTTCCTTGATTGACAGGAACGCTTCGTTCTCCCAGGCGAGCAGCACGTCGCCCTGCTTGTTCTCGACGAACGTCGTCGTCGCGCCGCGGGCGCCCGTGTCGAGCACCGTCACGTTATCGTAGAGGCTTTTGACGAATGCGGTCGATTTCGCTTCGTCGCCGCCGCCCTGCGCCTGCGCATAAGCCCAGGCGGCCAGGAAGTTCCAGCGCGCGCCGCCGGACGTTTTCGGGTTCGGGGTGATCACCTCGACGCCGCTTTTGACGATATCGTTCCAGTCTTTGATCCCTTTCGGATTGCCTTTGCGGACAAGGAAGACGATGGTGGACGTATAGGGCGAACTTTGTTTGTCGAATTCGTCCACCCAGCCCGGCTCGATCAGTCCGCCTTTTTCCAGCTCGGCCACGTCCTGTTCCAGCGCGAGCGTCACGACGTCGGCTTCGTTGCCTTCCAGCACCGAACGCGCCTGCTTGCCGGAACCGCCGTGCGACTGGACGACGCTGACGTCTTGGCCTTCGGTTTCTTTCCAGTGATTCTGGAACAGCTTGTTATACGCTTCGTACAGTTCGCGCGTCGGGTCGTAGGAGACGTTCGTGATCTCGACCGAGGCCGGTCGGTCCGAACCCGCCGCGGCGCCGGCCGCCGCGCCCGTCGCGGCTCCGTTCGAGCCGCAGGCCGCGAGCGGGGACACCGCTACCAGCAGCGTCAAGCCCAGCAAAGCCTTTTTCTTCATCGCGTGCAGTCCGTGCGGGTATGGCTTTCTCATGATCGTTTCCCCCTTAACAAAATGGTCGATGCGTGCGTGCCGGTCGATTCCGGCGGAGCCGTGCTTTCGCGAATCAGCAGCTTATGCGGCAGAAAGATTTGCATGGGCAGCCGATGTTCCCGGTTGATCCGGTCGAGCAGCGTGCGAACCGCCATCCGGCCCATTTCGACCTTGGGAATGCTGACCGTCGTCAGGACGGGAGAGACGTACTGGGCCACTTCGATATCGTCGATGCCGATCACGGAGAGCTGCGCGGGAATCCGGATGCCGGCTTCGGCAAACCGCTTGATCGCCGCGATCGCCGTAATGTCCGTGGCGCAGAACGCGGCGGTCGGCAGCGGGCTTGCGGCGCGGAGCAGCAGGTCCGCGCCCGCATATCCGCCCGGACCGTCCTGCGAGACGGAAGCAATCAGCGCCGGATCGGCTTCGAGGCCGTGCGCCTGAAGCGTGTCCGTGTAGGCGCGGTAGCGAATCTCGTCCTCGGTGTCGCCGATGTACGCGATGCGCTTGTGCCCGAGCCCGATCAGATGCAGCAGCGCCGTCCGGGCCGCTTCGTAGCCGTCGCACACGACCTGGTCCCATTGCGAGTCGATCACGTTGCGTCCGACGTAGACAAGATTGCGATAATGCCGTTCGAGGAGAGCACGCGTCGGCGTTCCCAGGCGTCCGAGCACGATGGCGCCGTCCGCCCGGGGAATGTTCGGACTGCGGCCTTGCGGCGCCTGCTGAAGATCGAACACCGAATGGTAAGCCGACACGGTGCAGCCTTTTTCCAGCGCCTGCTGTTCGATCGCCCGGGCGGTCTGCGCGAAAAACGGATTGTCTTCCAGGTCCCGGGTCCGTCCGAGGATGCAGGCGAGCGTCGTACATCGGGCGACCGCCTCTTCGCGTCGTCCCTGTTTGAGCTCCCGCGCCGACTGGTTGGGCACGTACCCGGTTTCGTGAATGATTTTCCAGACCCGATCCCGAACCGATTTGCGCGCGAAGCTGTCATCGGAAGAATTGATGATGCGCGATACGGTCGACGTCGACACTCCGGCAAGCTCCGCAATCTCCTTCAAAGTCATGTTCGCGCTCCTCTCCGGCGGCTTTTTTCTAATTCATACTAATTTCATTGGTTTAATAAGCGTTATTATAGTCCGGCTTTGCCAAAAACTTCAACGGAAAATAAGTGTAACGTTTGCGGAAAGATGGAAAAGGCTGTCATCCGGCCGGGCGGTACGTTAAAATGAGGAAGAAATCCGTATCCGAACGAAGGAGGAGAACAACATGGAATACATACCCGCACAGATCGACCGTTTGAAAACGATGACCGAACCGGAACGTCTCGAGACGTCGGAGGGGGTGCTCAAGCTGCATACCCGCGCCGATACCGATTTTTGGCTCAAAACGCATTACGGTTTCGAACGTTATAACGGACATGTGCTGTACGACGAGATCGTAGGAGATTTCGTCGCCGTCACCGAGCTGACGATGGACCCCCGTTACACGTTCGACCAATCCGGTCTGTTCGTGGAAGTCGACCGCGACAACTGGCTCAAGACGTCGGTGGAATACATTCCGGGCGCGCCTTCGCATCTGGGTGCGGTCGTGACGCGCGGCGGCTACTCCGACTGGTCGACGCGCAACGCGGACGCGGACCTGTTCGAACGCCGGCTGCAGTTCAAGGTGACGCGCGAAGGCGAAGATTTTCTGATCCATGCGCGCGAAGCGGACGGGGAATGGGAACAGCTGCGTATCGCCCATCTGGACTGCCCGGAAGGCGCGGCGTTGAAAGTCGGCCTGTATTCGGCAAGTCCGGGCACGGAAGGCGGCTTCGAGACATCGTTCCACCGATTCGAGATCCGCAAGCACGAGCGCGCCGCGGACTCTGCGTCCTAATGGAAGAGATCGGTCTCGGCGGCCGCCTGCAGGGGAACGCTAATTGGGCGCCGGCCGATATCGCCGCGCTGGCGGCGGAACCGTCGCTGCGTATCCTGCAGTACAGCGAACAGGAAGTGCCGGACGCGGAGCGGTTGGACGCGCTCAATAGGCTGTTCGCGGCGCGGCCCGACGTGGAACTTCGCCTATACGGATTCCATCTTCGGCCGGCGGATTTGTCCGTGCTGAAGCGCCTGCCCGAAGTGCAAAAGCTGTCGGTCGACTGCTGCTCGCGGGTAGAGAACCTGGGCGCGCTCGGCGGGCTTGCCAAGCTGCGCGAACTCACGCTCGACGTATTCGAGCTGGATTCGTTCGACGTGCTGGGCGAAGTGCGAAGCGGGCTGGACTGCCTTGCCCTCGGCAAGACGCGCTCGAAAAAGCCCGATCTGTCCGTACTGCGCCGCTTTGCGGGATTGGAGCGGCTGTCCCTTGCCGGGCAGCGCAAACATCTGGACGTGCTGCATGTTCTCGGCAAGCTTCGCGAGCTGACGGTATACGGCGTGCCGCTTGGCGACCTGTCGTTTCTCGGCGGCAATCCGGAGCTTGCGGAGCTCTCGCTCGGCTTCGGCGGCGCCGAAGAACTGGACGGCCTGCGCGCGGCGGAGCGGCTGGAACGGCTGTCGCTCACGAGCGTACGCGGCTTGAGCCGCCTGGACGTGCTGGCCGCGCTGCCGCGGCTGCGGGAACTGAAGCTGCGCAATCAGCCGAAGCTCGCGGCGCTGCCGGATCTGTCGGGACTGCCGCACCTGCGCGCGATCGAATGTTACGAAGTGGCGCTTGAGAGTCTGGGCTGGGCATCGACGGCGCCGGGCCTGGACCAACTGGCCTTGCTGGATGTGAAGACGCTGGAAGCCGGAGATTTCGCCGAACTGCTCGCGGTATGCCGGCCGCCGCGGATTCGCGTATCGATGCTTCGGGCCGCGCAGAGGGAAGCCGTCAGCCGTCTGCTTGCGCAGACCGGTTACGTCGAAGGAAAGCGTAACGAGTGGAGGATGCCCGAAGTGGGCAGGAACAACGCGCGGCAGTCGCGGCAGGGATGAAGGAATCTTTTTGAAGGAGGAAGCGAAGTGGAAGTGACGGACGAATGGATTCGCGAGACGTGTCTGGAACTGCCGGGGACGGAAGCTTTTTTGAAAGAAGAATGGGGCAGTCTGCTGTATCGGATCGGCGGCAAATATTTTGCGATGCGCGGAACGGATAACGAAGGCCGGCAGATTCTGACGCTTAAATGCGATCCCCGGCTGGCCGAAGAGTATCGGGAACGCTATGCGCAGATCGTGCCCGGCTACTACTCCAACAAGTCCCACTGGAACAGCGTGCTGCTCGAACAGGGAGGATTGGAGCCCGAATTTCTGCGCGGAATGATCCGTCACTCCTACGAATTGGTGCGCGGCGGACTAACGAAGAAGCTGCGGGACGAACTTCCACCGCTGCCGGAAACGTCCTAAAAAGCGAACGTTTTCATAAAAGAGCCGGTTTTCAAATTCGACGTTTTGCTTCTTACTGCGGTGCAGTCCCTCTCCGGACGTGCTTGCGCGGGAAGAAGCGGGGCGTTTTTTTCTTTTTGCGGACGTGTGTGGGAATTGACGAACATTGAAATAATATATTGTGAAAATCATTCGTTTTTTTGTTGACAAGCTTATTGAGCTGTCCTAGAATGTAACCTGTGAAGCCGACCAGCCGGAACGTATGCTTTGGCGGCGGCGGATAAGGTAATCGACAACAGCAACAGCGTTCGTATAATTCCGGGAATGGGCCCGGGAGTCTCTACGTGATCACCGTAAATGATCGCTCTACGAAACGGGAGGAAGCGCCTTTGCGGCTCAGACGTTCACGTCTCGCCGCCGGGCCGCGCGTTCTCCCGGTTCCAAGAGTACCGGAGGCGGCAGCGTCGTATCCGGTACTCTTTTGTCGTTCCCCCATTTACATTCCCGAGGAGGAAAATTGGTATCATGGAAAAGTTCTTTAAACTCAAAGAACACGGCACCACATTCAGAACGGAAATCATCGCCGGTCTGACGACTTTCATCACGATGGCCTACATCCTGGTCGTGAACCTCTCGTTCCTCGGTCCCGACGGCGCGGGCATCCCGGCTTCGGGCGTATTCTTCGCAACGGCGGTAGGCGCGGGCCTCGTGACGATCCTGATGGGCCTGTTCGCGAACATTCCGGTGGCGCTGGCTCCGGGCATGGGCCTTAATGCGTACTTCATGACCGTCGTGCTCAGCTCCAACGGAGCGATCACCTGGCAGGCGGCGCTCGGCGCGGTCTTCATCTCCGGTCTCATCTTCATCATCCTGACCGTGACCAAGGTGCGCCAAATGCTCATTGTGGCGGTGCCGTCCTCGATCAAGGCGGCGATCACGGTCGGCATCGGCTTGTTTGTCACCATCATCGGCATGAAGCTGGGCAACATCATCTCCGCTTCGGCCACGATAACGGGCATCACGGACGTGGCGCAGCTTCAGGCTCCGGTGACGATCCTCGGCTCGAACTTCCAGTTGGCGCTCGGCGATTTCATGCACCAAAAAGACACGCTGCTGTCGCTGATCGGGATCTTCATTATCGGAGCCCTGATGGTCATGCGCATTCGCGGGGCGCTGCTGATCGGCATCGTGCTCATTACGCTGATCGGTATTCCGATGGGCGTGACGGATCTGAGCGGCCTGTCCACAGGCACCTGGATTCCTTCGTTCGGCGATCTGGCCGTCGGCCAGTTGGACATCATGGGCGCGCTGCAGCTCGGATTGTTCGAGATCGTGTTCGTCTTCACCTTCGTTGAGCTGTTCGATACGTTCGGCACGCTTGTCGGCACGGCGGAACGCGCCGGCCTGATGAAGAACAAGGAAGAAGGCGAGAAGAAGATCGGCAAAGCGATGCTGGTCGACGCGGTCGGTGTCAGCACCGGCGCGGTTCTCGGTACGAGCACCATCACTTCCTACGTGGAGAGCACGGCGGGCATCGCGGAAGGCGGACGCACGGGCCTGACTTCGGTTACGACAGGCGTACTGTTCCTGCTGGCGATGTTCATCGCTCCGCTCGCTCTGGTCGTGCCTTCGGCGGCAACGGCTCCGGCGCTGATCATGGTCGGCGTACTGATGATCGCCCAGGTGCGCAGCATCGATTGGGAAGATATGCTGCAAGCGATCCCGGCTTTCCTGACGATCATCTTCATGCCTTTCACGAACGGGATTGCCAACGGTATCTCGATCGGTATTCTCGCTTACGTCATTCTCGGCGGATTAAGCAGCTTGTTCACCGCTCGCAAAGTGAAGATCCATTGGTTGATGTGGGTGTTGGCCGTTCTCGTCCTGGCCCGCTACGTCTTCCTCGGCGGCGAGTAATCCAAACTTACAGACAAAAAACAGAGAGAAAACGTTCAAAAGGGGAAAAGTACGGAACCTGTACAAAGCGGCTGTTCGTCCATCGACGACGGCCGCTTTTTTTTGCGTGGAATTCTGAACTTTTTTGAGATAGCCGATTTGCGCCTATTAGTGGTAAGGAAATTTGCAGCGGAAAAAAGGGCGATCCGGGCGGCGTTTTTTTTGATAAAAGGGGGTTGTTTTGCTTTGGGGAGGATGTTATAGTCTAGGAACCGCCTTGAGAGAGCGCCGGTGCGGTTCGCGAAAGTGAGCAGGTACATAATGAAATCGGACGAACGCTTCGCAAGAAGCCGGAAAAAGATTTCAAAAAAAGACTTGCAAAACGGAAACGGACATGCTAATATATAAGAGTTGCTGCTGCGAGCGAAACAAGCGAGCGGGGCACACGAGTAAGACCGAGTAACACCCATGAGATTAACGAGTTTGTTCTTTGAAAACTGAACAGTGAGTAACGAGAATCACGGAACCCAGCCGGGCCAAGTGATTCGAGGAACCGCGCTTAGCGAAGGGTTTTGATCTTTGGATCTAGACTCTGAAACTTGAGCATGGTTTAGAGTGAATATAGGGAACTTTAGTTCCCGCCACGTTTTAACGAGCACATGGTGCTTTCTTTAAAAAGCGAAGATCAAGTGACCGCTTCGTTCAAAGCCTTGGCCCTAAGGGTTCCGGCTTTGAAGTCGCGGTTGCGAAAGTGTTCGCAACTTAATGGAGAGTTTGATCCTGGCTCAGGACGAACGCTGGCGGCATGCCTAATACATGCAAGTCGAGCGGACTAAGGTGGAACTTGTTCCACCGAAGTTAGCGGCGGACGGGTGAGTAACACGTAGGCAACCTGCCTTTCAGCCTGGGATAACTTCCGGAAACGGATGCTAATACCGGATACATCGTTTCTCCGCATGGAGAGATGAGGAAAGACGGCGCAAGCTGTCACTGAGAGATGGGCCTGCGGCGCATTAGCTAGTTGGTGGGGTAATGGCTCACCAAGGCGACGATGCGTAGCCGACCTGAGAGGGTGAACGGCCACACTGGGACTGAGACACGGCCCAGACTCCTACGGGAGGCAGCAGTAGGGAATCTTCCACAATGGGCGAAAGCCTGATGGAGCAATGCCGCGTGAGTGATGAAGGTTTTCGGATCGTAAAGCTCTGTTGCCAGGGAAGAACGTCCGGGTGAGTAACTGCACCCGGAGTGACGGTACCTGAGAAGAAAGCCCCGGCTAACTACGTGCCAGCAGCCGCGGTAATACGTAGGGGGCAAGCGTTGTCCGGAATTATTGGGCGTAAAGCGCGTGCAGGCGGCGGATTAAGTCGGATGTTTAAGATCGGGGCTCAACCCCGATTCGCATCCGAAACTGGCCCGCTTGAGTGTAGGAGAGGAAAGTGGAATTCCACGTGTAGCGGTGAAATGCGTAGAGATGTGGAGG